>JAFZWK010000006.1 GCA_017617335.1 Bacteroidaceae bacterium | reverse complement strand
CACCAAAGAATACAGGCAACTTTTTTGCTCAATAACACAAAAAAATTACATTACACCTTATTATATATAAGCGCACGCGAGGCAAGGAAACAACATTTTCGACACATCCCTTGCACGACAACAAAAAATTACATAACTTTGTCAAAAAGTAAACACAATACATCCAGCATGTGTGTAACACGAAGAAAAAATTAATTTTGAGCAATCTGTTTCTATGCAGCAAAACCACACAACCAAACAACCATGAGAATTGCAACAGCATTCATGTTTCTTCTTGTCTCATCTCTAATATGGGGACAAAAAGCCAATTTTTCCCATGAAGAATTGAAAGAAGGATTCTTCAAGCAATACGTGAACAAGAGCACAAGCGCCACATTAAACAGTATGGATGTTTTATATTGGGCATCCAAGACATCGTTTGAGAAGGATAAAGCGGAATCAAAGTACTACTTGTGCTCCAATCTTTCCCTGCATAAAGCAGGTGATATTACATTGCCTACTTCAAAATTTGCCTATCTCGACGAGAGCGCTGATAACACGGGAAATGAAATCCATGTGTTATATTGGATTGAACCACAACAAAATCCCCACTCAAGGGAAACCGAAAAACTAAGAAAAAAAATGCGGAAGAAATATGGATATATCACATTAAACGACTCAATTGTACTCATACCAGCAAAATGGTTTAGTGGTGAACTGAGATTCCTGGAATCACCGTTCCTTTATGGAAACCAATTTGTTTCAGAACGATTATGTTCGACAACACTGACAGACGGAACTTTTTGCCCTGCCAATGAAGAAACGCCCGCCTTTTCTTCCAAATGGAAGACTGGGGGAGAACTCGAATTCACCATTTCCCATTTAGAAAGTATGCAGGGAGGCGGACGATACCTGTCCAGTGAAATGAGCCCTTCTCTTAAGAGAGAAAAAGCCCTTTATCTCTTCAGTAAAGAAGTTAGCCGATGCTTCGACTTTTCTTTTCTTCCGCAAGACTATCAAAGCAAGAAGTTCACTGTCATGCTCAGACTGGACGAAACACTTAAGGCCCATCTCTACGTTCTGCAACCTGACGAGTTGACTCTTGAGGATCGACTCGTCTTGACAGCTCTCAGCATGGCTGTGGAAGAACAACCTGCAACGACATTCTCTGGATATTGGTGTGAAAGAGGACTCTATCCAGCAATATTTCTGACTGCCAACGTCTCCAAACGCGCAGGATGCAACTTTCATTACTACGACGCAAACAAGTGAAGCACTTCAAAGGCATACACTTGGACGATTCGGTTTCAACGTGTTGTGTTTGCAATTTCAACGTGTTGACTTCGTGGTTTCAACACGTTGTGTTTGCGGTTTCAACACGTTGTGTTTTCTGACTTCATGTATTGAGGGGATAAAGTTCTGTGATTCTGTGAGTTATCACAATATTGCACTTTCTGCTGAAGAAAGTGAATCCTGATGGGCAAAAAAGGCAAAAGGGGTTGCTTGCAACCAAAAAAGACGGAAAAATTTGGTGGTAAGGCAAAGAAACATTAAATTTGTTCCTGAAAAACGTATAATTTGGAAAAGAAAAACGTATAATTAACAAAAATAAGAAGCAAATGAAAGACTTTATCAAGTACACTTTGGCCACTATCGTTGGCATTATTTTGTGCAGTATCATCATGACGGTGATTGGCATCATTTCTATTGCAGGCATGACTGCCAGTGAAAGCATGAGTGCTCCCATCAAGAAGAATTCCGTCCTGCGAATCAAACTTCAGGGGGCCATCAATGAACGTGTGGAGGACAGCCCCATGGCCATGTTCATGGGCGAAGACAATCAGCAGATTGGATTGGAGGATGCTTTGATTGCCCTGAAAAAAGCCAGCGAGAACGATAAAGTGAAAGGCATCTACCTCGAGGGTGGAAGCTTATCGGCTGATCCTGGTTCCCTGACGGAACTGCACAAGGCTCTCGTGGACTTCAAGGAGAGCGGCAAGTTCATCATCGCTTATGGTGACCATTACAGCCGCGCTGCCTACTATCTGAGTTCTGTGGCTGACAAGGTGTACATGAACCCTGAAGGCATGCTGGATTGGAGCGGTATGGCCAGCAATCCCATTTTCTTCAAGGACCTTCTGGATAAACTGGGCGTGAAGATGCAGGTGTTCAAGGTTGGAACCTACAAGAGCGCCGTGGAGCCTTACATCAATACAGAGATGAGCGAGGCCAATCGCGAGCAGGTGACCAGCTTCCTGACCAATATCTGGGACAATCTGCAAAAGGATGTGGCTCAGAGCAGAAACAAGCAGGTGGAAGCTCTCAACGCGTTGGCTGACAGCATGGTTATTCTGGCAGATCCTGAAACGAGCGTGAAGGGCGGATTGGTTGACAAGTTGGCTTACCTGAGCGAAGTGAAAGATGAGCTGCGCTCTTTGGCTGGGCTTGGCAAGGATGACGACCTCAATTTCGTGGGCTTGAGCGATGTAGCTTCTTCTGAGACGCTGAAAGACAAGGAGAGCAACGAGATTGCTGTCTACTATGCTTACGGTGAGATCGTTGAATCGGCTCCTGAATACAGTTTCAACCAAGAGCACATGATCATTGGGGAAGAGATGATGAAGGACTTGCAGAAACTACGCAAGAACAAGGACATCAAGGCAGTTGTGATCCGCGTAAACAGTCCTGGTGGCTCAGCTTATGCAAGCGAGCAGATTTGGCACGAGGTGGAGTTGCTCAAGGCTGAGAAGCCTGTCATCATCAGCATGGGTGGCTTGGCAGCCAGCGGCGGCTACTACATCAGCTGCGGAGCCAACAAGATCATCGCTGAACCCACTACCTTGACTGGCAGCATCGGCATATTTGGAATGATTCCTGATGCCAGCGAACTGCTCACCAAGAAGATTGGCGTGAAATTCGACATGGTGAAAACCAACGCGATGAGTGACTTTGGCGCTATGGGCCGTCCTTTCAATGAGACAGAATCCAAGATGATGCAGGCTTACATTAACAAGGGATACGAACTCTTCACCAGTCGTGTGGCTCAGGGTCGCGGCATGAAACAGGACGACGTAAAGAAGATAGCAGAGGGTCGCGTCTGGACAGGAGAACAGGGTTTAGAGATAGGACTTGTTGACCAGTTGGGAACCCTTGATGATGCAATCGCTGAGGCAGCAAAGGCAGCAAAGATAGAGAAATACAGCACAGGCCGATATCCTGAGCCTGAACCCTGGTATGCTTCCTTGCTCAACAAGACAAAGACGGGCTACCTTGATGGTCAGATGCGTCAGATGCTGGGTGAATACTACACGGCCTTCAGCCTGATCCGCAACATTTCTCAAAAGGATCCCATCCAGGCTCGCCTACCCTATGACCTCAACATCAAGTAAGCAGAAGACGGAGAAACAGACAGAACATGGAGAGTGACCTGATCAAGATAAACGAATGGCTGAAACCCCTGAGCTGGCTCTACGGCTTGGGCGTGGGGGTGAGAAATGCCCTCTTTGATTTCGGCATTCTTCCGTCGCAAGATTATGACATACCCATCATCAACGTTGGAAACATTACGGTTGGTGGGACAGGCAAAACTCCCCATGTTGAATACCTTATCCGTATCCTCAGCAAGCAATACAAAACGGCTGTCCTCAGCCGTGGATACAAGCGTCGCAGCAAGGGATATGTCCTGGCCGGCACAGACTCGCCTATGGATCAGATAGGTGATGAGCCCTGGCTTATCAAGCAGAAGTTCCCTGAGGTTTATGTGGCCGTAGACGGCAATCGGAGAAGGGGTATCAATCGGCTCTGCAATGACCCTGAGACGAAAGATGTGGAGGTCATCCTTTTAGATGATGCCTACCAGCATCGTTACGTCAAGCCTGGCATCAACATGCTCTTGGCGGACTACCACCGAATGATTACCGATGACTGGCTTCTCCCTGCAGGCCGTCTGCGCGAACCTGTCTCCAGCAAGAAGCGAGCCGATATGGTCATTGTGACGAAATGCCCTCCAGACATCCAGCCAATGGGTTTCAGAGTCATTCAACGCGCTTTGGAACTCAAGCCTCATCAGCGCCTCTTCTTCAGCACCTTGCGTTATGCTCCCCTGCGCGGGCTTTTCAGCGAAGAGGAGAAACGCGTCGAGAATCTTCGAAGTGAAGGTCAGCATGTCCTGTTGCTCACTGGAATAGGGAATCCGGAACAAATGGAGCAGGATCTTCGGCGCTATGTCGACAATATCACGCACCTTTGTTTCCCTGACCATCATTACTTTTCACCCAAAGACATCAAGCGTATCAATGAGGTCTTCCAGCAAATCCCTTCTCCGCGCATAATCATCACCACAGAAAAGGACTTTACTCGCCTGCACTCCCTCGAAGGGCTCAGCGACGATGTTCGACAGCACGCCTATGTCCTGCCTATCGATATAGAGATCATGAGAAAAGACAACACAACGTTTAACGAAAAAATAACCGGTTATGTACTCAAAAATTCAAGAAACAGCATCCTGGCTAAAGGAAAGAATGCCAGCACGTCCTGAAACCGCCATCATCTTGGGTACCGGCCTAGGACGCTTGTCTGAAGAAATAAAGAAGGAAGTAGTCATACCTTACAAGGAAATACCTAATTTCCCTGTTTCCACCGTTGAGGGCCACGAAGGCAAATTCATATTCGGAAAACTCGGAAGCAAGGATATCATAGCTATGGAAGGGCGATTCCATTACTATGAAGGTTACTCCATGAAAGAGGTGACCTTTCCCATCCGCGTCATGAACGAGTTGGGCATCAAGACTCTTTTCGTCAGCAACGCTGCCGGTGGCACTAATCCCAGCTTCCGCATCGGCGACCTGATGATCATCACAGACCACATCAACTTCATGCCAGAGAATCCTCTCCACGGTCCCAACATCCCGCCAGGCCCCCGTTTTCCTGACATGAGCGAAGCCTACAACACAGACCTCATTGAACTTGCCGACCAGATTGCTGCCGAGCAAGGCATCAAAGTCAAGCACGGAGTGTATCTGGGCACACAAGGTCCCACGTATGAAACCCCAAGTGAATATCGCATGTTTGCCCGCTTTGGTGCTGACGCCGTCGGCATGAGTACAGTCCCTGAGGTTATCGTCGCACGCCATTGCGGCATTCGTTGTTTTGGCATCAGCATCATTACTGATTTGGGCGTGAACGGCAAGATTGTGAAGGTAACCCACGAGAATGTCCAGAAGGCTGCCAACGAAGCTCAGCCCCGCATGGCTGCCATCATGAAGGAGATGATCAATCGCTCCTAATTCTTTTCTGTAACTTTCCATCTCCTTCATCGCAACATGGAAATCTCACAACTTGGAGAGTTTGGCCTCATCAAGGAATTAACAGGCGACATCCAGCTCGTCAACAAAACTACAATCAAAGGTGTAGGTGATGATTGTGCCGTCATTGAGTCTCAAGAGGGCATGCGTACACTCGTCACCACAGACCTTTTGATGGAAGGTGTCCACTTTGACCTTACCTATGTGCCTCTCAAGCACTTAGGGTACAAGGCCGTCATAGTAAACCTAAGCGACATCTATGCCATGAATGGAACTCCCCAACAGATCACGGTTTCGCTGGCCATCAGTAAGCGCTTCACCGTTGAAGACATCCAAGAGCTCTACAGCGGTATGAAGTTAGCCTGCGAGAAGTATCATGTCGACATTGTGGGCGGCGATACTACCAGCAGTTTAACAGGGCTGGGCATCAGCATCACAGCTATCGGGCAAGCCCGTCCCGAGGATATTGTCTATCGGAATGGAGCCAAGGAGACCGATCTCATCTGTGTCTCAGGCAATCTGGGAGCTGCATACATGGGCCTGCAACTGCTTGAGCGAGAGAAATCTGTATATAACCAGCAAGTGAGCGAAGCGCAGCAAACCGGCAACAAAAAGGTCTTTGATAGCCTGCGCGACGTTCAACCTGACTTTGCCGGCAAGGAATACCTACTCGAACGACAGCTTAAGCCAGAAGCCCGAAAGGATATCATCGAAGCTCTCAACAAGGCAGGTATCCATCCTACCTCGATGATGGACATAAGCGATGGACTCAGCAGCGAATTGATGCACATTTGCAACCAGAGCCACACTGGGTGCCGCATCTATGAGGAACGCATTCCCCTCGATTACCTGACAGCATCGATGGCCGAGGAATTCAACATGAACGTCAGCACTTGCGCACTCAACGGAGGAGAGGACTACGAGTTGCTCTTCACCGTTCCACTTGTCGACAACGAGCGCATCAGCAGTATTGATGACGTGAAAGTGATTGGATACATCACCCAGCCAGAGCTTGGTTGCGCACTCATAACACGTGACGGCAATGAGTTTGAGCTGAAATCGCAAGGTTGGAATCCGCTGAAAGAGTAGAATCTGACGTCCTTTTCCCCTCTTCACAAAACTTTTCTCCATAAAGGTTTGCACAATTCAAAACTTTCCCTTACCTTTGCACCCGCAAATGCGATGGTGTCATAGCTCAGTTGGTAGAGCAAAGGACTGAAAATCCTTGTGTCCCCGGTTCGATTCCTGGTGACACCACCCAAAGAGGAGAGACCTTTCGAGGTCTCTTTTTCTTTTCCATTCAACGTGTTGATGATTGCGGGACATTGGGTAACGATAAGATTTGTTACCTGCATTTTCTTGCCATCCCCTCTTCATAAATTTGCTAAGGCGGCAAGCCGAAGTCCTTTTTCTCGAAAAAATGAATAATATTCTTTGTTTGGTTCTCAACTTTTCGTATCTTTGCCACCAAGCGAAGGGTTTTTAATGCAAAAGTTTAATTTCTAATAACGATTATCCATGAAGAGTTTATCTGTTTTTGTGAGCTTCCTGCTGCTGACTGTATGCTCTCTCGCCCAGGAATTGCCGCAACCCTATAGCATAGACGATCTGAAAGCTGGATTTTATTCCCAGTATGTTGACAAGAAAGAGAACGATGCCCTGACTAAAATGGAACCGCTCCTCTCGGCATGCGGTCATAATTTTTTGGACACGTTTGGCGATACGCGTTTCCTCTGCCCGTCGGAATCGCTCCATCAGGCAGGGAAACTGAATATTCCGCTCTCAAAGTTTGTTCTCTATGAGGATAGCACATCCGCTGAAAGATTTATTCTTTGCTGGATGGATGTCCTTCAGGATGCTGACTCAAAGGAGAATACTGCTCTAAGAAAGGCTCTTCAGAAGAAGTACGGGAGCATCCCCATGCAGGGCGATACGGTGCTGGTTCCTGCCAAATGGTTTACAGGCCAGCTGCAGGTATTGACGAACCCCTTCCTTTATGGTGATGAGGTCGTTTCCAGAGGGATGCAGACAGATTCTTTGGCAGAAGGCTCCTTCGTGGATTGGAATGATGACCAACGCCATTCCTACTGGGCAGGCAGCTATTTAGAAAGAGATGCCAGAATGATAATGAAACGACGGACAGACAGCCGCGTATTGGTCACAATGGATGGGCAACGCGATACAACTGCCGAGCATCTCCAGAACGAGCAGGGAATGGCGCTATTTGAGAGGGACATCAACCGCTGCATCGATGACCGCCTACTGCCCAAGGAACTCAGTTACGACAAGGAATACTCCATTATGCTCTATTTGAACGAGGGAGGAAAAGCACGTCTCAGCGTCCTGCTGCCCAAGGAACTGACCCTGGAGGACCGCTTGCTTCTTACCGTTTTAGCAACGGTGGTGGAGTACCAGCCCAGAAACTCTTTTGCTGGCTACGTATCCGCTCGCGGCAGATTTCCAGTTGTTTACCTGAAAGCCCACTTCAGAGGAGGAAAGTGGTTCTTCCACGACTATCGATGGAACCACGATCAATGACTTTTTCAACCAGACCATTAGGAATGAGCAAAAGCATGCTGTCAAGCTATGATTTGCTTATCTTATACCAAATAAGGACACGGATTCGTATCTTGTAAAGATTTCAGAGGATTCTCTTTTTGCAGGGAAGAGAAGATTGAACGTGTCCTGACCAACATCTTCCCCAGAAAGGAATCTTTCCCTGTAACAATTTGATTATAAAGAGATTACGTTACAAGGCAATAAGGTGTCTTGATGTTCGGAAAAAGACAACGTGTTGTGTTTGTGATTTCAACGTGTTGAGTCGGCAAAGTTAACGTGTTGTGTTTTCAATTTCAACACGTTGTCTTTCGCGTTTCAACGTGTCGCGTTTCAAGGAGTCTCTTGAGGAATCTTGGTTTGTAAGGATTTTTTTGAGAGAAAGGATGCTTTTCACTCAGGTTCATGCTTGTTTTCACGCTCTTACCGCTTCTTCTTTCTTGGGCCATCTTCCGCTGAGCCAAGGAACGGATTCTATATAGGGGACGAGCCAGGAGCAGAGGGAGAAGATAACGGGAATGAGGATGATGACATCGTCCCATCGGCCAAAGATGCTGCGACCAAAGCAAAGATGAGTGAACTTGTAGAAGTAGAGCATGGGATAGTGACCTACGAAAAAGACCATCGAATGCTCTCCGATAAAGTTAATGCCAGGGATGCGAGGCAGATGAGCGGCAATGAGGAAGCCTGCCAGACCGCAAAGGATGACGGTGGTGTTGGCGATGGTGATAAAGACATCACCTGTGAAAGTGTTGCTGCTCATGGTATAGGAGGTGTCGTGGAAAATGAGGTTGCTGACCCCAAATGCCAGGATCATGACGAAGCAGACAAAAAGAGTTCGCTCGCGCCCCATACGATCCATCGCGAAGTGCCAGAAACGTCCCAGCTGGAAATAGTAAATTCCCATGAATAGGTTGTTGAGCTGCATCCACAAGGGATTGCCCAGCACGAACATCCAATAACTGAGGAAGGGGAAACCTATGTAGAGAACACGAATCCAGGAAGGTAATCCACGAGTCCATTTCTCGATGAAATGCACGGTTATGTAACAGGCCCAGAAGGAGAAGAGAAACCACGTGGGATTGTTGCCGTAGAAAGAGCTCTTTGTCCACAAATGGTCCCATGCAAGAGGCTCTATGGGCTTATGGTATCGATTGATCAGGAAGGGCTGGAAAGCCATGTAGATGAGGAATCCGATAGTACCGCAAGAGATGTAGGGAACAAACAGTCGCTTGCTTTTGTCGATGAAGTAAGCCTTGCTGTCGCCTGCTACCGTCTTGTTGAAATATCCAGCCTTGAAGAAGAAGAAGCTCATGAAGAAATAGGTCCATTGCATGACTTCTCGCCACCAGTCATCGTCAGCATGACCGCAGAAACTCATGATGTGGAGGGTAACCATACGAATGATACAGATACCGCACAGGAAATCGAAGGCGTGATTTCTCATTTTCATGGCTACAAAGATACTGAGAAAAACATAGATTGTGAATAAAATGACGAAAGAAACCATGCTTTCCTAAAAGATAATTCGTAACTTTGTGCTTATAAAGCAATATTTACAGATTGAAGAAGAAAAAAGCTGAACATAAATGGTACATATAAAGAATAAGCTTTTGCTGACTACAAACAGCTTCCTTAGTTTCCTGTTAAGCCTGCTTGGGTTCTATGGTTGCTCGAGCGAAGGACCAGATATGTATGGTCAACCTTACGCAACCTTTCAAATCAATGGCAACGTGACAGATGCCCAAGAAAAGCCTTTGGAACAGAAAAGAATCATCGTACGCAACCTGAACTATGGCGAGGAAGGCGCTTACCGCATGAGTGATACCTTGCTGACAGACAAGGAAGGAGCCTATCTATGGAAAAGAGTAATTTACAACCACGAGGGCAAGTTGCGGGTAGTATGTCAAGATCCTACGAAGCAGTTCAAAGCCGATTCGACAGAAGTTGATATAAAACTGACGGAAAAAGGTAAGGGAAGTTGGAACATGGGGTCAGGTTCCCAGACAGTAAACTTCCAGTTGCAGGAAAACAACGAATGAAAGAAGGCATCTCTCTTCCATTAAGAACGCGAGTTGGCTTAGAGATTGAGCGCCAGATTCGTCACAATAAGGCAAAGCTGCATCCCCTGCACCAACTTTTCTGGGAATGCACGCTCAGATGCAACCTTCATTGTCTGCATTGTGGAAGCGATTGCAAGCAGGACTCCATAGTACCTGACATGCCTGCAGAGGATTTCCTTCGAGTGATCGACAGCATCAGCCCCCACGTGGATACTCATCAGCTGATGATCATCATCACAGGAGGTGAACCGCTCATTCGCAAAGACATCGAGTACGTGGGAAGAGAACTTTATCGCAGGGAATATCCGTGGGGTATCGTCAGTAATGGGATGTTGCTCACGGAAGAGAGACTCGAAAGCTTGATGAAGGCTGGCATGAGGAGCATCACCATCAGCCTAGACGGATTTGAGGAAGACCACAATTGGATGCGAGGTCACAAGATGAGCTTTCAAAACGCCCTACGAGCCATTCGCCTCCTAACCAAGACAAAAGATTTGGTATGGGACATTGTGACCTGTGTGAACCAACGCAATTATCCCTATCTGCGTGAGTTTCGAGACATGATTTACGAGGTGGGAGTCAGGGATTGGCGTCTTTTCACCATCTTCCCTGTAGGGCGTGCTGCCAGATACAACGAGCTTCAACTCTCAGACAACGACTTCAAAGGATTGATGGATTTTATCGTCGAAACCAGAAAGGAAAGGAAAATCCATACGGAATATGCCTGCGAGGGATTCTTGGGAGAATATGAAGCTAAGGTTCGCGACCGCCTTTATATCTGCCAAGCTGGCATCACCACGGCCAGTGTGCTGGTTGATGGAAGCATCTCCTCTTGCCTAAGCATCCGATACAATCACAAGCAAGGAAACATATACGAAGATGATTTCATGGACGTGTGGAACAATCGTTTCGAGGCATACAGGAATCGAGAATGGGCTCGTCGAGGAGAATGTGGGGATTGCAAGATGTTCCGCTATTGCGAAGGGAATGGCATGCATCTGCATGACGATGAAGGCAACCTTCTCCTTTGCCACCTGAAACGATTACGGAAGAACTCTTGAACAATCTCCCTTTTCTATGGAGAAGATGTCTTTAAGAACTAAAACTCTTTATATGCCTTTGTGATTTCCTCATCCACCCAATCATAGTACTTCTGTAGAGATTTGGGATTGACGCGACCTTTCTTCTGCATACGACTAAGGATAGGATCTGCTTCATCCAGAAGTTTGGTTTCCAAAGAAAGAATCTGCTGCAAGATGCCTGTACCAGTTTTGTTCCAAAGAGTGGCCACATTGATATAGTCGTGGCCGTTATCACGATCCATCGTGAAGAGTTGATCCTTGAGGGCTAACCCCCAATGATTGAGAGGAGAACCTCCCTCATCTGTGGCTGTGACCGCACGAGGTAAAGTGACTTCAGGATGGAGGACAAGAGGCAAGGCTACGGTAGTGAATGGATGTCCAACGATGGTCCAAGCAACACAAAGAGAAGGATCTTGACCAGGTGCCACACCCTGAATCAATTGTACGCAACTGGTGATGTAGCGAGGTATGAAATCACGAAATGGGAAATAGGTGGGAGTCTCGCGATCAGCAGGAGCAAAATCATGGATGTCGAGATGAGTCAATCCATGTTTCAGCAAACGAGGAATCTCAGTAACGAACTTACGCGCGCTGAAATCTGACTGCGCCGACATATATTCCGTGATGGCCATAAAACGACAAACGCCCTTATCCTCTTTCCTGTTTCCTGATACTCCAAAATTCGTACGTAAGATGTAGCCGTCAGGAGCCACAGAAGGATCGTTCACGTCAAACTTGAGATATCGTACCGTGAAACGTTCCACGTCGCCTGTATTACCTACCTCATAATAGGCACCATTGCCTAAAGCATCTATCACACCAAAATTCGCATCAATATCTACGTGAGTCACCGTATCCAGAAAATGTTCGAATTCCTGAAGAGAAGCACATTTCGCCAAAGCCTGACGCATAATATAACCCTCATCGTATAAGCGAACACCACGTCTACTGGCAGACGGGATATTGGTTGAATGATCAGTACCTTCACCGTTCAAATTATATGCAGCAGTATTGATAATGGCAAAACCCACTTCGTTATGACCACTCCACACATTGATGTGTTCAGAATCAGAATCTGCACACATACCCATGAATCGATATTTCTCTCCTTGCATCGAGAGAACATAGTTACGCAAATTATCGGTGTCGCGATTCTTAAGCAAAAGAGGACGTCCATCGGGGGTACGCTTACCTGAAATGAGCATACTAGTGCAGGCAAAAGTGGCCATGCTAATCAAAAGTAAAAGATCGAGTAAGAAAAACTTTTTCATCTTCCAAACAAAAATTTTTTAAAAAAAGGACTGACGCGCAGAATATGGCTTATGAGACAACAAAGAACTATCACAGGTACAGCCACTATCAGGCTACACATAATATCGATCAAGAAATTGGGTTGGTTTGCATTAAGCCACTTACCCACAAAAGAAAGCTTAGGCATCACGATGAAATGAATCAGATAAATATCCAATGTACGAGTTCCAACATATTGCAACGTGCGTCCCATACAGGTTTCACTGGTAAACCAATCTTTATAGTAATGGAAAAACGTGACAACCATCATTAATAAGCTATACATGGCAAGAGTGCGAGGCAGATTTGTCCACATAAATTTGAAGATATGCCAACGGAAAATGTCTGCACAACAGAAAAATGCCAGAACAGTAACTGTTGGGAAGAACCAGGGAGCAATAAAGATTCTTTGCACTCGATCCCAATATCGATGAACAAGATTGCCAAGCAGGAAGAACTGCATGAATTTCATGGTCAACACTAAACTGGAGACTTGAAAGAAATCAGCCTTGTGGTAAGTGAAAATCTTAGGCATATAAAGGGTAGCATAAGCGCCTATAGAAACCAGCCACATCGTCCAGACAACCCAAGAACGTCGACCAATTGCATAATAGATGACAAACATCTGAAGCAAAACCCATGTAAACCAATAACCACTTTTCGTAGGTAGTGAAAGGATATGTGTGAAATTAGCCCAGAAATCACCTTTACGCAAGATAATAAAGATACTCAGGAACACCAAGGTAGGAATAACTTGTACAAGAAACTTCTTCCACAGCTGATGTCCGATACTACTCAAGTTCCATTGGAAAGAAACTTTGTAAGCCAAGAAACCGCTAACAAAAAAGAATAGGGGCATGCGGAAAAGAACAAGAAAAGGTAATGAGCAAGAAGTCTTCTCGTTCTCTCCAAAACCCATCTGAGCCGCATGATAAGCCACCACAAGAATCATTGTGAAACCACGCATGGCATCCAACCATTGCAAACGAGGGGTCTCCTGATGCTTAGGTTCTTCCACAACTTGGTCAGAATGTAACTGCATGGTCTCTTCCATAAAAAGGAATTTTACATGTTTTGTTGTTTATATGCCTCTATCATAGATACCAAAGCATCACTTTTACCTGAAACAACCTTCCTGCAAAACATCTTTCCACTCTCAACCAATCTTTCATAGTCAGACTCATCCAGAATCTTGATAACAGGATTGTAGTCAATGAAATGCAGGGGAGTCAAAGCATCCAAACCAGGATAAGTCCCCTTAGTGAGAATGCAACGATTGGCCCATTGTGGACAATTGAATGCGATGGTTTGAATCAGTGTCTCTGCAGGACAGAAACTATTGGCAAAATACTTTTGCACAGCAGGATAATGATCATAATAATCAAGCAAATGAGAAGCTAACTCCTGTGAGATACACCACCACGCACTGCCTTTGTAGAGTTTCCATCGACGTCCTTTTACGCGGAAATGCAACGACTTGCGCATACCCAGAAAACGTTTTATCCTTCGAAGAAGTATTCCCCAACGTTTATTCTGTTTGAAAGGACGCTCTGTGGTGTACAAATCACGCTGTTGATCATTCAACAAGTCTGTATCCATACAATATCCTTGCAGTATTTCCTTGCCTTTTTGACCCTCAAGATACTCTGTAATCTGATTGGGGCTCCACAAAGGATAATCCATTCCACTTAGGAAGAATATATGATCAAAATGATCAGGATACAAAACAGCAGCACGCAAAAGAGCCATCTGGTAATGCACCTCATTCATCGTACCCCAACGAACATCTATACGAGCTGGAATGAAATGAATGTTATCTCCAAATATCAAAGAAGTGAAAGTCGATATATCACTCTTCTGGTCGATATGGATAAAATACTGAGCATCAGGATGCAAAGCATCAATAAGACGCTTCAGTTGAGGAGCATCTGTATGGGCTGATATCAAGTATGCTATATTCATTCGTAACAAATGTTATTCTATATGTTAGTCTTGCCACGCAGAAAACTAATGCTCTCCTGCATGATACGGGCACCACTAAGCCACATGATGCTGATGTAAAGCACGGAAGCCAATAGAATTTTACTGATAAGTAGCAGCCAGGTATTTTGGATAGGTTGCGTTATCCACCAAGTAAAACTCAAAACAGCCACACTAATGAACAGGAAAGGCAAAACATCCCGCAAGGCATCCCGCAATCTAAGTCGTATCAAGCGCCAAGCGAAAAATTGCCAAACAAAGAGCCATAAAACATTCAATGTTATGAAATAGGTGACCATTGCATAAAGCCCAAAGGGGTACAAAACAATAAGTCCTATCAACACTAAAGCACTAAGACAAATGGTACACCACATATTTATGTTGCTACGTCCCTGACTTATGGTCATCTGACTATACAAAGTAAGCAATGGGAAAATAGCACCATAGATGCTGAGCATTGTCAGAAACTCAGCACTTGCCTCCCATTTAGAACCAGCCACAACAAGAATAAACTCATGCGCTATCAATCCTAATCCCAACAAACAAGGAAAAGAAATGAAGGAGACGAAACGGAGCATCTTACGAAAGACCTGACGATAGCGATCCTGATCGTCACGTACTTGAGAAAGAACGGGCTGAGCCACGCCGACAAGCATACCATTGATAGTATTACTGCCCATATCGTCCCACTTACGGGCATTACTGTAGATTCCTGTCAGATGATCGCCGTAGTATTTACCCAACAAGAAATCAAAAGCATTGCTGCTAAGTCGGTTCACGATATTTGTCAACAAGAGCTTGCTGCCAAAACCGAACATTTTCCAAGCTGGACGAAAATCTATCCTGAACGAAGGACGCCAAGGAGAGTAATACCAATTCATCAGAGCAACAACGAGGATGAACAGGATATTCTGAGTTGCAAGAGCCCAATAGGCACAACCCATCCAAGCCATAGTGACACCAACGATGTTGCTGATGAGGATACTGGTGACAGCAATGATGCAACTCTCTCGGTTCATCAAATGAATGAAAAGGTACGCTCTTTGCGCAGTTCCTAAACTACTAATGAAGAAACCCAAGAAAAGATAACGGCTGAGAGGCACTAAATCCGCATCACCATAAAAATTGGCAATGAAAGGCGCACAGAAGAAGAGAATACAATATAAGATGGTTCCGATACACACATTGCACCAAAAGACAGCATTGTAGTCGCGATGAGTAGGTTCCTTGAGGTTACAGAGTGCCGCAGTGAAACCACTCTCTTGCATAGTACCTGCGATGGTTGCAAAAACGAGCAACTTAGCATACTTGCCATAGTCGGTAGGATCTAACAAACGGAGCATAGCAATGCCGAAGAGTGCACCTAAAAGTTGCACCGTTCCGTTGTTCAAGACTCCCCAAAGGAAGCCTTTTGCAGCTCGAGATTTAAGGGTCTTATCCAACTTGACTCCCACCTTTCACGTCATCTAACGTGGTGGTTACACTAAGATCTCCGTTATAGTTTACTGCACTCAAAATCATGCCACAGCTCTCTTCTCCCATCATCTTTCGAGGAGCCAAATTCGCAATGAAAAGTACACGTTTACCTATGAGTCGTTCAGGCTCATACCATTGGGCAATACCACTTAGGATGGTGCGATCCTCACCACTGCCATCATCAAGGGTAAACTTGAGCAATTTTTTGCTTTTCTTTACTTTCTCACAATCCTTCACCAGTCCCACACGAATATCCATTTTCTCAAAATCCTCGAATGGAATGATATCCTTAATTGGAGCAGCTTTGTACTCGGCAGCCTCATTAGCTTTGATTGTGTCCTCAAGTTTCTTCACCTGAGCAGCAATAACATTGTCTTCTATCTTAGTGAACAATAATTCAGGTTTAGGTAACTGCTTACCAGCAGGCAACAAATCGGTGCTTCCCAATTGCTCCCAACTGAAACTTTCCATGTCAATCATTTTACGCAAACGCTCGCTGCTAAAGGGAAGGAAAGGTTCGAAAGCAATAGCAAGATTGGCAGTCAACTGAAGACTGTTATAAATAATTGTCTTTACACGTTCCGGATCAGTCTTAATAACCTTCCAAGGCTCACAGTCCGCGATGTATTTGTTACCAATGCGAGCCAAATTCATTGCTTCCTTCTGTGCTTCGCGGAACTTAAAATTCTCAAGCAACGATTCCAGATTCTCTTTCACATTCTTGAACTCAGACAATGTCTCACGATCATAGTCATTCACTTCACCACATGGGGGAACTATACCCTCGTAATACTTCTGAGTAAGTTGCAGAGCACGATTGATAAAATTCCCATAAACTGCCACCAATTCATTGTTGCATCGAGCTTGGTAGTCAGCCCAAGTAAAATCATTATCCTTCGTCTCTGGTGCATTGGCAGTGAGTACATAACGAAGTTCATCCTGACGATTGGGAAGTTCTACCAAATACTCATTAAGCCATACAGCATAGTTCTTGCTGGTACTTATCTTGTTGCCCTCCAGATTCAGAAATTCATTGCTAGGCACGTTATCTGGCAGAATATAGTCACCGTGAGCTTTCAGCATACTAGGGAAGACAATACAGTGGAATACAATATTATCCTTGCCGATAAAGTGAACCAAGCGAGTCTCTGGATCTTTCCACCAAGTTTCCCAATTACCATACTTTTCAGGATTTCCCTCACATAGTTCCTTGGTGTTGCTGATATAGCCGATAGGAGCATCGAACCAAACATAAAGGACTTTGCCTTCTGCTCCTTCTATGGGAACAGGTATGCCCCAGTCCAAATCGCGGGTCACTGCTCGTGGACGCAATCCTCCGTCTAACCAACTCTTACACTGCCCATAAACATTGGGACGCCATTCCTTATGCTCCTCCAGAATCCATTTATCAAGCCAAGGTTGATACTGATCAAGAGGAAGGTACCAATGCTTAGTAGCTCGTTTTACCAAAGGATGACCTGTCTCAGCATTGAAGGGGTTGATGAGTTCTTCAGGAGAAAGAGTTGCACCACATTTCTCGCACTGATCACCATAAGCCTCATGATTATGACAACGAGGACACTCGCCACGGATATTACGGTCTGTCAGGAAGCGATTGGTCTCTTCGTCATAAAACTGTTCAGTCACCTGCTCCACAAATTTTCCCTCATCGTATAACTTGCGGAAAAAATCGCTTGCCAATTTGTGATGAGTCTTGCTGGTAGTGCGGCTGTAGATATCAAATGAGATTCCAAACTTCTCGAAACTATCCTTTATTAGATAATGATAACGATCCACAACCTCCTGAACGGTAACGCCTTCCTTGCGGGCACGAATGGTCACAGGAACTCCGTGTTCATCGCTGCCACCAATAAAAATGACATCACGGCCCTTCAGACGCAGATAGCGCACATAGATATCAGCAGGAACATACACGCCTGCCAAATGACCTATGTGCACAGGTCCGTTAGCATACGGTAGAGCAGACGTAACGGTTATTCTCTTGAAATTTTTCTCCATAAAAGAGCTTATTTTTGTCAAAAAGACAGAAAAACACTTAGGTTCCCCATTAGACGAGGGATCAACAGTTTTTTTAATTAGTGTCTATTGGGGTTAGAAGGGAAGATGTATTGTAGTCAAGATCAACACCAAAAGACCCAAAATTGCATATAGTTCAGGGAACACAGCCAAAACCATTGTAGTACCAAAAGCCTTGTGACCAGCACCAATAGCACTGATACCGTTAGCACAAACCTTAGCCTGACGGATAGCTGAAAACAAAGCAACAAGACCCAATGCCAAACCTACACCAAAGATAGCACAAGCAGTAGGCATGTTCACCTCAGGATTGATTTTACCATTTAACATAAAGAAACCTATAAAACCATATAGGCCCTGAGATGAGGGAAGGGCAGCAAGACCCATATAAGAACCACTGGCAGAAGGATTCTTCTTGAATGCGCCAATAGCAGCATTACCACAAATGGTAACTCCATAAGCACTACCGATACCAGAAAGGGCTACGCAGAATGCCACGCCCAGATAAGCTAAAAAAATTTCCATAAATGTTTTTTTTATTTTAGTTGTTATTGATTATTTTCTTTGATAATGCGGAAAGGATCATATGCCTTACCACCACCCTCGAAATTAGCATTCTTAAAGAATTCCACAAAGGTGAGTCGCATGGGATGCACAAAGGCTGAAATAAGACTCAATGCAAAAGTAATACCATGACCTGCCAGCAAGATGATTACCATAAAAAGCCAACGTATATACCAAGGGAAAGACTCTGTCATATTGTAGGCTAACGAGTTAAACACACTACCCAAAACGCCTCCTGTCAACCCCAAGGCAAACAAGCGAATGTAACTTAACAAATCACCCAACAAACCAGTAGCCATTCCGTAAGTTGCCCAGATGCCACCTCCCAGATTGCTCAATAAGCCCAAAGCTGGTTTTTTGTAGCTTCCAGGATTATTGTAGAGGAAGATTCCCAATGCACTCACTCCAATCACTCCATAGAGAAGGTATTGAACGATTACAGGAATTGATATACCACACGCTGGCAGACCAAAAAGAGTCAAAGCACTCAGGATAGCAGCCAACCAACTAAATGTACTGATGGAATAAGGCCAACCATAATTCTTGACATCCTTACATCCCTTCAGTAACATTCCCAGTAATACCTGAATCAAACCAATGAAAATAGAGATAACCATCATGGGTGAATAACCAAAGATGGGTCCTACTCCATTGTCGTTGAGAAAATAGGGTTTCACAGGAGCCAGAATAGCCCAGTTTTGCTGAGTCATATCAATGCCGAAAACGGTACCTGTAAGTAATCCGCAGACAACGGTCATCAATCCTAACCAAACAGCCAATCTTCCATAATCCTGCATTTCGCCTTTGCATTTTTTTGCCATGATGATTCCTGCTATCAGAACAAGCAATCCATAACCTCCATCACACAAGCACAAACCGAAGAACAGCATGAAGAAGGGGGCGAAGAAAATGGAGGGATCAAAATCGTGGTAATTAGGTAGAGAATACATCTTCAGGATGGGTTCGAACAAACGTGTATAAGAACCGTTCGTGATCTGAATGGGTACGTCATCGTTAAAATCAGGATCTTCCATCTCATAGAAAATGTTAGCCTCATCAAGATAACGTGTTAAGTCATCAGACTTGTCAGCACGAACCCAGCCTCTCAACAGGTGAAGTGCATCGCCAGCCACACGTTCATCGCTCAGGCGGACTTGCCCCAGTTGAATTTCATTCCTGGTTTGGGTCTCACCTTTCTCTAAGATGTCACGCAGATTGCTATTGATGTATAGCAACTCGCCACGCAGAGCATCCAAGCGAGTTCTCAACTCATCCAACTGAACCTGATACTGATTTAGAGAACCAGAAGGCAAGAAAATTTGCTCAGCCTGAATATCGGGTTTCTCCTCACTAAAAGTGATAAAATACGTATTTTTGCTGAACTCATTGATAGGAGTAGCAAAGTACATCTCCTCCCATTGAGGTTTGAAAGACTTCGTACTGGATCGCCAGAAAAAGATTTGCTGGTTGCTGGCTTTTTCCAAACGAGCAATACTCTCAGGATTGAACTCACCCCAAGGTTCCAGAACCTCTACATTCTTTCTGGTAGCATCTATCTCATGCTGAATCCTAAGATCTTCAGCTTGCAACTCTTCCACATGTTTCAAGAGTACTGCAGGAGAAGTGCGATAAATGTCCTCGACAGGAACTTCATCCAACTTATAGGTCTTGGAAGCTGTTTCCAAAGATTGAAGAACCTGCTTGTAGCGTTGCTGCTCGTCCAAAGCTGTCTGCAATTGAGGACTGGAAACTCCTTCTTGCAATTGCTGGATATGAACTACGCCCAATTCGCGCAGATTTTCCAAAAAAACTTCGTACTCTTTGTTGGTCACCAGAAAGGTGAGTTTCTTCATTTTCTCAATCATGCCTCAGCCTCCTTTCTCTTCTGCTGCAATGCTTTAAGAATCTTCTGGGAACTCTTGCTCAGGTTCTCCTCGTCTTCCATAAAGCGCTTTATCTTGCGTACAGCCTCTTGGAATCCAGGAATTTGGACTTTCTCGAAGAGATTCACCTTTTGAGTGGTCTTCTTGCGGGCATGATCCAAGAGTTCCAGCTTTGCAAAGACGAATTCACGCTCCACAGCAGTCTTCACCAAACCATGCAACAGATTGATGCCATCGAAGTACCATTTGGGAGAGCTGAAGAGACCGAAAGGCTTCACTTCCAGTCGGATATTGGAGAGAACCGGCACACGAACGCCTGCCACCTTCTTCACATCCAACTCCACATCCTTGAGAGCCACCAGTGAAGTGTCGAACTCTCCCCATAATGCATACATCGACTCATAGCCAGCGATTTGCTCCTGTAGTTTCTTCTCCAGTTCATCGGCCTCCGTCTTGCACTTCTTTACCTCCAGACGCAATGCTGTTTCCTTGCTCTTGATAATCGGCAAGGTGCGCTGTCGCATCTTGAGGCTCTTCTCTATATGCTGGAGCGACGTCTTGTTGTATTGAAACTTTATCATATCCTACATCTGACACCTATTTCCAATAGATATCAGTAAATTCCTTCTTGATGTTGACTTCTTCCAACTTGAAGTACTTGCGGAAAAGACTCCAAATGACATCGAGCATCTCAGTAGTATCCAGATTCACATCGATAGCCAACAACTTGTCGGCATACTCCTTTGCAAAGTCCAGACAACGATTGTCGTAATCGGTCAGGTCGAAACCATTCTCCAATTTTGTCTTTGCATTGGCGGCATCAGCATACAAACGGATAGCGGCATTCATTACTTGAGAGTGATCCTTGCGTGTCTTCTTTCCTGCCACTAATTGCTTCAGACGAGAAAGTGAACGGAAAGGATCTACGATCACCTTGCCTATATCAGAATCACGACGTAGATACAACTGACCCTCGGTAATGTAACCTGTATTATCAGGTACTGCATGGGTGATATCACCTCCACTCAAAGTCGTTACAGCGATGATAGTGATGGAACCGCCACCTGCACTCTCTGGGAACTGCACAGCCTTCTCGTATACCTTGGCCAAATCAGAATAAAGCGAACCTGGCATTGAATCCTTTGAAGGAATCTGATCCATACGGTTGCTGACGATGGAGAGAGAGTCCGCATAAGAGGTCATGTCAGTCAACAGAACCAGTACAGTCTCATGTTTCTCCACAGCAAAGTACTCAGCAGCTGTCAGAGCCATGTCAGGAACCAGCAAACGCTCTACAGCAGGGTCTTCAGTAGTGTTGATGAACGAAATGATACGATCCAGTGCACCTGCGTTGGAGAAGGTATTGCGGAAGAAATAATAGTCATCGTTGGTCATACCCATTCCACCTAAGATGATCTTGTCTGCCTTGGCACGCATTGCCACCAAAGCCATCACTTCGTTGAAAGGTTGGTCAGGATCAGCAAAAAATGGAATCTTCTGACCGGAAACAAGTGTGTTGTTGAGGTCAATACCTGCGATACCCGTTGCAATCAATTCGCTGGGTTGTTTACGTCGAACAGGATTCACACTGGGACCGCCGATCTCCACTTCCTTTCCCTCAATCTCAGGACCTCCATCGATGGGTTGACCATAAGCGTTGAAGAAGCGGCCTGCCAACTGGTCACTGACTTTCAGAGAAGGACTCTTGCCTAGGAAAACAACCTCTGCATTAGTGGGTATTCCACCTGTCCCTTCAAATACCTGCAGAGTTACTTCGTCTCCCATGATCTTCACCACCTGAGCCAGTTTGCCATTGATAGTGGCAAGCTCGTCATATCCTACACCCTTTGCATGCAGAGAGCAAGTAGCTTTTGTGATCTGACTGATCTGTGTGTATATTTTTTGAAATGCTGTAGCCATACCTTATTATATTATAACATTGCCTGCACTTGCTTCTTGAACTCATAGTATTCTTCACTCTTGAAGATAGAATAGTTCATCTGCTTGCAGAGGTTGATCAACTTCTTGAAATAATCCACCACATCCAGGAAAGTGTCGAATTGGTCATGTTCTGCCTCGCAAATCTCAGTCACCAGATTCAAGATTTCCTCCTGACGCTCCAAAGGAGTCACAGCATCCACCTCATCGAAGGCATCCTGCTGCAGGATGACGAAATCAATGACTTCGCTCTTCCAGAAGGTCACATGATACTCTACGGGCACACCATCGTCGCCCAGGATGTTGATCTGCTCGGCAATCTCCTTACCACGCTGCATGCGGGTCTTCAGTTTCATCACCTTCGGAATCCACTCTTCATTGATGTGTTCCTTGATATATTCAGCAAACTCTGGATATTCCAGATATTTCGAATAGGAGTCAATGGGGTTCACAGCGGGATAACGTTTCTTGTCAGCACGTTCCTGCTCCAATCCGTAGAAGCAGCGAGCCACCTTCTTGGTGTTCTCGGTAACGGGCTCCTTCAGGTTACCTCCTGCAGGTGATACGGTACCCAGGAAGGTGACACTACCCACTTGACCATTCCTAAGATACACATATCCAGCACGTCCGTAGAAATTGCTGATTAAGGCACCTAAGTCCATTGGGAACGCATCAGGTCCAGGCAACTCTTCCATTCGGTTACTCATCTCACGCAAAGCTTGAGCCCAACGGGAAGTAGAGTCGGCCATCAGGAGAACACGCAAACCCATCGAGCGATAATACTCAGCCATCGTCATGGCCGTGTAAACAGAAGCCTCACGTGCGGCAACAGGCATGTTGCTGGTGTTAGCGATGATGATGGTGCGCTCCATCAGTTTGCGACCTGTGTGAGGATCTACCAACTCAGGGAACTCAGTAAAGATCTCGACCACCTCATTGGCACGCTCACCGCAAGCGGCAATGATCACGATGTCTGCCTCAGCCTGTTTCGAGATGGCATGCTGCAACACGGTCTTACCTGTTCCAAAGGGACCAGGAATGAAACCTGTGCCGCCTTCCACAATGGGATTGAAAGTGTCTATGGTGCGAACGCCCGTTTCCAGCAACTTGAAAGGACGGGGTTTCTCAGTATAGTTCGTCATTGCAAACTTCACAGGCCAATGCTGAACCATATCCACGTTGATATCGTTACCTTGCTCGTCTGTCAGCACAGCCACAACATCATGAATCCTGTACTTTCCAGCTGTCACGATACTCTTTACCACAGCCGTACCCTTCAGTTGGAAGGAAACCATGATCTTCAAAGGCTGATGGTTTTCCTCCACCTCGCCCAACCAATCACTTTCCTGAACCTGATCTCCCACCTTTGCCAAGGGGACAAAGTCCCACTCGCGCTCTGTATCCAGAGGCTCTGTGTACTGGCCACGCTTCAGAAAGACGCCTTCTATCTTGTCCAAATCGTTCTGCAGACCATCATAGTTCTTACTCAGCATGCCAGGACCCAATTGGATCTCCAACATGTGGCCGGTGAATTCAGCCTCAGCGCCTACCTTCAGTCCACGAGTACTCTCGAAGACCTGAACGTACACATCCTGACCGATGATCTTAATAACCTCAGCCATTAGGAGGTCTCCTCCCGTCGTAATGTAGCATATCTCTCCCTGCATCACAGGACCATCCACACGGAGGGTCACCATGTTGGAAACGACGCCACTAACAGTTCCTTTTGTCATTTTATCTATCTATTGTTCTTCTCCTTACATTAATTCTTTCCCTACGATCTGCTCACTGGAGCGCTGATGGGTGTATCTGCCGCGACTGGCATAAGCCGTCTTCGTCTTGAACTCGTCAGGCACCTTGGCCTCGCCGCGCAGTTCATCAATGATGCGCTTGAAAGTCTCCTTGCCCTTCTCAGGGTCGAGCATCTCCCAACGGTGCAGCATCTGCAACTTGCACATATAGGCAAACACAGATTCAAAGCTGAAGGGCTCGAGGAAAGTCTTGTCGTCCAGCCAAACCCACTTGAAGGCATCGATGCGGCGTTCCTTCTGCACAGGATCAGGCTCATCCACAATCTTCATCAGCTCCTTTACGTAGTCAAACTCGTTCGAGAGGTCGAAATCCTTTGTCTTGTTTGTCAGGATCATCTCCGTCACGACATTTTCCCCTTGGATAAATTCAGCGATGTTCCATCCGTTCTGACGCGCTATCATGGCCGTCAGGATATTGTTGATGTTCAACTGCATCGAGTACCATTGTCTGATCATCTTGTTGGGGCACTTCATCGCGTACTGCAGATACTGATACATCATCTCGTCCTCAGCATAAAAGCCCGCCTTGTCCTTGTTGTACGAGTAGTCGCGCACGAACATACTCATGAAGGCAGGATAGCGATGCACGTTGAAGTTCATCTCGCGAGCCGACGTCAACAAGTCCTGATACTGCTCCTTCGTGAAGTTCCCGAACAAATCCAGCTCAGCGTCAGGGTTCTTCAGCAGCTTCACCACGTTTCTGCAGTCCCAATAGAGGTAGAAGTAGAAGAGAAGCTTCTTGTCAGCCTTGCTGAGAGCCTCCTCACACTGTTCCCTCACGTCCTGAAGGGAGATGCTGGATGTCGTGTCGGAAAGATTGATTTCCGGCAAACCAGCCATCATGCAATAATAATTTCCCATCTGGTACTTTTATTGATTCGATAAAGATGAATCAAAACAGCATATCCACCAATTGTGGACGCAGGAAGTTCTTGAAATAAGTCTCGAATTCTTCCTTGCCGAAGTTCACCTTATAGCTTCCGTCGGCAGGTGAGATGCTCAGCAGGGTAGGCTTGCCAGAGACCTTCTCGATGGTCACTCCTTTGTCTAAGAGAGCCTTGGCATGAGCCGCAAAGTAGGCTTTCAGGCTATCTGCCTCGCTACTGCTGATTACGATGGGCTCATCCTTGGCCCACTTGCTTGCCAGCGTCACAGCAAACTGCCCCAGAAAGTCCTTATCGCCCGTCATCTCTGCAACAGCCTTCTCCACCACCTCACTCGTCAGCACATTGGCAATCTCGCTTTTCAGGGCGCTCATGGCCTGACCCGTGTACAATTTTAACTCGTTCTTCGTGTTGGCGCTCAACTCTGCAGCCTTCTTCTGAGCCTGAGCCTCGATGCCCTGAGCCTGCTCCCTGGCTTCATCCAGTATCTGGGCAGCTTTCTGCTTAGCCTCATCGATGATACGGTCGGCCTCGACCTGACCTTTCTCTACACCCTCATGATATAGCTTTTCGGTGAGTTCTTGAATCTTTTCCATGCTGTATTCTTATGTGATATTTCTTGCTTCTTTTACCTTTGGTAAAGGGAAATCCCCTTTTTGCGCTGCGAAGGTACAAAATTCCGCTCACATTTCCCAATTTAGCATCCACTTTTTCGACTTTCTTACTGTCCAAGTCAGGAAAACGAACAGGAAAGACGAGAAAACAACAAGTTCGCGAGCAATATCACATTCCTACAGCTCCCTTTCGTCAACCTCCTTTATACCATACCGCCTACAGAGCCAGCTACACAACAACAGGCAGCGGCATCTGTAGGCAGGTGTGCAATAATTCTTAATCGCAGGATGCCGTTCGAGGGAACGGATTGCGTGCGTCGTTACTTCTTCTTTCCAAAGAAGGAGCCCAGGATGCTCTTGGCAGCGGAGCCGATAATGGAACCTGCTGCAGAGGAGCCGCCTACGCCGAGGGTGGCAAGGATGTCGTTGAGATCAACGTCTCCATCCCCATCCTGATCCTTCAGGATGCCTCCCAGTTGGCCAACAATGCCAGGGACGAGACTCGTCAGGGCGCTGTTGGTTACTGCATTTAAACCCAGCGAACCCAGAATATTCTTGCTGAACATGTTTGCAGCCAAAGCGGTGATAGGACTTGCTGCTGCCGATGTCGTGCCTGTGAGAAGGTTCTTCAGTTGCTCGATGCCGCCTGCCTTGGTAGCAGTTTGGGTAAGGCTGCCCAGGATGGACTCGGTAAGGCCGTTCAGAACCTGGTTCTTTGCTGCGGAAGGAACGTCAACGGTCCCTACTGCCGATGCTACCTGCTTGGTGATGAAATCCTGAATGTTGAATGCCATAATACTAATTTTTTTAAGGGTTTATAATAAGATGAATTAATTGGTTAAAAATCCTCAAATGGTTAATGGTTAAATGGTTAAATCAGAAATTGTAGCCAAGACCGATACCCAGCACAGACTTGAACTGCACACGCTCACACGAGTACCCGTCCTTGTCAATCATCACACCATTGTAGTACCTAAGTGAAGTGGAGAGTGTAGCCTGCAGACACTTCAGGAACTGGTAGGAGATGGCCGTGTCCCAATCCACATCAAAGTTTCCGAAGCGGCGGTTGTTGTCGCGATACAGAGGACGGTTGTGCCCGTTGCGACCTATCTCCTTCTTGTCCCACGAATAGGGGGTGTACAGGCCCAGCGTGGTCATGACCTTCATGTTCTTCAGGGAATAGTTGATGGCACCCTTCACCGAGAAGCCCAGTTCGCAGCGGGTATTCATGCTATAGTCCTTCTGGTTGTTGTCATCATACTTCCATACGGCATACTTCTCCTTCAGAGTCCGCTCCAGGCCTCCGTTGGCCACAGGATAGAGATAATTGTACTCGTCATTCATTCCATCGCTCACCAGCACCGTGGTGAAACGGCCTGCAATGGGAGACATGTAGACCGAGAAGATGTCATTTGGCTTCCAGTCAATACCCACAGACAAGTCCGTGTAGGCAGGAGCCAGGAACTTCGAGATGACAGGATTCATGTCGTCGAGTCCCTCGTAGCTGCGGCCCAAGGCAAACTGAGTGTTTATGCCCGCCAGAGCAGTGGCATACCAGCCCTTGCGGAACTCGTAACCCAGCTTCGTGGCTAGGTTCAACTTGTCGCTCGACTTCTGGAAATTATCCTTTGACTGGTCTATGTACGACATGCCATACTCCATGTCCAGGTTCGAGTCCCACGCAATCTTGTCCTTGTGATAAAGCAGGCGCATACGGCCGAAAACCACGCCGTTGACGTTGTTGTTACCGCCAGCTGCCCAGTTTACCAAACCCGTGGCGGCTGCATTCAGACCTGTGACACCCGAGAACTTCCAAAGCTTTTCACCTGTATCCACCTTCTTCAGCTCACCTTGAGCATTTTTGGCCGCATTGGCTTGTGACTGTACCTTTGCCTTATCCACATCCTGTGCATACAACGCTGTAGCTGCCAGCATGCACACAATCATCATAAACTTCTTCATAATCATTAATCTAAAATATCCATATTCTAAGTGCAAAAATACAAAAAAATCATGATTTATGCAAATCTCGGCAACTCAAAACGAAAAAAAAATAACGCTTCCCCCAATCGACCGTCAACGTCATCGTTTTCACAGTAACACAGTAACACAGTAACATTAGCAAAATTGAAATTTGAATAAGAGAATAAGGCAATGAGTAACTCACACGTTGTTCCTAACTTCACAACGTGTTGAGAAGGAGAAGTTAACACGTTGAAACTCCAGAGTCAACACGTTAAGTCATTTACCATCTACCATTTACGATTTACCTTTTAACTATCTACCATTTAAACATTGGGGTGGATGCTGACACAACAAAAGCGCAAGTGCACGAGGCAATCACACTCAATAACAGGAAACTCCCACGATCTTCGCAGAGGGTGGGAGCAGGTCCGGACTAATCATTTATTAACTCCATAATTCTAATTGGCATGTTATGAAAAAAAATTTTGTGCGTCGTTTTTACAGCTCTGTCTGCTCTACAATCTGGCCATCATAAAGGCTGATGATGCGGTCGGCATAGCTGGCGTTGTGCTGCGAGTGTGTCACCATGACGATGGTGGTACCCTCATTGTGCAGCTGGCAGAGGAGGTCCATCACCTCCTTGCTGTTCTTGGAGTCCAGATTGCCCGTAGGCTCATCAGCGAGGATAATCTGAGGATTGGATACGACGGCACGAGCTACGGCCACGCGCTGCTGCTGACCTCCTGAAAGTTGGCAGGGGAAGTGCTTGCGGTGATGCGACATCGCCATACGGTCCAGGATGGCCTCTACCCGCTTTTTGCGCTCCTTGGCTGGTACGCCCATGTAGAGCAGGGGCAGCTCGACGTTTTCATAGACATTGAGGTCATCGATGAGGTTGAAGCTTTGGAACACGAAGCCGATAGTGCCTTTGCGGATTTTGGTGCGCTCCTTCTCGCTGAGCTGGCTCACGTCCTTGCCATTGAAGGTGTAGGTTCCCTCGGTAGGCGTGTCGAGCAAACCCATTATATTTAATAATGTAGTCTTGCCACAGCCCGACGGCCCCATGATGGCAACAAATTCTCCTTCTTTCACTTCCAGGCTCACTTCGCGCAAAGCCCAGGTGTCGATTTCTTCCGTGCGGAATACTTTCTTGATGTTTTCTAACGTTATCATAATTACATTTACCATTTAATCATTTACCATTTAATTGTTCCCCCCCTAAAGGGGTTTGGGGGATCTACTCTTTCTTAATTATTTTCGCTGGTTCCAATCTTGATACCTTATATATTTTGTACCCTACGGTGAGGAGGGAGACGAAGGCGATGAAGAGGACAGAACAGATGTAAGCAGGGATAACTCCCGACATGCTGTCAATTATATTCCTTTCATACATCAGCTCGGTCAAGACGAGACAGAGCAGCAGGGTGATGATACTGCTGACGATGAGCTGCCAGACGTACTGCTTGCCGAAGAGCCACATAATCTGCCGCTTGCTTGCGCCGTGCACCTTGCGGATGGCAACCTCCTTCTGACGGCCTCTCGTGTCCAGGGAAACTGAGGAGAAGAGCGTCAGCACGATGCACAGCAGGGCAGTGGCGGTCATTATGTTGCCCACCTGCATCACCAGTTCCATCATGCGCTGCTCCTTGAAGAGGATATCGTAGAGGTTGTCCAGGGGTGCCTTTGCCAGCGTGTAGCGTCCCATCCTCTGATAGTAGTCCGTCAGTTCGCTCACGGCCTCGTCGTACCGTCCGGGGGTTGTCTTGAGGATGATGTAGTGGCGGAGCGACCAGCTGAGGCTGTTCTCGAAGTCCTCCACTACGCGGAAGTCGATGAGGTAGTGTTCGGCAAAGTAGCTCCGCTCACACACATAGAGGAACACCGGCCTTTCGTCCTGCCACATCAGGGAAGAGAGCACCTTTCCCCTGATGTAACCCACGCACTCGGCCTCCTTGCCTTTCTCTATCACCCTATGCCGGGGATGTTCCGTAGCCGCCACGCCAATCGTCTGCCGCAGCTGCTGGGCGCGCTCCGTGGGGACATAGATGGCTGTCAGCTCCTCTTCGTCTATCTCCTCCTCTGTAGCGGAGGGCCTTACCTCCAGGTTCAGTATCTCGAAGAGGTGCTCGTCCGTCAGCATGGCCTGGCAGGTGTAGGCCGTATCGCCGTCCTGCTGGCGCAGAGGCAGCGTCACCGTGCTGGTGTAGTTCTCAATGTGTTGTAGCTGAGGCACAGAGTCGAGAAAGCCGACTTTCCACTCGCGGTTCTCTGTGACGAGACAGCCGGCGAAATCCTCATTGTCGGACATAAGGTATTCAATGTAATCGGAGTTGTCCCTGCCACTCCCCTTGTAGGCACCTGCTGCAACGAAGAAGGCAAAGAGCAGACATATCACCATCTGCATGACTATAAGGATGCTGCGCCCGCGCGAGGAGTTTCTACGGCTCTTGCCCACCACCTCGCTCAGCGGGACGGTGATGACGCGGCGCACGGACATGGCGGCGATGCATGCCGTCGCGAGGAACACAGCCAGACATATCCAAAGCTCCGCGGCATACGTCCGAGGCATGTTGAAGGAGAAGGCGAAGTGATAGATCTTCTGGATGATAGGCAGGGCGAAGTCAGCCAGCAGGGAAGTGAAGGCCAGCGTGAGCAGCGTGACGAAAAGGAAGACGATGCCCACCTCGCACACAAGGAGCCAGAGCAACTGGCTGCCCGTCGCTCCCATGCAACGGCGCAAACCCATCTCGCGCCAGCGCAGGCGGAAGAGCTGCGTCTGCATCTTCAGGAAGCCGAGCAGCCCTATCAGCAGCACGCTGCAACCGATGATAACCATCAGCGTGAGTCCCTGCCGGTTGACGCTATATGTCCTTGCACTCACCTTGTACTCCGGCAGCAGCTCCTGCAGCTCCTTCTGCAGGTCGGTGTCCTTCTTCCCCTTCGGGAGAACGACATCGAAATGGATCATGTACGTGTCTTCTTCCTCTTTCTGCTCGTACTCCTTCAGCATATCAGTGACAACCATCATCTGGTCCTCCGTTAGCATCCAGTCGCCCGTGTCCACTACATCCTTGATGACGCGATAGTTCTCTTCGCCATAGCGGGACATTCTGTCCACCTTGAAGCCAATGGGGTTCACGTCGAGACCGAAGGTGCGCTCTAGCATGCCCTTCGTCATTATCATGTCGCCGGGCTTCAGTACAGGGATGTTCTTGCCGGTGATGGCCGACCTGAGACCGAGGCGGTTGAAGTGTTCGGGGCTTACCCATCCGAACTTCGTATCGACGAGGTGCTCTTTGCCCTCAAGGTCGATGAACGAAGCGATTGACGAAAGCCACCAGTAGTTGATGTCAATCTGTCCGACGCTCGACAAGTGCGCCTCGTTGATGCGTCGAAGGACTTCGGGAGTTACATAGACGACGCTGTCACCACGTGAGCCTTGCGTGAAGAGTTGCACCCTCGCACTGTGCGGGTCGCAACCGGTGCGCTTCCATTGCTCCTGCACTCTCTGCGACATGATTATCGTTACGCAGAAGCAGACCATCCCTACTGCCAGGCAGAGCACAGCGATGGTGTTCTGTGCTTTGTACTTCATAAGATTGCGCCAACTGGCCCTGATGTTGTGAAATGTTAGTTTGTTGTTCATAATTCTCTCAGTTTTTGTTTTCTGATGCAAAGGTATGTTATAGGTAAGGGGTACGCCTACATTTTCATGCAGAAAAACGTAAGCTGTCTAAAATTTAGACACACTTGTGTCCAGAAATTAGACACTTTCGGGCAAATCGCTCCTTAGCGAAGCAAAAAGCATGAACCACGAGCCATGAATTATGAACTAAAAATACTACCTTTGCAGCATGAAATACGGAACCCTACTTGTCATAGACGACAATGCCGCCATCCTGACGGCGGTGAAAATCTGCCTGAATAGTGTATTTGAGCGCATCGTTACCCTGAAATCACCAGAGACGGCACTTGTTACCATCGAAAAGGAAAGGCCAGAAGCAATACTTTTGGATATGAACTTCAGCCTGGGAGTGAACTCTGGTCAGGAAGGCATGATATGGCTCTCGGCTATCCATCGCAAGTTCCCAGACATCCCCATCGTACTGATGACGGCCTACGCTGATGTGAAACTGGCCGTGAGAGGTCTGAAAAGCGGAGCTGCCGACTTCGTGACCAAGCCCTGGGACAACGACGAGCTCATCCGCGTGCTGAAGGATGCTATCGACAAGGCTGGCGAGGTGATTCCCTTGGAACAGCTGGAAACGGAACATGTACGCAAGGTGCTGAACAAATGCGACGGGAATATGAAGAAAGCTGCCGATTTATTAGGCATCAGCAGACAAACACTATATAATAAGGTAAAGTGAGTGTATCTGAAATCATAATCCTGCTCGTTGTCCTTATCATCGTCGTGGTGGCTTTGGTCTATGCATACCGCCATCAATGTCTGTTAAGGGAAAGGGCACAGATTATGCGCGATGCCATCCGCCACAGGGATTTCTCTTTCCGTCTGCCCACACGCGGACTCTTTTTCGGAGAGAAGGCCCTGCAAGAAGCACTCAACGACATGGGGCAGGACATACAGAAACAGGTGGCACACAGCGAGGTGGAATCGTGGCAGAAACTCACCCGAGTGCTGACACATGAGATCATGAATGCCACAGCTCCCATACAGAGCATCAGCCAAGCCTATCTGAACAATCCAGACATCAAGGACTCTCCCTTTGAGGAAGGCATCCGCGCCATTCATGATACCAGCACAGGGCTTGTAACCTTCGTGGAGAGTTACCGCAAGCTTACCCAGCTGCAAGAACCCGTCCTAGCCGAAGTGAACATACAGGACTTTGTCCGACGCATAGCATCACTCTATCCCCAACTGAAGTGGAACATCGACATCCCCAGCGACTATTATCTACAGGTCGACGAGAACCTGCTACGCCAAGTCTTTATAAATATGATAAAGAACGCCATCGAGGCCGATGCCAAGACGATTGGGATTCAAGCAGACCTTAAGGGGATATATGTAAGCAACGACGGTCATGTTATCCCTCTTGATGTCGCACACGAAATCTTCATTCCCTTCTTTACTACCAAGCAGACAGGTTCTGGCATAGGGCTCTCCCTCTCGCGCCAAATTCTGATGATGCAGGGCATGACCCTCAGCCTTGCCGAATCTCCCCTCCGTGGTTACAATGTAACCTTCGTGATAGAGAAAAACTGATGAAAAGCAAGATGTTCGCTTCAGCCTCGAAAAATAAAAGGTTCGAAGGTCAACGCGTCCAGCCTTCTACAGCATAGATTTTCTCGAGGAGTTTCCTTTCGTTTCCCTTCTTGTCTCTAAACCAGACCTCTATCCTGGCTGCATAACCCTTGCCCCAATCTCCCTCGTAAATGGTGAATTGCTTGCCGTCAACAAGACATGCAAAATGTTCTGTGCCGCTAATCTGCTGACACGAAGCTTTTCTCAGACGGCTCTTAGATAGAGGCAGATTCTCCGTCACTTCGAAGCATCGCAGATAGATTGTGCCTTCGGGAAGTTTGGGATAGTAGAAAGAGTACTCGTATATACCACCCTGATAGCTGTTTCGAACTTGAAGGTAGGTCGTTTCGTCCAACGAATCGACATCTTCTGCCAAATCCGCATTCTCTGCTTTAGGCGTGTAATAGGCCAAGCCCTCAGGAATCGAATGTTCCATCGCAAAGCGAGTTGGAGCGGATTGCAAGGCAAGACCGACGAAGCCATCGAAGAGAAACAAGACGAAACCTATGGCAACTGCGAAAAAGAACTGCCAGATCTTGCCTCTATGCAGCAGGAACAAAGTTGAAATAATGTAAAGGAGGAGTATCCAAAGCGAGATGCCGCAATAGAAATCCGTCTTAATCGGGTCGTCCGCCATAACCTTCAGTATTCTCACATTCACGAGAACAGAAGCGACGGGAAGAAGGAACCAAATGTAGGAAAGCCTATCGCCCACCTTGCAGATAGCCTTAAGTATCTTCTTAAAAAAAGTTTTCAGGGACTCCATACAGTATCTTTTATTATATAACGTACAAGCCCATAATATATTTCAAGCAATTACGTTAAAACTTTTTAAAACATCTGTTTTATAAACCTTTCATCAAAGAGGAATAAAAACTTATTCTAAAGTCTTTGTTATCTGTTTTTCGATGTCCTTCAGAACTTCATCACTGAAGCCCGTTTCTTCCCAGACCTTCTTGCCTTTGCGGTCAAAGAGATAGTACTGCGGGATACCGCCTGGAATGGGTATTTCCTCCCATTTCTTCGTTGGGATGCGGTAGTGGATGCCAGGTATCTTTAGCACGCTCTCGGTCCATGCATTCATGAAGCTCGATTCGTCGGTCAGATAGACGAAGACAATATCTTTTCCCTTCAGTTGTTCCTTCAACGGCTCCATTGCCTCGATGCCTCTCTTGCAGGGTCCGCACCAAGTTGCCCAAAGGTCGAAGAAGACGGCCTTGCCCGGATGCTCTTTGACGATGGCTTGCAGGAGCTTGTCGCCAGGCACATTTGGTGTGGGCTTCATGCGGTCATTAGCCTCTCGCTCTATGCGCTCCAACTGCACCCGATTGCTGTCGTTGAACTCACGGAGGACACGCTGGAAGTATGGATGAGCCTTCTCAATCTCGCTTTCGGGCAGAATCTTTCCCTGCTTCATGACGTCGCCCATCTCCTTGGCTTCGACTAGGGCCTTCGTCATCTTGTAAGGCTCGCTTTCCGTAAGGCCGTTGGCTTCGAAATAAGGCAGGACTTCATCCTTGAGAGGGAAGTAGTAGCTTCGTCCGTCGCGGAAGTACTGCAACTCCTTTGCATGCGGGTCAACCAATGTGTATGTGTTCTTCAGGTGAGCCAAAGCGCTGTCGGGAAGGGAATTGTTCTGCCATTCGAGGAAGCCAAGGCAAAGGACATTGCAACGCACGTATGCCCTGTCTATCAGCAGCGTGAAGAAGTCCTTCTGCCTACGGGTATAGTCTTTGCGCTTCATCACTCCTTGGCGTAGAGTATCAAGGTTCTGCCACAACTTCTCTCGCCATTCCGGGAAGTCCTTCACTTCGTCGTAGCTCGGTATCTCCGACATCATATAGAGGGTGAAATGCCTCTTATTCTCCAGCAGAACCTCGTTGAGGTCGCCAATCGTTCCGCCCAAGCGGTAGCCGTTATGTGAAGGCTTGCCTGCCGAAAAGTCATACAACCAGGCATTGCAGGCAGCAGGATCGAAATCGACTGTCAGCGTCTCGCCTGGAATCACTATCATGTTGTACTGGTGGCCAAACCCAAGCGTGTCTAATCTCGGGCCAATAAACGTAGGCATTATTGCCGTATAAGCGGGTTGGGAGAAATAACACACATTCCCGTCCACCTCGGTTCTTACATTGTATTCGCTTGTAACTGGGTCGCGGCATTCGTCCCCAAACCAAGAGAAATCATTGATGGTGTCCCCATGCATCGTTATGATAGCCGTCGCATCGCCATACTTCAGGGTCAGAGGTTCCAAAGGCTTTCCGTCGTCTTTTCGTGGCTGATAAGCAGGCAGCAATTCAGTATAGAGCTTATTGTCGAGCCGAATACCATAGAATTTCCAAGAGTTGGAATTGTCACCCTCTATATAATCGAAGGTCTTTGTCCCACTGAGCAGCGGGTCGAAGTAGAGGATGACAGAATCATTCCGAGCATCTTTTTCGTAATCTTTTCCGAACTCAAACGCTTCGTCGGCCAACACCTCTTGGCCTTCGTGTGTGATGATACGACCTTGCTGACAGGCGAATGTCTGTCCGTCAGCTTCGAGACGGGCCCCCGTCATATCCCAGGTTCTCCAGTCAGCACAAAAGATGTGGAAATGTACGATGGTTGCCTCCTTGGTCAGTTCCACCTTCACTGGGAAGATGTCAATTGATGATGCAGACCTGAATGCAGGACGTTCTATGACTTTGTCCCCTGTCTCTACGCAAGCCGCCAAGCAAAGGACAGCGAGCAGTGCTGTGATGATACGTTTCATTTTGTTTGTTGCTTTAAGGTTTCGCTCAACAAAGGTAGGATATTTCATCGATACTAAATACATCATGCTCGACAATTGCCCAAACTTTGACACCTTTTAGGAATAGTTACCAGATATTTGGAATAAATATGCAACCTGTCTCCTACATTCCGATGCTTTTTCCCATACTTTGAGCGCATGTGAGCGGTTCAGAATTTCAGCATCCTAACCTCATTTGAAAGGTACCTTGTGACCAAATGGCACATCAGATTGCAGAAAATGAGGGTAACAAGGACAATTTTCACACCTGATTGAGATACGTTTTGCCGTAAATTACGACACGTTGTGATTCAGGTTTCAACGTGTTGTGATTCGGATTTCAACACGTTGTGATTCAGGTTTCAACGTGTTGTGATTCGAGTTCTGACACATCGCCACAAAAGTCTAAAGGCATCATCATGGCAGAGCTTCCCCAACTCGGCTACGACGTCCTTCAAGATAGAGAAAGACTGATCCAGATCGTTTCTGCCGGTTCCTGGAAAAACTACAGCTGAGTTTTAAGCCATTGCTCAGCCAAGAGAGGCCAAATCTTGCCTGCTCCATCGCCTCGCATACCATAGCCGTGACCTCCCTTGACCAGATAGTGGAGCTCAATGGGAGCACCCTTTGCCTGCATGGCCTGCAGGATGGTAACACTGCTGATGCTGCCATAATCCTTGTCATCCTGTGTCCCAAAGACAAAGAGAGGAGAAGTGTCTTTGGTAACCGTCAGTTCAGGACTGAGTGTGTGGTTCTCTCCTTCATCAAGATAGGCAGGATAGATGAGCATAGCAAAATCCGGACGTTGGTTCTGCTGGTCTATCTTGTCGATGGGATCATAGCAAGTCTCGCGCCAGCGGGTAGCGGCTCGACAGGAGAGGCTAGCGCCCGCAGAGAAGCCGATGACACCTACTTTCTGGAAGCCATAACTGCGAACGGTACGGATGGCGCGGAAAGCGTCCTGAAGGGCTCCCAAGCGTTGGCCAGGAACTCGATAAGAGAGGACGTAGGCTGTGTAGCCTTGAGATGTGAGCCACTGAGCAATCTCCTGTCCCTCATGAATGTAGGCAAGAATGCCGTATGCACCTCCAGGACACACCACGACTGCCTGATGATTGGATTTCTTGGATTCTGGTTGGAAGACTTCGATGGCAGGACTGGTGACCTCGATGATGTGGTCAGGAGCCTTCGTGTCCCAAACGTGCTTAGCCTTAGGTTTCAGACTGTCAGGTACCTTCTTAGGCCAAATCTCAATAGGAGTGGAAAGGAATTGTGCTTGCATACTTAGTGTCACTAAACCTGTGACAAGGATGGATAAAAGTCTTTTCATTTTATGATGTCTGTTTGTTGATGCTGTTCAAATAAAAATAAGTGCTGCAGAATCCGCAGATGCTGATGCGAGAAAGAAAGATTTTGGTCTTTCATATTGCAAAAATAGGAAAAAGTTGTGAGTTTGAGGTTGAATGAGAAGAAGTTTTTTGTACTTTTGTACCACATGAGAAGTCCCGTAGCACTATTTGTCTACAATCGGCTAGACAATACTCGTCAGACAATGGATCGACTCTTGGCCAACACACAGGCACGAGAGACGGAACTTTATGTGTTTTCTGATGGAGGACGAGATGAGGATTCATGGAAGCAGGTGAATGAACTGCGCAGTTGGCTCCATCAGAAAAAGAAAGAGGTGGAAGGCAGCGGTGCCCTGAAAAGCTTCATTCTAACAGAAAGACCTGAGAATATCTATCTGGAGCGCAACATCATGGAGGGTGTGGCACAGGTGCTAAGCGAACACGAGACTATCATCGTGCTGGAAGATGACATCTGCACGAGCCGCTTTTATCTGGAATACATGAATGAGGCTTTTGATCTCTATCAGAACGTGCCGAAAGTGATGCATGTATCTGGTTTCACTAACTTGGATTTGCCCATTGATGTTTCACACCCAGAGCAGAACTTCTACTTTACTCCTCACATGAGCGGATGGGGATGGGGCACTTGGCGAAACCGCTGGAACCAGCATTACCAACATTATCAGAATCGAGAAGAAGCCTTGGAAGGCATGACAGAAGAGGACCAGAAAGCAATGGAATATGGTGGTGTGTTCCCCTGTCTGAAAGAATTGGACAAGAATCCTATCCCATGGGACATCTGCTGGGAAATAGCCATTTACAAGGCTGGAGGACTATGCCTGACACCAGCTCACACAATGGTGCGTAATATCGGCTTGAGAAACGGCACTCATTTCCGCTCGATGGACATACTGCAAAGGTACGAATACGATCGAGAACCCCTGGACGAACCGCTGCATTTGGTACGCATAGATAATCCACAAAGCAATCCCAAGACAGAGGCTCTTTTCCGCAAGGCTATCCGTGACTGGGGTATCCGCTACACGTTGCTAGGAAAGGTGATAAGAGCATTATACAAAAGTATCCTACAACCCCTTATGGGCAAAAAGAAATAAGAGATGAGAGTTCTGCTGGTGAACACAAGCGAGACAACAGGTGGAGCCGCAATAGCTGCCAGCCGACTGATGGAAGCCTTGAACAAAAACGGGGTGAAAGCTAAGATGCTGGTGCGCGACAAAGGAACGGATCGAGTAACGGTTGTCACCCTGCCTAACCGATTGATACCCTTCTTGAAATTCGTGTGGGAGAGAGCTGTCATCTGGCTGTACAACCGATTGAAGATGGATAAGCTTTGGTTGGTGGATATCGCTACGACAGGTGTCGACATTACTCAACTGCCAGAATTCCAAGAGTCTGATGTCATCCATTTGCATTGGGTAAGTCAAGGATTCCTCTCTTTGGATAACCTGAAAAAGATCCTCTTAAGCGGAAAACGTATTGTTTGGACCCTACACGATCAATGGCCCTATACGGGCATCTGCCACTACAGCAGTCCTTGCGACCTTTATCAGACCTATTGTCACAACTGCCCACAACTGTGCCATCCAAAAGAAAAAGATTTGGCCTGGAAAGTTTTCCAACGGAAGAAAGATATCTATCAACACGGCCATTTCACTTTGGTAGGATGCAGCCAATGGATAGCTGACCTTGCCCGCAAGAGCGCCTTAGTAGAAGGACAACGTGTGACTTCCATTCCAAATGCCATTCCTTCTAACATTTTCCATCCGATGAATCAGGAAGAAGCTCGTCGAGATTTTCATCTTCCTCAGGAAAAACACCTGATTCTGTTTGGCTCTCTCAAAGTAACGGACGAACGGAAAGGAGTACGCTATCTGATTGAAGCCTACAAGCTGATGCAAGACAAACCTGGCATCGTGGTTGTAGGGAAAGCCACAAAAAAAGTGGCTGCCATGTTCGCAACAGAAAACGGTGAGGTGGAAGGTGGATTCTATCCATTGGATTACATCACCGATGAGCATCGTATGGCAAGACTCTATGCCGCTGTGGATGCCTACGTGACTCCTTCTTTACAGGACAACCTACCCAACACCATTGCAGAAGCCATGTCGTGTGGAACACCATGTGTGGGATTCCGCGTGGGAGGCATTCCAGAGATGATAGATCATCTGGAGAATGGCTACGTGGCAAACTATTGTGACGCAGAAGATCTGGCACGAGGAATCAAATATGTGATGGATCACAATCTTCGCGAGGAAGCTCACAAAAAAGCTGCCTACATGTTCAGCGAGACACATGTGGCCCAACAGTATATTAGACTATATGAAGAGTAAACCCCTGATAACCGTAGCCACAGTAACTTACAACGCTGTAAAGACCTTGGAGCGCACCATGCAGAGTGTAGCAGACCAGGATTATCCTCGTGTGGAGCATTTGATTGTAGATGGATGCTCTAAGGACAAAACTCTCAGCATCGTACAACGCTTTGTAGAACGGAACACTACTTTGGAAAAGCCTCACTCCATCAGGTTGATTTGCGATCATGATGAAGGACTTTATGACGCGATGAACAAAGCCATTTCTATTGCTCAGGGCAACTACATCGTATTCCTTAATGCAGGCGACAAACTGCATGAGAAGACCACCTTATCCTCCATTATGGAGCAGATAGAATGGACACGATGGAATCACGCCAATCCTGCCATCATTTATGGTGAAACGGATTTGGTTGACAACGAGGGAAACTTCATCCGACATCGTCGGCTGACAACTCCCGAAAGACTGACCTCAAAGAGTTTCCTGAGCGGCATGCGAGTATGCCATCAATCTTTCTACGTAAGCACCGAACTGGCTCGTGAAATACCCTACAACCTGAAGTACCACTATTCAGCCGACTTCGACTGGTGTATCCGCCTGATGAAAATGGCAGAGAAGCGTCGCTTGAGAATCCACAACACCCACTTGATTCTGACTGACTACCTGAATGAAGGACTTACAACCCAGAATCATCGAAAGTCGCTTTTTGAAAGACTTCGGATTATGGGTCATCACTACGGATGGCCTTCCACTATTCTGGAACATTTCTGGTTCATCGTGCGGGCAATAATAAAGCGGTAGGCATCATGTCCCACCGCTTTACTATTCATAACTCTTCTCCTAAGGAATCATCATTCCTTTTGGGTACGAGCTGTCATGATTAAGCGTACCAGCAGGCCTACAAACATCAAAGTCATCAAGACGAGAGCAAAGTAAGCTATCATCTCGGTTGTATGAACCGTTTGCGGATCAAAAGTCATCACTACCGTATGTTTACCTGCAGGCATTCTCACAGCACGAAGCACATAGTCAGCACGAGCTATCTCAGCCTTCTCGCCATCGATGGTACATGTCCAACCAGGATAATAGATCTCACTGAACACTACCACGCCACCCTTTTCAGATTGCACATCATAGGTCAATTGGTTTGCTTCGTAGCCAGTAAGAGTAACGATTGATGCAGAATCAGCAGGCTGAACATCAGTACCCAGCATCTGTTGGAATTTACGATCCACCACAGCTGTCTGCCTGGGATTGATGTTATGGAGTCCAGCAATCTCAGCATCTGCATCTTCTACGTATTGAATGCTATTGATAAACCATCCATTCCCATAAGCCCAAGGATTCTCTACTGGAATTTTCGTATCTTCCTTGCCTCCCATAATCATATACTTCATATTCAGCATGTTGAGTACAGGAAAGAGACTGTCACCATTGCACATCTCCAGATTCCCTTGCACATCAATGGCAGCTTTCTGTGCTGCACGGATTTCGCCTTGCAGATGCTCCTCAATGAGTTCCTGATAACGACGTAACTTGGCAGCATGATAGCCACCAATGCTCTTGTGATAGAAAGAGGTAGTATTATCGTTGAAAGTGCTGACAGTTAGGTTCAGTACACGATAGTATTTGTTGGTATCCTGTAAAATCACCTCGTCTGCTTGAGTCTTGGGGAATGCCTGTGCATCCGTGCGGGGAGCAGAGAACATGTCATCATTAAGATAGCGCTTGTTGATTCCCCACATATCAAAAAGACAAAGAGCAATCAGCAGAACCACCATGGGAGTGGTTTTGAGTTTGCCCCAACGGTATATGAGCAAAATGATGGTTCCTATAGCCACGATAACAAATGAACGCAGAGCATCGGAAGTAAACATGGCACGACGCATCTCGCTCATGTTGGTCAAGATACTTCCAGCAAGATCCTTTGGAATGTAGTCAGCCTGAACGTACTGATTCATGTACATCGCATCGCTGGTGGAAATATAGTTGCCAAAAAAGACATCGGGCATCAACCAGAAAAGTAAAGCAAAGCCACCTGTTAGGAAGAAACTGATGGTCAGAAAGTGGACGCGGGGAAAACGACCCTCGCGGCCATGAAGACAGTCGGGATCGTCAACCAACTTCTTCAGAGCCATCATAGCCAACAAAGGAATGGTAAACTCTGCTATCACCAAAATGCTTGCTACTGTACGGAACTTATCGTACATAGGAACATAGTCAAGGAAGAAATCTGTGAATCCCATGAAATTCTTGCCCCACGAGAGCAGAATACTGAGGATGGTAGCTGCCACAAGACACCACTTCATAGGTCCCTTAACAATGAAAAGTCCCAAGAAGAACAGCATCAGTACGAAAGCACCCACATAAACGGGACCGCTGGTGCCTGGCTGTTCTCCAAAATACTGTGTGAAGGCACGATAAATAGGCGTATAGTCATTGATGGCATGCTTCATGGCAGTGGGATTCTCAGACAATGCTTGGCTGGCACCACCCTTAACATTGGGAACAAGGAGAGTCCACGTCTCTCCTATTCCATAACTCCATGCAGTGATATACGAACGCTCCAATCCACTGCTGGTCTGATCGGTAGGATCTTTTGTTTTATGAGTCAGTTCACTCTTGCCGCGCATCGTCTCCTTACTATATTCGTAAGTGTGGTAGAGATTGCTCAGATTGATAGCAACACCCAATATACCTCCCACAGCAAAGCAAAGGGTGGAACGCACCCATTGTCCAACTTTCTTTTCGCGTATGGATTGGATGAGATAAGCCAACACCATCAAACCTATCACAAATAGAAAGTAATATGTCATCTGGACATGGTTGCTAAGTATCTGCAAGGCCATGAAAAGACCTGTCACAACAATTCCCCAAAGATATTTCCCCCGATAACAAAGCACCATACCTGCAATCGTAGGTGGAATGAAACTGAGTGTAAGCAATTTCCAGATGTGTCCTGCAGCAATGATGATGAAATAATAACTGCTGAAAGCCCACATAACAGCTCCCAACGCAGCCATCCACACTCGGAAGTCGAAGGCACGCAACATGATATAGAATCCCAACAGCATCATGAAGATATAGGCTGCTACAGCAGGCAGGCCCAGTTGGTAAATGCTTTCGATGCGGGAAAGTGTGTCAGTACTGGGGTACGAAGGACTCATCTGATAGGTGGGCATACCACTGAAAAGAGTATTGGTCCAGCGAGTTCGCTCACCTTGATGGGTGGCACGATATTGTTCCATTTCCACATTAGAGCCAACGGCTGCACTATGATCCTGACCTGTCAAAACGAGACCGTCACGGATAGGACCCATGAAATACAAGCAACTGATGGAAACGAAGAAAACGATGGCCAGTACATCAGGAAGAAATTGTCTTACCTTATTCATAGTTTTACGGGTAAAAAGGGTTGTACAAATGAGGAGGAAAACTAAAAGGCTGCAAACCCGAAGTGGGAGTGCAGCCTTGTTTCTGTTTCATGGGAGCTGCGATTACTTGCGCAGGCCCAAAGCCTTTACAATAGCACGATAACGCTCAATATCGCGTTTCTTTAAGTAGTTGAGGAGAGCACGACGCTTGCCTACCAAACCTGTCAGAGAACGCTCTGTACTGTGGTCCTTGCGGTTCTGCTTCATGTGCTCCGTCAAATTCTTGATACGGAATGAAAACAATGCAATCTGGCTCTCTGCGCTACCTGTATCTGTTGCACCCTGGCCATACTTCTCAAAAATCTCAACTTTCTTAGCTGAATTCAAATACATAATCTTGTATTGGTTTTAAATGAAACTTGTTTGTCGAGCAGCAACCTCTCGTCGGCACTGCTTCGCAAATGCGGGTGCAAAGATAGTAAAAAGTTTGGAGTCAGACACACAAAGCAGGAAGTTTTTTTCGGAAAAGACCAAATTTAGACCCTTGCGAGGACAACTTTCAACGTTTATCTTTCCTTTTTCAACGTTTTTTTGTAATTTTGCAGCCAAATTTTAAGAAGAAGATGCAGAATATCAGAAACGTTGCGATAATTGCCCATGTTGATCACGGCAAAACAACATTAGTAGACAAAATGCTGCTGGCAGGACACTTGTTCCGCGAGAATCAGCAAAAGGGCGAGTTGATGCTGGACAACAATGAACTGGAGCGTGAGCGTGGAATCACCATCCTGAGCAAGAACGTTTCCATCAATTACAAGGATACAAAAATCAACATTATCGACACTCCTGGTCACTCAGACTTTGGCGGTGAGGTGGAACGTGTGCTGAATATGGCTGATGGTTGCCTACTGCTGGTAGATGCTTTTGAGGGACCTATGCCTCAGACGCGTTTCGTGTTGCAGAAAGCCTTACAAATTGGTTTAAAACCCATCGTGGTGGTCAACAAAGTGGACAAGCCGAATTGCCGTCCTGAGGAAGTGTATGAGATGGTATTCGATCTGATGTGTGATCTGGACGCTACTGAAGAGCAATTGGACTTCCCTGTCATCTATGGTTCAGCCAAAAACGGCTGGATGGGTGAGGATTGGCAGAAACCTACCGACAACATCGATTATCTGCTGGATAGCATCATCCAGCACATCCCTGCTCCCTTACAACTGGAAGGTACACCACAAATGCTGATTACCAGTCTCGACTTCTCCAACTACACAGGACGCATTGCTGTAGGTCGAGTGCATCGTGGCACATTACGCGAAGGGATGAATGCTACCATCGTCCATCGCGATGGTTCCAGTGAGAAGACCAAAATCAAGGAATTGCACACATTCACTGGGATGGGTCGCCAGAAGACAAGCGAGGTTGGTTCAGGTGATATCTGCGCTATCGTCGGATTGGAGAACTTTGAGATTGGAGATACTATCTGTGACTACGAGAATCCTGAGGCTCTGCCCACCATCAACATCGATGAACCAACGATGTCAATGCTCTTTACCATCAACGACAGCCCCTTCTTTGGCAAGGAGGGCAAGTTCTGCACCAGCCGCCACATTGGAGAACGTTTGGATAAGGAGTTGGAAAAGAATTTGGCACTTAAGGTGGAGCTTGTGGAGGGTGCTACTGATCGTTGGATTGTGAGTGGACGTGGTGTTCTGCACCTGTCAGTTCTCATCGAGACGATGCGACGCGAAGGTTATGAGTTACAAGTTGGACAGCCCCAAGTCATTTACAAAGAAATTGATGGAGTGAAGTGCGAGCCTATCGAGGAAATGACCATTAACGTACCTGAAGAATTCGCCAGCAAGATGATCGATATGGTAACACGTCGAAAGGGAGACATGACTGGGATGGAATCGCAAGGAGATCGCGTCAACATAGAGTTCCTGATTCCAAGTCGCGGTATCATCGGACTGAGAACCAACATGCTGACGGCTTCCCAAGGAGAGGCCATTATTGCGCATCGATACAAGGAGTATCAGCCCTACAAGGGTGAAATCACACGTCGCGTGAATGGTTCGATGATTGCCCTCGAGAGCGGTAATGCCTATGCCTACGCCATTGATCACTTGCAGGATCGCGGACGCTTCTTTATTGAGCCACAGGATCAAGTATATGCTGGCCAAGTCATTGGTGAGCACGTACACGAAAACGACCTTGTCATCAATGTCTGCAAGGCAAAGCAACTCACCAACATACGTGCCAGCGGTACAGACGAGAAGGCTCACATTATCCCTGCCACCATCTTCTCTTTGGAGGAAGCGCTGGAGTATATCAAGGCCGACGAGTACGTGGAAGTGACTCCCAAGAGCATGCGCATGCGTAAGATCATTCTGGATCATCTGGAGAGAAAGCGCTCTGGCCGTTCCAACGAAGCATAAGGAATAAACTCAAGAATTTAAAGGCACTCAAACTCAAAACTAATTATCATGAAAAGATTCCTGATGATTGCCTCATGCCTGACTGTCATGATGGCTCACGCTCAGGTTCCTGAAGAAACCTACTACACAGACATCTATCCAGACACATGGGTAGCTACCGATGGAGTCGGAAGAAAAACTCCAACAGCAGAGGACGTGAAGCTAAAGACTGATAAGCCTCGAAGCGTGGGTATCTTCTATATTACATGGCATACACAGAATCTCCACAATGGTCAACCTTACAAGGCTGATGTTTCTAAGGTGCTGGAGCAAGATCCCAAGGCAGCTCGCAATAATGATAGCCCTGCATGGACCATTGGTTCCTACCATTGGGGAGAACCTGAATACGGATATTTCCTGAGTCAGGACGAATACGTAATTCGACACGACCTTTCGATGCTGGCAGATGCTGGCGTAGATGTGGTGATACTCGACGTGACAAATGCCGTAAGGTATTGGGACGAATGGGAGGTTCTCTTCCGTACGATGGAAGCCATGAAGGTGGAGGGAAACAAAGTTCCCAAGTTTTGCTTCTGGGCCTTCAACGGACAGGTCATCTCAGTTGTCCAGAGTCTCTATGAGAAATATTACAAGGAACCCAAATACCAAGACCTCTGGTTCTATTGGGGCGACAAACCCCTGCTACTCTACAATGCCACTCCTACCCTCGACGCCAATCCCAATGGCGGACAGCACGATATAGCTGACTATTCAGAGGAAGTGAAGTCTTTCTTCACCTTGCGCAACATGTGGTGGGGCTACAACGAATGGGGAGGAAAGAGATACATCGGAACGGAAGACAACTGGTCGTTTGGCCAGGAACTGAATGATGAACACGTGGCTGGATTCACACCCATAGAGCGTACTGCTACCCACCAAGGCCGTCTCGAGGAATATTCCGTCACTCCTGCCCAGCATCCCATCTCCATCGTAGGAAAGAGCTGGAGCATAGGGACCAAGGAGCCTGAACTCAATGAGATAGACATGCCCAAGAAGGCTTACGTCCCCTACCTCAAGGAAGAACGCGAGAATCCCACCCAATACGGTATCTACTTCCAGGACCGTTGGGATGAGGCTCTTGAAGTGGACCCTGACTTCGTCTATCTCAATGACTGGAACGAGTGGACAGCAGGAAAATATCCTAACGGGAAAGACCCTTCAGGACAGGTTGAAATGAACATCGACTTCCTAGGACGAAAAGGGAACCCTTTCTACTTCGTGGACCAATACAATGCAGAGTTCAACCGCACCATCGCTCCAATGAAGGGAGGATACACAGACAACTACTACATGCAGATGGTTGAGAACATTCGTCGATACAAAGGAGTGCGGCAAATTCCAGAGAATACGGGCATAAGGAAAATCAAGGTGGACGGTCAGTTCCAGGATTGGGTTGCTGACGGAGTGGTGTATCGTGATACGCACAACGACGTGACACATCGTGACCACAATGGTTACGGCGATCTCCACTATACTGACCAAAGCGGCAGGAACGACATCGTGGAATGCCGTGTGGCTGTTGACAAGAAAAATATCTATTTCTATGCAAAGACAGCAAGCCCCCTCACAGAATCTACTGACAGCAATTGGATGCTTCTCTTCATTGATATTGATCAGGATGCCAGCACGGGTTGGGACGGATACGATTACCTTATTAATAAAAAAATATTGAGCGAGAACCAGACAACCTTGATGCGTTACGACAAGACTGCCAAACTATGGCAAGATGCAGGCTCTTTGGAATATGCCTTCAGGCAGAATCAGATGGAGATTGCCATTCCACGCTCCCTGCTTCAGTTGAAAGGTGACAGCCTCACCTTCGACTTCAAATGGGCCGACAATCCAAATGACCTCAAGAGCGTGATATCACTCTGTACATCAGGCGACACAGCTCCCAACCGCCGCTTCAACTACCGCTTCATCTGGAAGAAAAAATAACAGACCTTCATTGTGGCAGCAGACAACCTGATAACAAGCCTCCAGAATCCTAAGATAAAGCGACTCGTCGCCCTGCAACAGAAATCGTCAGAGCGGCGCAGCAGCGGTATCTTCGTGATAGAAGGCATTCGCGAACTCCTTCATTGTCTGGAGGCTGGATACGTGATAGACACTCTTTTCTATTGCTCTGAAATCATGGGTAACACGCCTGAAGTGCAAAAGATATACACGCTGGCAGAAACCGTTCGCAGCTATCAAGTCACCAAGGAAGTTTACGCCAAGATTGCCTATCGCGACAGTACGGAAGGAGTGATGGCTGAAGTTCAGGTCCGCACCCTTTCGCTCCACAATCTCCATCTGCCTGAAAATCCGTTGATTGTAGTACTGGAAAGCGTAGAGAAACCAGGCAATCTGGGAGCCATCCTGCGTAGTGCTGATGCAGCAGCAGCAGATGCAGTCATTGTTTGCGACCCGCTGACCGACCTTTTCAATCCCAATCTCATCCGCAGCAGTCTTGGAGCCTTTTTCTCCGTTCCCTGCCTGACATGCAGTAGCCAGGAATGCATCGACTTTCTCAAAAAGAAAAACATCCGCATCCTGACAGCACAACTGCAGGATTCCCATCTCTATTACAATACGGATATGCGTGGAGGTACAGCCATCGTGTTGGGTACGGAATCCACAGGTCTCACCAACGTTTGGCGTGAGGCAGCCGATGCACATATCCGTATTCCCATGCTGGGCAAGCTTGATTCCCTGAACGTTTCCGTCAGTGCTGCCATCCTCCTGTTTGAAGCAGTCAGACAAAGGACATAGTCACCTATCCAAACGCGACACGTTGTCTTTGCGATTTCAACGTGTTGTCTTCACGACTTCAACGTGTTGTCTTTTTGGCTTTCAAGGATCTTCTGATTACGAGGAAGATTCTGATTCCTCTTTTTCCTGACAAAATTTGAGGGATTAGTTCTCGACTGACGAAACAAGCCTGAGGGACAAAGCATACAAAAAAGGCTGTCTCATTGTCCTAATTGTCACGCTCGCCACTTTACCCTATTTTATACTCATTTGGATAAGAGCCCTTTCCAAATGAGTTTTGAGGGATTTTTCCTAGAAAAAATTTCTTTATCTCTCTGCCCAATCTCCCCTATCCAAATTGCGATAGCCGATAGCTTCGGCAATGTGGTGACTCTGGACTTTCTCTGAGCTATCGAGATCGGCAATGGCGCGGGCAACCTTCAGAATGCGGCTGTAGGCACGGGCGGAGAGCTTGAGGCGCTCCATCGCCATGCGGAGCATCTCGAAGGAGGCAGCATCTGGTTCTGCGAACTGGCGAAGCATTTTCTCTGTCATCTGGGCATTACAATGTATGCGGCCTCTTACCCCACCCTCGCCAATAGGGAGGGAGTTGAAACGTTCCGTTTGTATCTTACGGGCAGCTATGACACGCTCACGTATGTTGGCACTTGGCTCGCCAGGCTGCATTTTGGAGAGCTGAGCGAAGGGGACGGTCTGTACTTCGCAATGGATATCTATTCGGTCCATGAGAGGACCTGATATCTTGTTCAGATAACGCTGGATTTGACCAGGCGTACAGACACAATGCTTGGTAGGATGGTTGTAATAGCCGCAAGGACAGGGATTCATGCTTGCCACAAACATGAAGGAGCAAGGATAGGTGACCGTGTATTTGGCTCTGGAAATGTTGATGACGCGGTCCTCAAGTGGCTGACGCAAGACTTCGAGAACGGATCTTTGGAATTCAGGAAGCTCATCACAGAAGAGAACTCCATTGTGTGCCAAACTTATCTCTCCTGGTTGAGGATTCTGTCCGCCTCCTACCAAAGCAACTTGTGATATGGTGTGATGCGGGCTACGGAAAGGACGCTTGGCTATCAGCGAGCTTCCAGCCTTCAGTTGTCCTGCCACAGAATGTATTTGCGTGGTTTCAAGACTCTCCTGCAAAGTCAGAGGAGGCAAAATGCTTGGCAACCGTTTGGCCAGCATGCTCTTGCCGCTTCCTGGAGGCCCTATCATGATAAGATTGTGTCCGCCTGCTGCTGCAATCTCCAAGGCACGCTTCACTTGCTCTTGACCCTTAACATCAGAAAAGTCGAAGTCGAAATCTGTCTGGTGAGCATAGAATTCTGCACGCGTGTCTATATCGACAGGATCCACATAGGCGACATCATTCAGATGGCCAATTACTTGATTGATATGACGGACGCCATAAACCTTAAGGCGGTTGACGACTCCTGCCTCGTGAGCATTCGCCTCAGGCACAAAAAGACCTTCGTAGCCCAATTCACGGGCTTTAATGGCAATGGGAAGAGCACCTTTGATGGGTTGCAAAGAACCATCCAGGCTCAACTCACCCACCATCATGTATCGATTGAGATGTCTGGTGGAAACCTGATTCTCAGTAGCCATAATGCCTATTGCCATAGGGAGATCGAAACCGCTACCTTCCTTGCGCACATCGGCTGGTGCCAGATTGATGGTAATTTGACGTGAAGGGAAATCATAACCGCTGTTCTCAATAGCTGCCATGATGCGCTCGTGACTCTCTTTTACAGCATTGTCGGGCAGACCCACCAAAGCAAATCGTGTCCCACGGGTAGCATTGACCTCGATGGTGACAACAACAGCATCCAGGTCCTGTACAACTGCGCTATAGACTTTTACGAGCATAGGTCTTTGGTTTTGGGCTCTATTTCTTTGAGCCAATCTGTTCCACTGGCAATGATTTTCTGATCAGGACCCACCAATATATAATAAGGTAGATCACGAATGCCCAATTGGCGAACGAGAGGACTGCTCCAGCAACGGAAATCACAAAAACTGGCATAATTGACACTATCACGTTTCTCAATCTCTGTAAGTTGCCGGTTATCCACCTCAAGCGAATAACTCAAAGGTTCAACCTTGCCGTGACTGTCGCGACGGAGATGGCGAGCATGAAAAAGAGCACTTTGTGAACCACTTTTCCAATTCGCCCAAAAAACCATCAGTAGATATTTGCCCTTGTAGTCAGCCAAACTAACTATCTTGTGTCCTGTGGAATCCTTCATCATCTCGCGTGTCTCAAGTTTGAAATCGGGCATCTTGCGTCCCTCGAGTGTCATCCCCTTGCTCTTGACATCATCAGCAAGAAGGGACAGAGAGACATCCTCAGGCAATGCACGCAGGAGACTGTCGTAAATCTCTTTCGTCTCCTCTTGGGTAGCCAAATCAGAAAGGATGAAATAACGACCCAGTAGATATTGGCTCATGTCAAGTGTAGGATTGGAGAGGATATAATTACGTGCGATATCTTGCACTTCCTTTTCGCTTTTCTCGCTGATTTCCTTTCGAAATTGGGTATAGGTTTCATTGTCCTTGTCACCCTTCACTTCAACGCCATTCAGGTTTTGAGCATCGCCCTTGATTTTCACAACACCACCAGAATGGCCAAAGATGACCAACTCGGAATAATTGGGATAAAGAATGTGGTAAGTAGCCTTGCCGTCGAGTTTTGTCACATATTCAAATTTCCCATCACGGACGTGAAGAGAATCCACCTTGTTCAAACCTCCGTCAAGGCTATAAATCAAGAACTCACCTTGCTCAAGGTGAGCGAAGTTCCCCTGCAGTTGAAACTGACCTTGAGAACCTCCGCAACTGAGCAGGGTGAGTCCGATTAATAGTGAATATAGTAGCTTCTTCACTTATTTTACCAAGTTCTTGATGGTGTCTGCGTACTTGGCAAACTCCATATCCTTGGCAGCACGGGCAGCCAGAGTGGCGTCCTGCTGGATAGCACTCTTCAGGCTGTTGGCCAAAGTATTGGTGTCACCAGTACGAGCAGCCAGAACTGCCTGCAAATAACTGGTGATAGCATCAGCATTCTTGATGCTGGAGAGTGTGCTCTTTGCGCTTGCATAGTCCTTTGCCAAAATCTGAGCCAAAGCAGCACTGTTGGTAGCTACGCCTTTCAGGTTGGCAGCAGCCTGAGTGTAGTTACCCTTTGCTATGTTCAGGTTACCCATCACCTCGTTGAAGGTATTGGCACCAGTACCCTGAGTCAGATAAGTCTCAGCTGCACTTATATCACCGTTCTTCAAAGCCAACAAAGCTAAGTTGGTATTTACCTCACTAGCATTCTTGTTGATGTTCTTAGCCTGCTGCAGATAGCTGCCGGCAGCGCTCAAGTCACCCTTGTTGATAGCCTGCTGAGCCAGATTGTTCAATGCACGATAGTCACTGGGGAACTGTTTGGTCAACGTCTCGTACCACTGCTTCTTAGTGGCCTCATCCTGAACCAAAGTGTTGGCACCATAAACCAGTTCCTCAACGCTCAACTTGGTAGGATCACTCTTGAATTGAGCCAGAATCTGTTCATCACTGCGACCAATAACGTCATAATTGACAATCAAGCGAGCACGACGCAACTCAGGAAGAATACCTTCCTTAATGTCTGTGTAGACAGCGCTCATGTTGCTAATCTGTTTCTCACGCTCTTCAGGATCCTTATACATGGAAAGCACACGTAGAATAACATCCTTGTCTTGCAGGCTGCTCTTGGAAACCAATTCTTGGAAACCTTCCCAGTCCTCAGCCGTGAACTTGGTATCTACGTCAGCATTCATCTTCAGTTTCTTCAGCTCGCCCTTCAAGTAATTGGAGCTGACATCCTGACGTTTCTCTGCTAACTTCTCGTTCAAAGAATATCTACCATCAGGTGAAGCGTAAGCGCTTACCTCTATGCCCTGAAGGGCACGAGTCTCCTGATCATCATTGATTTCCTTCAGGACAGCTACCAAATCCTTCATGCTGACACTCTGCAACTCGCTGGTGCGCAAGGTGGCTGCATTAATGAGGAATTTGATGTTAGCCTCCTGCTTGTGAGCAATGATACGCTGCCAAGCATCAGGAGCGGTAGCACCAGTGATAGCGCAACGATTGAGCAACTCGCTGGTAGCCACAACACCATAACCAATCTTCACCTCAGGGATGCTGACAGTTTTCTTTCCCTTCTTTGCCTCGAAACGAGCATAAAGGTCACTGTTGAGCATAGCGTCATTGTAAGTGAAGTTTGTCTTCATTGTATAATTACCGCCCACCTTATACTGAACAGTAGTAGCATTGCCTTGTACCTTCTCGCCCTGGAAGGTAGCACTCTGACCTTCAGCTTCGCCACCTTCATATTTCAGAACAGGAATAACAGTCACTACAGCCTTTTTCTTCATGTACTTTTCAGGGAAAGTACCATTGATTGTTGCGGGTACTTCACCGCCAATTGCTTCCAAAGGCGTGGGGGTAACAGTAAAATTGTCGGCACTCAACTTGCCGAGTTTGCTACATGATGTCAGTGCAAACGCTGAGGTTGCAACCAACATGGCAATTAGTGATTTCTTCATCTCTCAAATGTAATTTTATATTGAACTTTTTATTGCTTTTTCCAGCATTTACTGTTTTTGCGGGTGCAAAGTTACACATTTATTATGAAATAATATCTTCCAAGGAGCGATTTTTTCACTACTTCTTCAAATTTCTTGGGTGATGCTCCAGAATTTCTTCTCTCAAATGACTTCTGTCGATATGCATGTATATTTCCGTAGTTGAAATATCCTCGTGACCCAGCATTGCCTGAATGGCACGCAGATTGGCTCCCCCTTCCAGCAGATGAGTGGCGAAACTGTGGCGGAAAGTATGGGGACTGATATTTTTCTGTATATTTGCCTTTTGGGCATATTGTTTGATAAAAATAAAAAGGCTGATGCGACTCATGTGGCGTCCACGCTTGGTGGAAACAAAGACGTAATCTTCTTCGCCAGGTTTTACTCTAATGCTTTGGCGGGCCACAAACCATGTACGAAGTTCTTCGATAGCTTTCCTGCCGACAGGAACGAGACGCTCTTTGCGCCCTTTTCCATGAACGCGAATAAAGCCCTCTTCGAGATACAAATCACTGATTTTAAGGTTGCAGAGCTCGCTCACACGAAGGCCGCAACTATATAACATTTCGATGACGGCACGGTCTCGCTGCCCTTCTGGTTTGCTCACGTCGATCACTCCTTCAATACGATCTATTTCCTCCAAGCTCAACACTTCTGGCAAATGTTTCCCTATTTGAGGACTCTCTAGCAGTTCGGTAGGGTCGGTGGGAATCTCTTTTTCCAGAGACAGAAAACGGTAAAAGGAACGTACTCCACTCAGGATACGGGCAGTGCTTCGAGGCGATACTCCCAAGTCTCTTAGAGTGCCAGCAAACTGATCAAGCTGTTCTAAAGTCACTTGTCTGTAATCGATACCTTCATCAGAATAGTAATTGAGCAGCTTTTGTAGGTCCTTGATGTACGCATCCAACGTGTTGTCAGTGTACGAACGCTCCAATCTGAGGTACTGGAGATATCGTCTGAGTACACTTTTCTCCACAATTCCAACATTATTTATCTCGAAATTCATATTTTCTTCCTATCTTTGCCACGACAAAAGTAAGTAAAATATATGAGAATTCAAATTATTAATGGCCCTAATCTGAACCTTTTGGGGATTCGTGAGCCAGAGATTTATGGTAAACGTGCGTGGGAAGATTACCTGAAGGATTTGCGCAATCGTTACAGGGACATCCGTATCGACTACTTCCAAAGCAATCTGGAGGGTGAGATCATCAATATGATTCAAGAGGTTGGCTTCGACCGCGATGGTATTGTACTCAATGCTGGAGCCTATACACATACCAGCATTGCCATTCTGGATGCCATTAAGAGCGTGAGCACTCCCACTGTTGAAGTTCATATCAGCAACGTGCACCAGCGTGAAGAGTTCCGTCGCCACAGCGTAATCAGTCCTGCATGCATGGGAGTCATCTGTGGGTTCGGCCTTGATAGCTATACGCTGGCTGTTCAGGCGATTATCAATAAAGTCGCCAATGATGCCGAGGAGGAATAGGAACCTTATTGGGGTGACCTTTTATATAATCTGGAACGACGAGAGATGACAGAAAACGAGTCCATCGACGAGTATATCCTGCGTCACATCGATCCTGAGGGCGAGTATCTGCATGCTCTCTGGCGTGACACACAGCTGCGTCTCTCTTATGGACAGATGGCGAGCGGACATCTTCAGGGTCGTCTTTTAAAGATGCTGGTCCATATGGTACGACCCCACATGCTCCTCGAGTTGGGAACCTTCAGCGGCTATAGTGCCCTCTCCATGGCTGAAGCGCTTGAGCCAGATGCAGAGTTGCACACATTTGAGATTTTTGATGAACAAGAAGATTTCATCCGCAAATGGTTTGATGGGAGTCCTTATGCCGACAGACTTCATCTCCACATAGGAGATGCCTTGAAATTGCTTCCCCAGATGGATGTACAGTGGGATATGGCCTTCATCGATGCAGACAAACGACAATACGTGGATTACTACGAGATGATTCTGCCGCGACTGCGCAAAGGAGGCTTTATTCTGGCTGACAATACCCTCTGGTACAACCACGTTTTGGAAGAGCATCCTCGCGAGAGCGATTTGCAGACACGTGGAGTGCAAGCTTTCAACGAGTTGATTTCCCAAGATCAACGTGTTGAGAAAGTCATCCTGACGCTTCGTGATGGACTCACCATCATTCGTGTGAAATAAAGAAGAAAAAAACAAGAAAGAAATATTGTATGGAAACAACCAGACAAAACAAGATAGCACGGCTCATCCAAAAGGAACTGAGCGAAATGTTCCAACGTCAAACCAGGGCAATGCATGGAGTCCTGGTGAGTGTAAGTATCTGCCGCATCAGTCCAGACCTGAGTGTATGCCGTGTTTATCTCAGTGTTTTCCCCAGTGAACGAGCTGAGGAAATAGTAGGAAACATCAACGAGAATGTTCGCCAAGTTCGTTATGAATTGGGGACTCGCGTTGGCAGACAGCTTCGCATCATTCCTGAATTGAAATTCTTTGTTGACGACTCGTTGGATTATGCTGAACATATTGACGAATTGCTGAAGAAGTGAAGAAGTAAAAACATCCCCAACTTTACCCTGTGAATTATCCTTTTTACATAGCACGCCGATATCTCTTCAGTCGTAAGAGTCATCATGCTATCAACATCATCAGTGGCATTTCTGTGATGGGGGTGGCCATTGCAACGATGGCTTTGGTCTGCACTCTCAGTGTGTTTAATGGATTCCAGGATTTGATAGCCAGCCTGTTCACTGCCTTTGATCCTCAGTTGAGAGTCAGTTTGGTGGAAGGACGTTCCGTTAAGGCCGACGACCCTGTGTTAATGAAGCTCAAGGCTTCTCCTTTGGTGGACATTTACACGCCTGTCATGGAGGATCAAGCCCTCGTGGTTCGAGATGACCATCAATACGTTGTAACCATTAAGGGAGTAGACGACAGTTTCGCTTCTCAGGCAAAACTGAGCCAGCTGCTTTATGGCGATGGTTCCTTCGTGCTTCATGCCGATGTCCTTGAATATGGCGTAGTAGGCATCCAGTTGGCAAGTCGCTTGGGGATTGGAGCCTTTTTCGAGGACCCTCTCCAAATATATGCCCCACGTCGAGGTGAGCGGGTGAATCTGGCCAATCCACTGAGTTCTTTCAATCATGATGAACTCAATAGTCCTGGTGTTGTCTTCATGGTCCAACAGGGTAAATATGATGCCAATTATATCCTCACCAGTTTGGGATTCGCTCAACGCCTTTTCGACCAAGAAGGTCGCGTCTCAAGTGTGGAACTGAAACTTACGAAAGGCACCAATGTGGACAAAGCCAAAAAGGAAATACAGCAGATGGTGGGTAACAGATTCCAGGTGCAGGATCGCTACGAACAGCAGGAAGATGTCTTCCGCATCATGCGCATCGAGAAATTTATTTCCTATCTCTTCCTCACCTTCATCCTGCTTGTGGCTTGCTTCAATATCATTGGTTCGCTATCCATGCTCATGATAGATAAGAAGGCTGACGTGGGTACTTTGCACTCGATGGGAGCCAACAACGACGATATTTGCCACATTTTTATTTTTGAGGGATGGATGATCAGCGCAGCAGGAGCCATTTTGGGCATTCTGCTTGGTTTGCTCTTATGCTGGTTGCAACAAGAGTTCGGCCTCATCTCGATGGGCAACAGTGCAGGCAGTTTCATCGTCGAAGATTATCCTGTCAGTGTGCATTTTGATGACATTCTGCTCATCTTCCTCACCGTTCTGGTAATAGGATGGATCTCCGTCTGGTATCCAGTTCATTACCTCAGCAAGAATTTCCTCTAACCAGCTCTTTTCAATGTCCACTCTCAATCTCTTTGCACGTCCGCTCTATGTGATGGCTAAGCCTGCTGGAGCTCACTGCAATCTGCGTTGCGAATACTGCTATTACTTGGAGAAGCAGCACCTTTACGAGCATGGTACACGTCACCAGATGTCCGACGATGTGCTCGAAGCTTATATTCGTTCTTACATTGAAACAAACAGTCTGCAGGACATACTCTTTACTTGGCATGGTGGAGAGCCCTTGATGCGTCCCCTGAGTTTCTATAAGAAAGCCATCCGTCTGCAACAGTATTATGGAAGAGGCAGGCGAATTAGCAATTCTCTGCAAACCAATGGGTTGATGCTCGACGACGAGTGGTGCCGCTTCCTTCATGACGAGGGATGGCTGGTGGGCATCAGTATCGATGGGACCCAGGAGATGCACGATGCGTATCGCACAGACAGCCAGGGGAGGCCTTCCTGGCAACGTGTGGTCGACAATATCCACTTAATGGAGAGATACGGAGTGGAGTGGAATGCAATGGCCACCGTCAACCGTCGCAATGTAGAGCATCCGCTGGAATTCTATCGTTTCTTTCGCGACACGCTCCATTGCCGATACCTGCAGTTCTCACCTGTGGTGGAACGCATCCTGCAGCATCGCGATGGCCGTCATCTGGCCCAAATGCTCGACAAGGATTGCCCCATTGCTCCTTTCAGCATCACACCTGCTCAATGGGGAACTTTTCTTTGTGAAATCTTCGATGAATGGGTGCGTCGTGATGTAGGAAACATTTTTGTCCAAATATTCGATGCAACGTTGGCAGGCTGGTGTGGAGTGGATCCAGGCCTCTGCACATTGGCGCGAGAGTGTGGACATGCAGTCGTGATGGAGTATAACGGAGATCTCTACAGCTGCGATCACTTTGTGTTCCCAGAATACCGTTTGGGCAATGTCATGACCGACGGCCTGCCCCAGATGCTCTATGGCACTAAACAAAATGCGTTTAGTCAACTCAAGGAAAAAGGTCTCCCTCGCCAATGCAAGGTATGTGAGTGGTTACATGCCTGTCATGGCGAGTGTCCTCGACTCCGTTTTATGCGGACTGCAGATGGTGAGCCAGGTCTCAACTATCTCTGTGCTGGTTATCGTCAGTATTTCCAGCACGTTGCCCCTCAGATGGATTACATGCGAGAAGAACTCCTTGCTGGCCGTCCTGCGGCAGGTGTAATGAATCAATTCTAAAGCTTCAATCATAATGAAAAAATTCAACAATTCCTACATGCAAGGCCTTCTTCTTGTGTCTCTGCTGATGTTTAGTGCTATTGCTCCTGCCCAAACAGACAAGAGTTGGGCCTGGATAGGCTTTCATCGCCCTCAAGGCATCAATCCTATCATCTCGCCCGATACCACTTCCGTTTTCCTCTGTCCTATGAGTAAGACAGTCATCCCATGGGAGTATAGCGATACCTTCAACCCTGCCGCCACCATCATAAATGGTCGAGTAGCAGTTCTTTATCGAGCTGAAGACAGGTTAGCGCAAGGAATCGGCAAGCGTACTTCACGCATTGGATACGCCTCCAGTGCTGATGGACTCCATTTCCAGCGACACGGAGCACCCGTCATGTTTCCAGGAGATGACAATCAAGCAGAGAATGAAGTGCCTGGAGGATGTGAGGACCCACGCGTTTGCATGACTGAGGATGGCACATACGTCATGATGTACACCCAATGGAACCGCAAGGTGGCTCGTTTGGCTGTAGCCACTTCACGCGATCTTGTTCATTGGCAGAAGCATGGTCCTGCCTTCAGCGAAGCCTATGATGGCAAATATAAGGATATGTTCTGCAAGTCAGGCTCCATCGTCACCCGAATGAAGAAAGACCAGCAGGTGATAGCCAAGATTAAAGGCAAGTACTGGATGCTTTGGGGCGAGCGTTTCGTTAACGTAGCCACCTCAGAGGATCTCATCCATTGGACACCAATTGAGAATGCTCAAGGCGAACTCCTTCACGTAATGGACACCAGAGATGGCTATTTCGACAGCGATCTCACGGAATGCGGTCCTCCAGCCATCCTGACCAGCAAGGGAATCCTTCTTTTCTATAATGGGAAGAACAGAGGAGACAGCCGTCGAGATACACGCTATACTGCCAACTCCTATTGTGCTGGCCAGGCGCTCTTCTCAGCCAAGGACCCAACTCGACTGATTGACCGTCTAGACACGCCCTTCTTCGTCCCTGAGGCAGACTTTGAAAAAAGCGGACAATATCCAGCTGGCACAGTCTTTATCGAAGGTCTTGTTCCCTTCCAAGGCAAATGGTTCCTCTATTACGGATGTGCTGATTCTCGTGTCAGCGTAGCAATCTTTGAGCCATAAAACTACATGGTAAAACATATCCTTGGACGAACATCCGTATTTTTTCCGTACGCCCAAAAACACGTTTGAATAAGGTGATTTCTCCCTTCAAAATCATGTAAAAAAGACAACGTGTTGTGATTGAGAAATCAACACGTTGTGATTGAGAAATCAACGTGTTGAAATGGCGAAGACAACACGTTGTGTTTGGGGTTTCGACGTGTTGTGTTTCCAAAGGTCACAGGATGGGGGGAGTTGCAGAAAAAGGAGATGCTGCTTACCTGTCTCTGTACATTTCCAGACCATTCTGTAAAAAGGCTTGGTAGGCGGAGATATCCTCGTCGTAAGAGTAGGATGCACTGAGAGGATGGCCCTCGTTGTCGAGCAGGACATAGAAGGGTTGAGCGTTGGCTCCAAACTTGACGCGCTGCAGGTAACTCCACTTGTCTCCAACGGTACGAAGCTTCACAGGGGAACCATTCTCCTCTACGATGATGGGCTCTGGAAGGGCAGTCTTCTCGTCTACGTAGAGGCTGATGAGAACATACTTCTCGTTCAGGATCTCCGCGACTCGAGAATCCGTCCATACGGCAGCTTCCATCTTGCGGCAATTCACGCATCCAAAGCCTGTGAAATCCAGCATGACTGGCATCTTGTGGGCACGAGCGTATGCCATTCCTTCGTCGTAATCCTGAAAACGCGCCTCCACCTCGTTATGGGAGAGATTGAAGTCTTGGGTGCTCATGGGGGGAGTGAACGCACTAACGGCCTTGCAAGGGGCTCCCCACAGACCAGGCACCATATAGATGGCGAATGCGAAGGAGATAAGAGCCAAGAAGAAGCGGGTGACGCTGGTACGAGGGTTGACGATGACCTCACCCATCTCGTTGTACTCGTCCTCATCATGAGGGAATCGTATCCAGCCGATGAGATAAGCTCCCATCAGGGTGAAGATGACAATCCAAAGGGCGAGGAAGGTCTCGCGGTCGAGGATGTGCCATCCATATGCCAAATCGGCTACAGAGAGGAACTTGAGGGAGAATGCCAGTTCAATGAAACCTAGGCAGACCTTAATGCAGTTCATCCAGTTGCCGCTCTTGGGGACACTCTTGAGCCAAGTGGGGAACATGGCGAAGAGGGCAAAAGGAAGTGCCAACGCAACAGCAAAGCCAAGCATGCCGATAGTGGGGGCAAGAATGGAGCCACTGGAACCCACTTCAACAAGCAGGAATCCTATGATGGGACCTGTGCAGGAGAAGCTGACCAGCACAAGGGTAAAGGCCATGAGAAAGATGCTGAGGAGGCCTGTAGTCGACTCTGACTTGCGGTCGACAGCATTCGTCCAACTGCTGGGCAATGTGATATCAAATCCTCCCAAGAAACTGGCCGCAAAGACCACCAGCATCAGGAAAAAGAAGATGTTGAAGACGGCATTCGTGCTAAGCGCATTGAGGGCACTGGCTCCAAAGATAAGAGTGACGAGCAGCCCCAGCAATACATAGATGACGACGATGCTGATGCCATACGTGATGGCATCGCGTATGCCAGATTTCTTGTTCTGAGCGCGTTTCAGGAAGAAACTGACTGTCATGGGGATAATAGGCCATACGCAGGGGGTGAGCAACGCCACAAAACCACCAAGCAAACCCAACAAGAAGATCTTCCAAAGAGACTTGTCGGAAGTGGATTGAAGCGTGTCATCCTGCAGGGCTTTGAGTTCATCGATAACAGGTGCCCAAAGGTCAGATTGGGAGATTGAGGTTGCTGGTTCTACTTCAGTGGTATCAACCTCCTCAGAATCAAGGGAAACGACTTCCTCAGGAACTTTCTCAACAGGCTTTTCTGCAATCTTGTGAGAACCTGAGAAGGCAAAATCCACATGAGTTGGAGGCATGCAATTCTGATCGTTACAGGCTCCATAAGTCAGATAGCCTGATACGCTGTATTTGGGCTCCGTAATGGAAAACTTCTGGGCAAAGATGACCTTGCCCTCCATATAAGATACCTGCATCCCAAAGAGCTCATCCATCGTGCGTATCACCTTGCCTCGCATCTGGAGCTTACCTTTGGGGGAGACTCCCTTGCCCGACTCCACTGTCAGTTCAGCACGAGTGGGTCCTCCGTCAGCAACGTCAGATCCATAGACATGCCACCCCGCATCTGTCGTACCGCTGAAGACAACCTCAAATTCATCATCGGATACTTGCTTCTGCTGCACTATGAAATGTACAGGGTCCACCATCTGAGCGAAAGTGGGCACAAAGCAGGTCATTATAAAACCTAATATAAAAAAGATTCTTTTCATCATCATACGAGGATATTGAGTTACAAACTTACACATAATTCTTCAAATGTGAAGGCAAATAATGTGTTATTTTTGTTCAAAGGGACTGATTTGTGCACAAAATTGTCAGAAATGTGCATTTTTTTGCAAGATTTTACACGCAATACTTGCAAGAACGAGTTATTTATAGTTACTTTGCACCCCGAAAACAGCATATCGCCGTTTTTCGAGGATGAACATATACATTATTTATATTTATTAATTTAAGAAGCAAAATTATGTCACAAGCAGAAATTGAAGCTAAAGTAAAGGAGATTATTGTTGACAAGTTGGGTGTTGATGAAGCAGAGGTTACCCCCGAAGCATCTTTCACCAATGACCTTGGTGCAGATTCTCTGGACACCGTTGAGCTGATCATGGAGTTCGAGAAGGCTTTCGAGATCACCATCCCCGATGACCAAGCTGAAAAGATTGGTACTGTAGCTGACGCAATCGCATATATCGAGGCAAACGCCTAATTGAGAAAAAGACAGGAAACAAGATTCCAACCCTCTAATAAGTCATAATGGAATTAAAGAGAGTCGTAGTGACAGGAATAGGCTGCGTAAGCCCCTTGGGCAACACTGCTGAGGAGACCTGGAAGAAACTTCTGGATGGCGTAAGCGGCGCTGCTCCTATCACACATTTCGATGCCTCGTTGTTCAAAACCAAGTTCGCATGCGAACTGAAAGATTTCAACGCCTCTGACTATATCGACCGCAAAGAAGCGCGCAAGATGGATCCTTATTGCCAATACGCACTGGCCGCAGCCACTATGGCTATGGATGACAGTGCCATCAATGTGGAGAACATCGACAAGAACCGCGTGGGAGTTGTATTCGGCGTAGGCATTGGTGGCATGGAAACCTTTCAGGAGGAAATCACGAACTATGCCAAAACAGGTGATACTCTGGGTCCCAAGTTCAGTCCCTTCTTTGTGCCCAAGATGATTGCCGACATCTGTGCCGGTCACATCAGCATCAAGTATGGATTCCATGGTCCCAACTACATCACCAGTAGTGCATGTGCCAGCTCCAGTCACGCCTTAGCCGATGCATTCAATCTGATCCGATTGAGCAAAGCCAACGTGATTGTTTGCGGTGGTGCCGAGGCTGCCATCCTACCCTGTGGAGTGGGCGGTTTCAACGCAATGCATGCTTTAAGCACTCGCAACGATGAGCCGGAAAAAGCCAGTCGCCCCTTCAGCGCTAGTCGTGATGGCTTTATCATGGGCGAGGGTGGTGCATGCCTGATTTTAGAGGAATTGGAGCACGCCAAAGCTCGTGGCGCCAAGATATATGCTGAAATGGCTGGTGCAGGCATGAGTGCTGATGCCTATCACATCACAGCATCTCATCCTGAAGGTTTAGGAGCTAAGCTGGTGATGGAGAATGCTTTGGAAGATGCCGAGATGAAGCCTGAGGACATTGACTACATCAATGTGCATGGTACATCCACTCCGGTGGGTGACATATCTGAGGCAAAAGCTATTCAGGCCGTGTTTGGAGAACATGCCTATGAGTTGAACATCAGCAGCACTAAATCCATGACTGGCCACCTGTTGGGTGCAGCAGGCGCATTAGAGGCTATGGTCAGCGTACTGGCTGTCCAGAACGACATCATACCTCCCACTATCAACCACGAGGAAGACGACAAGGATCCTGAGATAGATTACAATTTGAATTTCACATTCAACAAGGCACAGAAACGTATAGTACGCGCAGCCTTGAGCAATACTTTTGGTTTCGGTGGCCACAACGCATGTGTCATCTTCAAGAAGTATGCTGAGTAATAAGATTGTGCTAGTCACAAACCTTATTGACACGATAAAGCTCCCTTTCCGAAAAGACAAGGAACTTTATCGTTCTTTTTATAATATGATGGGATTCTATCCTCATCACATTCAGCATTACAAGCAGGCACTAATGCACAAATCCCTCTCGATGAAAAACGAGAAAGGACGTCCACTCAATAACGAGAGATTGGAATTCCTGGGGGATGCTATCTTAAGTGCCGTGGTAAGCGACATCGTCTATCAGCGATTTCAAGGAAAGCGAGAAGGTTTCCTGACCAATGCACGCAGTAAGATTGTACAGCGTGAGACCCTCGGCAAAGTAGCCATAAAAGTAGGACTGGACAAGTTGATACAATCCAACGGATGTTTCCAAAGCCACAACAGTTACATTGAAGGAAATGCACTAGAGGCTTTGATAGGTGCAATTTATCTGGATCGAGGCTATGACTACTGCATGCTTTTCGTGAAGAAGCAAATTCTGGGTCATGTACTCGACTTGGAAAAAGTGGTTTATCGAGAAGTGAACTTCAAAAGCAAATTGCTAGAGTGGAGTCAAAAAAAACGCATCCAACTAGAATATCGACTCCTAACAGAAACTCACGAAGAAAACGGGACACCCATCTTCCTGAGTCAAGTAATCCTAGAAGGTATCGAGTGTGCAACAGGAAAGGGCTATTCAAAGAAAGAAAGCCAACAGATAGCCAGCAAGGAAACACTGAATGCTTTAAAAAATGACAGAGAATTGGAGCAACGTATCTTCGAGATGAAAGAACAGCATGCTGTCATAGAGATTCCTGAAATGGCTGTTCCTGACACATACTAAACCATAACTGAGGAAAAACTGAGAAATGAGTGTAACTAGTATCATAAAACCTATTTTCCAACATCGTCAAAAGATGCTGGACAGATACGCGACACAGGCCCAGCAGATGCAATTGAAGACCATGCTGTGGTTGATACGCAAGGCTGCTGATACTGAATGGGGAAATCAACACGGATTTACCAATATAAGGACATACGAACAATTCCACAAATCCTCACCCATCAACACCTACGAAGAACTGAAAGGATACATCGACCGTATGCGACAAGGCGAGCGCGACATCTTGTGGCCTGGTCAGATAAAGTGGTATGCAAAATCCAGTGGAACTACAAACGACAAAAGCAAATTCATTCCCGTAACCAAGAATGGACTCAAAGACACACACTACGCTGGTGGAACAGACGCCGTAGTATGGTATCTGCGAAATAATCCTAAAAGTCGTATCCTGGACGGAAAGGCCTTGATTCTTGGAGGCAGCCACGCCCCCAACTATAATCAAAAGGATTGTTTGGTGGGTGACCTGAGCGCCATCTTAATAGAAAACATCAATCCTCTGGTCAATATGATACGTGTGCCCAAGAAGGAAACTGCATTGCTGAACGATTTTGAAATCAAACGTGAGCGTATTGCTCATGAAGTCATACAGGAGAACGTGACGAATCTGAGCGGTGTACCTTCGTGGATGCTAAGTGTTCTTACTCGAGTAATGGAACTATCAGGCAGTGCACATCTTCAGGATGTGTGGCCCAATTTGGAAGTCTTTTTTCATGGTGGTGTTGCGTTTGGTCCCTATCGTGAACAATATCGCCACTTAATTACCAAAGAAAACATGAATTACATGGAGACTTACAATGCCAGCGAGGGATTCTTTGGCTTACAAGATGACCCCAGCGACCCCTCTATGAGTCTAATGGTAGATTACGGCATTTTCTATGAATTCATCCCTTTGGACGAATTAACTAAAGAGAATCCTACTGTGGTACCTCTGTGGGACATAGAAGTTGATAAGAACTACGCGATGGTCATCAGTACCAGCAGCGGCCTGTGGCGCTACATGATTGGCGATACGGTAAATTTCACCCAAAAGAATCCATACAAATTTATCATTACTGGCCGCACAAAGTCTTTCATCAATGCTTTTGGTGAGGAACTCATCGTTGACAATGCGGAAAAAGGACTACAGGAGGCATGTGCCTTGACAGGAGCCCAAGTTCTGGAATACACAGCAGCGCCTGTCTACATGGATGACAAAGGCAAGTGTCGCCATCAATGGCTGATAGAATTCTCTATAGAGCCCAAGGATCTCAATGAATTTGCCATCGTACTGGATAAAAAACTGCAAAAGGTAAATTCTGATTATGAAGCTAAGCGTTACAAGGACATTACCCTACAACCCCTCGAAATCATTTTGGCACGTAAGGGCGTTTTTAATGATTGGTTGAAACTCAATGGAAAACTTGGTGGACAGCATAAAGTTCCTCGATTAAGCAATCAAAGGAACACGATAGAAGAAATATTGGCATTAAATAAATGAATGGCAGACGGTACCTGACAGTCATCTTCTTTGCTCTATTGTTAGCCGCTTGTGCCAGCATAGGCAATCCTGACGGAGGTCGATACGATGAGACTCCGCCTAAAGTACTTGTATCATACCCTGCCGATAAGGCAACCAACAGTGACAAAAAGAAAATCAGTATTTCTTTCGACGAATACATTAAGTTGGAGAATGCCAGTGAAAAAGTCGTCGTATCGCCTCCTCAGATAGAAACTCCCAACATTCGAGCCGACGGCAAACGAGTACGCATTGATCTCTATGACACTTTGCAAGCCAACACGACCTACACCATTGACTTCAGCGATGCCATCGAAGACAACAACGAAGGGAACCCAATGGGCAACTACACTTACAGTTTCAGCACTGGCGATGAGATTGATACCATGGAAGTGGCAGGCACCGTACTAAATGCAGAGGATTTGGAACCCATCAAGGGTATCATGGTAGGGTTGTACCCTGCAGATACCAATTTCAACGACACCATCTTAAGATCCACTCCTTTCAAACGCGTATCACGTACCAACGGAAGCGGAAAGTTCTCCATCAAGGGTGTGAAACCAGGCAAATATCACGTTTTCGCTTTGAAGGATGCTGACGGAGACTTTGTCTTCAATCAAAAGAGCGAAATCATTGCTTTCGACACGACCACCTATACTACCTCGCAAAGTCCCGACTTACGTATGGATACCGTATGGCGAGATTCTACTCATTGGGATTCTATCCGAGCCATCCCTTATATCCATTACTATCCAGACGATGTGGTGCTTCGTGCATTCAAGGAAGAAGGACAAGATCAGCATCTGTTGAAAAAAGAACGATTAGTGCCTGACTATTTCACACTTTATTTCACTGCACCTGCTGACAGTCTCCCTAAGATAAAAGGAATTAACTTCAATGATAGCTGCCTGATTGCAGAACCCACCTTACACAATGATACCATTACTTATTGGGTAACTGACACCATGTTCACTTATCATCAGGATACTTTAGCAATGATCGTTACTTATCTGGAGACCGACACCTTGGGATTACTCTCGCCAAAGATAGACACGTTAGAATTGTCACCAAAAACCTCGTATGAGAAGTTGAAAAAAGAAAAAGACAAAAAGATAGAGGAGTGGGAAAAGGAGAGAGAAAAGAAAATGAAAAAAGCCAAGGAGCCCTTGCCATACGAAGAAAACCCTTTCTTGAAGACTTTTCTGGAAATTACAGGAAAACCCGCAGGTAGTCTGGATCCCAATCAAAATGTTGTATTTACCAGCAATGAACCCATTGCAAGCATAGACACTACGATGATGCACTTCTATATGAAGAAAGACTCCAACATGATACCGCAGCCTTTCCTTTTCTTACCTGTAGAGGGAAGCCTTCGAGCTTACACTCTTTATGCGGAATGGGAACCTAAACAACAATACGTTTTTCAGGTGGATAGCGCTGCATTCTTAAGCATTCTGGGGAATGGTTCAAAAGCTATCAAACAGGATTTCCGTGTACGCGATTCAGATGAATTTGGATCAATCTTCGTGCATATCACCTCAAAGGACTCTAACGTGGTAGTGCAGATTATGAGCAAAGGTGACAAACCCATGCGTACACTCAGAGCCGATGAAAAAGGCCGAGCCGATTTTTATTTCATAAAACCAGGAGACTACTATATCCGTTGTTTTATCGATAGCAACCAAAATGACAAATGGGATACAGGAAATTATCTGGAGGGACAACAACCAGAAGAAGTGTTTTATTTTCCTAAACCCATGACGGTAAAAGCCAAAATGGACCTGGCGCAAGACTGGAATCCAAGATTGATAAGACTGGACAATCAGAAAGCTCTAGAAATCACAAAGCAGAAGCCTGACAAGGAAAAAAATGTGAAAGACAGAAATCGAAAACGTGACGAAGAAATGAGAAAAGCGAAATCTGGTAAAACCAAGAACAATAATAATAGAACAAGTAACAGTACTAATATTTCAAGAAATTCATTCTGATGAAAAATTATATAATAAGTTTCCTATTGTGCATAACATCACTGAATGTCAGCACAAAAGTATGTGCACAATGCACTGCCACAAATACTGCTTTCCAAGCAGGAGAGTCTTTGAATTATCAATTGTTTTTCAATTGGAAATTTGTTTGGATGAAAGCTGGTACAGCCACGCTGACCACCAAGAATGGAATGTGGGAAGGAAAATCGGTTTATCAAAGTCACTTAATCACTCAAACAAGTAAGAAACTGGATAAATTTTTCCTGATGCGCGACACCTTGGAATGCTATATCACAAAGGATATGGTACCCTTATATTATCGCAAGGCGGCCAATGAAGGAGGTAAATACTACGTAGATAAGGTTAAATATACTTACTCTGGTGGCAAAATCCTCTTAGAGCAACAATACCTGAGCCGCAAGGGTGAAACCAGTAATACCACACACGACAACACAGAATGTGTATACGATATGATCAGCATGATGCTCAGGGCTCGTTCGTTCAAAGCCGATGAGTTCAGCGTAGGTCAAAAACTGGTGTTCCCAATGGCTGATGGTCGTAAGGTTGAACCCACCACTTTAATATATCGTGGCAAAAAAAACTTCAAAATGGACAGTAATGGAATAACCTATCGCTGCTTGGTCTTTTCGTTCGTGGAATACAAGGGAAAGAAAGAGAAGGAAATCATTACTTTCTACATTACTGATGATGACAATCACATGCCAGTACGATTGGATATGTTTTTGAAGTTTGGTGTGGCAAAAGCTTACTTGAGCGATGCAAAAGGAATAAAAAATCCTGAAACATCAATTTTAAACAAATAGAGGCAACCATCTGACAAAAAACACACAATTTACGGTTAATTAGTGTTAATAAAACTCTCCTTTCTCATGAAAGTGAAAAATGTGTCTTGTGATAAAAAAAAAAATTATAACTTTGTTATCAAATTTTGATAAAACACTAATTTTTAATTACACTACAAAATCAGATGGCTAAAAAGAAAATTAACTTACTCACGAAATCTGAGCACCAAGTAATGCTCTACCTTTGGAATCTTCCAAAGGGTGGCTTCACGAACCAAATTCTTTCTCAGTTTCCTGAGACGGACAAGCCCGCCTACACGACTTTGGCTACTTTCCTGAAAATACTGGTCAATAAAGGTTATGTAAAGGCAAGGAAAGACAAGGAGACCTCTATGTTGCACTACACAGCTAAGGTTCCCAAGGAGGCATATTGTACAATTATGATGGAAAAATATCGTTTGGAATACTTCAATGATGATCCCGTTGCATTCATTAAGTTTGTAATAATGAACAATAATCTAACTCCTGAACAGAAACAAGAAATCGATGAAGCCTTAGACTGATCAACTTAAACAGCTTAATAGAAAAAAGACGGCATAATTTCGGTATGCCGTCTTTTTTTCATAAAACTGGACTTCATATTTTATTACCAAATGAGAGATCTCCTGCATCACCTAAACCTGGCATAATATAGGAATGCTCGTTTAGATCCTCATCTATCACAGCACACCATAGTGAGGTGTTAGGATCATCATAAAATACCTTCTTTAGATGTTCTACACCCTGAGGGCTGGCTATCACGCAAGCGATGTGCAACTTGGCAGGTCTGCCTTTTGACAAAAATGCATTCCAAGCTAATTCCAAACTCTCACCTGTAGCCAACATGGGATCTACTATTAAGAATGTGGAATCAGTCAAATCTGGAGATGCTATATATTCAATATGTACATCTACTTGCCGACATTCCTTGTCCTTGTAGTAACGGTATGCACTAACGAATGCATTACCTGCCTTATCAAAAACATTGAGGAAACCCTGATGTTGAGGAAGACCTGCACGAAAAACAGTTCCAATCACGATATTATCATCAGGAGTGTTCACTTTAGCAAAGCCCAATGGCGTCTGCACCAACTTAATAGAATACTTCATCGTTTTGCTAATCTCATAAGCCTGCAACTCACCTATCCTCTCTAAATTACGGCGAAAACGCATACGGTCTTGTTGAATGTTTACATCACGCAACTCTGCCAAGAATTGGTTGAGAACCGTGTCTTTCTCGCTCATGTTTATTACTTTCATTTCTATGTATTTTAATATTAATTTACCGCAAATATATGAAGAAATATTTGCTCAATTGACAAGTCTACATCGCAAAAATGCTAAATTTCTTAAATTCAATTATTTTACCTTGAAAAAAACTTTTTTTTGATTTTTTCAGTTCAAAAGAAAGCACTACCTTTGTAGGGTTCAAAAAAAAGATTTTCTTTTTAGGTTCGAAGGATAAATATTTATAATAAAAACAAACTGAAAACAATGGCAAAGTTAGATTTGACTAAGTATGGCATCACTGGTTCTACCGTGATTGCTCACAATCCGTCGTATGAGTTCCTTTTTGAGGAAGAGACAAAGGAAGGACTGACTGGTTTCGACAAGGGCCAGCTTACTGAACTGAATGCTGTTAACGTGATGACCGGTATCTTCACTGGCCGTTCACCTAAGGACAAGTACATCGTGAAGGATGCACAGAGCGAAGACAAGGTATGGTGGCCCACAGAAGATTACCCCAATGACAATCACCCCATGAGTGAAGAAGTATGGACAAAGGTGAAGGAGATTGCCGTCAAGGAGCTTTGCAATAAGAATCTGTATGTGATGGATGCTTTTTGCGGTGCCAACGAGGCTACACGTCTTCGTGTCCGTTTCATTGTGGAAGTTGCTTGGCAGGCTCATTTCGTTAAGAATATGTTCATTCAGCCTACTGCTGAGGAGCTGGAGAATTTCGAGCCCAACTTCGTTATCTACAATGCTTCTAAGGCAAAGGTTGAGAATTTCAAGGAACTGGGTCTCCGCAGCGAGACCTGTGCTGCCTTCAATACAACCAGCCGCGAGCAGGTAATCATCAACACCTGGTATGGTGGTGAAATGAAGAAGGGTATGTTCTCAATGATGAATTACTATCTGCCTTTGCAGGGTATCGCTTCTATGCACTGCTCTGCCAACACTGACATGGAGGGTAAAAATACCGCTATCTTCTTCAGTTTGTCTGGTACAGGCAAGACCACTTTGAGCACCGATCCTAAGCGTTTACTGATTGGTGACGACGAACACGGATGGGACGATGAGGGTGTTTTCAACTTTGAAGGCGGCTGCTATGCTAAGGTGATCAACCTTGATAAGGAAAGTGAACCTGACATCTACAATGCTATCCGTCGCGACGCTCTGCTCGAGAACGTTACCGTTGACGATGCTGGTAAGATCGATTTCGCTGACAAGAGCGTGACTGAGAACACACGTGTAAGCTATCCCATCAACCACATCGAGAAGATTGCTCAGAAAGTGAACAAGAAGAGCGCAGGTCCTGAAGCTAAGAATGTTATCTTCCTTTCTGCTGATGCATTTGGTGTACTGCCTCCAGTTTCTATCCTGACTCCTGAGCAGACAAAGTACTACTTCCTTTCTGGTTTCACTGCTAAGTTGGCTGGTACAGAGCGTGGTATCACAGAGCCTACTCCCACATTCTCGGCTTGCTTCGGACAGGCATTCCTTGAGTTACACCCCACAAAGTATGCTGAGGAGTTGGTTAAGCGTATGGAGAAGAGTGGTGCCAAGGCTTACCTCGTAAACACAGGTTGGAACGGAACTGGCAAGCGTATTTCTATCAAAGATACACGTGGTATCATCGATGCTATTCTGGGTGGTGCTATCCTGAACGCTCCCACCAAAAAGATTCCTTATTTCGACTTCGAAGTTCCTACAGAACTCGATGGTGTGGCTTGGGGTATTCTTGATCCTCGCGACACCTATCAGAATCGTGCTGAGTGGGACGAGAAGGCTAAAGATCTAGCAGGCCGCTTCATCAAGAACTTCAAAAAATACGAGGGAAATGAAGCTGGTAAGGCTCTTGTAGCTGCTGGTCCAAAACTGTAAACGAACAATAACCTTTTATTTGATAAGGATGTACTTCATTCGAGGTGCATCCTTATTGTTTCTTTATTCCACATCGAATTAGGTTCCACATTAAAGGTATGAAAACCTAAACTGGCAGCAGCCTCACAATTCGTTGCTGTATCATCAATATAAAGACACTCCCCCCCTTCGGCTCCAATATCTTTCAACACATGCTCAAACACTCGTCTGTCAGGTTTTGCCATTCCTAATACCTGTGACAAATATATGCCATCAAAGTAATTCATCACAAATTCAGGGAAAAAATTCTTCTCTATATATCTCCAATGCTCCTCATTCGTGTTTGACAACATATATACTTTGTATCCTTCCATTCGAAATTGCCTCAACACATCCAACTTCTCAACTGGAATGTTTATTAACATTGCGTCCCAAGCAGTCACCACCTCATCCCATTTCGTTCCTTTTCTGCATTCTTTTAAGACCTCACCTATAAAATTCTCTGTTGTAATCTTTCCCGTCTGATATAAATCCATCATCTTACTGGCTGTTACACTTTCACACAATGTTCCTCTTGTCGAACCTTCTGCATTCTTACCAGTAAACCAAGAGTTGGCATCCAATCCCAAAGTATCAAAGGATTCTATGCAGCGCTGAATATCAAGATCAAGCAATACACCTCCTAAATCAAATATTACCGTATTAATCATAGATTGGGTTTATATACATCACACCTCTTCCTGTTTTTTTTGATCAAAATCAATAGTCTTAAAAAAGAAGCATTTCCTCGATACATTGGATCAGAATATGTATCACTTTAATGTGAATCTCTTGGATACGATCAGAATGAGCAGTCTTAGGCGCACAGATAGCCACGTCACTCAATGAGGACAATTTATTCTCACCAAGGGAAGTTAGGGTGATTACCTTCATACCTTTCTGTTGAGCCTTTGTTACAACATTCAAAATATTCTGGGAATTACCACTCGTACTGATGGCTAATAGGACATCTCCTTTTGATCCTACTCCTTCCACATAACGAGAGAAAACATTTTGGAAACCAAAATCGTTACCTACACAAGTCAAGTAAGCTGGGTCATTGATAGCAATAGCTGGTAAAGGGTATCGACTGTCGCGATATCGACCCGTCAGTTCCTCTGCAAAATGAGTTGCATCACAGAGCGAACCGCCGTTACCACAACTAATAATCTTATTGCCTTTTCTAAGAGCTTCAGCACAAATCTCAGCAGCCATCTCTATTCTGTCTAAGGTAGACGGAGATGAAATGAATTCTTCAAGCGCTCTACGTGCCTCATCCAATGAAAGACTTATTGTTTCCCTTATATCCATAACTTCATTTCAAATTTGCTGCAATTGAAAGAGATGCAAAGTCGCCTATCTGCTCACCCAGTGCTGCAGGAACAACTCTACAAACACGATTAGCACCAGGTAAAGCCTCACGATCCATCACGGCCTGCATCACAGGACGCATCATCTCCTCGTTGCGGGCATAAATACTGCCAATTACTATCATCTCAGGATTCAATATGTCAACAACGATAGAAAGTCCCATACCCAGATAATCCGAAGAAATACGGAAAATCTCCCTTGCAAGCGGGTCGTCCAGTTGAGCGGCTTCGGCCACAATACGCGCATTTACATCAGAGATGTCTTTTTCTGCACACCAAGGAACACTTTTTCCTTGACGATAAGCCTCTGTGATTTCTTGCCGAGCCAATTGGGCTATACCGCCACCACTGCAGAAACCTTCGAAGGAGCCTCGTTTTCCATAACCGATAGGACCATCGGAAGCCAAACGGATATGACCCAATTCTCCTGCATTGTCATTGGTACCTGAGTATAGTTCACCATTGATAATGATGCCTGCACCAAGTCCTGTTCCGAAAGTCATGAAAACCATATTCCGAGTTCCTCGACCTGCCCCGAACTTCCATTCTGCCAAAGCACATGCATTGGCATCGTTCTGTAAACCAACCCGTATACCTGTATGATTTTCCACCATCTTAACAATGGGAATATTGTCCCAACCAGGCAGATTGGGAGGCGACATCACCACACCTGTCTTGCTATCAAGCGGACCACCACAACTGATTCCGATAGCTGACGTGTTCTCGTGAGTGAGTCCATGACGAGTCATCATGATGGTCAGGTTGTCCATAATGTTTTGCAAAGTCTCGTCTACTTTCGTTGTTTCAAACCGAATCTTATCCTTCACCTGTAATTCTCCTTGTTGCTCGATACCGTAGATGATGGCACATTTGGTGCCGCCTATATCAATGCCCAGCAGACGAGTAAATCCTTTTGTCGTATCCATAATATTCCTTTTTAATTCTCCATGAGTCCTATAGAATTGATCCATTGCAGGTAATCCTCCAATTTATAGGGAGGTTTGCCATAAAGAAAGTGATTCTTTAGTGTCTCTTCTCCCACCTTATAATCTATGCGGTACACACCCTGCCCAGCCTCTTTTGTTAATTGACTCAAGACAGCTCGTCCGTTTTCGGATACCCTGAAGCGATTCTCGTAGATGATGAGTCCGCTCTCCACATCAGTCACCTTCACTTCTCCGTTCTGTTCAATAGGTGTATCATTGACTGCAATTAATTCATATCCACTTTCTGCATCGCAAATCATACAGCAAACATTCTTCTGTACATTGCGAATATAGTAATAAGCCTTTTTCTTCGAGTTCCAGTAGTCCGTTACAGCATCAGAAATCAAAGGCCATCCGTCACGCAGATTCCACCAAATGATACCGTTGCGTCCCTCGAATTTATGACCACGCCACAGTTCCACGAAGAATTTCACGGCTTCTGCCTGGACACTCTGAGAAGCCTGAATAAAGTCCTCCATTTTCTTGGGAACTTCACCAAATACGATATTTATCTGGTTCAGCATCAGGTTGTTTCTATCATTGGTCAAACCCAACTCAGGGTAGCGACGTACAGACTTGGTAAGCCATTCCTCATTCCATTGAAAATCATGTGTCCAAGGATATACACAATCGGGCGTCATCATTTTCTTCAGACTTTCCAGATTAGGACATCCGTGATAACCAATCTCACTCACAAAAACATTCTTTGCCTTAGCATAATAAGCGTCCTTGTAATATCCACGAGGTCCCCACAGATGGACTTCAGGCAGGAGAGGCTCTCCGCTTCCTTGCTCGTATACTGCTTGAGAATAGTAAGGAGAACTTGGCAGATAAGGTCGAGTGACATCGAACTCATAGATAACACGAGGAATCACTTCACGGCTCACGCGATCTTTATTGGGATTGATATTAAAGGGAGCCAAACTCCAATGACTGGCGCTGTCGTCCTCATTATTTCCCGCCCAAAGGACAATGCAGGGATGATTGCGCAACTTGATAACCACAGAAGCGACCTCTGTTTCCAAGGCTTTGGCAAAGTCATCACGCTGAGGATACAAAGTGCACCCCATAGCAAAATCCTGCCATACCATCAGTCCATTCTCGTCACAAAGGTCATAAAAGACATGGTCTTCATAAACATTTCCTCCCCAGCAACGCAACATATTGCAATTGAGATCCACCGCCATACCAATGACATCCTTCACAAGGCTCTTATCTCTGCTATGCAAGGCATCCAGCGGTACCCAATTGGTACCACGTATAAAGATGGGAATCTCGTTTACATAGAAACAGAACCTACCTGGTTGATCAGGTAAGATGATATCATTACGTTCCAAGCGTACAGTACGGATTCCTATCCTGCGGTCATCCGTATCCAGAATATTTCCATCCTCATCTGTCAGGTCAATATGAGCATCATATAACGCAGCATCTCCATAGCCATGCGGCCACCACAAATCACAGTTGTTCATGTCGAATATGTAGCGGAAAGCAGGAGAATGAATACGATAAGTACCTTGGAAAGCAACCCTGCCGTTTCGGCTCATCGTCACCTTAGCAAAAGCATGACTATATAGGGAGAAAGGAAGTTTCAGCTGGGCATCCAGATAGATAGTGGCATTCTTTCCATTCAAGCGGGCAACCATATAGTTCACATCACGCAATCGGGCAGGATTCTGCACACGCAGTTCTACATCACGCCACAAACCAGCACTCACCAATCGCGGAAGAATATCCCAGCCAAAAGTATGAGGAGCCTTACGGATGTAAGTCGATTCCTCAGCTGGGAAATTACCAATACTGAGAGTACCCAACAAGTGATTCTCCCCTTCGAGCAGAGCAGAGCGAAGGATAACGAGTAGAGTCTGTTTCTTTCCTGCCTTTAGATAAGATGTCATGTCAAACACATGCTCAATGAGCATGTTATCTGTAGAACCCACATGCTTGTCATCAATCCAGATGTCAGCCAGGCAATCAATACCCCCAAAGAAAAGTTCGCAGATCTGTCCCTTCTCCAGCGAAGGAGCTTTGAAATCTTTTGTATAACACCACTGGTATCCTTCCCATGGTCGCAGTTTGTCTGTATTGCATCCCACCATAGGATCTTCTATCAAGCCTGCTGCCAGCAAGTCCAGTTCCACATTGCCTGGCACTGTAGCAGATATCGTCTTAGCATGGATGCTCTTGAGTCCTTGGGGTGAGGTCACAGGTCTCTGCGGCTGCTCCCAATAGGACAACCTCCAGTCACTGCCATTCAAACTAATGGTTTTCACAGAGTTTGCTGCCACCATGTTACTTAGCAGTATCATCAAGAGCATCACGTACTTCTTTCTCAGCTTCGTCTCCATTTTCCTTCCTATATGTTAACTTGTCGATCTCGACGTGTTATCTTCTATCTCACCAGCATTTTCTTTCTACCCACAATATAATTACCACGAGGCAGATGGAGTGCGGAATAGTGCATGTTGCTCAGCAGAAGACGTCCATCCATCGTGTAAACATTTGCTTGACTTGACTGAATATTCCAAGATTGCAGAGAGGGAATGCCAGTCGGCTGATATTCAAACTTGTTGTTCTTTACTGTATTGTTTGCCGTTTGAACGTCGAGCAGGTTGGCAGGTTGGCCTTCGCCCATATAGATCAACGTGTTGCTCTGGATAGAATTTCCTTCACCAAGGATGACACTCATGATGGGTGCCTGGTCGCTGTAGATGGTGTTTTTGAGTATCTGACTCGATTGTATCTTCAGTTCGACTGGAGCATATATTTTGTTGTTCATTAGAATCATACGCTTACTTGCTGGAGTGGCTTTCGGATTATCGATGAACTTGTTGCCGTGAAATTCGGAATTGCGTGCATCGAGAACAACATCCCAAAGCACAACGATGTCTGACTCCAACTCTTTTCCCTCGTAAGGGCCGAAGAAGCAATTGTCTACCTTGACGTTAGAGATGTGTGTCCGTAGCGCAGCATATTCGGTAAGGACGTGTGTTTTCTTGACTTCGAAAAGGTCACAATTGGAGGCGCTCAAGCCAAGAACCTCGCTCTCCACGTCACAATCCTCGATGTGTATGTCAGTTATCTTGCTGATAGCATCACCAGGAGTAGTACTGATGATTCCGAAGTAGCAATTGCGAACCTTGACATTCTGTATCCAGACACCCGTGCAGGTATCACCAGAGTTGGGTTCCACATCAATGGCTGACTGAGGATCTGTGCCGCGGATGTCGCGTATCTCCAAATCCTTCATGACAGAATTATAGCATGCTACCACAGAGATGCCTTGACGACGAGAACCAGTAAGCAGGCAATTATCGATTGTCACATCTTGACTCTCCACGCCGTTGCTGCGCCCAACATAGATGCAATCACCCCAGCAGTCGCGAATGGTAAGGCCAGTAATGTGGACTTTCTTGCTGCCAACCACGTTGATTCCCATTCCCCATTCGCCCTTGGTTCCCGTATGGGTAGCGCGGTCTCCGATGATGGTTCCGTCTCCTGAAAAGGTGACATTCTCAGCCAAATTGGTATAGAAAATGCTGTAACTCTCCTCGCTGTTGGCAGCCAATTGAACCGTTCCGTGGAGGACAACATCAGTATTGCTGGGAACACGAACAATGTCAGGCCCTTCGCTCGTGGAGACTTTATAAGTCTTCCCTTCAGGCAAAGCTTCGATGGTGACGGTGTTCTGCACGTTCTGACTTGCCAGCGCCATTACATCCTTGAGAGCGTTGTCGTAAGTCACATTAACGAACATGTTGGTGCTGATATTGGGAACATCAAAGCTACCAGAAATGTTTGTATCGTTGAATATTCCTTCCGTTTTACCCACGATTTTGGTATTGTTCCCTGTCAAGTATCCGCTGGTGATCCTTCCGCCTTCCTCGAACTCAAGTATGCAGTCAGAAGGCATTGTAAGACGCTTTCCCCTGAGGTTGATCGTGCAGCTGATAATGTAGTGCGTATTGGGCACTTTCATTTCATTCAATGCAGAGGCGGCATTATTGATGTTTACCACGTTCTCCGCTTCTATGGTTTGGCTTGACAAAACTGCTGTTAAGGTCAAAAGCGCAATTAGTGTTCGTTTCATTTTTCTCTTGTTTATAGGACAAAATTACGTCAATCTTGTGGTCTTTCCAAATTCTTCAGCGTTTTTCTTGTTCCTCTTCTCCAAAAGGACTGCAATACTTTCTTTTTAAGCTATCAACAAGATTCGCGAGGCAAAAGAAAAAGAGACATACCCAATGGTGAAGGGAAATCCTTCTAAATTGAAAATTCCAGCAGATTGTGATTATCACAAGTTACAAAGACTCATTTTCTGACGTCATGGTACTTTCGCCTGCCTAACAAAAAAAAGAGAGGCTGTCCGTCGCGGATGGCTTCTCTTTACCTTAACTAAAATCTAATACCATGAAAAACACGATGCAAAGGTACTGCTTTTTTGGTTACCTGCAAGAACAGGCCTCCTTTTTGCGTAAAAAACCCCTGATTTCTTGATATTTATCAATTTTTGGGTTCAAACAGCAGGGTATTTTCTTGAACACAAGCCTTCGTTCCCCTGAATTTTCCTTTTGCTGTATCTCGTTGGTTTTTACTTATCTATTCCCTTGCGCCCTATTGTGTGTCTTACAAAGCATCTGGCAATTCTCGATGCTTGTCTCGCCGCCTTTGCTCCAAGCCGTCACGTGGTCAGCATCCATTTCAGAGAACTTGTAGATTTTGGTGCGAACATTATCATGTCCCTTCGCACATTCAGGACAATTGGAGATACCTTGTATCTGAGCTTCATTTGTCTGCCTTGCATACACAGTTTTCTTGACACTATCTTCGAAGATGCGGATATTGAGGAGATGCCTTTCCACT
>JAFZWK010000060.1 GCA_017617335.1 Bacteroidaceae bacterium | reverse complement strand
TATATAATATAATATATAAAAATTCATCCCACTTTATTGGAACGAAAAATCAAAATGAAACTTTGAAACATGAAACATTTCCGTTGACTCTATAGTAGTAGGGAACAGTCTCTCACTATTTGCAATAACCTGATTCTCCTTTGTTTTTTATGGGGCCAAATCCCTTGCGCACAAAAAATTTTTCCTAATTTTGCATCATGATTTCACAAAATGCACTACTATGGGGAACATTAAGATAAGGAAAGGCGACTTCAGTACCAGACTGGAACTGCTGGATGCCTCTGTCGTGGCTGGATTCCCTTCGCCGGCTGCTGACTATTCGCATGAGACGCTCGACTTCAACCGCGACTACATCCGCCACCCTGAAGCCACTTTCTACGGAGAGGTGGAGGGGGACTCGATGAAGGATGCGGGCATCTTCGACGGAGACCGTGTCATCATCGACCGTGCCGTGGAACCACACTCTGGGTCTATCGTGGTGGCGTGGTGGAACGGCGAATCTACCATGAAGTACCTCGACCTCACGCACCGCAAGGACGGGTACATCGAGCTGAAGCCTGCCAACGACGACTTCCCTGTCTTCCGCGTCAACGCTGGCGACTCCTTCGAGGTCTGGGGCGTGGTGGTCCACCTGATCAGAACCTTCGAGAACCCTTGAGACAGCCATGTACGGAATAGCTGACCTCGATAATTGCTACTGCTCCTGCGAGAAGGTTTTCAGGCCTGACCTTGAAGGGAAGCCCGTGGTGGTCCTCTCGAACAACGACGGATGCGTGGTGGCGCGAAGCAACGAGGCAAAGCAGATGGGCATCAAGGAGGGTACGCCCTACTTCCAGCTCGCGCAGCTCTTCCCTGACCAGAAGATTGCCGTCTTCTCGTCGAACTACGAACTCTACGGCGAGCTGACGGGGCGCGTGGTGAGCATCATACGGCAGGAAGCGCCAGCCTATTTCCGCTACTCCATCGACGAGTGCTTCCTCTACCTCGATGGCATCGATCCTGCCCAGCTGCAGACATGGGGCGAGAACCTGCACAGGAGGGTCAGGCGAGAGGTGGGGCTGCCGCTCAGCATCGGACTCGCGCCCAACAAGACCCTCGCCAAGATAGCCTCCAGACTGGCAAAGAAGTTCGAGGCCTACCACCACTGCTGCATGATCGACAGCGAATACAAGCGCGAGAGAGCCCTCCAGTGGTGTCCCATCGAGGACGTGTGGGGCATCGGACGGCGCTACGCGGCAAGGCTGCAGGCTTTGGGGGTGAAGACGGCACTCGATTTCGCACGGCACCATGAGGGATGGGTGAACGCCACCTTCAACAACGTCTGCATCCTGCGCACCTGGCAGGAACTCAACGGCGAGGATGCTGTCCCCAACGAGCAGCTGGCAAAGAAGAAATCCATCTGCACCAGCCGCTCCTTCCCTGGCATGATATCGGACTTCGAGACCCTCAGAACCCACGTCGCCAACTATGCCGCACGATGCGCCGAGAAGCTGCGCGCACAGCAGACCGTAACCACCATCCTGGGCGTTTTCCTCCAGACCAATCCCTTCCGCGAGGACCTGGCACAGTACTGGAACTTCCAGGAGACACGGCTCGTGACACCCACCAATTCCACCATCCCCATCGTACAGGCAGCCAGTCGAATCCTGAAAGACATCTTCCGTCAGGGATACCAGTACAAGAAGGCTGGGGTCATCGTCATGGGCATCACTCCAGACTCGCCTATCCAGATGGACCTCTTCGACACGGATGCAGAGCAAATCCAGAAACTCAAGAGGCTGGACGAGGTCGTGGACCGCATCAACCGCATACACGGCTCAGAGACCATCGTCGTAGGCACCCAGCAATACGCCACCAAGGACGAGAACGGACGCGCCAATGTCTTTGCTGACGCCATCAAGCACCAGTTCCGCAGCAAGAACCCCACCACTCGCTGGAGCGACATCCTGCGGCTGAAATAAAACCGCACCAGCCTCGACACACATTCCTCACAGCTCCCCTTCATCTATCCCATACTGTCCGCAGATCCATTGGGCTGCTCTGGCAGGAATGAGTTTCGTGGTGGGCAAGACTCCCAGTTCAGCCAGAAGCAGGGCATTCTGACTCAGCCAGCGGCTGAAGGTGCGCATGCTGACTCCAGCAGCACGCGCCAACTCGTATTTGAAATAACTTTTCATCTTCTTTCCTCCTTATTAATTATAGCACAAAGTTACAAAAAATCCACGAATTGTGCAAGAAAAAACCTGACAAAATCACGCCATATCACGCCAAAAAAAGACAAATCACGCCACATCACGCCATATCGCGCCAAACCACGCCAACAGTCCACCAGTTCTTCGTACCTTTGCAACGTGTTAGAAAGAGGAAGACAACACGTTGAAAGTCCGGAGTCGACACGTTGAAATCCACGATCCGACACTTCGCCCAGGCGCGCGGGGCGAAAGAGAGAGAAAAGAGTGATTAACTAACTGAATTTAAAACAATTAAGAGGTATGATAGATTATAGTATTGTGATTCGTGGCACGAAGCCTGGAACCAAGACGGAGGACATCACCGAGACCAAGGCATACGGCGTGGCTCAGATTTCCGAAATCCTTACAATCAACGAGTTCGCTAAGCACATCGCTCAGCACGGCACGCTCTACAGCCGCGACGTGATCCAGGGCGTCCTGATCAAGATGGTGGACTGCATGCGCGAGCTTCTGCTCGAGGGCAAGAAGATCCAGCTGGGCGAGTTGGGCAGCTTCAGCGTAGCACTGAGCACCAAGGGCGCCAACACCGCTGCCCTCTTCACCGCTGAGAACATCAAGAAGGTGAACGTCAACTGGGATCGCGGCAAGATGTTCCAGAACCTTCGCGACGATGCTGTCTTCAACCTTGTCCCCAGCCGCAAGGCTCAGGAGGATGCGGTAGCTGAAGCAAAGCGTCAGGAGACTTTGCAGCCTGAGGAGAATGAGGAACCCTAAAGGAGTTAGAGGTTAGAGGTTAGAGAAAGGAGGTAAAATATGGCAATGAAACGTGAAACGTGGAAATTCATCTTGCAGACCTTGGCGGCTATCATCAGCGCCATCCTGACGAGCCTGGGAGTCAGCAGCTGCTTGATGTAAGAGAATGAATAAGCGGAGAGGTTGGCGATTCCACTAACCTCTCCGTCTTTTCAACATCACTCACTTGCAGTTGCTATTATAACAACGAGGCCGTGTGGAGATAGGACTGGATTAATGGGTCAGCTCCCAGTAGGAGGTGTTCATCTGCATCATGGCGAGGGTGCCTACGATCCAGCTCTGGATCCATCCTGTCAGGGTACTCAGGTTTCCCCATCCGGCATCGGCATTTGAGGCCCACCAGTTCCAATCGCGGTAGTTGAAGGCTCGATACCAGGCTCCATCCACTCCAGGAGCGCCCTCGCTACAGGCCTGGATGCGAACGAGGAAGTCTGCCAGGTTGTCCGCCATCTGGCGAATGGAGGCATCGCCTGTGGCACGAGCGGCCTCGTTCAGACCAAAGAATGCGAAGTTGGAAGTATAAAGCATGTCAGCCACAGGATCTCCATTCCGGAAGATAAGAGGTGCTTCACTCCCGCCGTATGCAGCATTACTGCGAGGCCCACCATAGTCGCCTTTCGAGGGGTCGCCCAACTCTTCGCGGATAGCTCCACACTCCACTTGGTTGGAACGGAGGTCGGCAATGATACGATCCAGCCAAGCACGATGCTCATCGGTAGGCGAAACGCGATAGAGCCATGCCAAAGGTAACACCATACGTCCGCGTTCCTGCTGAATGCCGTTGGTCCATCGCCAGCCGTCAGGGTAAGCTTTCATGGTCTGTGAGATGCCTTTCTCGCTCAGGTCGAGGTACTTCTTCTCGTTGGTCTTGGAATACAGCCACAGATAGACAGCCCACATCCAGCTTTCGTAGTGGGGATGAGGATTCACGAGATGACGTTGACGATAGAAGTCGCGACCGTTCTTCTCTACGTCCCTGTGTTCGAGTCGCGCTCCCCGGAATCCATCCAGTCCGGTTGTCTCGAAATTGGCATCGATGGCAGCACGCAGCTGGTCGTCCCAGCGATGTTCCTTCAGCAGATGGGCAGCCAGAAGGGAGCCAAGAAGGTAGCGGGCATTGTCGTCACCATAATAAACACCTCGCTGGTACTCTGTCGAGAAGCCCCATGAGATGAGACCGAAAGAGGGGTTTGATGGGTCACTTCGAGGTCCGGCTGTACTTTCTTTCAGGGACATATCGATGAGGCGATGAGCCACCTGATCATACTGTTCCTGCTTTAACAACTTTCCTGCCAGAGTGAGTGCCATCGCTGCCTCGCCATGAACATCGGTCCGCAGGGAGTAACGATAGGTCTGATGCCCGTCGGCATCGATGGCTGAGCAATGTCCCTCGAGAATGCCCATACTTCCATCGCCGTCTGGGGAGCCGATTGGCAGTTCAGGGCCCACCGGAGGCTCAATGCCTTGATACTTTTCAAGATAATCGGCTTTCCATGAGGGATGAACCAGGAAATGTCCGCCCCAGAACCACTGGACTCCTTTCCTGACAGCATGCGTCTTGGCTGTGTCAGGCAGCTGTTCCGTCTGTCCGTAGGCAGGCCAGACAAGTGCCGGCCAGGATTTGAAATGCACCTCTTTCCCTGTAAGGTCGCTGAGCAATGACTCCCAGAACGCCTGCCAACGGTTTTCGGGCATGAGGCGGAGTCGAGAGAAATCGCTCAGGTAAGCTGTAGAGATGCATAGGTTCTTGCGCGGATGGTCCACAAGAGGGTATGTCTGAGTGCCACTCAGACCGAAGACTGCATCATCGAATCCTGCCACACGAGCCAGCACAAGGGAAGGACGAACGGGGGGAGTCTCGAGGAACCGTGCCCTGTTGACAGAAAGCAGGTCCATCGGCTTCAGCTTTCCGGTTTTTTCCGTAACAACCACCCGCTCCCATCCTGCCTCGCGTATTTTTGGTTCCTGGCCTGGCAGCAACGTGAAGTCGGCATAGACGCGCAGTTTCTTTCGCTCCATGAGGGCGAGTTCTTCCTCTGAGAGGCGGCCCATCTGCCTCGAACCGTCGCCTAAAAACAGGACGGGAGCGCCCTCTGGTGCAAGAAAAAGGGCCGTCAGGTTGTTTCCGCCACGAACGAGAGTATATCCCTCGCGTTCCAACAGCGATGCAAGGTCGTTGTCTCGCGACGCCACACACCAAATTGTATCGCCTGTGGCTTTGACCTTTGAAATACTTGTCTTCCGTGTCTGAATCTGCGCCTGGACGGCTATGGCAAGAGTAGCTGCCACGCATAGGATAATCGCTCTTTTCATCTTTTTTGTATTAGAACTGAGAACAAAGATAGCACATTTTCCCTGAACTTTAATAAAATAAGGTGGATTCGATGGGTAAATTCGAAGAGATTGCCCTATTTATGCTGGTTATACGACATTTTAGGCAGGCATATAGGCTTCCTTTCGAATTTCGTGGTAAAATTTTAAGCAAAAAGTTTCATAATCTCAAGGAAAATTTGTTATTTTGTAGCAGATTATGGATAAAACGACAAAAAAACATATATAAAATGAAAAAGTATTCTGGAATAATCTTGGTTGTTTTAGGTGCATTATTGCTGGTTCTCAGCTACTTTGCAGACTTTGTAGATTACAATTGGTACAATGTGGGCGCTCTGCTGGTGATTATCATTGGCATCATTGTACATATCGTTGTAACAAAGAAATCCTAAGCCTTCCGGCTTACACGGAGAATCGTATTACACATAAGTCCCAGGCATCATGTTGGCGTCTGGGCTTGTTGTTTCAAGACATAAAGATAAGTCCCATGAAGAAAAAGAAGTATCTCTTGACCACAATCGTTATGTTGTGTGCTATCACTACGGCAAATGCCCAGTTCGTAGATGATGATTTCGATGACCTGCTGGATTTTGGAGTTGAGGAAGACATTCCTCTGCACGACGAGTATTTCAACCAGATTTACGTGCAATACTCCCCTACCCGCTACAATTTCGATGGCATTACGCCTAACCTGAATTTCAATGAATTTGCGGTAGGATACAACCGTGCCATCCAGATCATCGAGAACAAGCCTTTCTTCATAGAAGCAGGCGTGCAGATGAAATATTCCTTTAGCAATGGCGATGATGACCACCTGAATGCAAGCTACAAACTGTTTACCTTCAAGTTACCCATCAACGTAACATACAAGCTATACATTCCTCATACGGAGGTTGCCTTTGCACCTTATGCAGGAGTATATTTTCGAGCAGGCATGATGGGCAAGCAATCGCTCAATGACAACAAGACCAATCTCTACGACCACGATCTTGTCAACACGACAGGAGCCGAATGGGAACGCTGCCAGTTGGGGTGGCAGGCTGGCTTACGATTTTGGGTACAGCGATTCTATGTCGGCTTCCAATATGGAAAGGATTTTCCTGACGATAACAAGTTGCCCCAAATCTACCAATCCAGCGTCACTTTTGGAGTCAACTTCTAATCAGAAGTACATATACGGAAAGCCCCTCAGTGAACACTCTTCAACTGAGGGGCTTTTCTATAACAACATTATAATAAGGTACACACGAAGAAGGACTTACTCCTCCATGCCAACAATATTGGGAGCAATCAGGCGATAGCCCTTACCATGTACATTGTTGATCTCGATACTGCTATCATCGCGCAGATGCTTACGTAACTTGGTGATGTACACATCCATGCTTCGTGCATTGAAGTAATTGTCGTCAATCCAAATAGTCTTCAATGCCAGCTCACGTTCCAATACTTCATTTGCATGAGCGCAAAGTAAAGTCAGCAATTCACTCTCCTTGGTCGTCAACTTGGTTTGCGTTTCGCCATCACTCAGTATCTGACGCTGAACGTCGAAGACAAATTTGCCCAACTGGTAACGGATAACATTGCGTTGATTCTTCCCTTTCACACGACGCAGAATGGCTTCCATACGATAAACCAGCTCGTCCATACTGAAAGGTTTCGTCAGATAGTCATCTGCTCCCAACTTGAATCCCTCCAAAATGTCCTCCTTGAGGTTCTTTGCCGTCAAGAAGATGATAGGAATATCAGGATTCTGCATACGCATCTCACGAGCCAATGTGAAGCCGTCCATCTTGGGCATCATCACATCCAACAAACACATATCGAACTTGCTACGCATGAATGCCTTATAACCCGACTCACCATCCAAATACAACTCAGCATCATATCCTTTAGCCTGAAGATACTCTCTCAACAGCATGCCAAGACTCTCCTCGTCCTCGCATAACAAAATGTGCAATTTCTGTTCCATAATCTCTTTTAATCTTTTATGGTTGGTAATGTAATTAAAAATTTCGTTCCCTGACCCAATTCGCTTGTAGCACGAATAGTACCATTATGTACTTCCACCATACGTTTCACATAGGCAAGACCTAAGCCGAAGCCCTTCACATCGTGTTGATTGCCTGTATGTACGCGATAGAACTTTTCAAATATACGTTTCAAGTCATCCTTGTGGATTCCAATTCCATTGTCCTGAATACTGATACACAAATGATTACCTTGATTCCATGTGGCTACCTCTAAGTGTAAATTGACATCATCTCGCTTGTACTTCACCGCATTATCCATCAGATTGAAGATTATATTGGTGAAATGCATCTCATCAGCATTGATGAACGAATCTGTGGCATCCAATTTGGAATCGATGGTGCCTCCGTTTTGAGTAACCTTGAGACTAAAGGTCTGTACCACATTATCAATGATCTCGTTGGCATCCAGCGATGTCATCTTCAGAGCCGTATCATTGCGATCAAAGAGGCTCATCTGCAATACTTTCTCTACCTGGAAACGCAATCGACGTGTCTCTGATACAATGACGCCACCAAGTCGATCGTAGGTGGACTCGGATTTACTGATACTCTTATCAGCCAACATCTGAGCCGCAATGGAGATGGTGGAGATGGGAGTCTTGAACTCATGTGTCATGTTGTGGATAAAGTCGTTTCTCATCTCCGACAACTTCTTTTGGCGGACCACCAAATAAACCGTTATGATAAAGGTAACGAACAGAATCAGAGTGAATATCATAGCAGGAATCACCATATTCACCACACCCATGATGTATTCATCCATATCAGGGAAATGCACCTTCACAAACCCCATCTTACCTGTTGGATCATTACGGAAGAGAGGTTGGGAATAGTTGTATTCCTGTCCTTTTTCCTCATAGTCAGAACACTGGTACACCTGACGTCCATCACTTGTATATACCGTGAAATGGAAAGGAATGGAAACTCCATTGCGCTCCAAAGCACGACGCATACAATTGTCCAGCATCGTGGCATCCAGACGATCCTGAAAATTCAGGTCACTCGCGCTGTAGAGCACAGTAGTAATGACCTCATCCAGAATGCCACGTTCGTAGACATAAGCCTGCTGAACATGTTGTTGGAAACGAGCGGTAGCTCCTGCCCATGGGCTTTTTCTCATCATGCGTAGAGAGTTGGGAAGTCCGTTGGGATGCTTACCTATACGGCGGAAGGGAGCACCTGTTGCTGTCAGAGCACTATCTACAATTGCATTCTCTATCTTGACAGAACCAGAACTGAAGATGCTTTCATCCTTGCTCAGCTCTTCCTCATGCTCCTCTATCACATTCTGCAGATAGCGAAACGTCTCGTTCCGCTCCAGTTCACGAGATGCCTGATCAAGGCTACGGAAAACACTTTCATCAAATTGCTCCTTACGCATGCGCACCATCGAACGAGCATAGCGTGCCTGAAAGTACAGGAGAACGATAAAACTGGTTCCCATGACCAAACTGATGATCCAAATCCATGAACGTTTCATGTAGGCAAAGTTAACGTGTTCGTTAATAGGTACAAAAAAATCGACACCAGACGGTGCCGATTTTTAACAATTTTAGCAATTAAGCTGGTAGATAGTTATTATTTTGTTAATTTTCTGTCAAAGTTGCCTGATATTCAGCTACCAGTTTCTGCTGTACCTCACCAGGAACCAATTCGTAAGAAGAGAAGGTCATTACGAAGCTGGCACGACCACCCGTCAAACTGCTCAGAGCAGTACTGTAGTTTGCCATTTCCTTCAGAGGTACCTTAGCTGTCAACTTCTCGTAGCCACTCTCGCTGGTCATACCAACGATCATGCCACGACGACCCTGCAAGTCACTCATCACGTCACCCATCTTCTCGCTTGGAACCAATACTTCCACGTCATAGATAGGCTCGAGGATCTTTGGACCTGCCTCCTTGAAGGCCTGAGCAAATGCCTGACGGCCTGCAAGCATAAATGACAATTCATTGCTGTCAACGGGGTGCATCTTACCATCATATACAATCACGCGTACGTCACGTGCGTAGCAACCTGTCAAAGGTCCTTGCTCCATACGCTGCATGACACCCTTCAGGATAGCAGGCATGAAACGGGCATCGATAGCACCACCAACCACACTATTGATGAATACCAACTTGCCACCCCATTCGAGATCGATCACATCAGAGCTCTTGATGTTGATGCGGAACTCCTGACCGTTGAAACGATATACATCAGGATCAGGCATACCATCGTAATAAGGCTCTACGATCAGGTGAACTTCACCAAACTGGCCTGCACCACCTGACTGCTTCTTGTGGCGGTAGTCAGCACGAGCGGATTTAGTAATGGTCTCACGATAAGGAACCTTTGGCTCATCGTAGATGATCTGGATCTTCTCGTTGTTCTCCATTCTCCACTTCAAGGTACGCAAGTGGAACTCACCCTGACCCTTCACCTGAATCTGGCGCAACTCCTTAGACTGCTCTACCTGCCATGTGGGATCCTCCTCACGCATCTTCTGCAGAGCATTCATCATCTTCTCAGTCTCAGACTCGTTGGCTGCACGTATGCCACGAATATACTTAGCGTTGGGATACTTGATGAAATCGAAACGATTGTCACAATCCTTACCATTCAAGGTGTTGCCTGTCTTCACATCCTTCAGCTTGACGGTACAACCTATATCACCAGCAACCAATGCCTCAACTCTATCGCGGTTGGCACCAGCGCAGACGAAAAGCTGGGCAATACGCTCCTTGCTGCCACGATCGGCATTCGTCAAATCGTCACCCTCGCGAACAGTACCGCTCATTACCTTGAAATACTGCACTTCGCCAATATGGGGCTCCATAGCAGTCTTGAAGAAGAACAGGCTGGTGGGACCATCAGGATTGGGAGCAACCTCCTCGCCACGTGAATTGGGAACGGAAGGCATATCGTCAACGAAGGGAACCACATTGCCCAAGAACTCCATCAGACGGCGTGTACCCATATCCTGAACTGCATCGACACAGCAAACGGGGAAGATGCTGCGGGTAGCCAAACCCTTGCGAACACCCTCGCGGATCTCATCTTCTGTCAAATCCTCAGTTTCGAAGAACTTCTCCATCAGGGCCTCATCGTTCTCAGCAGCAGCCTCTATCAAAGCCTTGTGCATATCCATTGCCTTATCCATCTGGTCAGCAGGAATATCCTCAATGGTAGCTTCGCCACCCTCAGGACCCCAACTATACTTCTTCATCACGAGAACATCAATCAGGGAATTGAAGTCAGGACCCGTCTTAACAGGATATTGAACAGGAACCACCTTGGGACCATACATAGAGGTCAGCTGCTCCATAATGCGGTCGAAATCGCAGTTCTCATCGTCCAACTGGTTAACCACGAAGATGACAGGCTTGCCCAGCTTCTCAGCATAGCGGAAATGGTTCTGAGTACCAACCTCCACTCCATTGGCGCCCTTCAACAGCAACAAAGCCGTATCAGTAACGTTCAATGCCGTCAAGGCAGCACCCACAAAGTCATCACTACCTGGGCAATCGATCATGTTCAGCTTCTTGTTGTTCCATTCAACATGGAAAACCGTAGAGAAAACTGAGTATCCGTACTCCTGCTCTACAGGGAAATAATCACTCACCGTGTTGTGCTGGGAAACACGACCGCGACGTCTGATGATACCACCATCAAACAAAAGGGTCTCGGTCAAAGTGGTCTTACCGGCTCCATCATTACCCAAAATGGCAATGTTCTTAATCTCATTTGTCTTGTAAACTTTCATTTCGTATGTTATTATTGTTATCAAATTCGAAATTCAGGGGCTAAAATTAGCAAAAAACGCGGACATGACAAGCGAACCGCAATATGTTTTATAACATATTTTCTCGACCTGCCATTCGTCTCAACCTGTTAAGAAGTCGGAGCTGAAACCACGTCTATCTTGCTGATTCACAGCGAATCCAGCAACCCACCCATACTTAGTCATCATATCACTCGTTGGCAGCCTTTTGCCGACTATAAAATTGCGAGTTTCAATAGGGTTCTGCACACCTGTTGTTCTATTCGACATTATGTACCTCCATATAGCGCAATTCAGAGCCTCATTTCAGGTCCAAAAACACAACACGTTGTCTTTGCATTTTCAACACGTTGACTTTGCAATTTCAACGTGTTGTCTTTTCCGACTCAACACGTCGCAAGAATTCGTCAATCTAATGACACCCTGATGCATGATTCTTTCTCTTCATCAACCTTATCCTTTTCTTCCTTCAGCACATCAGGTCACTCATCAGATCGTCAGAAACGAAGATTCCACTTCGAGTGAGTCTCAGGCAATTGTCTCTCACCTCCATCTTCCCTGAATCCAAATGTGGCTGAGCCATCCTCAAGCAATACGCTCGACGTTCTTCACTCAAATCTTCCAGAGGAACACCCTCGCAAGTACGCAATCGCGTCATGATGAATTCATCATACAATTCATTGTCTGAAAGCGACTCTTCCTCGTGTGGTGCATCCCCTTTGGCTTGCACATAAGCCTTGATATCAGACAAATTCCAGCGCCTCAAGCGTTTACCATCGTAGGAATGGGCGCCAGGACCCAACCCCAAATAGGGCAACTGATGCCAGTAACTGCAATTATGCCGCGAATGCATGCCAGGCAGACAGAAATTGGATATTTCGTAATGAAGCATCCCAGCAGATGCTGCAGCATCCATCAAATGTTCGTACATAGCCAGCGACAGTTCCTCGTCTGCTTCCCTGACTTGTCCAGACTTAAGCATCGACATCAATCGCGTCCCCTCCTCAAACTGCAGGGAATAACTGCTCAAATGAGGGATCTGCAAACCAAGAGCCTCGCTGAGATCCTTCTGCCACATCTCCAGGCTTTGCCCAGGCAATCCATACATAAGGTCGATACTGACGTTCTGGTATCCGCGACTCCGCAAGAGCTCTATAGCATCGAGTGCCTTTTTGGCATCATGACGACGATGAAGGAAACGCAACAGGTCGTCGCTGAAACTCTGCACGCCCACGCTTACGCGATTGACAGGTGTATCCTGCAAGGCGTCAAGCCATTCAGGGGTGACATCATCAGGATTGACTTCGATGGTTATTTCAGCATCATCTGCCAACGAGAAACATTCAAAGAGGCCTTGGAACATTTGCTGAAGCAACCTGGGAGGCAACTGACTTGGCGTTCCTCCACCTATATATAAGGTATGCGCACATGCGCCTGAGAGTTCATCTCTGCGCAACAGCATCTCGCGCAAGAGTGCAGAAACATATTGCGACTTCCACTCCACGTCATAAGTAGTGGAATAGAAGTCGCAATAGATACATCGCGACAGACAGAAAGGCACATGGATATAAATCCCTCCCACCTTAGTCACGCATTTCCTGATACGTTATTTCGTAGAAACAAGGATAAACGTTTGTGGTTGCATCCGTCTGTCCTGCGGAATGAGGAAGAATCAGGCGCACCTTGGCAATACGTTCTTCAGGAGTCGTCTGGCGCCCCAAGTTGATGTAAGACAAGGGCGTGATCCATCCTGTGGGAACACTTGTATTCTTGTATATCATATACATGGCGCCGCCTCCATTGTAGTCCGTATTGAAGCTGGCTGTAATGGTACCTGAATTGTTCTCTGCATCCAGGATGTCAGGATTGGAATGCCAATAGTTCACGTCATTTCGCAACTGCAAGCTATCACCCAAGATATTGAATTCGATGAAGCGGCAGATGATACGCTTACTCTGGCCAGAAACCAACTTTTCGCCAGGACCCTTGCGAACAATCTGCATGTAAATGCCAGTACTTCCAAAGAGGACATACTCGTTTTCCTCCAAGTTCGTCAAAGTGTCCTGAGCATAAAACTGCTGCTCAGTAATGACTTTGATTTTTCCAATATTACAGATGGTATCACCTTCTTCGCCAAGGATACAAACATCACGTTCCAAAAAAGAATTGATTGCCTTGCGTTCCTTCTCCTTCTTCTCTGCATAGGTTTCATCGTCGCTACACGAGATCAGCCACATGCCTCCCAAAAGGATTGCCAGACATATATACAAATATTTCTTCATAAGTCTTCTTATTTCGGCACAAAGATATAAAAAATCGATCAAATACAGTATCTGCCCAGTACCTTATTTAAATAAAATAAAGAAATATACTATCTCAATAAGGCAGAATATGCCTGTATGGCTTTCTGAGCCACACGAACAGCCTCCTCCATCGAGCATTGGAGTCGCCCCCCACTTGCATTCTTGTGACCACCACCATTGAAGAAGCGAGCCGACATCTCATTGCAAGGAAAGTCGTCCACACTACGCAAGCTAACTTTCACCACCCCAGGATGTTCTGTATCCTCATTAAGGAAAACGCTAAGACGCATACCCAAAATCTGAAGAGGCAAGTTGACAAAACCTTCCGTATCTCCATTCTTCGAGCCAAACTGACGACGTTCCTCATTGGTCAGCGTCATGATACAAGTATTCATCTTTCTCAAGACCGTCATCTTTACATGTAGCAGATACCCCATCAATTTCATGCGATTGGGGGTCGAAGTCCAGAAGACGTTCCTGTAAATCTTGTCTTTGTCGATTCCGTGAGCCAAAAGAAGACTTATACATTCGTAGATTACTGGCCGATTAGACGCATAGATAAAACCACCTGTATCGCACATCATGCCTGCATAGAGGCAAGTAGCCTCCTCTATTGTCAACTTGTCTATCTCTCCCAATTGCCAAAGCATGTGACACAGGACTTCACAGGTTGCGCAAAGCTCTGGATGAGAAATGCTTAACTGGCAAAAGTCAAAGGGATCGAGATGGTGATCAATCATTATCTTAGGGGCAGGATTTCCCATCACAGATTCTGACAGGTCTGCCAAGCGGGAAGGATCGTTCAAGTCAGCGATGATAAACAGGTCGGCCTGTTCTATCAAAGACTTCGATTCCTCAACCTGTTTGCTATAGACAAGGATCTCGTCAACACCAGGCATCCAATTCAAAAAGTCAGGGAATGGATTAGGTACCACGACAGTAACCTTGTGTCCCCATCGACGCAAGCAATGAGCTATGGCCAAAATAGAGCCAATTGCATCTCCATCCGGATTCACATGACAACAGACGACCGTTTGCTGCGACTGAGACACCAACTGTCGAAACTGTTCAATTTGATTCTCATAAAGTAATGATTCCATAATTGGGAACAAAATAAGCACTTTTCTGCGACTTGAACAAACAGAATCGGAAAATTTATCTTCCATACTGGCCTTATTCAAAAATAATAAAGTACTTTTGCATAATAAATACATATAAGGAATGAAGAAAGACATTAGAATCGTATATATGGGAACACCTGACTTTGCCGTTCCCGCCTTAGATAAATTGGTAACTGATGGATATAATGTGGTGGGGGTAGTAACAATGCCTGACAAAGCCATCGGACGACATCACGAAACACTACAATCCAGCCCTGTGAAGAAGTATGCAGTAGCCCACAATATTCCTGTGCTGCAACCAGAGAAACTAAAAGACGACACCTTTTTGGAGCAACTACGAGACTTACAGGCTGACCTGCAAATCGTGGTCGCCTTCCGCATGCTTCCAAAAACAGTTTGGGATATGCCCCAATTAGGCACATTCAATCTTCACGCTGCTCTCCTACCCCAGTACCGCGGCGCAGCACCCATCAACTGGGCTATTATCAATGGTGATACAGAGACGGGAATCACTACTTTCTTTCTAGACGAGAACATCGACACAGGACGCATCATTCGCCAAGTTCGCGTCCCCATCCATGAGACGGATTGTGCAGAAGACGTTCATGACCGCTTGATGACCTTGGGTGCTGATCTTGTTGAAGAGACAGTGGATTTGATTATTCAGGACAAAGTTGATGCTATTCCTCAAGAACAGTTCACCACCAACGAGCCCTTGCGTCCCGCTCCCAAAATCTTTCACGAAACATGTGAAATCCATTGGAGTGAACTTTCCTGCAATCATGCTTACAATTTCATCCGTGGATTAAGCCCCTACCCTGCCGCTTGGACAACTCTTGTCTCACCTGAAGGAAAAGAATCCATGCTGAAAATATTCAAAACTCGACGCATTGAGGGTAAAACTAACGTACAACCTGGCACCATCGACAGCGATGGAAAGACTTATCTTCGTGTAGCTCTCTGCGATGGTTGGATAGACCTCACAGAAATACAGATGTCTGGGAAAAAACGTATGCTGACAACTGATTTTTTGAGAGGCATTCACATCAATGGATACAAATTTCAATAATTTTCTGCCAAAAAATTTGGTGGATTAAGAAAAATATCCGTTATTTGCAGTCAAATAAACTGTTTTATTAATTATAAAATTACTTTTGCCTATCGAAGAGACATTACGCTGAATCAATTATTTGAGCATAATGAACTATCTGAATACAATGACCGACCATGAGTTGGTTGTATTGTACGAACAAGGCAAAGATCAAGCTTTTGATATCTTATTAAGTCGATATAAGGATTACATATATTCTTATATTTTGTTTTTGGTACGCAATCAGGACTATGCTGATGACATCTTCCAAGAAACATTTACCCGTGCCATCGTTGCTATCCGTAGTCATCGCTATCAGACTACTGGGAAGTTTAATGCCTGGCTGGTGCGAATCGCCCATAATCTGGTTATAGATATGGCCCGAAACGGAGATTCTGCCAACGTGGTATCAAGTGATGACTTCAGCAAGGACATCTTCAACAACATTAATTTGAGTGAAGGCTCTCTGGAAAGTCAACTTATTAAGGAGCAGAACATCCAGACCCTAAATCAGATGCTTGAATATCTGCCTGAGCCACAACGTGAAGTCATCATCATGCATTTCTACGAGGATCTCCCCTTCCGCGAGATTGCAGAGAAAACTGGTGTCAGCATCAACACCGCTTTGGGACGTATGCGATATGCCATTATCAACCTGCGAAAGATGATTCAAAAGCATCAGTTGAGCCTGGTCGGATAATTTTTTGAAAAAAAATCCATTTCGCACAATAAAACGGAACGTTAACACGTTCTATAGACAAAATACCAGTTAAATTGTGCCTATGGATCAAACTTTACCTTTCCCCTACATTTCCCCCAGCAGTGTTCTGGTTGCACGAGTGAAGGAAATAGCACGTGCATTCAGGCCCAAACCCATACCAACCATCAGGCTTTCATGATAGCGCCATCACTGCTTTCAGCAGATTTTTTGCATCTGGGATCTGAAATTGAATGGATCAATCGCAGCCAAGCTGACTGGTTGCACTTTGATATCATGGATGGTGTTTTTGTTCCCAACATTTCTTTTGGGTTTCCTGTATTGAAGCAAATCTCCAAGATTTGCAAAAAGCCGATAGACGTACACATGATGATTGTGGAGCCACAAAAATTCATCGCCGAGGTAAAAGCTTTGGGAACATATATGATGAATGTTCAATATGAGGCTTGCATGACTCATTTACATCGTGTCATCAGCCAGATACACGAAGCAGGCATGAATGCAGGCGTTACCCTTAATCCTTCCACTCCCATCTGTGTACTCGAAGATGTCATTCAAGACTTGGATATGGTGCTCTTGATGGGAGTTAATCCTGGTTTTGGGGGACAAAAGTTCATTCCACATACGTTGGAGAAAACTTTCGCTCTGCGAGAAATGATTCAACAGAGAAACAGCCATGCATTGATTGAAATTGATGGTGGTGTCAATTTGGACAATGCCAAGATACTTTATGAGGCTGGAGCTGATATCCTAGTTGCTGGGAATGCCATCTTCGGAGCTGAAAATCCGGAGGAAGCTTGTGCACGTTTCTGTGCAATATGATCATTAGATTTCCTCTTGTCTGGTGCACACTATGTGTCATAGTGGGCATCACTGCAGGTTATCTGTTTCCTTCAGTGTGGTTTATTCCTGCCACACTTCTTATTCTTGTTATTGCCACCATCACTCGTGAAAGAGATGTTCTGTCAGCAATATTGATGGTAGCTTTTTGGATTCTCTTGGGTGCTTCACGCATCAATTTAAATATACAGCATACGTCTTACACCACCCTTGATGATGTCTTCTGTACTCTACAAAACAAGGCTGGGGAGAAAGCTTGTTTGGTCATCGAACGACTTCAGAGTTCAGGACTTGGAGAAGAATCTCTGGCACTCACCTCTGCTTTGATTTTAGGTCGTAGAGACATGCTAACGTGGGAACGAAGGAACCAGTTTTCAGAGGCTGGGGCAAGTCATCTGTTAGCCCTTAGTGGGCTCCACATGGGTATCCTTTATGGAGTTTTGTATCTACTCGTGATACGTTGGTTCAGACATACCCGATGGAACTGGTTAATGTTACCTTTTATCTTATTGATTATATGGGGATATACATTAATGGCTGGAATGTCGAGCTCGTTGACACGTGCTTCCATTATGTTGACGATACTCACCATCTGCTCGATAGATGATCGACAAACTTCCTCCTTCCATGTGTTGGCACTCAGCGCTCTCATAATGATGATGTTAGATCCTGGCTGTATTTTCGACATAGGGTTTCAACTTTCCTATTTAGCTGTTCTCTTTATTTTGCTAATTTATGTTCCCTTGAGCCCAATAATGACATTTAGAGAACATCCCATCCTGTCGTGGACAGCAAATATGTTGCTTGTCTCTTTCTCGGCACAACTGGGCACAGCACCTCTCTGCATGTATTATTTCCACACATTCCCTGTCTTCTCAGCTCTTGTCAGTCTACTGCTGATTCCACTCACAACATTCATTATCTATGGTGCTTTAATACTTCTTGTATGGCCTTCTAATGCTATGGCTATGGGTGTCGATGTCATTATTCGGCTGGAAGGATGGATTGTAGAGCATTGGATAGAGATACCAGGCACAACGATTCACGATCTCCATCCAAATCTATGGAGCATAGTCTTGATTTATGCCTTGATGTTTACGGCGATTCTACGATTCTTGGGACGAAGCAAGCAAATCATTAGTCAGTAGAAAAGTCAGCCAATACCTGGCGATATGCAGCCAACACACTACTCTTGCGAATAAAACCCACAAACTCGCCCTCATTATTCTCCACTGGCAACGCCCAAGAATGAGTGCTATCAAATACTTTCAACACAACATCCATAGAATCGTTTACACTCAACCTTGAAGGAGGTTGTTTCATCAATTGCGACACTTGAAACTGGCGATAGAGCTCAGTACGGAAGATTAGATGGCGTATATCATCCAAATAAACCACCCCAACTAACTGCATCTGGTGATTCACCACTGGAAATATATGGTTCTTGCTGTTGCTCACTTGAGTAGCCACATCAGCAAGTGTCATGTCAGGATAGAGTACACGATCATAATGTTGAATCACGCTATCCATACTCATTAAAGTCAACACAGCATGATCGGTATGATGAGTCAGGAGTTCTCCACGCTGGGCCAAACGCATAGCATAGATACTGTGAGGTTCGAAGGCTATGATTGTCAAATATGAGCAGACCGCCACAATCATCAAAGGCATGAAAAGGTCATATCCGCCCGTTAGTTCCGCGATCAAGAAGATACCAGTCAAGGGAGCATGCATCACACCACTCATCAGTCCACACATGCCCAACATAGCAAAGTTGCGTTCAGGGACGGAAAGACCAAAGACATCATACATGTTCCATAGGCGGCTAAAGATAAAACCTACCACACAACCCAAGAACAGGCTGGGAGCAAAAATACCACCACATCCACCTCCTCCGTTGGTTGCTGTAGAGGCAAAGACCTTGAAGACAACAATCAAGAACAAATAGAGCAACAACAGATGGCTATTTCCATAAAAAAGTGACTGATTCATGGCCTCCATCCAGTCAGACTCTCCTTCCCCATTGAGCAATAAATTTATCAAGTCATACCCTTCTCCGTACAAGGGAGGAAACAGATAGATGAGGAGACTCAGTGTCACGCCACCCATTAACAGCTTCTTGTATGGACCCTTTATTTTTCGAAAGATACCTTCCAAACCATTCATCGTACGAGTAAAATATAGGGCTGTCAATCCACAAGTAATACCTAACAAAATATACGTTGGGATTCGATCTACTTGAAAAGCATCCTGAAGGTGGAACTCGAAGACAGGATTCGTACCAGAAAACATGAAGGTCAAAGCCGTAGCCGTCACGCTGCTTACCAGCAAAGGAAGCAAACTGCTCATGGTCAGGTCAATCATCAGCACTTCCAACACAAATACCAAGCCTGCAATGGGTGCCTTGAAGATACCTGCAATGGCACCTGCTGCACCACAACCCACCAAGATCATCATCTGCTTGCCTGAAAGACGGAAAATCCGTCCCAAATTGCTACCAATAGCCGAGCCTGTCAATACGATAGGAGCCTCAGCTCCCACGCTTCCTCCAAATCCGATGGTCAAAGCGCTGGCCACAACACTGCTCCAAATATTGTGCTGTCGTATCAAACTTTGCTTTCGAGCAATAGCGAAAAGAATTTTTGTCACTCCGTGACTGATATCGTCTCTTACCACATAGCGGATGAAGAGCATAGTTAAATAAATGCCTATCACAGGATACACCAAGAAAAGCCAGTTGGCATGTTCTGGATGGAATTGATGAGTAAGCATGAACCCAATCCTGCCAATCATCCATTTCAGCAGCAAAGCCGCCAAGGCGATAAAGACACCAACAAAGAAACTGATGATAATGAGGAACTGGTTGTAACTAAGGTAGCGTCTACGCCATCGCAGGATGGCAGCCATTACATTACGTGAACTTAACATCTCTCTCAGATCGCCTTGCTGTTTCTTATTTCCTTATTATGCTCACCTTACCATCTTGGGTCAACTTTACGATATGGCTGGGAGAGGCTCCAGTCTTCTCGCCACGACGGAAATTCACAATGTAATCCATCTGGTTCTTTATCTCATCAGAAATATCATAGAACGTGTTGGGTGAAGGCTCACCGCTAATATTGGCACTGGTGCTCACGATAGCCTTCTGGAATCTGTAGCATAACTGACGGCTGAACTCCTCGTGAGTGACACGCATCGCCAGGCTTCCATCTTCTGCCAGCAAATTGGGAGCAACATTCACAGCACAATCCAGAATTAAAGTCAATGGCTTGTCGGCCAAATCCACTAAATCCCAAGCGACATCAGGCACACGACGGAAATACTTCTGCATACGATTAGCACTGTCCACCAGACAAATGAGAGCCTTGTGGTCCTCACGTTTCTTTATCTCGTACACACGCCTTACAGCCTCCTCATTTGTTGCATCGCATCCGATGCCCCAAATGGTATCTGTAGGGTAGAGAATCACACCACCCTGTCGCAAGCACTCCACAGCATTCTTTAAATCAATATCGCAATTCATCTTTAAAACTCACTCGTGAAATGGAACTTAATGTGTTCAAAGTCCTGTTGTGCCATGCTCAGCATGTAACCGCTGTCTGCCAAGAAAACATCTCGCCCTTCGCGATCCTTCGCCATATACTGGAACTTACGCTTCTTGAAAGACTCTAATTGAGCCAAATCGTCACTCTCTATCCAGCAAGCCTTATACAAACTTAAGGGTTCCCAACGACATTTGGCATTGTACTCATTCTCTAACCGATATTGGATAACCTCAAACTGCAACTGACCCACCGTGCCGATAATCTTTCGGTTATTGTACTGATTGATGAACAACTGGGCTACACCTTCGTCCATCAACTGACTGATACCTTTCTCCAACTGCTTCGTCTTCATAGGGTCAGCGTTTTCAATGTACTTAAACATCTCTGGAGAGAAACTCGGCAAACCGCGGAAGTGCAGAAGCTCGCCCTCTGTCAACGTGTCACCTATCTTGAAGATACCATTATCGGGCAAGCCAACGATATCACCAGGCCAAGCCTCATCTATGGTCTCCTTGCGTTGCGCCATAAACTGGGTAGGACTACTGAAACGCAGCGTCTTGTCATTACGGACATGCAGATAAGGAGCATTTCTGACAAATTTCCCTGAGCAAACCTTGCAGAATGCAATACAACTGCGATGATTGGGATCGATATTAGCAGTTATTTTAAAGATGAAACCTGTGAAATCAGGTTCTTCAGGAGATACGATTCGTTCCTCTGCTACCACAGGACGTGGAGAAGGAGCTATCCTGACAAAGCAATCCAACAATTCCTGTACGCCAAAATTGTTCAAGGCCGAACCAAAAAAGACAGGAGCCACCTCAGCATCCAGATAGGAATCCACCTCAAACTCAGAGTAAACTCCATCAACCAGTTCCAGGTCATCACGAAGTTTTTCTGCATCACGTTCTCCGACATGAGCCTCCAAATCCTTCGAATCAATGTCAACCTCCACTTTTTCCGTCACCTTCTGCTTGTCAGGAGTGAAGATGTTCAGATTATGCTCATAAATGTTATAGACACCCTTGAACTTCGCACCTTGGTTGATAGGCCAACTCAAAGGGCGCACCTTGATCTGCAATTCCTGCTCCAATTCGTCCAACAAGTCGAAGGGGTCTTTTCCTTCACGATCCATCTTGTTGATAAAGATAATTACAGGTGTCTTCCTCATGCGGCAAACCGTCATCAGTTTACGCGTCTGGGCTTCCACACCTTTTGCACTATCCACTACAATGATGGCACTATCCACAGCAGTAAGTGTGCGGAAAGTATCCTCAGCAAAGTCCTGATGACCAGGGGTATCCAGAATGTTTACCTTGTACCCCTCGTAATCAAACTCCATGACACTTGTCGTGACAGAAATACCACGTTGCTTCTCTATTTCCATCCAGTCGCTGGTAGCCGTTTTCTTTATCTTATTACTCTTCACGGCACCAGCCACCTGTATCTGCCCTCCAAACAACAGGAGCTTTTCAGTAAGCGTTGTCTTTCCTGCATCTGGGTGCGATATGATGGCAAACGTCCTTCTTCTCTCTAATTCCTTATTCATTTATATACTAACAATTCAACGTTACATTTTGCCTCTCACGGCACTAATCCTTTTCCCTATACAGTTGAGAAAGGAGTTCCAGAAGATGGGTGATAGGTTGCATGGCTTGCAGAGTATCATCCGAGACAGGCTTTCCCTCCATCTTCAGGAGCGTTACGCCATATACGGCATCCAAACAATTCTCTATCTCGTCCTTCTCGCGGTTTGAACCATGAGCACGCAGCTCAACAATATAGGGCAATGCCTTGTAATAGGCAGCACTATAGAAAGGTTGTTTAGGGTCATGCAGAAGTTCAGCGTGTCGATCACTCAGCAGAATCATCGTATTGCGCAACACCTGCACGTGTCCCTTCTCCTGAACATTTTCCTCACGCATCATGCTTATCAGGTTGCCATACCATTCAGCCACCTTTTCCTTCTGCTCAGGTGTATACTGAAATCGAGGCAAATACTCCTCTTTGATACGATCCAAGTCCAGACTGTAGGCACGTATCACATCCTCCACCTGGTACATGTATATCACATATCCTGTAATGTTCTTCTCTCTCAGTTTCTGGGCAACGTACATATTTCTCCCTTCTCCCCTATTTCTTTGTTGCAATAAAAAACAATCCAACCAACGAGGCCAACATCACCGCAATGCCAATCGCCTTGTTCAACAGCCCAATTGTTTCCACGCGAAATCGTGAGCGCACTTTATCGATGAAACCAGTCAAGCCCAGCCACCAGAACAGAGCACCCGCCACAATGGCCAAGTAGCCCAGGAACTGTTCTATTGGGTGTCCTGACACCACAAAGCCGAAACGGGCAAAGAGGGCAAGGAAAAGGAACACGATGAGGGGATTACTTAAGGTAACCAGAAACCCCGTCAGGAAGTTGTGGGCAAATGTTCCGTTCTGTTTGCTTTTAGGACGCAGAGGGGCAGGTTTCGTCTTGAAGGTCCACAATCCAAAGAGGAAAAGCATCACGCCGCCAGCCAGCTTTATCCAGAACATAGCGGAGCCCTTTTCCACGAAATCCAGCACAAGACTTAGGCCTAAACCTGTCACGATGGCATAGATGATGTCACTCAGGGAAGCCCCCACTCCAGTAACAAATCCATACCATCTTCCCTTGTTCAGGGTACGCTGAACTGTTAGCACACCTACTGGACCCATTGGAGCACTTGCAACGATGCCCACTATCAGTCCTTTCAGGATAAGCTCGAGTGTCAATAATGGATCTATCCACATAAAGTAGTGCAAATTTCGATATTTTTTTCGAGTTATCATACTTTTTGTATCAAAAAGTGAGGTTTTTTAAAATGAAATTGCTACCTTTGTACAGAACAACCAAGAATTCACTAATTCTAACTAACTAATATTATGGACAAAGTAAAACCTTATGTGATTGGTGTTGACCTGGGTGGAACCAACACTGTTTTTGGAGTTGTTAACGCACGTGGTGAAGTTGTCGCTGAAAATTCCATTAAGACCCAGCAATACAAGACTGCTGATCAGTTCGTCGAGGCTGGTGTGGAGTGCATGAAACCTTTGCTTCAGCAAGTAGGAGGGACCGATCAGATTCAGGGTATGGGTATTGGTGCTCCTAATGGTAACTACTACAATGGAACCATCGAATTCGCTCCCAATCTTCCTTGGGCTCACGAGGGTATCATTCCTTTGGCAGAAATGTTCAAGGAGAAAGTGGGCATTCCTGTTAAGCTGACCAACGATGCCAATGCAGCAGCTATGGGTGAAATGGCTTATGGTGCTGCTCGTGGTATGAAGAACTTCATCGTCATCACCTTGGGTACAGGTGTAGGTTCAGGTATCGTCATCAATGGCCAATTGGTTTACGGATGCGATGGTTTCGCTGGCGAGTTGGGTCACGTCATTATGGATCGTACTGGCAAGGGACGTCCCTGCGGTTGTGGCCGCTTAGGCTGTCTTGAGGCTTACTGCTCTGCCACTGGTGTTGCACGTACTGCCCGCGAGATTCTCTCCAGTACCAATCGTCCCTCTCTGCTCCGCGAGAAACCTCTGGATGAGATCGAGTCACTCGACGTTTCCATTGCAGCTGGCAAGGGCGACGAGGTTGCCAACGAAATCTTCCAATTCACAGGCAAGATGCTTGGCGAGGCTTGCGCCGATTTCGCAGCATTCTCATCTCCTGAGGCATTCATCTTCTTCGGAGGTCTCTGCAAGGCTGGCGATCTTATCATGAACCCCATCAAGGAGGCTTATGACAAGACTGTCCTCAAGATCTTCCGTGGAAAGGCCAAGTTCTTGGTTTCTGGCCTCATGAACGCCAACGCTGCCGTTCTGGGTGCCAGCGCTCTGGGTTGGGAGGATTAATCCTTCTCCTTGAGAAAATTGACTTACGCATCAGCGCCTCTCCCTGTTCGGAGGGGCGCTTTTAGGTCTTTCGCAGGCATTCTTGGCAATAAGCAGACCATCCGCAAAACAAACGAAGGTGATTATCCTCTCTGATAATATTATCATACTCTAAACAATTCATAACTCTCAACGATTGTTCCAATCATGAAAGCCTCCCCCTCTCTTCGGCATAAGACTGGAGTCAAGTCCCTCTTGCTCCTTCTTCTCTTTCCCCTCTCCCTTTCTGCCCAGCAATCCTACACCTTCGAGAACCCTGTTCTGCGCGGAGTAGCCGATGCAGGGTGTATCCGCTATGCTGGCAGGTATTATCTGGGCGGAGTGGCCACCAATGGCGATTTCTTCGTCAGCGATGACCTGCTTCATTGGAACCAGCGAATCCATGTGTTCGATCTCGACAACGAATGGACTCATGGCTCTGATGCCAAGAACAATCAGGTTCATGCTGATGACATCATCTACAGCGGAGGACTCTTCCATCTCCTTTTCAGCGTAAACTTTTGGGGTTCTGACCGCCATATCGTACACATCACACATGCCACCTCGCCTTCCATCGAGGGACCTTTCCAAGAGGTACGCGAAGATCAGTGGTACGAGAATCGTATTGACCCTCATGTCTTTCAGGATGAGGATGGGCGGCTCTATCTCTACATGGTGAAGTTTACTGATGGAAATACCATATGGGGACGTGAACTCAACCAGGACTTCTCCTTTGCCAGCGATGCCGTACAGCAGTTCTCCAGCCAGCCAGGCACATGGGAGACACTGGACAATCGTGTGGCAGAGGGACCTTTCGTCATCAAATATCGAGGCAAATACTATATGATGTATAATGCCAACCATACGGCTCCCGAGTTTGGCAACTACCATCTGGGCGTATGCGAGGCACCATCACCACTGGCTTTCAATCCTGGCGGCAAGTACCCCCAACCTGTGGTGGGACCCAACACGGAATCCATTCAGGAACAATACACCGACTTGCTTCGCTATGGTGGTAAAGGGTTCAATCCCATCGACCTCAAGCAGGAAGAGAATCATTTCCCCCTCGACACTGTGCCTGAAGGCCCCTTCCGCTTGCTCTTAGGTCATCACAATGGCAGCCAGGTCAGTATCAACGGTCATCAGATCAACAAAGGCGACCGCTTTGAATATGCCTTCTATCAGGTAGAGCCAACTTTATTGAAACAGGGCGACAACATTATTACTCTAAGCAAGCCCGTCTCTCATCTGTATCTTTTTGATCTGTCCCCTGTCAAGACAAAAGAAGTTCCTTCCGTCAGGGATTCCCTTCCAGGTACAGTTCTCGTCACGCCTGGGCAGCCCAATATCGTGAGAGGCCTGAACGGATGGGAATGGTGGCTCGTCTATATGGCCAACGAGGGATGGGCCCGCCATCAGTTTGTCGACCGCATCCACTTCGTCAACAATCGTCTCACGGTGGATGGCATCACAGGAAACGGCACACCTGGATTCCACCCAGCTCCAGCCAAGCCTCAGTATGCAGGCACTTCCATCGACAGCATCCCCAAGGGCGACAAGGCTTTCCTTCTCGAGATCACCTGCAAAAGCAAGGGCATACCCCAGGAATGGAGAATCGAGCGCAACCACGACCTCCTCACCGTCTGGAAGGACAAGGTTCTCACCATCCATCATCTTCCTGCCACAGAAGCCGAGGTGGCACACCTGATCAACGAGGCTCAGGGCGATGAGATCATCTACGTCTCCTATTGTCAGGGCTACGACGAGTACGGCCCTTACTTCAGCGGCTGGCAAGCCTTCGAGACCAAGGGACAACAGACCATCCTGCCTGCCTCCAGCGAATGTTACAAGGATACCATTCAGGGAGACTACTCCTTCAGCGTCCAGTTCTCCAACCCCACTCCACAGGAAGGCCAGTACGCCGTCTCTGCTTGGCAGGACAACAAGAACAACGTCCAATTCATCGTCGATGCCGCCCGTCAGGAACTTCTCATCCGACAGAAGCAGAAAGGCAAGTCCTCTGACGTCGCGATTCCCCTCTCCGAGACACGCATACACTATCCTGACATCAAATATACTGACACATACGAGAAGCAATACCGATTCGACTGCGAGACCTATGTGGATGCTGTGGAGTATCCCCACCTGAACGCCACCAACGACAGTTATGCCGCCAGCCTTTCCATCGAGCAGCAGCACAACCTCAGTTATTACGAAGACATGGCTGGCAGGATGACTCTGGAATATCTCGACACAGAGACTGACAAGTGGCACCCTATTGCCTACAGGCAAGTCCCCAGCAGCAACCGAGCCTGGCAGCGAGTCACCTTCCCACAAGTTAAGACCCGCGCCCTGCGCATGATCAACAAGCACCCCAATCTCTACTCGTCGCGCAACATCTACCAGGTAAAGACCTCGCGTGCCTTCAGCCAAGACTGCCAGCTCCGCGTAGAGAAGCGAGGCATGAAGCTCTATGTGTATTACGACCAGCGGCTCATGCAAACCATTACCCTCCTCCGCGACAAACCCACCTCCCTGGGACTCTCCAATCAAGGCAAGACACCCGTCGTCATAGGCAACATCCTGTGCTATACAGTCAAATAGACGTCTGTTCTATTCGACTTTACTCATTTTACCTTGTTTCTATTGCTTATTCAGATTTTATGCTTATCTTTCCAACAGATCAAAACCTCTTACTTCCAGCAAGTCCCAAGTTCTTCTCTCGTAATCTAACAATTTTCTGATTTTGTTTGGCAGTTATGTATGAAAAGTGTATTTTTGCGGCATGAAACGTACAGAAGTTGTTGAAAGAATCAGAAAGGCTGCTCACCAAATGAGACCTATGGTTCAGACCATCCTATATGGTTCTGAGGCGCGTGGTGATGCTCGTCCTGATTCGGACATCGACCTTCTGGTGTTAGTAGATAAAGATAAGTTATCTTATTCCGACAAGGACAAAATTATAGCACCGTTCTATGATATAGAACTTGAAACAGGCGTGATTATTAGTACCCTTATTATGCCACGTAAAGAATGGGAGAACCGCCCGTTCCTTACACCTTTCCAGAATAACATAAACAAAGAAGGAATCACACTATGAATACAGAACTGACAGAAGAAAACTATCAGGCATTGTCTCGTTATCGTCAGGAACGTGCACATGAGACAATATCAGAGATTCCTTTTCTTTGTGAGCAGGGTTATTACAATACTGCTATCAATCGTTTGTATTACGCTTGTTATTACGCTGCAGTCGCTCTTCTGACAAAACATCACATATCAGCCAATTCACATGCGGGTGTGAAAACTATGCTTGGTATGCACTTTGTATCAAAAAACCTCATTAGCAAAGAAAGTGGTCGTGCCTTCACTAATCTTTTTGATAGTCGCCAACGTGGTGATTATGACGAGTTTGTCTATTCTACTCGCGAGGAAGTCGATGAACTCTATCCCAAAGCACAGCGTTTCATAGAAGAGGTGGATGCTTTGTTATCAAAGTAGTCTGAAGTCTGGTACATGAAGCTCATGCGAAAATAAATAACCTGTTCGTTGACTGATTACTTTAGAATCTCACTTTCCTACTGGTCAGCATCTCTTACTTCCAACAAGTCACAAGTTCCGCATGTTTTGAGGTAACTGTTCAGTTAAATACCAGCTGTTAGTTTTTTCTAATATATTTGGTATATCGCCGATAAATCTGTATCTTTGCATGTAGAGAGAGGTAAAAACCTCATTTTGTTCTTTGACATGCTGACAAAATTGTATCTCATACATATCACAAACAACAGAAGAACGGTGCCTTATACACGCCCTGCGTTGTGAATAGCTGACAAAATTGTATCTCATACATATCACAAACAACCCAACAGACCAACGGCCAACCCCAACAGGGTTGTGAATAGCTGACAAAATTGTATCTCATACATATCACAAACAACCGGAATGGATTCGTAAGTACGGCCTGCCAAGTTGTGAATAGCTGACAAAATTGTATCTCATACATATCACAAACAACCCCTGCCGTTATCCATTCGTGAAGTGGGATGTTGTGAATAGCTGACAAAATTGTATCTCATACATATCACAAACAACAAAATGCACTGCGACAATGCCACTTATCTGTTGTGAATAGCTGACAAAATTGTATCTCATACATATCACAAACAACC
>JAFZWK010000005.1 GCA_017617335.1 Bacteroidaceae bacterium | reverse complement strand
GAAAAAAGACAGAAAGTAATTGTCAGGCTGGGAGAATAGGCTCTTGAATGAGGGAGAAATCAGGGTAAAAACATCCTCTTTCAGTCCTCTTTTCAGTTCAATTTTATTCTTTTAAAAAAAAGAACTAAGAACCCAAAAGCGGTAAGGATTTCATTCTCAGGAGAGTAATGGAATTTACCGTTTACGGTTTACTGTTTACCGTTTTTGAGGCTCAAAATTCCCTCAAAAAAATTGCTTTCTTTTGTTGGAGAAACCATTATTTTCCTATAACTTTGGCTTCGCCGAAGTTCTTGCGCTCCGGTTGGTGCTCAGGCGCAGGTGGAGTCCTCTCGCTCGGCAAAAAAAAGAAAAGAATTTCTTTTGTCCTGCACTCGTTTTTTCGTAACTTTGCGACAAAGTCGCGAACTTACTGGGCACTCGGCAAAAAAAAGAAAAGAATTTCTTTTGTCCTGCACTCGTTTTTTCGTAACTTTGTCCCCCAAATATAACCACTTATTCACCCAGAATGAACAAGAAGAATATTATCGCTATTGCTGTGGCACTGGGAATTATCCTGTGCGGAGTCATCGGTTTCCTGCTGTTCCGTATGCAAGAACAGAAGGCTGAGAGTGAACAAATGTTGCAACTTGCAGAGATGGACAAGCGCGAGATGGAGAACGAGTACGAACAGTTCGCCATGCAGTACAACGAGATGAAGATGCAGATCAACAACGATTCGCTGGTTGCCCAGCTGGAGCAGGAGCAAAAACGTACTGAGGAATTGCTGGAGGAGTTGAAGCGCGTCAAGAGCAGCGACGCTGCCGAAATCATGCGACTGAAGAAGGAACTCGCCACCTTGCGTGAGGTGCTCCGCAGTTACGTTTTGCAGATTGACTCACTCAACCGCATGAACGAAGCCTTGACGAAGGAGAACAGTAACCTGAAGACTCAGAATATGCAAGCCCAGCAGCACATCAGCAACCTGAGCACAGAGAACGAGGCACTCTCTGGCAAGGTGGCTATCGCCAGCCAACTGGACGCTACGGGCATCTGGGCTGAAGGACGCAACAAGAAAGGGAAGGCTGCGAAACAGATCAAGGACGTGAAAAAGTTTGCCATAGGATTCACTATCGCTCGAAACGTCACCGCTTCCACAGGTATCCGAAGCATTTATATTCGTATCACCACACCCACGGGAGAGGTCCTCAGCAAGGGCGGCACTTTCACGTATGAGAACCGCAACCTGGAGTACAGCATCCGCAAGGATATCGAGTATACAGGCGAGGAGCAGACCATCCAAGTATGGTGGGACGTAGCCGAGGCACTCAGTGCTGGCACGTATCGTGTCGACATTTTCGCTGGCGGGCAGAACATCGGTACCACCAATTTCAGCTTTGACAAATAGGATCGATGGGGAAAGGCAAACTGGCTAAATTCGCGGAAATGGCACAAAACCCTTTGGTGGTGGAGTGCCCTTTTTCTGTGATGCATGAGGGGCATTTCACCCTTCGCGGACGCTGGCATGAAGACTTCTTTCACAACGAGAATCCCATCATCCTGGAACTGGGATGTGGACGCGGTGAGTATACCATAGGGTTAGGGCGCGAACACCCTGACTACAATTTCATCGGAGTGGACATTAAAGGTGCTCGCATGTGGACGGGAGCACAGGAAGCTCTTCACCAAGGGATGAAGAACGTGGGATTCCTGCGTACCAACATCGAGTTCATCCAGGAATTCTTTGCACCTGGCGAAGTTAGCGAGATTTGGCTCACCTTTTCTGACCCTCAGATGAAGAAGGCTACAAAACGACTCTCCAGCACCTTTTTCCTCAACCGCTATCGCCAGTTCCTCCAAGACAACGGACTCATCCACCTGAAGACGGACAGTAACTTCCTTTTCACCTACACGGAGGAACTCTTGCGTGCCAACAATCTCACGGCCGAGGCTTCCACCCGCAATCTTTATGCCGCCGATCAACCACGTACAGTACACGAGCGACTGGCTGCCAGCATCCAAACATATTATGAAAGCATGTGGCAAGCACGAGGAATCGATATCAAGTATCTCTGCTTCAGGCTTCCACAGGAGGGCTATTTGGCGGAGCCGGATGTGGAAATCCCTCTCGACGAGTACCGCAGCTACAGTCGCGAGAAGCGCAGCTCCAAAAGCGTGGGGAAATGACTTGCGTCCTTACCCCAAATCATTTATTTACGTCAGAAACATTTACAGATAATCATGGCTCAAGAGATTTACCCCAAACTCATACTCGATGCGCTGACCACCGTACGGTATCCAGGGACAGGCAAGAACGTGGTGGAAATGAAAATGGTGGAGGACGACATGCGGATTGCAGGTCTACACGTCAGCTTCAGTCTCATCTTTGATAAACCCACCGATCCTTTCATGAAGAGTCTGGTGAAAGCTTGCGAGGCTGCCATCCATGCTTATGTAGGCAAAGAGGTGGAGGTGGAAATCAAAACCAAGAGTCTGAAGGCTCCCCGTCCCGACCTTCCAGACCTGCTTCCTGGCGTGAAGAATATCATTGCGATAAGCAGCGGAAAGGGAGGAGTCGGCAAGAGCACGGTAGCCGCGAATTTGGCCGTCGGACTGGCTCGGTTAGGTCATCGGGTAGGTTTATTGGATTGCGATCTCTTTGGCCCAAGTATCCCTAAAATGTTTCAAATAGAGGATGCACGTCCTTACAGCGAAGAAGTCAACGGTCGCGACCTTATCATGCCCGTTGAAAAATATGGCGTGAAGATTCTCAGCATCGGATTTTTCGTTGATCCTGACCAAGCAACTTTATGGCGCGGAGGTATGGCAAGCAATGCGCTGAAGCAACTGATTGGGGATGCTAATTGGGGAGAACTGGACTACTTCGTGCTGGATACGCCTCCAGGAACCAGCGATATCCATCTGACACTTGTCCAGACACTACCCATCACTGGAGCCATTATCGTAAGCACACCACAACAGGTCGCTCTGGCTGATGCACGAAAAGGAATCAACATGTATCAAAACGAGAAGGTGAATGTACCCATTTTGGGACTCGTGGAAAACATGGCTTGGTTCACACCTTCCGAACACCCTGATGAGAAGTACTTCCTCTTTGGCAACGAGGGTGTGAAACATCTGTCCGAGGAAATGAACTTGCCCCTGTTGGGACAAATTCCTGTAGTGCAGAGCATCTGCGAGAATGGAGATCTGGGAACACCTTCTGCGTTGAATCCTGACAGCATCACAGGACAAGCTTTCCTGCAATTAGCCGCCCGAGTGGTCACGCAAACCGATATCCGCAATATGCAACTGCCTCCCACCACTATTGTAGGAGTTCACTGATAATTCGCTCGTTGACTTGACGCAGAGCTTCGCTGGCAGCTTTCAGGTTGCGACTGAATTCCTCATAAGTTGACTCGTCACCATCACATAGATCCGTTACCGCTTTCACGTAGAGAACAGGAACGCTATAGAGCTGACAAACAAACCCTACAGCAGCACCTTCCATATCCTTCAGCTCACCTCCGTGTTCCAAAATGATATCACGGTCAATAGGCTGCATATCCAACGAGGAACCAGTAGTCACCTTACCCATCTTCAGTCCCAGCTTACCAGCCAAGTCAGCACTCCCTTCCCATACAGGATAGTTTCCCAAACCTTGTACGCCCCATCTGTCATCACCAGACACGCGGCGATCATGGAATATGGCTCCATTACCGATATAGACATCTGCTATCTGGGCACCCTTCGATTTGAATCCGCCACACGTTCCGCTACTGACTACCAAATCAGGATGCAGTCGTTGGATAGCCACTTGTGTTGCCACGCAAGCAGGTTCGCACCCCACAAGATCCATTCCATGCTGGCGACCATTCAGAACCACATAGAGCTTGTTCCCGTTGATCTCTGCCTCATAAAACTGACTTGGCAATGGATCAAAGAAACCAGGAACCAGTTGGATGTTGTAGGCTTCGATGAAAGGACGTGCCTCAGCCTCCATAGCTACGATATAACAGATCTTCTTCATCCTGTTCCTACTCTTTACCAGATATCCTCAGGAGTTTCTGGATTGTCGTAAACCTCCTTGGGACAGAACTCCAAATAGTCCACGTAATACTCACGCTTAGGATCATCCAAGCAGGTCTTGAAACGCAGATAATACGTCTTGTCAGGATCCATCTGTTGAGTGATGATGATACGTCGCGAGCAAATATTGCTGTTTCGAGCCGTGATGGTTCCGCCAGGACTACCTGCAATATAGATCTCTGGCCCCTTCATGAAACCATTGTTACGCATGATCTTGTCCACATCGATGTTGTAGTCATCGTCGTCGGTATCCCTTACCCATCCTATATTACTGGGGAAATATCCTGCTTTGGTGCTTCGATACTGTGAACCTATCTGCAGGTCCAGAGGGATTCCCATTGGAGCCAAATGCCCCAGATCGCTTCCCCAATAGAACTGGAAGATGCCTCGATTGCCCATCTCACCGCCATTCTGACACGCGAAACGCAGTTCGTAGGTGCCGAAACGAGGAACAGGCGGCAGGCGCATCGTCACATCCAGATTGCCCTGTATGTTCACCTCATCGCCCAGATAGTTGCTCCATCCCCATCCGCGAGCGGTCCAGTAAATGAAGTATGTGTCTTCGGATATTCTCAGGTCATCCAAATAGGGATATTGTGTATCATTGGGAATGGAGACTCTCAGATGGCGCTCATCGGTTATCTCACTCACACGGATGTCATTGTTCATGAATTCGGGCCACATGTTGGTCACGTCGAATCGGATTCGGTTCTTACCCATGTTGTTACGAGTGTCATCATCGTAGACGAGCAACTTGTCAATGGGATAGATGATTCCGTTGCGCACGTTGTTCTCCCCTTCCAGATTAGGCTCACCCACTTTAATTCCTTCCTTATCCGGATCACATCCTGTCTCGTGATAGGTCCCATGTCGACCGTTGTCCAAAATAGGGAAGCGATTAATGAATACTCCATTACTTTCACGGCTCTCATAGAGTTTCAGCAGTCGACGTTTTCCCATCGTGGTGTAATACTCACACATAGCCACACCCAGTTCGCGGGTAGTGGGGTTGTTACCTTTTTCATTATAGTGCAGCACCAGACGGTCGGTAGCCAAACGCTCGGGCAGGAAGTGATAAGTGACGAAGCGGTTAAGCAGATTGTTCTCATTCTCGTAGTCATCGTTGTCAACCGCATCATTATATACACCCAAACTGGCTACGTATTCGCGCACATCCTCCACAGTGATATCCAAGGCAGGCTTACCCAATGTCTCAGACCAGAACTGATCCGTTTCTGCAAAACAGGTGAAACCAAAGTAACGGTGCTGAGGAGCATAGCCTTTATAGGTAAAGTTCTCATCAGGAATCATACCTGCCAGATAGAGTTCCTCGTAAGCCTCATCACGGAAAGCCTGCAACGAATCAATCAGTCCGACTGCATGCACCAACAGAGCCATCACATGATACCCCTCTATATTGTCTCGCTTGATGTTGGTGAACAAGGTGGCCAGCGTATTATTGCTGGGTGCAATCACCTTTTTCACAGCATGGATGTAACCATTGATTACAGGGATATCACGGTTGTTCTCGTCTATCGCACAGTTGTTTACCAGAATGTCCACGTTGGCATTATCGTTGTAGTGAATGCTCAGCTTGCGGTCGTACATGTTGGGAATAGGGATTTCTGCATCCTGCGTGGTGGGAAAACTACCTATCTCGTATGGATGGTAGTCATCACCACTATCTATCACGCTGTTCAGCACAATCACTTTCTCTATGGAGTCTCGAGTGGCCTCGTTAGGGAAAGCATCCCACGACGCTTCCGGAATCACCTCGTTCACCACCAGCGTATCCAGATAATCCTGAATGGCTTCATTGGTAGGAGCAAAGATCGTGTAGTGGCCGCGTGCCGACAGCAACTGCCCAACAGTAGTCTTGCTGGCACCACTGACAGGAATCTTGTATAGAAGATCCACATAGGTACTATAGTGCTCTGAGTGCTTCTGAAGGTATCCCATCGCCGTTTGCTCCTTAAAAACATACCGGTTGGAAGTGTCTATATCCTCTGTACAACTAAAGAGAACAGCAGCAGTCAGTAGGAAGAACAATTTTTTCATGACGCTCAACAATAAGGATTCACGTCACAAATATACAATTATTTTCTCATCCCACAACATCAAGCATACAAAAAAATGAAATTTCCATCAGGTCGGCTTTATCTCCGTTTCCTCCCAGCGTCCAGGGAAGGACACAAATCTCTCCTAATCATTATGCAGATACTGCGAGCGTCGGTATTCCACATATTTGTGAAAACGACCATTTACAATAGAGCTGTCCAGGATATCGAAGTCGAAATGGTTGTTGATGAGCCACTGCAGCTGATAGATGGCGCAACCCTCCTCTTTGCCATGCTCCCTGTTGTACTCGCGTATGCCTCGGCGATAAACCTCATCCAAAGCTTCCAACTCATCAGTCAACTTCTGGATAGCCTCCTTGTTCTGCGGTTCACGGGTGTTCAGTTCAGCCAGTTCCGTTCCCTTTTCAAGAACAGGTTTGAACAGGCAGTCGCGGTACGCCTTAAAGGCATTGTACTGCAGATAGAAACTTCCGCCGCTGATTTCCATCTCGTCGAATCTGCATCCTCTGATTCTCATCACACAGGTATCACCAGGAATAGCCCAGAATTCCTTGAATTGAAAATCCATGTCCCCATCCCGATGAATACCTCGCAACATGCCGCCAGTGGGTTCCTCTATTCTGGTCGAAAATGAGAACTTACCGTTCACCACCTGCAAGGTATCCACAGGGCTATCCATATTTATATGCTTATAGTCATCGATGATATAGAGGAGATACTTCACGTCCTCCACTCCCTCAGCCACCGTGCCTCGCAGGATGAAATTATCCTTCTCACGGTCGGCAGTACAAGCAACCAACAACAGAGTCACCAGAATACTGCTTAAGAAAGATTTCTTCATATATGACAATCCTTTAGGCTTATTTTTTTGCAAAGATACCATAATCCCTTCAGTCCCCCAAGAAATCTATTTATAATTATGGAATTTTCACAACCTTATGTATCAAATACATGCAAAAACACAGCACCCCAAACGAAAAAAAACGAATGAAGAAAAAACACTTTTGGGTGTTACATTTCTGATATCTTTTCATTTTAGTAGTAGAAGCAGAAAAATGTCTTATACTGTGTTACTGGATCAATAATGATAATGTAAAAAGACAACACGTTGAAACCTCGAAGTCAACACGTTGTCTTTGCGAAGTTGACACGTTGTATCTCCGCTTGCAACACGTCATCCCCCCAAAAAGGAAGAGTCCCGCAACAACCGTTAAAATGAGAGAGGGTTCTCCTGCTACGGAAGGAACCTGAAGAGATTGCTATCTTAACTTTACCTCGACCAATGCATCCTCGTTATCGAAATGTGGCCACAGGTCATCGCCTATCTGCAGATGCTGAAGGATTGCCTTACGCCCCTCGCGGTACTTATCGTAGAAATAAGCATGACAAAGATAGTACAAGTGTCCTCGCGGGGTTTCCACCAGCGTACCATGACCGCAGCTTTGAATGGTTTTTCCGTTTCCGTGAAGAATGGGATTCCCAGGGTACTTCTCGTAAGGCCCTGTGAAGGAACGGCTGCGGGCTACAGAGACAGCATAGTCACTCTGGGGAGAACAGCAGTCGCGAATGGAATAGAGCATGTAATAATAGTCTCCGCTGTGGAAGAAACATTGTCCTTCCATACCGATACGCTCGTCGTCACGCAGAAGTGTAAAGGGATCGCCCATCAGGCTAAGTCCATCAGCAGAGAGACGCTGAGCCAGAATCTCTATGGGACGATGAGTGGGATCCAAACCATAAGCCTTCCAAGTGATGTAAAGCTGGTCGCCATCCTGATAGACGTAACTGTCGATGGCCTCGTTGGTGGTACGAACAAGGGGGCCGTGATCCACGAATTTGCCATCAGGGCCATCTGCTACCGCAACTCCGATGCACGAAGTGCTGTCGCTCTTCTGTCTGGCCGTATAAAAGCAAAGGACACGACCGTTCAATTCGAAAAACTCAGGAGCCCAGAATGCTCCATTGGTCCAAGCGGGCCATTCATCAAAGACATAACCCATGGGGGTCCAGTTCTTTAAGTCGCGTGAACGAAAACGGGGATAGACCTGACGCTTATTGCCCGATGTGGCAGCTGCGTAGTAAGTCTTGCCCACACGGATAACTGTGGGGTCAGGTGTATCGGCATCAATGACAGGGTTCTGGACAAGAGAGCGGCCACCGCTGCATGCAGCCAGGATCAGAAGAGGCAAGAAACAGATTTTTTTCATAACGAAAGTTGCATTTGTGAGTACAAAGATAATTCGTATGGCGTGAGAATCCAAGCATCAGGACAGGAAAAAAGCATTCTCCTTTGCGGAATTCGATTATTGTGCGTAAATTTGTAGTCTAAAATCGAAGATATACTATGTTCAACCTACAGTCAATCCCAAGAGTCTCACTTTTCTTTATGAGGGAAAATCTGACGAGAGGACTCTCTCTCATGCACTTTCTCCTTTTCACCTGCTCTCTTCTGGCTCAATACTCCATCCCTGCTGACAGCATCAGAATAAGGGATCCATTCGTGACGGTGGATCACGACAAGGGCCTATACTATATCGTGACGGCTGCACGGAGCAACGGCAAATTTGCGTTGAAGGCATACGAGAGCAAGGACCTGAAGATGTGGAAGGACAATGGAATCGTCTACGAGGGAAACCAGAACTTCATCGCTAAGGCTGAGGGGAAGAAAGACAGTTGGTGGGCACCTGACACATATTTCTACAAGGGACATTACTACACCATCGTGACGATGTCCTGTGAAAGTGAGGGTCTGTTGCGATGCTGCACGCTGCTTGATGGAGGAAAGAATCCAATGGGCCCTTATAAGGACGTGTTCACCCAAAAAGAGAACATTGGCTTGACTCCCGTGGGCCAGCAATGTCTGGATGGCAGTCTCTACGTGGATGAGAAAGGTCAGCCCTGGTTAATCTACAGCTTGGAATGGAACGGGCCAGACGTAACAGACATGGTGGGCGAAACTTGGGCCGTACGGCTGAAGAAGAGGAATCTGAAGGGACGCAAGGGAGACCCCATCCGACTCTTCCGTGCCAACGAGGCAACATGGCTTACACACTCAAAGAATGGAATGGTGGTGGACGCTCCCTTTATATGGAAAGATGAACAGAGCGGCAAACTAATTCTGCTCTGGAGCAGTTTCGTAAATGGGGTATACGCAGTAGGACAGGCTACCAGTGCGAGCGGAAAGGTGGAAGGTCCTTGGATACACGAGAAGCAAACAATCTATACGAATGGGGGACACGAAATGCTCTTCCGTGACTTGAATGGCAACCTGAAGATGAGCCTGCATCATAACAACAACGATGGGCACCTGAAGATTGTGGACGTAGAGATTGTGGATGGGAAAGTCAGATTGAAATAAAAAAATGCTCCAACCTCATCACGAGGAAAGATTGGAGCCTGAGAAACTTTATCCTTTTATCCTATTAGCCAAAGAACCTGGTCATTTTCAAGATAAAGGCAAGAAAAACAATAACATTAAGGATTATGATGATAATCAAGCCTACTTTCGAGGAGGTAGTCATGGGCTTGCGGGATGCCAAGAGGCGTCCGCTGTAGTGATTGATAGCTTCAATGAGTTCTTCCTGCTTAATGACAATGCTCGACGAAGTGATTTTCTGCACATCCCCATTCGGTTGGGTCAACTCCATAACCAGGTAGTTGTTCCTCTGATGTTTAGCAGGATACTTTATCTTTACCCCCTGAATGTGTGAACCCTGAAACGAAGCGACCTGAATCTGCTCGTAATCCGACCAAGGGCAATTAATTTCGAAACCACGAAACCACTGATCATGGACATAACCCGTCATGCCACGTGAGTTCAGTTCGATGAAATCATTCTGAGTCCTCAGCATCATGAATACCACGAAAGCATTTCCCAACAGGAGTATGATAAATACCAAAGCGAGAGTCAGGAGGGAAGCATCAGTGAAGCACAAGAAAACCATAGCGCAGATGGAAAACAGGGTGCTAATCAAAGCCACCACACGTACTGTCTTGCGACAGGTATAGACACACGTTTCACCAAATTCTTTCATGACTGCAGAGATTGTTTGAATTCTTTTTTCTTTTTCATTCGACCGCTCTTCTTGAGTGCCTCGGCCAATATCCACTGAATCTGTCCGTTGGTAGAACGGAACTCATCAGCTGCCCAAGCTTCTATGGCATTCATCATGTCAGTATCCAGGCGAAGGACGAAATTCTTGGTTCCGCCCTTTGCCTGATCTTTATTTGATGATTCCTTTTTCATTAACTATCTTATTTGATGTGCATGGGTTGATGAGTAAGAGGCACAAAAATCATTTAGTGATTGAGCGTGCCAGAGTTGATGACAGGTTGAGCGGGTTCATCAGCACAGAGAACAACCAGCAAATTGCTCACCATAGCTGCCTTTTTCTCATCGTCCAAGTCAACAATCTCTTCAGATGAGAGCTTGTCGAGAGCCATCTTAACCATTGAGACAGCACCATCCACAATCTTCTCGCGAGCCGTGATGATGGCGGCAGCCTGCTGACGACGCAACATGACAGCTGCGATCTCAGGAGCATAAGCCAAGTAGTTGATACGTGCCTCCAGAACCTCGAGTCCAGCCATGTCAAGACGTTCATTGAGTTTTATCGTCAGCTCTTGGTTGATTTCGTCTGAACCATCACGCAAGGTAATCTCATCAGAGCCTGAATCAGAGTTATCATAAGCATACATGCTAGCCACCTGACGCAATGCGCTATCACTCTGAACTGCCACGAAACGCTCAAACTTGTTCATACGGGCTGTAGAAGAATTTCCTGCTTGATTACCTGTGCTGACATCTGTATCAATATCGAAGATTGCCTTATAGGTATCCTTCAATCGCCAGACAACCACGAGTCCAATCAGAATAGGATTACCCATCTTGTCATTTACCTTGATGGGTTCTGCATTGAGATTACGGGCACGAAGACTGACATTCTTGACTCCCATGAAGGGATTAAGCCAGTAGAAACCTGTCTTGCGGAACGTACCCACATAGCGGCCAAAGAAAGTCATCACTTTAGCCTGGTTAGGCTCTAACATGGAAAAGCCGCAACAGCAAATAATGGCTGCTATCAAGAGAAGCACTCCAACAACGAAGTACCAAACAAAAGGACGACCAGCATCGGCAGCAATAACGCCACACACAAATGATGCAACCATAGCAATCCATAATACAATGTCGATTGCACACATGAGAAATCCATTTAATGAACCTCCATGAAACTCAACTTCCTTCATTTCCATAATTCAATTTTCATTGGTTAATATTTCGATATATTTATGATATCATTTTAATATCACTGCAAAGATATGGTTTTTTCAAAATAACTTCCAAACAAATCTATCATTTTTTATCTTATTTAACATTTATGGTCACCCAGATGGTATGATTATCTCCAGAAAAGCAGTACCTTTGCACCATAAAAATTATGGAGGAGCAAATACAACCAAGACAATACGTTCCCACCGAGTTGGGTGAACTCAGAGTTGAACGCCTGCTCTGGCAATATGCTTTGCCGGCCATTATAGCCATGGCGGCCGCGTCGATTTATAACATCGTGGACAGCATCTTTGTGGGACAAGGTGTAGGCGACATTGGCATCAGCGGAATGGCAATAGCCAGTCCTTTCATGAACCTGTCTGCCGCCTTTGGGGCCATGGTTGGTGTGGGAGCCAGTACCGTAATAAGTGTTCGTCTGGGCCAAGGGAGATACGAGACGGCTCAACGTATTCTGGGCAACTCTATTACCCTGAATATCATCTTAGGTCTGCTGTTTACTATCGTATGCTGGCCTTTCCTGGACAAGATTCTAATGCTCTTTGGTGCCAGTGAGGCTACCCTACCCTATGCCCGCGACTACATACGCATCATCCTTCTGGGCAACGTGATCAGCCACAGCTATTTTGGAATGAATGCCGTGTTGCGTAGCGCAGGGCATCCCAAGGCAGCCATGAACCTTACTTTCCTGACCATTATCGTCAACACCATTCTGGACCCCCTATTCATCTTTGGATTCGGATGGGGCATGAAAGGTGCTGCCTGGGCCACCATTCTCTCTCAGTTTGTATCACTGTTGGTGCAGATTAAGCTTTTCTGCCGCAAAAATGAGCTGCTGCATCTCAAGCGTGGCATCTACAGGTTGAAAACAGAGATAGTACGTCAGTGTTTGGCCATCGGACTCAGTCCATTCTTGATGCATAGTTGCGCCTGTCTGGTTGTACTCATTATCAATAACCGCCTGAAAGAATACGGAGGTGATATGGCGATAGGGGCCTACGGAATCGTGAACAGAGTGGTTTTCCTCTTTATAACCATAGTTATTGGCCTGAATCAAGGAATGCAACCCATTGCAGGTTACAACTGGGGTGCTCACAAAAACGATCGCGTATGGAGGGTTCTCTTCCTGACCATCTGCTCAGCAACCATAGTTACCTCTTGCGGATTTGTTATGGGTATGTTCTTCCCTACTCCCGTCATACATATCTTCGGCGCAGGACCTGAGTTGACAGAGAAAGCTGTGGTAGCTTATCATTATATGGTAGCTCTCTTCCCCCTCGTAGGTGCTCAAATGGTTATTGGCAATTTTTTTCAAAGTATCGGCCACGCGGCCAAGAGCATTTTCTTGAGTCTTACTCGTCAACTGCTCTTCCTGATGCCATGCCTTGCCCTTCTGCCCACCCAATACGGGCTCAACGGTGTGTGGCTATCAATGCCTGTATCGGATGCCATCAGTTTCTTCACCGCCAGTGGTATGCTGTGGTGGTTAATCAGAAAAGTGAATCATGAAAAGGATAGGACTGCTCAGTGACACTCATGGGTTTTGGGATGACCGATATCTAAAGTATTTCGAAGAATGTGATGAAATTTGGCACGCTGGCGATATAGGTTCACTGGAAGTAGCTATGAAGTTGCAGGAAATCCGTCCTCTAAGAGCTGTCTATGGTAATATCGACGGAGGAGACTTGCGCCGAATCTTTTCTGAGAAACTACGATGGACTTGCGAGGAGGCAGACGTGCTGATGACTCACATTGGCGGTTACCCAGGCAAATACGATCCTCGCATCCGCAACATCATTTACACGAATACCCCCAAACTCTTCATCAGCGGACATAGTCATATTCTAAAGGTTCAGTACGACAAGACATTAGGAATGCTCCACATCAACCCAGGTGCAGCAGGTATCCAAGGATGGCAGAAAGTGCGCACCATAGTTCGTTTCTCCGTCAACAAGGGAAGTTTCTCTGATTTAGAAGTCATCGAGATACCCCGATAGGAATTGGCGAACCCGCAGAGAATATTCCTCTGGATGATCCCGATAAGACAGAGCGTGAGCACTACCTAGAGCTATCCACAAAGCTTTCGGTTGGGGTTTGGCCTCATAGAGTCGATAGACCATCTCTGTAGGCACATAATCATCCTTTTCACCATGAATAAACAACATCGGGCGTTTGCACTTCTCCACTTGTCGAAGAGAACTTGCTTCTCCGAAGCTCCATCCCAATTGTACCTTGCAAAGCGCACTGGCCGCATAAAGCAAAGGGAAAGATGGCAAACCAAACTGATTGCGTATTTCGCCAGCGAACTCATCCCACACACTAGTGTAACCACAGTCTTCCACATAACAACGGACACATTCGGGAACATCTTCACCCGAGAGCATCATTGTGGTAGCTGCTCCCATCGAAACACCATGCACCACCATCTGGGTGTTTCCTCCAAAAAGGCTGTCAGCAAACTCTATCCACTGCAACACATCCAAACGGTCAAGCCATCCCATCTGCACATATTTTCCCTCCGAAAGTCCATGATAATGCAGATCTGGCAACAGGAGATTAAACCCCAGATCGTGATGGTAAAGATATCCAATAAAAAGCATTTTGATGGCACAATCAGTATATCCATGCACCAGCACTGCAGTCTTATTCGTCAGCGAATCAGCATAAACATAATATGCATGCATTCGCTCTCCTTTTCTATTTACAAGAAAGGTATCACGTAATCCTCCAGCTGCCAAGATGCTATCAATCCATGGCGAACCAAATCCATAATCGTTTCGATAATTGTTTATACGATCCTGTTCAATATACTCACCCACCTCTGGTTGCAATGCAACGTGAATCATATATTCACTGGAACCTATCAGGCCCATCAATATCACTATAATGAAAAAAACTAATGCAATCTTTCTCCATGAGGGAGAAGGAGAAGCCTTGGAAGTGTTCTTATTATTTTGTCTTACAAAATCCATGTTTTCACTGACAGCTGATTCCCTTTCCTTATAGTATTATAGAAAATTGGATTTGAGATTATTCTACTAAAAACCATGGATTCAACAGGTCAGATTTGTTATACACCAAGGGGCAACCCGTCTCAACATTGATAACATTCTTGCCAGCTGCACGAGCGATGGCATCTCCAGCTGCCGTATCCCACTCCATAGTAGGCGCATATCGAGGATAAGCATCTGCAGCGCCCTCAGCCACCAGACAAATCTTGATGCTACTGCCGCTACTGATAAGCTCCACTTGAGAATGAGTACGCTTCATCTCTTCCACGTATGCATAAGTCTCTGGACTCATGTGACTACGAGAAGCCACCACACGGAAAACCTCATCGTCGCATCGTTCCAAAGGAATCTGAGTTGACTTCTGTAACACCTCATCCACAGATGTTTGGGGGGAAGCGATGGCTTTGAAAGCCCGACCACCCTCCTCCGCTTGATAACCAAAATAGAGTGTCTCTTTGACTGGCACATAAATGACACCCATGATGGGAACACCTTTTCGAACGAGAGCAATGTTGACTGTGAACTCGCCATTTTTTTTGATAAATTCCTTGGTGCCATCCAAGGGATCTATCACCCAAAGTTCGTCCCACTGTTGACGGATATCATAGGGAATATATTTACCCTCCTCACTCAGCATAGGAATCCCAAGAGGCTCCAAATATTGCATGATACATCGATGAGAAGCCTTGTCAGCCAACGTCAAAGGACTATTATCGGCTTTCTTTTCGATACCGAAATCCTGACTGGGGTCAGTATATATTTCTAAAATGTGTCTCCCCGCCTCGAGTGAGGCTCTAATAGCAACCTCCAATAGTTCATTCACATCTAGTTCTCTCATATGGATTCCTTTTGCAACTTATTTAGTGTTGAGAACCTTGCGACGATCCTCAATATAAAAACCTCGTGGGCGACTCTGCAACATACGACCCTGCAAGTCATAAATCTGATGAGACAGTTCCTCATGAGGCAACTCGACAGACATACCTTCCTTGGTCACATGAACCACCTGAAGCGGTTCCTCGCTTACCCAACGCAAACTATCGTTGAAAAGATTCTGATCATAAGCCACCCGAAGATAATAGTCACCAACTTGTATATTCACGCGAGTGCGATGAAAATAGCGATACGTGCTTTCCTCTGGTGCCAGCGTAAGTCCTTCAAACTGGATATAGAAGTATGTCTCGTCCTCATCATCCACTGGTTGCAAGACAACATAGAAGCGTCCGCAATACTCCGAAACATGATTCTGAAATGTAAAAGAAAATTCGGGATACGATCCACGTTCTATGGTTTGGGGGAACTCAAAACTCTCCAAGGTGACATATGCAGTATTCTGCTCATCTTCTGCCAGACTAACACCAGAAGAACTGACATTGAGCAACAGATAATTGGGTGTGCCCATGCTGGTACGAGCCTCTTCCCAAAAGAAAACCTGTGGGACAGCAGACTTCGCCTCAACCTGTGGAAAAGCTGGCACTACACGATATGTCCCGTCTTTTACACTGGCAGGAATAGTGAATGCCAACGTATCGGTATAGGAAGTGTCATCAACCTCTTCAAGCAAAAATTCATGTCCATATTCAGCAAGCACAGCCTCCACCTCATCACCTTTCATCAGGAGGAGAGAAAGCTGACCTTGCAGCACATTCCATCCCACATTACTCATATTCTGGGTCGACAATTTCAATTCGCCATCTCGATCAGCCGAAGCCACGATAGGCTCCAAGCCCGCAAAAGCAAACACGTTGTGAGGTGTATCGGCACTTTCACCAACATATTCGGGACGGATGCCCATCACCGCAGACTGAATCAGATTCATTCCACCTTCAGGATTGTCAAAATCGTACCATTCAGCTTGTTTAGGCGTCAAATAAGGCAGATAATAATAACCATCCGCATCGCCTGACATACCCAGATTTAGATGGAAGAGCCCCTCGGCATCATATCCATCACATATAAATGCATGGGAAAGTGACGGAGATTGAGCAGACATCAGCACAGGACGATGCTGGGTAAGCTCAGACTTGAGCATCCTGATCCAATCCTGATAACTATAAAAATCACGGAAGTACATCTGCAAACCATCGTCGAATCCCAGATAACTGGCCAGCGCAATGGGTTGACGTATAGAGCGTGCACCACTGGACTTTACTCCGTATTTCATTTCTGCCAGCACGCCGCAGTCATAGAGAAGACGAGCCACAGCATCCAGTTGCTCCTGTGTATATTGACCTTCGACATACGAATCAAGCATGAGGTCATAATTGTAACCTCGCGAGGGAAGTGTAGCAGAAAGGATCTGGCCGCACCCTAATGAATCTTCATAGGTATAAGTTTCACCACTGGTGCCCTGTCGCCAATAACGGACAACCTGTGCCATAGAATGAGCTACACATCCCGTAGCGCAATGCTCGCCCTCAATGGTTGGACACAGAATGTTGTAAGGACTATACTGATTCCACGTGTCATGGATGAGAGGTTCCACAAACTCAGCCAATTCGCTGTCCTGCAAGACTGCGGGGCGACGAGAAGAAGGCTGGGAATAAGCCTTCATGAGGAGTTGGAAACCAGGATTCTGACAAGCCTCATCGAAACTTCCCCTATCACTATAACCCAATATCGCAGGACCCTCGTCAACTGTATTCACGATTACAAAACCGGGCTGAGTATGAGATTCGCAGACAGCAAAGCCTCCCATCGGAGAACGGAAGGACACATATTGCTTTTGTCCAATTTTTTTTGTTCGCGACAGCACCTCCGAGTCAGTTAACCTTATGCTTTGAGCATAGAGATTCACACCAGCAAATGCTATTGCAAACAACAGGAAAAATCTTATCGCAAAGATTCTTTTCATTACAACATCTTTAGTCCCAATTTAATTACTCGCTCCACAGAAGCATCCGGTTCGTCACGTAAAATCTGTTGAACAGTCTTTTGAGTAGGACCTGGACTGAAACCCAACATCGTCAAAGCGGCGACAGCCTCCTCCATGACCTCCTTGTTGAGAGCACTCGACGAAGCAGACTCACCATCCTTCAACTGAACGAACTCAACATCCAGCGTAGTAATCTTGTCGTGCAAATCAACTATGATACGCTGAGCCGCCTTGGGTCCAATTCCCTTAACTTGTTTGAGTAATTTATCATTTCCTTCACTGATTATCGAATAAAGCTCAGAGGGAGTCAGGGCGGATAAGATCATGCGGGCAATGCTCGCACCTATCCCACTCACTGTAATTAGAAGCAGAAACAATTCCCGCTCCACTTTCGTACTGAATCCCCAAAGTTGATAAGCATCCTCGCGGACAGCCTCGTAAATCCAGATCTTCACTTCCTGCTTGCCTTGAATGGCAGCAAAGGTGTTCAGGGAGATATTCACACCATACCCAACGCCATAGCATTCCACGACAGCCAGGGTTGGTGTCAGTTCTGTCAAAGTGCCTTTTAGATACTCTATCATACAGACTTCTTCAATTGTTTTCATGGCAAAGATAGGGAGATTTTCATGATTTATCGTTTTTTTACCTGAAAAAGTTATCCCAATACATAATAAAGTTTGAATCCTCACGTTATTTATTCGTGAGCGCGCGAAAATTCATAGCAACTCTAATCGTAGCTGGCAGTGTTAACGTACTGGCAGCTATGCATATTCCACACAAAGCATCGGCAGAATCACCATCGGTTTCAGTCTCTGCTCCTAAAGAGGCTCCCAATGATACCATTTCCAAGAAAAAGTCTCGTTATAAAACAAAAAAGACAGTTGCCGAGGACGTGAAAGACGTAACCAAGAAGACTGGTGACTTGGAGGATCCCGAGAATATTCAGACCACAGTAACCTACGACGAGAAAGACAACACATACACCATCGGTACCACTTTAGGCAACGGAACGGAGGGTGACAAAAAAAGTGGCAGTACGGGAAGTACGACCAATCGCAACACGCCTACAGCTAATCGCAGTACGACCACCAACAGAAATACAACTTCAAAGACCAATAATAACAATCGTAACAGTAAGAACGGAACCAGCAGCACTTCAGGGGGAACCAATAATGGTCCAGGAAATGTTATTCCTGGACTGGCAGGATATTCCTTGGGAACTGCTACCAGCTATCTGACAGCTCCAATATTGATGACTCCTGAGGAATATCAGCAATGGAGTCTTCGTCAAAGCATGAGGCGATACTATTATGAGCGGAATGCAGAAGCTTTCGAAGCATCGGGGAAGAACAAATTTGACTTTACCGACATGAAGTTTGATTTGGGTCCCGCAGAGAAGATCTTTGGTCCTGGCGGTGTACAAATCAAGACACAAGGTAGTGCAGAATTAAAGATGGGCGGAACCCTGAAGAAGGTAGACAATCCTGCTCTGGCAGCCAGCCGCCGTAAGACTTTTGGATTTGATTTCGACGAGAAAATCAATCTAAGCCTAAATGGTAAAGTGGGCGATAAGATTGACTTGAACCTCAACTACAACACAGAGGCAACCTTCGACTTTGACTCTCAGAACATGAAGCTAAAGTATGATGGCAAAGAGGACGAGATTGTGAAACTCATCGAGGCTGGCAATATATCATTCCCAAGCAACATGGGTCTTGTGCCAGGCGTTAGCAGTCTGTTCGGTCTGAGAACCGATGTACAGTTCGGGAAACTAAAGATGCAGACCGTTGTAAGTCAGAAGAAGAGTGCCAGTACAAGCGTTTCCAGCAAGGGCGGTCAACAGACCAACAGTTTCGAGTTCAGTGCGACGAACTACGAGGAGAACCGTCACTTCTTCCTTTCCCATTTCTTCCGTGAAAGATACGACAAAAACATGAGGACACTCCCCACCATCGCAAGTGGAATCACTATCAAGCGAGTGGAAATTTGGGTAACCAACAAGAGCGCCAGTACAAGCAACAACCGAAACATCATCGCTCTGGCTGACTTAGGTGAAAGTTCCTATATCAGCAATTCCCAATGGACATCATCCGGCATTCAAGTTCCCAGCAACCGTAGCAACAACATGTACGAAGAACTGGTAAACAATTACAGTGAAGCTCGCGATATCAGCATGGCAACCTCAGTGCTTGATGGAATAGGTGATTTCGAGGGCTCTGTGGACTACGAGAAACTACAGAATGCTCGTTTGCTGAGCAGCAGCGAATACACACTCAATGCCAGTCTGGGATATGTCAGTCTAAACAGTACCTTGCAGACAGATGACGTGCTGGCTGTGGCCTATGAATACACGTATGGAGGCACCACTTACCAAGTGGGAGAGTTTGCTACAGACTTGAGTAACAACACACAGGCTCTATTCGTCAAGCTATTGAAAGGTACCACAGGAAGTCCCAAGTTACCCATTTGGCGCTTGATGATGAAGAACATCTATAGTCTGGGCGCAACGTCTGTTCAGTCTGAGAAATTCCGTTTGGACATCAAATACTTAAGTGACTCCACTGGAGTCTATCTAAGTTACTTGCCCGAAGAGAAACTGAAGAACACCACTTTATTAAAGGCCATGAACCTGGACCGTCTGGATGCTAATAACAATGCCAACAGCAACGGCCAATTCGACTTCGTGGAAGGCTATACCATTCGGAAGGGTCGAATCATCTTCCCCGTAGCCGAGCCTTTTGGTGAACATCTGCGTGAATGGATTGGCGACGATGAAATAGCTGACAAATATTGTTTCCCTGAACTCTACGACAGCACTAAGACTGTGGCAAAACAGATAGCTGAGCATGATAAGTTCCTGCTGACAGGTCGCTACAAGGGAAGCAGTGCCGCTGAGATTGATTTGGGTGTGACCAATATCGCACAGGGATCCGTCATTGTGACGGCAGGTGGAGTCACACTAACGGAAAACACCGACTATACTGTAGATTATAGTATGGGACGCGTGAACATTATTAATCAGAGTATTATAGACGCAGGAACAAATATCAACGCCAACGTGGAAAGCAACGATAATTATGGTATGCAAAGAAAGACCATGCTGGGAGTGAATCTGGATTACGAGGTTTACAAGAACTTGACAATGGGCGGTACGATGATGTTCCTCAACGAGCAACCTCTCACCACAAAGGTCAACATGGGAAGTGAACCGCTAAAGAACACCTTGCTGGGTGGACACATCAACTGGAAGAAGGAATCGCAGTGGCTGACCAACATGATCGATAAACTTCCCCTCATTCAGGCTACCCAACCCAGCCAAATCACGTTCAATGGCGAAATCGCCGAGTTAATGGCTGGTCAGAATAAAAAGATACAAGGCGGTGCCTCTTACTTGGATGACTTCGAAAGCAGTACCCAGAAAACCTCGTTGACACAGCCTACCTATTGGACGATGTGCTCCACCCCCAGCATGTTCCCCGAGAGCAAACTGACAGGTGATCTGCAGTACGGCTACAATCGCGCCTTGATGGCATGGTATTACGTGGATCCCATTTTCACTCGCCGAAGCAGTACGTTGACTCCCAGTCATATCAAGAGTGACTTGACCCAGCTTTCCAATCACTACGTCCGCGAGGTTTACGAACGTGAGTTGTATCCTCAGAAGGCTCAGAACAGTTACACCAGCGCCAGCAGCCTCTCGGTGTTGAATTTAGCCTACTATCCCAACGAGCGTGGTCCTTACAACCTGACAACCGACGTAGACCAGAACGGTCATCTTCTGAATCCTCGCGAGAAATGGGGTGGCCTGATGCGTAGGATGGATAACACAGATTTTGAGCAGCAGAACATTGAGTACATCGAGTTCTGGATGATGGATCCATTCATCTACAGCCAGAACAAGACGGGTGACTTCGGTGGAGATTTCTACATTAATTTAGGTGAAGTAAGTGAGGATATTCTGAAGGATGGTAAAAAGTATTTCGAAAGCGGAATGCCCGTAGACGGAAACGAACAGTACTATACCACCACCATTTGGGGACGTGTACCCAATAGCTCCAGCGTAACCTATGCCTTCAATAACGAGAGTGGAGCACGTGCCCGTCAAGATGTCGGACTGAATGGCTTGACTAATGCAGAAGAACAGCAATTCATCACCTATCAAACATTTTTGCAGGAGATACAGAATAAGGTAAATGCTCAGGTCTATGATAGTTTGCGTACCGACCCCGCCAACGATGATTATCACTACTATCGCGGTTCCGATTTCGATCAGTTGCAGACCAGCATCCTGGACCGCTACAAAAGAATCAATATGCCTCAGGGAAACAGTGCCGACAGCGACACGAATCCAGAGAGTTACGAAACAGCATGGAAGAGTACCCCTGACTTGGAGGACATTAATCAGGATTATACACTAAACGAATACGAGAAATACTATCAGTATCACATCAGCATTCGTCCCGAGGACATGATTGTAGGCCGCAATCATATCGCTGACAAGCGTACTGCCAGCGTGAAACTGCGTGACGGAAATACCGAGGAGTGTACGTGGTACCTTTTCCGCATTCCTTTGGATGCCTATGACAGCAAGGTGGGCAGCATCACCGATTTCACTAGTATCCGTTTTATGCGTATGTTCCTTACGGGATTCCAGGAAGACGTTATTCTCCGTCTGGCAACTCTCGATCTGGTTCACGGAGATTGGCGCACCTATGAGCAGGCACTCTATACAGGTGAGGCTCCCGCAGTAAGCGGAAGTATTGCTGTCAGCGTAGTCAACATCGAGGAAAACGGTGATAAGGAACCTGTCAACTACGTATTGCCTCCAGGGGTTAGCCGTATCACCGACCCCACTCAGACTCAGCTGGTTGAGAGCAACGAACAAGCCATGTCCATGATTGCCACCAACCTCTCACCGGGTGATGCACGTGCTGTCTATAAGAACTGCTCTTACGATATGCGTCGTTACAAGCATCTCCAGATGTTTGTCCACGCCAATGCCTTGGCTCAAGACTTCACAGGTCTCCAAGACGGGGAAACCAGCATATTCCTTCGCCTGGGTTCTGACTACAAGAGTAATTTCTACGAGTACGAAGTTCCCCTAAGCCTCACTCCCGAGGGACATTACGACACCTATTCTGCAGCTGGATGTCGCGCTGTATGGCCTGAGAATAACATGATTGATGTTGACCTGGATATCTTCACTGCACTGAAGAAAACACGCAATGCGCTGAAGAGTGCTGGAGCTGCCTCATTCAATGCTCTTTATAGCGAATACGACAGCAACAATCCCAACAATCGACTTTCTGTAATGGGAAATCCCACATTGGGCGAAGTGAAAACAATCATGATAGGTATCCGAAACAATGGTCGTACCGTCAAGTCTGTGGAAGTTTGGGTCAATGAACTACGTCTGCAAGAATTCACCAATGAAGGCGGTTGGGCGGCTCAGGGTAACCTGAACATGCAACTCTCTGACATTGGTTCAGTTAACGTGGTTGCCCACATGGAGACAGCTGGATTCGGAGGCATCGAGCAGAGTGTACTGAGCCGTTCTGACGAAGATTCATACAACTATGCCGTAACGACCAACATGGAGTTGGGCCGATTGCTTCCTGAAAAGGCAAGAGTAAACTTCCCCCTCTATTACAGCTACAACAAAGAGACCATCAAGCCCAAATACAATCCTTTCGATACCGACATGTTGCTCAGCGATGCTCTCGACGCCTTGGCTTCCGAAGAGGAGAAGGACTCTCTGAAGTCGCTCACCACGCATACCGAGACAAGCAAGAACTTGAGTTTTAGCGGAGTGAAAGTCAACATTGGCAACAAGAAGCATCCACTTCCCATTGATCCCAGCAACTTCACTTTCAACTACAGCCACATGTCGCAGACGACAGAGGGTGAAACCACCGTCTACGAGCATGAAAAGACATGGAAGGGAGGCATGAACTATTCTTGGAGTCCCAACTGGAAAGCATGGGAACCCTTCAAGAACCTCAAGAGCAAGTCGAAGTGGCTCGATCTGGTGAAAGCCCAGAACCTTTCTTTTGCACCACAAAGCATCACCTTCAGTACGGATCTCCATCGTACGTACTACGAGTTGCAGGAACGTGACCTCGACAATATCGAGAATCCTTCAGCCCTACCAGTCAATTTCAGCCAGAGTTATCTCTGGAACCGTTCGTTCCAACTGCGTTGGGATATCTTCAAGGCTCTTCACTTCAACTTCCAGAGCGGGACCCGTGCCGAGGTGGAAGAACCCTACATGCAGGTCAACAAGGATCTCTATCCTGACCTCTACGAGGCATGGAAAGACTCTGTTCGCATGAGCCTGAAGCACTTCGGCCGTCCTTTGGACTATAACCAAAGTACCCAGGTCAGCTATAAGGTGCCATTGGAGAAGATTCCATGCTTCGACTGGATAAGCGCAGATGGAAGCTACAATGCAACTTATTCCTGGAAGCGAGGCACGCAGATGGAAGACGGAAGCACACTGGGTAACACCATCAACAGCCAGCGCACCGTGAACCTGAACGGAAAACTGAATCTAGAGACTCTCTACAACCATTCCACCTTCCTCAAGGATGCAAACAAACGCTTCTCTGCCTCCAATGCCAAGAACGAGGCCAACAAGAAGAAACAGGAGAAAAAGAAGGCCGACGAAGCAAAGAAGAAACAGGAGGAACAGGAAAAGGCTGCCCGTCAGAAAGCTGAAGCAGAAGCCGCTAAAACAGGAGTGCCCGTGGATTCCATCTTAGCAAAACAGGCTCAACGCCAATCCAACGCAAAGGGACAGAGCCAGAAGAAGGTGGACGAGAAGAAGACCCAAGGATATGCCGAGGAGATCACCTTGATTCCCGACAGCGTCATCGAGATCACCCACAACCAGAAGAGCAATCGCATACGCGTTACAGCAATTGACACTACAGGGCATCCCTACAAGCTGAAATACAAGAAGGTGGATGAGAATAAGCTAAAGATCACCCGCGCACCCGAGGATACCACCCAAATTCGTCTGAACGTAATCGCGCTGCCCAAGCGGGAGGAGCAGAAATGGTATGGCATGGCTCAAGCCGGTGCACGATTCCTGATGATGCTGCGCAACGTCAGCGTATCCTACCGCAACACCTTCAACCTCTCTCTACCAGGTTTCTTGCCCGATGTGGGTGACATGTTTGGACAAAGGAAACAGGCTGGCGCCTTCAGTCCTGGAATGGATTTTGGATTCGGTTTGATCAGCGACAACTATATCGACAAGGCAAAGGAGAACCACTGGCTGCTGATGGCGGATAGTGTCTCGACTCCTGCCACAACTGCAAGGACAGAAGACCTGCAGATCAAAGCCAGTCTTGAGCCCTTCACAGACCTGAAGATTGACCTCAGCATGAGTCGAACTGACAATCGAAACAAGAGCATTCAGTACATGTACTTGGGCAATCCCACCACCCAGAGCGGCTCGTTCAACATCACCACCATTAGCCTGAAGACAGCGTTCGCCAGCAACGGCAATGTCAACAACGGATACTATAACAAGAACTTCGAGAAATTCCAGCAATATCTCGACATCTATCAGCAGCGCGTGGAACAACGCTACAACGGTACCAACTATCCCAGTAATGTAGGTCACTCAGGAACCTTCAACCCCGAGAACGGAACGGTTGACAAGTATAGCAGCGACGTGATGGTTCCTGCCTTCCTTGCAGCCTACACGGGTGGCAATCCTCATGGAGGTAGCCTGGACATCTTCCCCTCATTGGCCAAGATGCTGCCCAACTGGAGTCTTACCTACAAGGGACTCTCCAACCTACCTTTCCTGCGCGATCACTTCAAGAGCGTACAACTCACTCACGCCTACAAGAGTATCTATGCAGTGGGAAGCTACAACAGCTTCAGCTCCTGGGTTGAAGCAATGGGATCAGGCGGAAACATGGGTTACATATTAAACACCACCACAGGGACTTACATTCCCAGTTCGATGTACGACATCAGCACAGTTTCCATCAATGAGAGTTTCTCTCCTTTGTTGGGTTTGAACTTCACGTTCAACAACGACATGACCCTGAAGATGGAGTACCGCACCACCCGAGTCCTCACCCTGAGCATGACCAGTGCACAGCTCAATGAGACAGGTTCTAAGGACATTGTCCTCGGATGGGGTTACAAGATTGCTGATTTCAAGATTGCCAGCCTCTTCCGCGGAAAAAGTGCCAGCCAACAGCAAGCCCGCAACTCTAAGAACAAGAAGAATAATCGTGACAGAGACGAGCGTGATACAGAAGGAAAGAACACAACGCAAAACAGCAATAACAACTCGAAGAACAGCCGAGGCAATTTTGCTCATTCCCTGAATCTTCGCTTCGATTTCAGTCTTCGCAACCAGGATGCCATCAAGCGTGACCTGCAGACCAGTCTCTCCGAGGCAACTTCCGGCAGCAAGGCCATCAAGACAAGTGCCGCCATCGAATACGCAATGAGCCGAATGGTGACCATGAGTCTTTATTATGACCGCCAGCGCTCCCAGCCCCTGCTCTCCAGCAGCAGTTATCCCACCATCACCCAAGACTTCGGCATGAGCATGAAGTTCTCATTGACTAGATAAAAACTCGCAGCACTAAAAAATGCCAACCTGTATCACAATATACGAAAGACAGTATTCCTTCATATAATATATGTGACTGTGGCAACATTCCTTCTTGCCTCGTGCAGCCGAGGGGTGAGGATGCCCAAGGAGTTGGTCGTGATAGACAGCCTGGTGGATGCCAACCCCGATTCCGCTCTGGTGCTGCTTAGTCAGATGGATGCTGGGAAGGAGAACACTTCCTTCCGCATGTACATGGAGTTGCTGCACGGCAAGGCGATTAATTCATTCGAAAAAATCGTCCATAGTTATCTCCCGTTGTATCATGTTGTAGTAGTCGTTGTGGACAACATTTAGTTAAAATCCGCTGAGAATATAGCTGTCCGTAGTCAAATCTATTTGACGGTCTCCAATTCTGCCTGCAAAGTCTCGAACGTGGGTAAGACCTCGTCTGTATGGATATAACGGATGATGCCTTGACGGTCACTGATATAAATGCGGGGAATGAGTGAGGTGGCAAAGAGATGATAGATGGTACGGTCTGGCTGGGGCGAATAGGTCATCGTGAAACCCTCGGATTGCCAATAAGGTTCGATGTCATCTTGCGTCTGTGCACGAGAAATAAGGAGGATAGGCACCGCCTTACGGTCAGTAGCATTCCACAAGCGTTGCAACTCAGGCAACTCTTTCTTGCAATCAGGACAATACGTGGCAAAGAAAACGATGACAGACGGGCGCCCCTTGAGGTCAGACGTGGCGACAGATGTCCCATCGTTCATCGTCACAGCGAAAGAGGGCAGCGCATCGCCCACGCCAAGGGTAACCCCTTCTGTATCATCAGGATCACAACTCATGCAAACCATGCACAACGACAACAGGATCCCAGAAAAACAACGCATAAATCTTCTTCTCATTCCCAAAACCTTTTCTTCTGACACAAACTTATTTGAACATCTGGCACTTAACGTCAAAATCCGTACAAAAAAACAACTTTTTCATCTGATAGCAATGACATTCATCCCATGTCCTCCTACATTTATTGTTTTTTAACAATCCCTTGGTTGAGATTTCAGAGGGCTGCTAAAAAGACAACACGTTGAAAACGCAAACACGACACGTTGAAACTGCAAAGACGACACGTTGTCTTTTCTCTCTCAACAGGATGGAGTTTTCCCAGCTTCCAGCAAGGGGATGACAGGAGGACTGACGGATGCGTCCTGCTAATGCTGAGTGGAAACAGGACGGTACTTGAAGTTGCGGACTCTTTCCTCGTCTAAGGTACCATTGGCAAACCAAGAGATATGCATGTCCTCGAAAATGCCTATGGATGCCGGAATGTCATCGCTGGCAGGCACCTTCCATTCAGCACAGAACAGAGGACGTCCAAACTTGGCGGCTTGGGCATTGAGCCATCCCAAATAAGGTGAAGTCTGGGCCGAGGCATAGCAGATGACATCGCTCATGCACCAAATCCGATAACACAGATTAACGCTTCCGCTGCCATAGGTGAGGCGGCTCCATCCATCATAGCGACCATGCACGAGGCCGTCAATGTAATCGAAACCACTTGAAAAGGTTTTCACGGATACGGAGGGTGTCATGAAGATGGGTTGCTGTGCACCTGTTGCCCTTGCAGTCTTGAAAAGGTCATCGATGAGGGTATTTGCACGCGTGGGGTCGCTGTTGACAGCACAAAGCTTGTTGAATAGGTCCCAGGCAAGTATGCGGCTATCCTTGGCATAGCGGGTCAACACGGCATCAACATACTCAGAGAGAGAGGCGGGGGACAGCTTGAAATAGGTGTCGGAAAGCAGTTGGGGCAGAACCGTCATGCCGTTTGACTCAGCCAAGTTGAGCAGGTTATCCATGTTGGCAAAGAAAGCATCGCGATCGTTTCTGAAGGCACGGAAGTCCAAGGCGACAGAGATACTGTTGTAGGGCGATGCTGTGCCGTTTACACCTTCCAGCGTGGAGATTGCCTTTGCGATGCTGTTGCAGGAGATTCCTCGCGTGGGTTGACGGTTCATCCATCGCCACGCCTTCCATGCTGGCCATCGTGAAGTATTGTCCTCGTTGCTGTCCATGAAGAGGTTGAAGTGATAATTGGAAACATCCTCGGAAGGCAATGCTGCCGTCGTTACCCAATTAACGTGATTGTCTCTCATGGCTTCTGTCAGGCTGTTGTTTCCTAACTGGAAGACAGGACGATGATATTGCTTCATGAGTCTCTCAAGAAACTGAGAATCAACATTTTCTGCAGAGAAGCCACTTGCGTCACTCAGTTGCCACATCAGGTTGGCTGCATTGGCTTGAAGGGTATCAGGCACTACCCCATCAGCAACCAAAGGGGCGCAGAAAAGGGGTTGATTCTGGAAGGCGTAGCGAGCCTTGCGAAGAATGGTTTCCAACCTATTCTTGAAATCAGCCTCATCAGCGATGGCATCTGTCTGCTCGAAGACACACCAAGCCTGGATACGGCGGTCGTAATAGTAACTATTGATGACTTCGTAGGCATAGGTCGCAAGATTGCTGGCACCTATCCTCAGGTTCGTGCTGGTAATCAAAACAGGAATCACCGTCATGCCTGCACTCTCGGCAGTGGAGAGCAACGAATTGAATTGATTTTTTACAGTATTGCTATTGGATACCCAAGCGCTATAACCGATTCGTACTGCCACAGTGTTGTAAAGCCCGTCAGATTTGTGCATTGCTATTTTAGCGATAGCCTCAGAAATGCTGTTGCAATAAAGGCCCTTACTTTCACCATGCTGCATCCATTTCCAGGCACGTCGAGGAGACCATATCTCCGTGTACTCAGCCCCTGTCCTTGCTCCGTTGAAATCACCTTGAAAGTCGAAGTTCTTCACCCATTGAGGCTCGCTTTCATTATATGGTTCCATGTCTGCATAAAGAGCGTTGTGAAACATGGGGTCCCAGTTGTAGAAGGTGGATCGTCCCCATCGCACTTCCCAGTTGGGATCACAGGCAGAGAGTCCCCATGCATAGAAATTGATGTTGTACTTGGCAAAGTCAATCAAGGTACGAGCATACGTTGAGCCATTGGTGCGTGTCATGCACTCCGTGCAGACGAGAGGACGGTCTGAAATCTTCTTCAAACGGGCATACATGGTGGGCGTCTCGTTGTTGAATCCATCCTGACAAGAGTAGTCGTGATAGTTGTGAACGTCCATCAGCTTCTCCACGTTCTCGCGCAGAAGCCGTCCATCCGTTGCTGTTGCCTGATTGGTGCCTACACCACCATCCCATACAAGAGAAGAGGTGATGGCCTGCGTACAACCTTCCTGGTGACACCACGTGATCATCTTGGTTATCCAATCCATCATCTCCTTTGTGTCTTTATCATTCAGATTGGGTTCATTCCAAAGATCCCAAAGAATGATTCGTTTGTCGCCCCTGAAATGACGGATTATCTTGCGAACCTGAGCCTCCATACTTTTCAGGGCAGCGGCGTGGTCACTCTGACTGAAATATGTTTGGGGGAATCCAAACACAGGAGAGACGGTCATGCCGTATTTGTCGGCCCATCCTGCCCATTGCTCGACAGCATTGATATAATTGTCGGCATTGGTACCTCCGCTTGGCCACCATCGAACGGAATTATAGCCCATGCTGGCAGCAAATGCAATGGCCTGCTCCTGAGTCATGGCACCACAGGGGGGATATGGGCAGTTGATGCCTCGTATGGGACCATACTCTTGCTGCCAGACGGCACATTGCTCTGCCGTCCATTGCCCACGTTCGTTTGGATAGGTGGAGGAAGTGGAGGTGGCGACTATGTTCTCTGCACAAATGGATAAGGTTATGAAAAACGCTGAAACAAGTAAGGTAAGACGACACTTGTACATTCTATCGACATGAAAGGATTTCATAGGTATTGATCACTTTTTATTTAACAACAACTTTTTTTGTCATGTTTCCAATGCGCACGACATATACCCCACCAGCCACCAACGTTTGATCAGAAGGAATCAGACGGCCAGCAACATCGAAGGTTTCCCAATCTGTGACACCTGCTACATGGATGGTTCGTTCACTTACCGTGATGATGGGTTCAGGAACGAAGCTTTCGAGGATACCATTTGCCAAGTCCTCAGCCTTGTAAATCTTCCAAGCCCAAGGTGAGTTCTTGAGTTTGGAGGAAAACGTCACAGGGTTGGCATCCACATCAGATGCTCCCAGATAACGCTTATCGCTCCCATCCTGGAAACTGATACTTACCTGACCGTCTCCCAGACTGGTTATCTTCAGGGCATCAGAATCATTTTTCTTGGTAGAAAAGATCTGCACATAATGGTTGTTTTCCCACTTGCCGCTCACACTCATGTAATGGTAGCTCGAACGGCTGCGCAGATGATAGGTATCGTTTTCTGCCTTAGCCGTAATAAGAGACCATTCTTGCTGACGCGACTCTGGATCAAGCTCGCGAAGGAGGTAATCATAGGATGCATGGCCAGTTGTATTATCGTAGAGGCAAAGATTGCGTGCCTCATAGTCAGGATACGCACTAAGGATTTTGTAGTAAACCACACTGCCATTCTCCGTTTGGGGATAGGTTTGTGAGAACACTTTGTTTGTTCCCAATCCCCACACGAGCACAAGACCTGACAGAACGTATTTCCAGATATTCATACAAGAAAGAAGTTTCCTCATAACATTCAATAACCAAGCAACTGCAACATCACTTCCGCATAACGCTTTCCAAGTTCCCTGTAGCCAGCCGCATTGAAGTGGTTCGTGTCGGCTGGATTGGCCTCGCAACCTCTGGATGAGATAACATGCGCTGTGGGTACTGTATTGGGCAGAACGTCCACCAATTTGTTGGCTTCCTTACTCTTGCCATTCTGCTCAGCATGTACGACTTCTCCTGCCAGCAGGGGCACATCCTCTGCCCTCAGGCCCAAATCTCGAAGGAGATCCTCGTACACTTTCTTTACCTTCAGGGGCCACAGGTTATCTCCCACATTGGCTTCGCCCTGATGGAGCAGAATCCCCTTAATCACACCTACATGCTGGGCACGGAGGGCACAATCAAGGAGCCGAATATACTGGATGCTGTCATATTCTGCCATACATGTTTGGAACCAACTTCCATATCCACTTCGTGCCAGTTCTCTTGGATCGTACTCCTTGAAGAACTGTTCGATGCGACATCCTCCCACAGCCACATTGATGATACCCACCTTGATGTTGGAGGGCAGTCGCTCCACCATTGTACGGCCAAAATAGTCACAAGGACTGAGTCCTGCTCCAGCTCTGTTGAGAGGAGGAGTAGCCTTGTACCACTTATATTTCTTTCTGGCACTGCCTCTGTTGTTTCCTGTGTTGGCAGGTTGATCTATAGCCGGCATCATACGGAATCGTGGGCTTACTCCCTCGTAGTCGCAATCTTCAGGCTTGGCATCCCCCACCATGTTCGATTGGCCAAATGCCAAAAACACATAGAACGAGGAATCCACCTCTGAGTAGAAATTGCCAGTCTCGAAAGGATAATTGGCAGGACTGGAAGCCAAGAACACCTCACGTTGTGCATGAAGCATACTGCACAACATCAGCAATATCGATATAGTATATTTCTTCATAACCATTCTGTTTTTCAGCCAATTGAATTACACATCATCTTACCAACACATTCTTTACCTCACCAGCAGCCTCCACCACATAAATGCCTGGCATGAGCTCGCTGTCATCATCCACCTCACGTCCTTGTATGTCATAGATACGATACCTGTTGGTTCCACTTACAACAATCCTGCGATTGATGGCTTGAATGGTAACGTCGCCCTGCTTTACCTCAGCCACAGCAGAAGGCACAGCTCCCACAGGGAACACATACCATGCGCGGCTGGTGTTGTAATGGTCTGTCTTTCCGAAGATGTCTGGTCCCTTTCCTGTGTCACCAGCCAGCATATAATGTGTGGTCGTGCCTACTTTATAGGTCATTGTCATCTGTCCGTCACCGATAGGCGTGAAGAACAGTTCGTTTTCAAAACTCTTTTTGGTAGCAAACGTTATGGCAAAGAAAGTGTTAAACCAACTTCCTGAGGTGCTGACGTAGCGATAGGTGGCTCTGTTGCGAAGAAGATAGGTGCCTTCAGCATCTCCTGGCACGAATTGCCACTCTTGGTATTTGTTGTCTGTCTCATGATCTGCCAACATGTAGGCAAACCTTCCATTGTCCTTCGTGTTATCCTGGAGACATAGTCCCGTGTTGTCAGGAGCAGCGCTAAATACCTTATAATAAATGATGGCACCCGTGTCGTCCTTCTCTGGGTAGTTCTGAGCGAGAGCGCTTGCTCCCAACATCCCAAACATCAGGTAAACTGCAAATCGTCTCTTCATTTTATTCTGTCATATCATAAAAGTTATCAATCCCCCAGCGATTTTCCTCACCAGGGGATTGATTGCATTTCTTTACGTCTTACTTGATGAGAATCTTCTTCACGCTATCGCCGTTAGCCTTGATGTAGATGCCTGGACGAACGTTACCAGTTCCTATCTTGCGACCATCCAGCGTATAGAGTCCTTCCAACATGTTGCTGCTGGATATTTCTGCCTTCGTGTCTTGGATTCCAACCAATGTGGCGTCAGTAATGCGGATAAGATTCCAATAGATGCTGGACATGAGCCAGTCTGCACCTCCAGCCCACCATGCCCATGCTTCACTTCCTGAATTCAGGTAAGCTGGCAGGAAACCGTTGTGTATCTGACTCTCATCGAGAATGGTGTATGCCTGCTTCTCCTCGTCGAATCCAAGTGTCATGGGAGCAGCTACCGTCACAGAACCCACATGATGCCCGTTCAAGTTGGGAGATCCACCAATGTATCTCTCGCTCTTCATGTTTTGGAACGAATAGCCTCTGGGCTGTTTTGTCACATGGAAGATATAGGGATACAGGTCTTCTGTCACCTCTGTGGTACTGGGTTCGCTATCCAAAGCCTTCTGGTAGGTATAGTAATCTCTTGGATTGCAGTAGAGATAAATTCCAGGATTGGAGGTGTTGGTGGCAGCTGCACGTACATAATAGAAGCCTTCTTCAATATCGACGCCTGTGTACTCAGGAACGGTCTGCTCGAGGGTCTTGGCCACTTCCTCGTCTACGGGTTCGAAGACCCAAGCGGGGACCTCACCATTCTGACTATCGCAGTACCAAAGGAACACAGTCTCTCCACCCATACCTGGGCGCAAGGCTGTACCATAATTACTGTCAAAGTCGAGAACAGCATCCAGCTTCCATCCCTCTTCCTGACTTGCGTCGCCTGTGGAAGAGAAGTAGGTAAACAAGATGGTGTGAGGAGTTTTTGCCAAAGTACCATGATGAGGATATGCTCCTACTTGTCCGCCCAGATAGCGGTGGTCGTAGATGTTCTGGATATAGGCAGTTCCAGGACCTACTGACTCTACCTTCCAGATGAATTGTTGCTCAGCCATCGTGGGAACCTCTGGCATATCATGGTAATCCAAGAAGGGAAGATCAGAGGATGATGAACTGAGATAAGCATTGGGATTAGAGGATGCAGCAGAACCTCTCATGTAGTAATATCCAGAGGGTACAGAAGGAACCAGACTTTCGTTCAATGCGTTGTATTTCTCTGTCAGCTCCATCACCTCCTCATCTGAGTAGAGACCCAGGAAGAACTTGTCCCAAACCTCCTGGAACTCGCTGTCGTACGCCTTGAATTCATCTTCTGTGAGACGTCCGTTCTGGTAAGCACTCTGGGATATGGTGTGGAAGTCAGAGAGAACCACCTCCAGAATGGCAGAGAGGGCACCCGTTACGATTGCCTCGTTGCACAACTGATTGATCAACTCTGCTTTCTTGCACTTGCTTTCCAGATCAGTACCCTGCATGTCAAGAGCGTCTATGAGTCCGTTACGCGTCGTCTCACGATAAGTGAGTATGCTGGCCAGCATCTCCTCTGCACGATTGCATTGAGCCTCAACCATCGCATCGGCTGCCTCATCAGTATTGCCCATGTAAACTACCTTGAAATTGTCAATCATCATCCAGTCATCATCGTAGGCAGGATATGAATCCTGACATACACCAAAGGAGAGAACACCATCTTTCACCACACCATAGGCAACCTGCTCATAGCGGCCTGATGCAAACGCTACACTTGCTCCATTGGGTGCATTGGGGAAACGTATTCCACCTGTAAGGTAATCAGAAGAATGGCAGTTTACATTCTCTTCAGCCTCGCCATCAGACAGGGCATCAGTCAGGATATTCATCATTGGGGTCTTCAGGCCATTCACCACCACATAAGCAGGCATTTCATTCTCTGTGCTGCAATCTGATGGGCTACCTGGGCGATAGAAAGCATTCAGAGTAATGGCATAGATACCGTTTGGCAAATCAGAACCTGTCTGCTCAAGCTCTACGGTATCCATGTTCCACCATCCTGCCACAAGGTTAGTCTTCAGACCATGACTGCCAGAACAGGTTCCGCCTCCCGTGTGGTTTTCTGACCATCCTGCGAAATCAGGTTCCTCGAAGTTCATGTTGTGGAAGAGAGCAGTAATGTCTGTTCCTGCTGAGACACCGCCCCTGAGTGCATTCTCCAGCATCACGTTGAGCTGTTCCATTTCCTCAGCCAATTCTCTCGCATCCAGATTACCATTCTCCAAGATATAGTTGGCAGAGCCGTTGGCGAAGGAACCAGGTGCCTCCACATCGGTCAAATAACTCTTCAAAAGCGAGGCAGCAAGGCCTTCCAGATCAGGATTCTCAGCCAAGATTGCCTTCACATCTTCTATACTGTTCTGGAACTTGGCGTATGCAATCTGACTGCTTGTAAGCGAGTTGCACGCATTCACCAGAGTCGTGTAAACTTCAGTCATCTTGCCTTCATCGTCCAGATCATTCATTCCATCCAAAGCGTCTTGGTATGCTGTCACGATTGTTGCCTGAGCAGGTATGGATTCCACATCAGGTCGAGTCTCCAACAGGTCATTGGCAATCAGGGCAAAGGCCGAGAGTGAGTTGCCATAGTATTTCAGCGTCCAGTTGTCAGCAATGAACATGTCCTCAGTAGCCGTCTCGCTGCGGAGTGCTCCAATAGTCAGAGTGCCGTCGTTCACATAGGCAAAGACATGGGCATCATTATAGCGTCCCTCTTGGAAGTATGCCTTGGCTGAAGCGGTGTTGGTGGGTACGAACCATCCCTCACCCGTGTAGTCCGTCTCGCCTGACACGCCAAGGTCGCTGTACTGGGTATCATAAATGTCAGCAACGGACGTGGTTTGACTTGCGCCGCTTGCTGTGGCGTAGATACACGCATTGTGCTTATCGATGGACAAGGGTCCTGTCTTCTGATAATAGGTTCTTGGTGCGCCATAACGGGAAACAGCATCCACAGAGACCTCGTACACTCCGTTGGGCAGGTCAGTAAGCGTCTGATATACATCGAAGCCTGAGTTGGCAGCATAAATCATGTTGTCAGTAAAAGTGGCGTTCTGGGAGATCCAGCCCTGATCGTTTGCACAGTTGGCATTCATCACCAGCGTGGTGGCATCCACAGGCTTGGTTTCTGTGGCTTCTTCAATCATCTGCTTCTTTACGTAGGCGGCAATGAGGCTGGGAATCGTGTTCTTGGCTGCGATCAGCTCTTCGTCAGTACAACCTTCTTTGTTCAGTACAGCCTCAACGCTACTCAAGTCCAGACCTGGCCATTTCTCCTGGGTTGTCTCGATGGCGGCCTTCAGTTCTGCGTATGCCTTGCTGAAGACAACATCCGGCTCTGAAGGATCATTCAGACGAATGGTGTTGTTGTTCATGTCAACCGTAACAAGATAGGTACCAGGAAGAACATGCCAGTTGTATCCTGAGCCGATGGAGAAAGCACATACCAAACCAGGAAGAAGCTGCTCTCCTGCTGAAGGGCTTGAATACTGGATCCTGTTTCCACCGTTCATCGTAGCGGAATAGAGAGTGATGTAACCTACGCCATCTCCATCGTCCTCCACGCTGATGTTGCCTGTATAGATACCTTCGCCCTGTGCCACAAGGCTGTACGAGGTGTTGTCAACATCCCATTGGGCATTCGGCAACGTGCCCACTATATAAATGATGCGCTGGGATACTGCCTCCACGGCAGAGGCATCCAGTTTAATCAGATCCCAGAAGATACTGGCAGCAAAATTAGCAGTACCTACCCACCATGCAAAGGCTTCGCCTCCTGAGTTCAGGTATGCAGGCAGCCAGTCATTGGCAGGCTGTTCCTTGTCTTCTATCGTATAGGATCCTCTGTCCTCATAGTATTGCAGAACCATGGGAGCGGGATGAGCCACGGCACCCACATGATGACCAAAACTGTTGGGAGAACCACCAATGAACCTGCCGTTCAACTGGTTCTGGAAGGTGTACCCTTCAGCAGTTTTCTTGACATAGTAGATGAATTTCAGCGTCTCATCAGTTATTGACGAGGGATCTATTCCATCTGTACTCTCATATTGATAGGTACGGAACGCATCACCCACTTCGGCATAGAGATAAGCCCCAGGCTTGCTTGCATTGCCTGCATTGGCGCGAATCATGTAGTAGCCCTCCTCTATGTCAACACCGCTGTAAGGGTTCACTGTCTCTTCCAGCACAGCTGCGGCAGAGGCATCTACAGGCTCGAAGTACCAGGCAGGAACTTCTCCACCCTGGCTGTCACAATACCAGAGGAACAAGGCTTCACCTCCACCGCCAGGACGCATAGCCGTGCCATAATAGGTGTCTTTATCCGTCTGGGCATCCAGTTTCCAGGCATTGCTAACGGTGTTGTACGTATCAAAGAAAGTGAACTTGATGGCATGTGGGGCATCAGACATACTGCCGTGATGGGGATGCGTGCCAATCTGTCCACCCAAATAGCGGTGGTCATAGATGCTCTGGATAGAGTAGAACCCTCCGTCCATGCTTTCCACCTTCCAGATGAAAGCTCTTTCGTCCATCGTGGGAGTGTCAGGCATCTTGTGGGAGACCATTCTGGCCAGATCCGAAGAAGTGGCCCTCAGATAGTATCCGTTGGCTGTGGACACCTCTGTTCCCTTCATGTAATAGTAGCCAGGAGCAATGTCCGAGGCTTTCACCATACTGCCAAAAAGCAATAGAATCAACAAGGTCAAAAACCTGTGTGCTAAGTGTACTTTTCCTTTCATTTCTTTTCTGGTATTATAATGATTTGACAAAATTTATGGGATAAAGTTACTGAATTATTCCATCAAACAAACCAATTTGGGCAACATTTTTAATAAAAACACATTTCAAACACCAGAATTTAACAGATTCTACACTCGAGGGACATGTATCAACTGATTCGAGACCTCCAATATTAGCGGATTTTTTTCTCCTCTCTCTTGATTCCCATCACTTCCGATTGCTGTTCAATATTTCAATCATTTCTCACCCTGCGCTCAAGGAATCTTGTTTACTTTTCATCCTGTAACCGACGTTAATGGTCACGATAACCGCTAACTTTTAACCAGTTAACCGTTAACCACTTCTATTACTCAGCTCTCATAAGGATATAAAATCTCTACATCATAAAACAGAGGCACAACGATAAAACGGGCAAAAAGTAATACTGCTATCCAGTAAACATGATAAATGGTATTGTACACCGCACAGAAATCACCTCTTTGACAAGTCGCAAACCATACCCCAAAAGTTAAACTTTCTTTATTTTACATAACATTTCTCTTTTCAAGACGTTTTAAAAGTGTATGAAACCCTACGAATTCTCACGTTTAGCACCTGCCCTGCGCACGAGGGCAATTACTATCGGCCTTTCATTTTTCGAGCAGCAGGAAGCGGCAGAAGACGTGGCTCAGGAGGCTCTCATACGACTCTGGAAAGCATGGGACACGTTGCCTTCGCCCAAAGATGCTGAACAACTGGCCGTATCGCTGGCAAAGAGGGAATGTGTCAACCTGTATCGCAAGGAGCAGCGAAGGCCGCACACGTCACTCTCTTCAGCTCAAGAACAAGTTCACCCTGCGTCACACAGCTCACATTCAATAGAGGAAAACGAATTAGCAGAAGCCATCCGCCAAGCCGCCCACACGTTGCCTCGAACTGAAGCACGCCTCTGGCGCATGTTTGCTGAGGCTGGAATGAAAGCGGGTGAAATCTCACTCATCACGGATATAAACGTCCGATCGGTAAGTTCCATGCTTAGTCACGCACGAAAACACATTTTCAAAATTCTGAAAGAAGGAGGATACATTGATGAATAAAAAACGTATAATAGACGATTATCTGGCAGGGAAACATCCGCTGGAATACGAAGAATGGGAGCTCCCCACGGCTGAGGAACTCACTCATGCTGAGGAGGAATACGACCGTTTGTTGGCAGAAAGACGTGAGCCAAAGCGTCGCACCCTGCCCCTTATCCTGAAATGGGCGACAGCAGCAGCCGTCGTGGCAGCAGTCGTGATACTTGGCACATGGCGAACAAACACACCGCAACCCATGCCTCCAAACGACATGCCAAAAGTGCAAGCAGAGGCAACGGAAGACACAACACGTCGAAACCGCAAACACAACACGTTGAAACCGCAAACACAACACGTTGTCTTTTCCCATGCGACTGGAGGCAAGAAAAAGAGGCACATGCCAGTCATAAAAGAGGCTCCCAACGCAATGGATTCTTTACCTTTAGTGAATGACTCTGTGATGCTTGCCACCACTGCTGACAGTCTAAACTTTTATCTAACGAAAATAGAGAAAGAAATGGAAAATATCGAAGACAGTCTTTACATGGAAGGTATTGCACATCTCATGGAGGTTGATGCACGTCTGCAACGCGTGGTGAATCGTCTTGTGGGGAAACAGGTGGAAACGGCCATGCAAAGCAAAGCGAGCGTTGATACAATCCTCATCATTACCTTCTGACAAAACCGAAAATACGATTAAAAAAAATTTACTTTTGAGACATGAAACGACAATCTATCATTTTCGCCCTCTTATGGCTGGGCCTGACAAGCCCCTCCCTCTGCCATGCAAAAGACAAGAAACCGCCCATCCACCCGAACAGCGACCCAGCGGTGTACCCCATCCAGTACGCCATCGGTGATTTCAACAAGGAAGCCTTCAAGACGTGGCTCTGCGAGAAAGACACAACTGGCATCATGTGGCATAAGTGGCAATGGCGAATTCCCCATCAAACAAAGTGGAAAGGTAACAGAATCGAACCAGAGAACAAAACATTGAAGAAACTATGGAAAGCCCTTGACAAGCAGGTTCCCAAAGCTTCATCGACCTATTGTGGTGAAGGGGAAGAACTGCGCATTCCTGTAGGTAGCCGTGGCGACCATGTATCCGTGTTCATGGAGGGCGGCATGATTACGCGCATGCTGTCCTTCCGCACAGGCACCGACTATACGACCACCTTCGTGCTGCAATGGTGGGAGGAAGCCGAGAACGTAACACAGAATCTCGTCACACTCCATGCAGCCATTTCGCATTTCACCAGTTGGCACGGTGAAGGGAAATCGTCAGAGGAAGAGAAGCATAATCCAGCCACACAGCATTTCCCGCTCAAAAACTTACAGGAATTAGGGTTCCCATCCATAGAGGCTGCACTAAAAAGTCAGATAGCAGGAGTGGAACACTTCACACCCGACACATCGATTATCGACCCACGGTGGGTGTCGCCCTACACACAGAAATCGTTGCCTGAGGAAGAGAAAAGGAGGTTTGGGGTGACACAAGGCAATATCTATTTGAATTACAAGATGATGAACATCCTACAGAGCAGTCAGAATGCCTCACCGACTGAGCTGGCCGCACTGGCTCTGACTCTTAAAAAGGAGGCCGACGAATACCCGTCCCTACTTTCGCAAAAGCAATTCATGACCCTTGAGTCACAAATCATCCGAATCAAGAAGGTGACGGACGAGAAGAATCGTGCCGCCAGCCCCACCGTCATGCAAGCATTGGAGTCACTTCGCGCCAAACTGAACCGTACACCAGGATTGGACAATTATCCTAATTGGCAGAGAGACTACCTGAACGACAACCATTGGCATGTCCTCACACACGACCTCGGCTACGACCAAATGGTGCATTACGGTGCCCACTACCTCAGCGAAGACCTGTATTATCTCGATGCAGTCGATGACACCTATGCGCCCTATCATGCCGAGCATTACGAGGAGCACCTGACTCCAGGCATCTATCGTCTGAGCGCTGCTGCAAGAGCAGAGGCAACACATAGTGGCGTGTTCATCTTCGCCAGAACAGGCGAAAGACAGGATGAGAAACTGCAAAAGGTCGAGATTCCTGGCTGCATGGGCATCGGCGGTCCGCTTTGGGAGTCGGCCCGTCGCAAGGTGGAACAGGCAGAGCAACGAGGGGAAAAACCCGAGGAACTGGATATTCTGGCAAGCGGCACCAATGGGGGCAAGGGACGCGGCTGGTTCCCCATCGTCATCGATGGCATTGAAGTAAAGAACGGGAAACTCACCTATGGTGTATCCAACATTCCAGAGTTCACAGGCTCACACATGGAAGGACACTGGTTCTCCGCCTGCGACTTTGTCCTCGAACGCATAGGCGACCTGCCAAAGGAATAGAGACAGAACCTGGTGTTTTATAAAAGGTTCGATAAGAACTTGAGCTCGACAAAAACCCTGCACAACATCCTTCCATGTTCGTGTCAGAAGGTTAACATCTTTATTATTTCATGATTTTCAGTAGATCTGGTCGAGTCCACTTCCACAACCTGTGAAGGCCGTGGAAGTTTTTCTATCATTTTTCAATTATTTTTTTTCAAAAATTGAGAATAAGCCTACATGCCTACATAAAATCGTCTTAAACGTTTGTAAATAAATAGGTTACGACATATAGTAGCATACATAAAGCCTACATTCAGCCTACATTCAGCCTACATCAAATCGTAATTGGTAAATCGCTAAATAGTAAATCCATGTATGTATGCTTTATGTAGGCTTTGTGTAGGCTTTATGTAGGCTTGAAAAAATGTATTTGATTGATAATCTTTGACTTAAATATAATTTATGTAGGCATGTAGGCTTGTATGCCATTTCAAAAAATTTTTTTTGTAAACGCGACACGTTGAAATCGCAAAGACAACACGTTGAGTCGGGCAACTCAACACGTTGATTTTGAGGTTACAACGTGTTCTTCCTGGCAGATTCGCGTAGGTGTCAGAAGAGTGAAAACCATGTATGTATGTAGCCTAAATACAATTTTTTGAAACTATTTGGAGCATTTTTTCGCTTTCTATACTTTGTAGTGAAGGGTGAAAGAACATTATAAAAAGAATTTTGGGGTTAGATAAATGTGCACGAAAATAGTCGCTAACATAGCAAAAACAACCCCTCTGCGACCTTTTTCGCGCATTTTTTTTCTTGGCTGTTTGAAGGAAAGAAAAAGTACAGATACGCTTTACCAGCTTGTCGATTCCTTCACCTTGTTCTACTATCAGGTCATGAAGAAGGCAGATGCCCACGATGCCAATTATTGGTCAAATAACCAAGACTCCCATGTTCACAGCACATGAATTGGATTGTTATAATTTGCCCACGCAATCTTTTTCACAAGCCTTGTGGAAATGATTTATAGTTCCAAATAATTGCTGCATTATGTAAATAATCGCTATCTTTGTAGCGAGAAATTTACTATACCTATGCCGTTTCCATTAATATCAGAATATATAGAAGCCATAAAGTCGGCAGAAGACAACTTTGAGGAATTGAGTTATCTGAGGCCAGTATTGGGTGATGATGGCTTGCCCGTGATGACAAGTGGCAATTTCGCTGTGGTCTTTAAGATGAAGGACGAACGTGATGGAAAACTATATGCTTTAAAGTGCTTCATTAAGGAACAGAAAAGACTAAATTGCTAATAAACAATTTTCCATGAATTATGAACGAGATTGAAAAACTCTGTTTTCTGTATTTTTTAGTATGATAGATGATAGGGTGCTTATAATTGGACATGCTGTACTAAGATAACATATCAGGTCATTATGTGATTGGTGGGTAGAATTGATTATTTTGTAGATACAATTAAATTTGATAAAAAAGAAACATGAAATTCAATATAAATACAAAAAAGGGCAATTGGGGTATAACTGAAACTGAACTACAACTAAAAGATGGTCGATTTTTGTGTCGCTTTAATAATACATTTGATGAAATAAAACCATATTTAAATATGATATTTAATCATGTTCCTAACTTTTGGGAGGATGTTTGCAGCCAATCATCTCTATTAGAAAGTATTATTATTGACAAAGATCGATCTATATTGTGGCATATAGACAACGATACAAATGTTACTCCAGAGGATATAGCTTTCATAAAAAAATACGGAGGTGAAATTAAGAAGGGGTATACAGAAAATGGTAGTTTTGAGATTAGATACACTTATAAAGGCCATTCGATTGAAAAATATCAAGGTGTATTTTATGCTGATGCTGGTGCTAAATATGAGATGAAATGCTTTGACGATTCTGGTGTTCTTTACGAAGTAATGACATTTTATTCAAGTGACATTACTCGATACCAAAAGATATACGACGAAGACGGAATTGATGTAATTAGAAAATCACGCACTCTGGAAACAAAAATGTCTTCGGAAATATTTGAAAAAATATTGTCAAAAGGTTATGTGGCAGAATATGATAAAAGATTCGGCGTTATCACAATTAATAACAATGGCAACCAATACCCGATCATTAAGTACAAGGAGAATTTTTACAAATGCAGGACTGAGATTATCACATCTCATATTCTTTGTTATGATGGACGCATTCTTATTCAAAAAAACATAAAAGTCTATGAACCAATATTATGCGACAAGAATTCTCGGAAAACAGAAATAAATGAACTCATTCAGCCAACTCTTAACGAATATATAGTTTCAATTAAAAAAGGCATTGAGGCCTTTTCTTCATTAAAGGATATTATGCCAGTTTACTCAAAAGACGAGAAACTTGTTGTAAACAGATTTGGCGAAACGATTGACTTTAAGATGATAAATAAGAGAACAAACAAAAAATATGCTTTAAAGGTCTTTACTAAGGATATTAAAACACTTACAGCAAAATACAAGGCCATCGAATCTTATTTTTCTGAGAAATATTATGAAGAAACCATTGCCATTCCAAAAGTTCTTGATAATGAGTTGGCAATATATACAGAGATGGGGGTATCGAAAATCCCGATAGTTATTTCTGATTGGGTATCTGGTATTAATATGCTGACATATGTACGCACCTATGCAGAAGATAAAGTGAGAATGAATATGCTTGCCTATAAAATGAGTCTTGTTTTCAGACAAATAAAGAAGTGGGATTTCGCCCACGGCAATATTAATCCCTGGAATATTTATATAGACAATTTAACCGATGCCATACATATTTATGACTATGACAACATGATTTTTCCTGAACAAAAAGGAAGAATCAAACAAAGTGATCCCAATTATACTTTCCCGGGAGATGTACAATATAATATGGAAAATGCTGACGATTTCTCAATCGTAACAATCCTTTTGTCGTTAAAGGCTATAGCCATTAATCCTGCTCTGTATAAAAATAACAAGGATAACACTTCTTTGGTATTTCAGTCAAAGGATTTTACAAATATTGCAAAATCTTCCCTAACTAATGAGCTATCAACATTGTTGGAAGATTCTGATTTTAGGAAATTATATTCATGTTTTATTGCGGTTCTTGATAAGGGATATTTACCTGAAGAGTTAAAGAAAAATGTCATTCTGAACAATCCGTATGAAAAAGAATCACAATTAATGGTTGAAGAGGGAGAATCTTTGATGGAATTGTGTAAATTTGTAGAATCTGCGGACAAATTCAAAGAAGCATCATTAATGGGCAATGTTATTGCCAATAGAAAATTAGCATATATGACAATGCATTCGCTTATATCAGTAAATTCCAAGTTTAGAACTGCGATGGCCTTGTCTTATTATAAGAAAAACTTAATATACGAAGATCATATTTCTGCATTTAATTTGGGGGTAATATATTCATGGTATCACAATTATTCAGAAGCTGTTAAATTTTTTAAATTTTCAGCACGTCTTGGAAATGCGATTGCAATGTGCAATTTATCTTATGCATATGAACATGGGATAGGTGTAAAAAAAGATCCTCGTGTCGCCGAACTCTTTTTTCTAGAAGCTTGTGAAAGTCGTAACGGCATAGTTTGTGACATTGTTAATAATGCGGTATTTGAATTAAAACCATATGATGAGATAATTGAAACATATGATGATACATATTACGATTGATCGTCACCATAACCAGTACTGTTTCGTCGATATTATTTAGTAATTCCTATAGAGTAATACAAAAATCAAGAAGATATAAATAAATAATCACATGAGTTTCTGGCAAATCATAGCAATAATATATGGCATTTTAACCCTCTTTACATTTCTTCTGGGAGTGTATTTCTGCATAGATACAAGAATAAAAGAGAAGAAATGGGAATGGGGATATTTGGCCATTGGCTTGTTTTTGATTCCGTTTTTTTTCTTTTATGGGTTATTCCATTTATTTGTGTATCTAACAGATGTTTGGCTAGATGGTGGATTCATACTCCATTATAGGAAGATTAATGAACGAAAAAGAGAAAATGAACTATATGACGAAGAATACAATAGATTAAGGGATGCGTATGAAAAAGGGGAATTAAGAAGAGATGAATTGCCAAGGACTCTTGATGGAATTAGGCACTTTGAGGTATATGGTAAGCTGTTATATGGAGATGAATGGCGAGATTTGGTGTATATTGAAAACGTATACAACAGCGTATTGAATGAATTCTTTAAACGCCATCCAGTTATTCATTTAAAACATAACATCCGAGTTATTTATCTGCCTCATTGCATGCAAGGGTTAACGAATGAGGATGTACTTATGTATTGGAATCCAGGTTCCAAAGGCGGATTGGATAAGTCAATTAATATAGATACGTCATCGTTGTTAGATGAATTATGTTACCCTGATGATGCAGCAAAGTTAACACATGGGCTAATCTCATGTATGGGATGTTGTGATAATCATGGAGCAGAATACTATCATGCTACATATTACCCTTTAGAAGAAGCTGACGAAGGAAACATTATGCAGCAGATTGAAAATATAGCTAAAGAGACATTTTATCATAACACGCGAGGATTCCACTGTTCTATTGAGAGACCATCAAAAGATGAACAACCAACTGAAGACTTTGCTGATGAACAGTTTGAATGGGAAATAGGCATTTTGGTAGATGAGATACGTGAGCGAGTAGAGAAATTGGAACAGCGTGGTATTTCACGAAAGATATTGATGAAACTATTCACAGAAAAGCAAGAGCTTAGCCGACTTGTTATTACAAAGGATATGCGCATCATGCTTCCAGACTATAATAACATGGAAATAAAAATGGAGCCAATAAACAAGGCTGTGTTCTTCTTGTTTCTCAGACATCCAGAAGGTATTATTTTTAAACACCTTCCTAATTACAGAAAGGAATTGGCTGATATTTACCAAAAGATAAAACCACTTGGATTGAACGAGAAAGCGATAAAGACTATAGAAGATGTTACAAATCCATGTTTGAACTCCATTAATGAAAAATGTGCACGTATTCGTGGAGCCTTTTTGGAACAATTTGACGATCAAATGGCTCATCATTATTACATATTGGGATTTAGAGGCGAGCCAAAGAAGATCACCCTCCCTCGTGACTTGGTAATCTGGGAATAAAATCGCATTTCCACAAGGCTTGTGGAGATGTTTTGCTTGTTGGTGTACGGCTGTATTCGTACTTTTGTGGCAGATAATTAAAACAATACTGTTATGACAAACTACGAATACATATTAGGTGAGTGCAAGAAAGCACATTAAGGTTAATGGGAAGAGGTTACCATTTTAATATGATGTAACTACAAAAAATTGTCATGAAGAAGAAATTGCCCCTGATAACCAGAAAAAGTTAGCAGGGGCATGTACATACTTGAATAATTATGAGAAGAAAGAAATTCGTGGTTTGCGAAATGGTAAAAGAGCTCTCTCCAAGAGTTTTGAGAGTGCTGAAAAGTATTCAAGAAGGACACGATTATAATACAGCAAGGCTAACATCGAGTGAATTGAATGAAGTAGGATTATGTTATTGGTATGGAAACATTGTCCCTCAAAATTTTTCAGAAGCTGTTAAATGGTATTTGATTGCTGCTGGAAAAAGATGTAAGTTAGCAGAATATAACCTTTTTGTTTGTTATTCTCAAGGTAAGGGCGTATCGATGGATATGGAGAAGGCGATTTATTGGTTGAGGAGGTCGGCAAAGCATAATGATTCAAGAGGTCAGTCCGTATTAGCTAAATTATATTATGAAGGTACGTATCTAAGGAGGAATAGTCGATACTTTAAGTATTGGCACGAAAAGTCTATAAAAAATGCCTTTATAGATAATGAAGCAACGGTTTTAAATAATATAGGTGAGATGTATCTTCGTGGAAAAAGTGGAGTAGCAGTTGATAAAGAGTTAGCCATTAAATGCTTGGAAAAAGCTGCCGAAAAGCATTACCCATTAGCATTTGTGTGGCTTATATATACTTTTGCTGCTGACAATGATAAAGAAAAAGCTAGTTTTTGGGTAAAAGAAAGTAGAAAATGTGTAACAACTGACAATCGTATAAAGACATTACTTAAAGTGGCAAGATATCATTACGAAAAAGTCTTTAATACTCCTTGCCCTGTGTCTAAGTCGTTGAGTTAAAGTTCATAAAAAATAAAGGAAAATGGAAAACGAGTTGAAAAACATTGCTGAAAAACTGCAAGAAATGGTGAAGAATCAGAGGTTCTTCAAGAAAACAGTACAAGTGACAATTCTATTGATCGCTGGCATGTTGTTGGGTGAAATGATAGGATGCTACAGTTGTGAACGAGGGAATGGCCAGTCATCGTATGAAGACCGCATTGTAAACTCCGTGGATGAAGCCATCACGGAAGCTGTGAAGGCAAAAGAGACAGTCGATGGGATGAAGGTGAATGAGACAAAGACGCGGGTAATGGATTCTATTGGCTTGTACCGCAAAGGAGAGAAGTGGGGCTTCTATAACCTGAATACGGAAAAGGTGCTTGTAAGGAACTCCGCAGGTATTCCCAAGGAATATGACAATGTGAGTTTCTATTCAGAAGGGCTGGCTGCTGTACTGCAGGATGGAAAGATCGGTTTCGTGGACATCGAGGGGAAGCAGGTTATTCCATTCCAGTATCTCAGCAGGACAAACAAGGAGATGAAGGAAATCGCTTTTCATTATGGCTATTGCAGAATGGCTGGACGTGACGGCAGATTAGGTGTGATTGACAAGCGAGGAAATTGGGCCATCAAACCCATTTACGAAGCACTCAAAATGACTGAGGCTTGCGTCTATGCCTCAACAGCTACTTCAAGAGTGCAATTGAACTATAATGGAAAGGTTATGCAGAGCGACCTGATTGTCAGGGTGGAAGCCTTAGATACAACGGGGTACAATGTCTATTATGTCCAAGATGCATTGAACAAGGAACGCTGCGGCATAATGGATAATACGGGCAAGCGTTTGACGGAACCTATTTATCGAAGAGTGGAGAAACTAAGCCCAGAGTTGTTCAGGTGTTATTTCCTTGATGGTACAACGATGGAGGTCTTGCATTTCCCAGCCATAGAGAAGAAGCAGTAACATTCCCAACTTTGCATACTATAAATGAAGGAAGAGGTAAGACAAGGCACAGAAGACTATGGTTAAAAGTATGTGCAAAATATGCACACTCTGCTTCAGATAATGGGAGCCTTGTCTTAATCCTGAACGGGGTTCAGACCCATTTCCTCGGCTTTCTGCATCATGTACTGGCGAGCGGATTCATGGTCGTTGGGAATCAGGCTGTCCCAAATGGCGTCCTTCACTTTCTGCTTGAGAATGCCAATCTCTCGACAGGGTTCCAAGCCAAAGGTTTCCATGATTTCCTCGCCCGTTATGGGGTTCTTCCAGGTTCGATAATTATCGCGGGCCTGAAGGTCCTTTAGCTTCTGGCGAACGATCTGGAAGTTGTCGAGGAAACGCTGCTTGCGTTGCTGATTCTTACTGGTTATGTCAGCCTCACAAAGAATCATCAGATCATCAATGTCCTCACCCGCCTCAAAAAGCAACCTGCGAACGGCGCTGTCCGTCACCTCCTGATCTGCTATCACGATAGGTCGCATGTGCAGCCCCACGAGTTTCTGGACGTAATTCATGCGCTCATCCATAGGGAGTTTCATGCGACGGAAAATGACAGACACCATCTTCTCACCTATGTAGTCATGGCTATGGAAGGTCCACCCCACTCCATTCTCCCATCGTTTGCTCCTGGGCTTTCCTATATCGTGAAGCAGGGCTGCCCAGCGGAGCATAAGGGAGGATGCGGGATCGGTCGTCTTGGCTACATTATCCAATACTTCCAGGGTGTGAAAGAAATTGTCCTTATGGGCGCGTCCGTTGCGAACCTCTACGCCCTCCAGAGCCGCAAGCTCAGGGAAGATGATGGGAAGCAACCCACAACGAGCCAATTCGAAGAAGCCAATGCTGGGAGCAGGAGACAGCATGATCTTATTCAGTTCATCAATGATACGCTCCTGAGAGATGATGCGGATACGCTCTGCATTGCGGGTCAGAGCCGTTTGTGTCTCGTTTTCGATCTGGAAACGAAGTTGGGTGGCAAAGCGGATGCAGCGCATCATACGCAGCGGGTCGTCTGAGAAGGTCACGTCAGGATCGAGCGGAGTAGCTATCAGGCGATCCTCGATATCCAGAAGCCCATCGAAACGGTCGATGAGCTTTCCGAAATAAAGACCATTCTCGCCAGGAGCATCCGAAGTGCCAGGATTGAGACAGATAGCCAAAGCATTGATGGTGAAATCTCGACGGTCGAGATCGTCCTCGAGGGTGCCATCCTCCACGATAGGTTTGCGGGAATCATGGCTGTAACTCTCGCGTCGTGCTCCTACGAACTCAATCTCTTGGGAACGATACTTCAGTTGGGCCGTTCCGAAATTACGGAAGATGCTGACATTGGCACCCTTTCCCAGATGCTGGCTCAATTGCTTGGCCAAACGAATACCTGGGCCCTCCTTCTCCTCATGGGCAGGTTCCCCAGAGCAATCCACCACCACGCAATCTATATCCTTGCTGGGGCGGTCAAGGAAGAGGTCACGCACATATCCTCCCACCACATAGCACTCCAGCCCCAACTGGTCGGCCGTCTCGCCTATCTGGTGAAAGATGCGCTTGTCCAGCAGATGCGCCAAATCCTGATCCGTGAGATATCTCATAACACTCTATTTCACGAACTTATTCTGCGTGAGATCCTCCTGCAGTTTGCGCTGATAAAACTTATGTTTGACCTCCAAGCGCTCCCATTCTGGACCGGTAGCACGAGAGAGGCTGTCTGCCGCTCCCAACATTTCAATGCTGTCAAGCAAAACAAGTGCCTGTCGACGTGCCTGAAGAGCTTTAGGGCAACGGAGACGCAGAGACATGATAGTATCCCTGGCAGCAGCAAAATTCTTTTGGGAGAGTTCACGACGAGCCTCATCCAACATGCGCTGCCCCATCTCCTCATGATTAGGCTTGCTGGAACAGGCAGAGAGGAATAGAGCCAGGAAAGAAACTTTAAATATCGAAGATTGAAACTTGAACATTGTGAAGAAAAAACTTTAGCGTCCACAGGGAAGCATTCTACAAAATGAAACGCACAATATCGTTACCAAAGGCTAAAAGCATCAGGGCTATCAGAATGAACATACCAATGCGCTCAGCCCACTCCAGGAACTTCTCGGAAGGTTCGCGACCCGTAATGGCCTCGTATGCAAGAATGGCGATATGACCTCCGTCGAGTCCAGGAATGGGAAGAATATTCATGACGGCCAGAATGATGCTGATGAAAGCAGTCAACATCCAGAACTGCTGCCAATCCCAAACGCTGGGGAAGATGCTACCGATGGTGATGAAGGAACCTACGGATTTCGCTCCATCTGCACTAGCCACATACTTCAAATCGTTGACATAACCACAGAGAATACGCCAACCGTACTGGAGACCGGCAGGAATGCAGGACAGGATATTGTAATCCTGATGCTTCGGCTTATAGATGCTGTACGGGCTGGCTTTCACAATTCCCAACATATAGTTCTCGTCGAGTTGAATCTGAACCGTATCCTGGCGAACACCATCCGCACTTCGGTACACGATACCCATCTGACGAAGACGCATGCTGTCGGCATGGGTGCAACCCTCCATGGAAAGTACATCTGAACGACGCAGCATGAGACTGTCGAAATCTGCCCACGTCTGAATATCGGTGCCATCCACGCCCAAAAGATAGTCTCCCTTGCAGACACCTGCCCTTCCCATAGCTCCAGTAGGCAGGACAGAGTCAATGACCGTAGGAATATATGCGGTAAGGAAGGCTGGACTCTCTTCAATCATGTGGAGAAGATTGAGTTTCTCTTGTAACACAATAGTCACCTGCTTACCATCACGCAATACAGTCACCTGTTCCGCATTGCTCAAAGTCCGCAACACACCCGTATTCCACTCCTCAATGGCTTTTCCATCGGCAGCGACGGGAATATCACCGTTGCGGAATCCAAGGGACTGAGCATGTTCGTTGAACTGGAATCCATGCTTGATGTCCTGCATGGGAAGATAATCACGTCCCCACGCGAACATGATAGCACTATAGATAACCCAAGCGGTAAGGAGATTCATCAGCACGCCTCCCACCATGATAAAGAAACGCTTCCAAACGGCCTGCGAACGAAACTCATCAGGCTTGGCGGGTTGCTTCATCTGCTCCATGTCCATACTCTCGTCCACCATACCGGCAATCTTGACGTATCCACCCAAGGGAATCCATCCTACGCCATATTCCGTCTCGTTATTCTTAAAGTAAGGGAACAAACGGGTAAACCACGTGTCACGGGTACTGAAGAGATGGAACCAAGGATTGAAAAACATATAGAACTTCTCCACACGAACACGGAAAAGCTTGGAGAAACCAAAATGTCCTCCCTCGTGCAACACAACCAATAGACTAAGACAGCACAACAGCTGCAAGGCCTTTATTAAAACTACATTCATAACATTTCCTTAAAATAAAATCCATTAACTCTTCTGCAAGAATTCTCTTGCCACTACTCTACTCTCGGCATCACACGCAAGATAATCCTCCAGGGAAGGTTGATCCAGATGAGGAACACGCTGGAGAGTAGCCTCGATAATATCTGCCATCTGGAGGAAGGTGCAACGCTCCTGACGAAAAGCGAGATTGACAACCTCGTTCGCTGCATTGACCACACAAGCTGCATTTCCTCCCAGACGAATTGCCTCGTAAGCCATCTGCAAACAACGAAACTTCTCCATATTGGGACGCTCAAACGTGAGGTCCTTCATATCCCACCAATCCAGACGAGGAAAATCGCTCTGAAGACGAACGGGATACGAGAGAGCAAGCTGAATGGGAACACGCATATCAGGACAACCAAGTTGGGCCTTCACAGCACCATCCTGGAACTGTACTGCACTGTGAACAACGCTCTGGGGATGTACCACCACCTGAATCTGCTCGGGAGACACATCGAAGAGCCATCGGGCTTCTATGACCTCGAAACCCTTGTTCATCATGCTGGCAGAATCAATCGTAATCTTAGCGCCCATATCCCAATTCGGATGCTTGAGTGCCATGGCTGGAGTAACCTTTTGCAACTGCTCTGGAGTGAAAGTGCGGAAAGGACCTCCGCTTGCCGTCAGGATAATCTTCTCGATAGGACTCTGCTCGCCCATCAAACTCTGGAAAATGGCACTGTGCTCACTATCCACTGGGAGGATAGGAACATGATTCTCAAGACAAAGACGTGTGACCAGTTCACCAGCCACCACAAGAGTCTCCTTGTTGGCCAATGCGATAAGTTTATGCGCCTGAATGGCACTGATCGTCGGACGCAATCCAGAGAATCCGACCAAAGCAACCAACACGATATCTATCGGATCCATCTGGGTTACCTGACACAATGCATCAGCCCCAGCATAGACTTGGACAGGAAGATCCGAGAGGGCATCACTAACATATTGATAACGGGACTCATCAGCAATCACCACCGAAGAAGGCTGGAATCTGCGAGCCTGCTGAATGAGCAGATCTGCTTGGGTGTTTGCCGTCAACACATAGACCTCGAAGAGATCGCCGTGTTCCTCTATCACCTGTAAGGCTTGCGTGCCAATACTACCCGTAGAGCCTAAAATACAAACTTTCTTTTTCATAATTCTATCAAACCTTCGGGCAACTCCATCTTGATGACTCGTTTCTGACAATCCACCTCACGGATGAAGGGCTCAGCAGCGGGAATGAGGAGATTTCCCAATTGAAAGAGAATGTTGGGTGTGGAGTCATCCACCTGGTCTATCACGCCCAAGTCTCCCACGTTGACATCCACTACACGAAAACCTGTGAAATAGCGCCATGTATATTCATCGTTCTCATCGGGTTGGGGAGTGAGATCATAGGGGAAATACACTTCTGCACCACAGAGTTCCTGCACTGCCTCGCTGGAGTCGTAATCCAAGAATTTCAACAGAGCCACACTATCGGAACGGAAACGGTACTCCTCGAGGAAGAAGGGAACCAGGATTCCATCGATACGCAAGACAAGATAATCTGCATCGGCCCGATCCCACACATCATCGGTAAAAGTGAATGACACCTCCCCTTGTACGCCATGCGTACGCGTAAGAACACCTATCTTATAAACAGAACTCTCCTCTATCATTATTCTACACGGGTAATATGGGCTCCCAAAGCATTGAGACGCCCCTCTATGTTTTCGTATCCACGGTCAATCTGACCAATATTATCAATCTGGCTCACTCCTTCAGCACTCATGGCAGCGATGAGGAGAGCGATACCTGCCCGAATATCAGGACTCGTCATACGACCAGCATGCAACTTCAACTGATGATCATGTCCTACCACAACAGCGCGGTGAGGATCGCACAGAATCACCTGAGCACCCATATCAATGAGCTTATCCACAAAGAAAAGACGACTCTCGAACATCTTTTGATGAATGAGAACGGATCCCTTTGCCTGCGTACTCACCACAAGCAAGACACTAAGCAAGTCGGGAGTCAACCCAGGCCAAGGAGCATCAGAGATAGTCATAAAGGAACCATCTATGAAAGACTCTATCTCATAGTGATCGTGTCGAGGAATAAGCAGATCGTTTCCTTCACGCTCTATCAGGATTCCCAATCGGTTAAAAGTACTGGGAATGATGCCCAACTGGTCATATTCCACCCCACGGATGCGTATTCCATCACCCACCATAGCTCCCATACCGATAAAGGATCCCACCTCAATCATGTCAGGCAAAATGGTGTGTTCTGCCCCATGCAAGCTATCCACTCCATGGATGGTAAGCAGATTGCTGGCAATTCCGCTGATGCGGGCTCCCATCCGATTAAGCAAATGACAGAGTTGCTGAATATAAGGTTCACAAGCCGCATTGTAGATGGTGGTGGTACCTTGAGCCAAGACGGCTGCCATGATGATATTGGCAGTACCTGTCACAGAAGCCTCATCGAGGAGCATGGAGGTTCCTTGCAAACGCTTGGCCTTGATGTTGAAGATTCCACGAGGATCATTATACCGGAACTCAGCTCCAAGCTTCTGCATCCCCAAGAAATGAGTGTCAAGCCGACGTCGGCCAATTTGGTCACCACCAGGCTTGGTAACCATTGCTTTTCCGTAACGGGTCACCAAAGGACCGATGAACATTATACTTCCCCGCAGACGAGAGCAGCACTGCAAGAAATCATCACTCTCCAAAATATCCGTGTTCACTTTATCTGCCTGGAATGTATAAGTTCCCTTCTCAAGACAGGTAACCTTAACACCGACCTTTTCCAACAGATAAATCTGATTATTGACATCTGCAATATCCGGAAGATTGTGGATAGTAACAGGTTCATCTGTCAACAATGTTGCACAAAGCACCTGCAGAGCCTCGTTCTTGGCTCCCTGAGGAGTGATATCTCCAGACAAACGGTGATTGCCCTCGATGATAAATGTTGACATAGCTGAGAGAATAAAGCAGAAAGTGGAGAGACTACTTTTTCTTCTTGGACTTCTTCGCAATAACAGGTTGATTGGAAGTCTGGACAGGAGCAAACTGGAAAGAGGAAAGGTCCAAACGAATCTTACCATCCGTATAACGGGCCAAATCCTGAGCCACAAGATTATCATCCATCGAATCGCGGTTCCAATTGTAGAGATCCTGTTTCATCTGATTGGCTATCATGCCGACCAAGGCGTCACGCTCTTCCCCTTCGGGAAGTTGCATGGCATAGTTCAAGGCATTCTCCACCTGATATCCATAGTGCTTACGCCTAATATTTTTCATGGGATAGTGCAAGGGAGCGGCATGAGCAAAAACTTGATCCTCGGGCACAATCTCCACCGGGTAGTCAATATCCAGTTTGTAGTGTGCCATGCGAGCCAAATGATTCCAAAGCTTCTGCTCGAAATCAGGCTGCCGGTCTTGTCCCTGCTGGATACGTGCCATGATGGCAATGATAGTTTCGGCACAACGCTGTCGTTCCTCTCTGTCGGGAATGGAAACAGCCACATCAACCATGTCCTGGATTCCCCTTCCATACTCGGGCATTACCAAGTGTTCTCTTTGTGTATTGTATTGCATTGAAATTAAAAAAACTTTTTAGAATGAGTTGCCACGAACTCCTTCAGATAATAAGGCTCAAAATATGCCACATCCTGAAACTCGCCACGTAAGAATGATTTCTCAGCCAAAGGATACATATATTTTGCCAATGGGTTAATATTAGGAATGAAATGTGCATTGGGATGCTGAATCTTTGCCTCACACTTGGCAGCTCCGTCACCAAAGAAATAGACAGGACCTCGTTCTAGATATTCCTGATAGGTTCCCTCTTCCACGATATCGGCTTGCGTCGGGCGAATCTCATGCAAAGCACGGTCAAACACCACAGAGTAAACCTCCATTCGGCGAGCATCTATCATAGGAATGAGTAGGGCATCATCTTCCAGTTCCTCATGATAAAGCAGAACAGGCACACACTGAACCTGCAACGTGGGAACCGCAATCAAAGGAACCCGACGGCCATAACATACACCTTTTGCCATCGAAACACCGATGCGCAATCCTGTATAACTGCCAGGACCCTTACTGATAGCTACAGCATCCAAAGGGATGGCATGGCTCTCGGCAAACGAGAGAGCTTCCTCAACAAAAACCCCACACTTGACACTGTGGCTGGGACCTTCCATGTCTTCTTCATGGAAAAGAAGAACACCATCCTGACTTACGGCCACAGAACACACTTGAGTGCTGGTTTCAATATGCAGAATACAAGCCATCCAGTTTTTTTTCTTTATTTTGGCACAAAGTTACAATTTTCTCCTATTATTTTGCTACTTTTGCACAAAATTGTTGTTAAAATTATGATTCAGTCAATGACTGGTTACGGTAAGGCCTCAGCCGAATACCAGGGAAAAAAGATTACAGCAGAGGTAAAGTCACTCAATAGCAAAGCACTGGACTTGTCAACACGCCTGGCTCCCATATATCGAGAAAAGGATATGGAAATCAGAGGTTTGATATCCAAAACTCTTGAGCGTGGAAAGGTGGAATTCAATCTCTGGGTTGAACCAACAACTGACCAAGTCGCCACTCCCATCAACGATGCACTCATAGAAAATTACTATCGGCAAATCAAGAATATCATGACTAAATATAATTTACCCGAGCCGATTGATTGGTGGAGCACTTTGATGCGTATGCCTGATGTACTCTCTAAGACGGATGTACAGGAACTCAGTGAAGAGGAATGGACGGTGGCTCGCAACGTCGTGGAACAAGCCGTTCTGCAATTAGTGGAATTCAGGAAGCAGGAAGGTGCTGCCCTGCAGAAAAAGTTTCAGGAGAAACTGGATAACATCGAAACTCTTTTGGCCAACATAGCCCCTTACGAAAAAGAACGCACGGAGAAGATCCGTCAACGCTTGGTTGACAACCTGAAGACCATCCCTGAAGTAGAATATGATCGCAACCGTTTAGAGCAGGAAATGATCTATTACATTGAGAAACTGGACATCAATGAAGAAAAACAGCGTCTGACCAACCATCTCCGTTATTTCCGAGAGACAATGGAAAACGGCCATGGCCAAGGAAAAAAACTTGGTTTCATTGCTCAGGAGATGGGACGTGAGATCAACACTACAGGAAGCAAGAGTAACCAGGCAGAAATGCAGAACATCGTCGTAAAAATGAAGGACGAATTGGAACAGATTAAGGAACAAGTGCTGAATGTGATGTAGGAACTCTTCTTCCTCCTCCAAAGAAGGAATGGTAATCGGATAAAAAGGAACATAAAAAGCATAAAAAAATGGCAAGGAAAAAGACACAAAAAGAGTTGTCTCATCCCTCTCCAGAAAGGACAGAGGGAGGCTTGTTGATCTTCTCTGCTCCCTCTGGCAGCGGGAAAACCACCATCGTGCAGTGGTTGATGAATGAGCACCCAGAGTTGAAACTGGCATTCAGCATCAGCGCAACAAGCCGTCCTCCTCGTGGGACTGAACAGAACGGCGTGGAATATTTCTTTCTCTCGCCCGAAGAGTTCCGCCAGAAGATTCAGAACGATGAGTTCCTGGAGTATGAAGAAGTCTATCAGGACCGATTCTACGGTACACTGAAGGAACAGGTGGAGCATCAGCTGAAGGAAGGACAAAACGTGGTCTTCGATGTGGACGTGAAAGGCGGATGCAATATCAAGGAATTCTATGGAGACCGAGCAATGAGCCTCTTCATCCAACCACCTTCGATAGAGGAACTGCGCCGACGTCTGATCAATCGTGGTACGGATGATATGGAACAGATAGAAAAGCGTCTGGCCAAGGCGGACTACGAGCTGAGTTTCGCCTCCCGATTCGACCACATTGTGGTAAATGACATACTGGAGGATGCTGAAGCCGAGACTTTGCGTCTGATAAATGAGTTTCTGAGAAAATAAAGAACCGTTGGCATGAAGATAGTGACAGGAATCTACGGAGGAAGTTTCAATCCCATTCATAATGGGCACACCACGTTAGGGAAGGCACTGGTGAAACAGGGATTGGTGGACGAACTGTGGTTTCTTGTCTCTCCTCAGAACCCATTCAAGGTAGATGACAAACTACTCTGTGATAAGGATCGCCTGCGTTTGACTCGTCTCGCCATCAAAGGGAGAGCTCATCTGGCAGTATGTGACATTGAGATGAAACTGCCACGTCCCTCCTATATGGTAATCACACTTGAGCATTTACGAGAGAAATATCCTGAACGGGAATTCGTATTAGTCATTGGAGCCGACAACTGGGAACGTTTCCCTCAGTGGTACCATCACGATGAAATTTTGCAACAACATCGTATCATCATCTACCCTCGGCCAGGCTACGAACTAAGTAACGTGTCGGCAAACATTCTTATTGCCAACACACCGTTGCTGGACATAAGCAGCACGGTCATTCGAGAACAAATAAAGGCGGGAACCTACAAGGGTGAGGACCTTGCTCCCGCTGTATGGAAAGAAATAAAAAAGAAAGGATACTATCAATGAAAAAGACGTTGTTTTTCACCATATTGGCAGTCAGCGCACTATATTGCTCTGCCCAAATTACTCCCATCGAGAAGTATGAGATTGCACCAAGTGCCTACGAACAAATCTTCTTGGACCAGATAAGCAAATATAAGAGTAAAGTCATTGATACGGCATTCGGACAATACGTGGGCCAATTAGACAACCTGAACCAACTTTATGGTTATGGGATGCTTATCAATCTGGATGGTTCCCGTGTAATAGGCAAGTTCCGTGAAAACAAACTCCTCTTCGGCATTACCATTGCCAACAGAGTTTCCATAGTAGGAGATCCCGAATATCATGTTGCCTATAATATGGCAGGCGGGGACATTGAATACATCCTGCGAGGCAAAGAAAAAGATACACTGGAGGACAAAGATATCAATGCTTATCGTTTCCAAACCATTGACTATCCCAACGGAGAGCGGTATATGGGTGAAACCTATCTTGGGAAACGTCATGGTTACGGAATATACTATTATCCCAATGGTGATTTCTGGTTTGGCGAATTCGGTAACGATCAGCGTTGGGGTTACGGGGCCTTCTTCACGTCTGAGAGTGGCATCTTTGCAGGTGAATGGCAAGGAGAACAAGCCATACGTGTAATATCCATCAAACAAAGATAACTGAGACAATGAGAATAAGAGTAGGAATGGGGTATGATGTCCATCGATTGGTGGAAGGACGCGACCTATGGCTTGGAGGCATCAAAGTGGATCACACATTGGGATTGGAAGGTCACAGCGATGCTGACGTTGTGATTCACGCAATATGCGATGCCATATTAGGTGCCGCCAATATGCGCGACATCGGTTATCACTTCCCCGACAACAGCGACAAGTTCCTCAATATCGATAGTAAGATTCTGCTACGTAAGACCATAGAGCTGGTAGCCACTAAAGGTTATCATGTAGGCAACATTGATGCTACCGTCTGTGCCGAGCGACCCAAGTTGAAAGCCCACATCCCAGCCATGCAGGAATGCCTTGCCAAGGTAATGGAAATTGATATTGACGATGTAAGCATAAAAGCTACCACTACAGAGAAATTGGGCTTCACAGGCCGAGAGGAAGGTATATCAGCTTACGCAGTAGTACTGATACAAAAGCCTTAACATAAAGAATTACCCTTATCTTCTTCTCGTACTGAAAAGGTCCTTGATACCATCCAGATCAAAACCGAGTGTAAAACGCATGGTCTGATCCAAAGGATTGGTTTGACTGGTACTGAAGACATAGGCTGCATCCACCGAAAAGACACTCATGTGGAAACCGGCACCAACGGTGAAATATTTACGATTACCCTTGTTGGCAGCCTCATGGTGATAACCTCCGCGCAGCATGAAACGGTCATTGTAGGTATACTCGGCACCCAGACTCCATTGAATCTCCTGCATCTCCTCCTTGAATCCATTGGGAGCATCATAGAAACTCTTGAATATACCTGCAATGGGCGAAATATCATAGTAATCACGCTGCACACGGTCCTCGTAGTCATTATCGGGCTCATCTGTCTCCTGCTTGGGATAAGTAGGCACCAACATCTTGTTAACATCGGCAGCTACACTAAACTTGTTGTACTCGTTGAAGGGTACAGTGAAGTTCATACCCAGACGCAAGTTGGTGGGAATGAACTCGGAATTATCATCGCCTCCATAGGAAATTTTGGAACCAATGTTGCTGATGTTCAAACCCCATCCAAAACTGCACTCGCGGCTACCAGCCATGAAATAACCCAGACGATATAAGGCAATATCTGCCGCGAAAGCCTTACCGGCACTGCTCTCAGCCGTATAGTCATACTTGATATCAGAGTAGATAAAACGCATGTTTACACCCATTGAGAAACATTCACTCAACATTCGACTGTAACCAGCATCGATGGCCATCTCATAGGGATTGATGGTCATGTCCTCCATATCGCTCAGGAACACTTCGCCGAGACTGAAGAAACGTAGTGATGCACTGAAGGCGGAATAATCACCAATTCGATAAAAACCCGTCATGTTTGCAAGATTGATATCGTTGACCAACTTACGCAACCAAGGGGTATAACTGACAGCCACGCCTGCACGACCGATATTGAAAGGATACTTGGCGGGATTCCAGTACTGAGAATTCACGTCTGCCTCGGTGGCACCACCCACGTCACCCATAGCACCTGCTCGAGCATCGGGAGCAATAGCAAGAGAGGTCACACTGGTATTCACAGGGTTGAACATGTTCTTCTTATCCTGTGCTCTCGTTGCAAGAGTTCCCATCACGAGAAAAGCTATCAGGAAAAATATATTACGAAAATTTTTTGTATCCATATACTATATTAACTCACATGAGTCCTATTTATTGTTCAAAACAATGATTTTTTGAGTTTTTGACACTTCTTTGCTCTCACCACACTGCAAGGTACAACGATAGAGATAGATACCTGTGCCCACCCTACCACCTGATCCGGTTGTCAAGTTCCAGGGTATCACGTAAAGTCCACTACTGTTTCCCGTTTCGCTCTGAGTCCATAATTTACGCCCCATGAAGTCAAAAACATCAATGGTGAAAGTGCATTCTGAACCAGGCCGATCATAAGTAATCAGGAAGTTGGTGTTGGTGACCGCAGGATTGGGATTAGCCGTCAGTTGCAGCAACTCAGGCTTCATGCCAGGATTCACCACAAAATTCATCGAAATGGAACTCGTGTTGTTCAGTACATCCCATGCACGGAAGGTAAGCGAGTGAGGACCTGCTTCCAAGGTAGGAATGGTATAAGTAACAACTCCACGGGTAGGATTTCCAAAGTCAACCACGTAGTTATCATTCAGATTATAGGTACGGTCGGCCCGTCCATCCACACAAAGTATCAAGTCGTGGCCGATTCCATTTCCGCTCACATTTATTCCACTCTCATCCTGCAGTAAAGCCACGAAATATGGTTCTGAGTTCACTTCGTCACCATCTTGGAAGTCCTCATTGTTAAGATAGGCATAGATGAAAGGAGAGATGGTATCGGTATCAAGTTCATCGCTTACACCACCCAGATTGAAGTCCTCGCTGTATCCATTGGCCTCCACAGTCTTAGCATCATTGATGGCATAAAAGACGATACGCCCTCTCTCGTCACTATAATTGATGTCCACAGGCACAGTGAAAGCAAGTTCAAACTTGCCATCCAGGATACTGTCTTGAGCATTATAGAGAACATCTTCACGACTTAAGAAAGTAAAGGGAGTGGAAGCTTTTGCATTGTTTTTACATGTCACAGTTTCCTCGCTGTCGTAAACACGAGCAGAGAGAACTCCTTGGAAATCAGGAAGCACATTACCTTCATTGTCCTCGATGTGTCCACTCATATTCACTTTACTGCCAGCCTTCAACCCAATGGGATTCTCGCTGGAGACGACCTGACCGTTGATACTGTCCAACACGACACGTTGCAATGGAGCCCCCATCACCAAAGCTGGATCACCCAATAAGGCATAATGCAGCTTATTCTCCTCAAATCCTGATTCAAAACCATCTGTAATAATGTCTCTCTTGGCCAAACGAATCGCATCACCCAAACGATAACGTACCCCATGATCATCTACGCCAAAAAGATATTTCATGAAAAAGCGGTTCATCGTTAAATTCTGGTTAGCATATACAGTACGTGTGGTCCCATAGAAAGCCACTGCGGAACCTCCCGGGTTCAATACAGCCGTCTCACCGATGTTGGCAGACTGACCATCGAAAGGCATCACGTCGCAAGCTGCAGTGACCCAAAGGGGAAGATTGCTGCTCTTGAAGGCTTCGAAATCCTCAAGATTCAGAACAAATTCATGAGATAAGGTATAAGTGCTGGCGTGTCCAGTATAGTTCATCACCAGAGCACCTTCCTTCATCTGTTTGGCCAACAAAGCCTCCACCTCAGGATAGGTATTGCTTCGCGCAGTACTTACGCGAGTATAGGCATCCCACATTACTTTACGGATCTCTATTTCAGGATTATTTGATTTGATGCGTTTTGCCACGTCATCGCAATATTTCATGTGCTCATTCTCGTCTCCATCATCACCCATCATGCAAACAACATTCTTCCAACTGCCAGCATTCTGGCGACTCATGTAGTTGATAGTCTTGTCCACTATAATCTTAGCTTCTGAAGCAGATGTCACAGGGAAACGTCCCACGCCAAGGTCTGTTTTATCTCGAAGCAATTTACCTCCTTCACCATCATCGAGCAAGCCAAAGTAATCTTCCATTACGTAGCAGCGGGTATCGCTGTAACTGTTTTCACTCTCGTAGCAAAGCAAATAGTCATCAGGTTTATAACTTCGCCAAGCTGTACTCACCATACGGTTATCCCATGCAGCATCGCCCATCAGGAGCAAATAACGGGGAGCATCAGTTTCCGTTTCAGCTCGATCGTAAAGCATCTTCATCAGACGTCGATAAGCTGTGGCATCAGGTGTTCCACTGCTGAATTCATTATATATTTGATCAGCACGAACAATACCTACCCGCAAACTGTCATAATAAAGATGAGCAGCCGCCAAGCGCTGGGCCTGCTGCTTCATTTTTCCACTCGTAGGGATGATGATGACCATATCCAAACTATCCAAGGAATGCAGATCTTGATTCTCAATCGTACCCACATAAGTAGGTTCAGGAAAGTTATGAGTTGTGTCGAAAGCCACATAACGACGAGTAGGGTCATCCACAGTAATGCTCAATATGTTGCCATCCTTGGCAGTTCCTTTGATCAAAACGGCAGGATCGTTTCGTTGTCCCACTCTCATCACCTGAACATTGTTTGGGTCACAGATGATATCAAATTCTGAAATTGCATTACCAGTCTGAGAAAAGGCGACAAAACCCTCCTCGTTGGTGGGAACAATCTTTCTGTCATAATGGAGGGCCAGATAATCCAATCGGGCATCATTGCCCGAAGTGCTGGTCAGACGTACAGTCCAACTGTTTCCATCTGCCAACTTGCTTACATCGAATGTTCGGCTGGCAAGAGTGGCATAAGTATACTTACTAAGAGCTGGCATTGACATTGTTTCCTTCATGTCTGCCCCATTCACGTTGGTCTGGAGGATAGTCTCTTTGCTGGCTCCAGCCGAGAAACTAACAGTCAGCAGTTCGTTGCCTGCCGAATTGGAGGTAGTCAACTTGTAAGTATGGGAATTGCTGCTTCCATAGTTGACATTCTCATAGAGATTCCTTCCACCCCAGTACCACGCATATTCGTCTTTCTCATAGAGTACATGTGACGGGAAGGTCGTATAGATAGTATCGGCTGTCCCATCAGATTGTGCTATGGCCTCTATGATAGTATTAGAATTTCCTTCCGTCAAGAAATAGCAAGCCTGATTAGCATAGTGATTCACCACCCGAGTATTGCCGTTCCAGTAAGTCAAGCCATTACCCCAGAAGAGTAAGTTGTCGCCTTGCTTGTAAAGAGGGATTTCCTCCAAATCATCGAAGTCCTTGTCAGCATCTATCAACTCGTTTTGTCGATAACCACCATAACCATAGAGATGAACCTTGTCTGGATTCGAGAATCCCATTCTCCGCAAGCTACTGCGAGTCAAGCTGTAGATGCCATCCTCTGTGATGCTGATCTTTACCCAAGTACCACTACTCAAGACAGAATGATCTGCGTAGCGAGATGAACTGGAGGGAACCTTGCGAGGCACAGAGGCTTTGGGATTGGCTTGAATGGTGATTCGGCAACTGAGGAGTTTCTTATAGGCTCCATCCCTACGGATAATGGGGATGAAGGAGATGTCCAAAAAACCTTGACGACGATCCACACCCACGTGAGTCTCCACCTTGATAGTTTCACCTACCCTTTCTTTGAATTGCTCTACAATCTTCTCCTCAGCCTTGTTGAGCGAACCATACTCAGGGTATTCCAACAGAACAACATAGTCATAGAAACGGTAATCAGTCTCCAAGGGAACCACCTCAGTATAGATAGGCAGCATCGAATCTATCTGCAGCTCCGTCCAGTCGAGGGTAGTAAAGGTGGACTTCGCTTTCTCTGTTTCTTCCTTTGTCGATGCTCTTCCTGAGGAGGGAAGAATCACCAAAAGCAACAGTATGTATGTAATGTATCTCTTCATCGCATCTTTTTTCTCCACGTTATTGTCATCGCAGCAAGCACATCTTCTATTTCACATTAAACTCCATCACTTTTTTGTCCTCCAGATAACCCACCAGATGGTCATCGATATGAACGGGGCCCACACCTACTGGAGTACCAGTGTATATCAGGTCGCCTGTTTTCAGAGTGAAGAACTGACTGATGTAGCTCACCAGTTCATCCACTTTGTAGAGCATATCACCAGTAAATCCTTGTTGCACAGTCTTTCCATTTATATCCAGATGGAAGTGCAGATTCTGCACGCCACCCAACTGGTCCAAAGGAATGAAGTCGCCCACTACAGCACTTCCGTCAAACCCTTTGCACAGATCCCAGGGAAGTCCCTTCTGACGTAAACTACGCTGGATATCACGTGCTGTGAAATCGATCCCCACCGTCACTTCCTGGTAGTAGCGATGAGCAAACCGCTGAGGAATGCTTCTGCCCAAGTGACTGATGCGAACCACCAATTCTGTCTCGTAGTCACACTGCTGGGTATACGAAGGGATGAAAAAGGGTTTCCCACCGCTTAGCAGCGCAGAGTCAGCCTTGGTGAAAATCACGGGTGCCTCTGGTTTATATAACGAACCATCGAGCTCTTTATTGTGCTCCACATAGTTCATTCCTATACCAAATATCTTCATTTTCTTCTAAAATCGGTCCAAAGTTACGAATAAGCGAGCAGAAAACCAAGAATGTTTTTGAGTTTTCTCGAGCGGGAGAAACTTCGACGAAGTCAAAGTTACGGAAAACGAGTGAAGAGCGCAAATACACACAAAAAAAAGTGAACCAATAGGTCCACTTTTTCTCTATCAAGTGTGTAATCTGTAAGCCTTACTTATTCTGCACGGAGAGTGAAACGCTTGAAATCAACAACGGTCAACTCCTTGTCTACAGACTGGAGATAAGAAGCAACAGTGAAATTCTTGTCCCAGATGTACTCCTGGCTCAACAAGCAATTCTCCTTCAAGAACTTGTTCAGACGACCCTTGGCGATGTTCATAATCATGTTTTCGTTCAGGTTTGCAGCCTTTTCAGCACTAACCTCAGCGATGATCTTCTTAACAGCAGCAACATCCTCGGCTGTAATCCAACCCTTGGTCTGGTTGCTCTCCATGTGATCCTCAGAATCAAAGTGAGCGGGGTTGTAGCCAGCCTTCTTGATAGCAGCCTCTACAGCCTTCTGAACCTGCTCAGCCTTTGTCTTCTCGATAGCAACAGCTATTTCGTTGTCCTTAACAGACTGGGGTACACCTGTCTCATCAATGGCAACAGGAGCAGCACTGGCAATCTGCATGGCAACATTCTTACCTACAGAGGGATCAACATCTTTGTTCAAAGCAACCATAGTGCACAGGCCGTTGCGGTTCATGTGATTATAGGTGTAGATGTTCTCTGCCTCGATAACACAATAACCATCCAACTCCATCTTTTCACCAGTGATACCACTGCGGTTAACCACAGCATCAGCGATGGTAACACCATCCAGAGTGAGAGCCTTCACCTCATCCAAAGTCTTAGCCTTGGCGGCAACAGCTGCATCCAGAATCTGCTTTGTCAAAGCAATGAAATCAGCATTGTTGGCAACAAAGTCGGTCTCGCACTTCAAAGCAATGATGGCACCAAACCCATTCTCTGTCTTTACCAGAACACAACCTTCAGAAGCCTCGCGGTCACTGCGCTTAGCAGCAACAGCCTTACCCTTCTCGCGAAGATATGCAATAGCACCGTCGAAATTCTCAGATTCAGCCAAAGCCTTCTTGCAGTCAGCCAAACCAGCTCCAGTCATCTCACGGAGCTTTTTGATATCAGTCATTGTAACGTCCATATCGTACAAATATTTTTTGCTCTCCCCTGACTTGCTCGGAAGGGAAACTGCCCTTCAAGGTTCAGTCATGAGAGAAAAGTTGTTTTTAATTGATGTTTTTATTATGATTACTCAGCGTCAGCCTCTTCTGCAGGTGCTTCGGAAGTCTCTTCTTCAGCGGGAGCCTCTGCCTCTACGGGAGTCTCTGCAACTTCTTCTTCCTCGCGAGCCTTACCACTGCGACGGCCTCTCTTTACGGGCTGGTCTTCCTGTTCAGCAGCTGCCTCGGCATCAACCTTCTCAGCCTTACGCTCCTCGATACCCTCTGCAATTGCAGCACAGCAAACATCCAGGATAACCTCGATGCTTTTGCTGGCATCATCGTTGGCAGGAATTACGAAATCGATATTGTCAGGATTTGAGTTGGTGTCAACGATACCGAATACGGGGATACCCAAGCGATTAGCCTCGCGTACGGAAATCTGCTCCTTCAATACGTCAACAACGAAAAGAGCAGCAGGCAGACGAGTCAAGTCAGCAATAGAACCCAGGTTCTTCTCCAGTTTAGCACGCTGGCGAGTGATCTGCAGGATCTCACGCTTACTCAGGTTGCCAAAGGTACCGTCAGCAGTCAGTTTGTCAATATTGGCCATTTTCTTCACAGCCTTACGGATGGTGGGGAAGTTGGTCAGCATACCGCCAGGCCAACGCTCGATCACGTAGGGCATGTTCACAGAGGTAGCCTTGTCAGCCACGATCTGCTTTGCTTGCTTCTTAGTAGCAACAAAGAGGATTTTCTTGCCGCTCTTTGCAATCTGCTTCATAGCCTCTGCAGCCTCGTCGAGCTTAACGACGGTCTTGTGCAGATCCAGGATATGAATGCCATTGCGCTCCATGAAAATGTAAGGAGCCATAGCGGGATTCCACTTTCTCTTCAGGTGGCCGAAATGACATCCAGCCTCCAACAATGTATCAAAATTTGTTCTTGACATCTTGTTCTTTTCTTTTTTTTGTTTGTTTACTTTCTTTTTGTATTCTTTCTGATTAGAACCAACCCTCTGGTAATTCGCCGTTCATCTCTCTGATAGCCGAAGTCGAAAGGGTTTAGATACTAAACTTTTTGCCGATTCTTTCCAAATATCTCTGCAACACCATAATAAAATAAATAAGGTAGAAGGCAGAGAACAGCAAATCTGTATATTAACGCTTGCTGAACTGGAAACGACGACGTGCCTTTGGACGACCTGGCTTCTTGCGCTCTACCTCACGACTGTCACGAGTCATGAAGCCTTCTGCACGCAGGGCCTTCTTGTCCTCAGCGTTGATCTTCACCAATGCGCGGGCAATTGCCAGACGCAGAGCCTGAGATTGACCAGTGAAACCACCACCTTGCAGGTTCACCTTGATGTCATACTTCTCAGCAACATCCAACGTGTTCAGAGGTTGCTTAACCACATACTGCAGTATAGTGCTGGGGAAGTAATCAACCAAGTCTCTCTTGTTGATGGTAATCTTACCTGTTCCTTCGCTAACATAAATGCGAGCGATGGCGCTCTTGCGGCGACCTAATGCATTTACTACTTCCATCGTTTATTATTTTAGGAGGTTAATATCTATTGCCTTGGGTTGCTGAGCCTCTTGCTTGTGCTCGCTACCTTCGTAAATGTAGAGATTGTGCAGGATCTTGTCACCCAACTTTGTCTTGGGGAGCATACCCTTCACTACCTTACGGATCAGTTTCTCTGCACCATTGGGCTTTGCCAGAATACTGGCAGGAGTAGCCTGCTTCTGACCACCAGGATAACCAGAGTAAGAATAATAAATCTTCTCGGTCATCTTGTTACCCGTTATCTTAATTTTCTCTGCGTTGATGATAATCACGTTGTCACCGCAGTCAACATGAGGAGTAAACTCAGGCTTGTACTTACCTCTCAACAATTTTGCCACCTTGCTGCCCAAGCGACCCAGGATCTGGTCTGTAGCATCCACTACAACCCATTCCTTTTTGACAGTTGCCCTGTTGGCAGAGATGGTCTTGTAACTCAAAGTATCCATTCTTTGTTTTTTTGTTTTTATTGTTCTACTAAGTTCATTTCCACACGATTCACGAACCGTCCGCCTGGCCAAAGAACGAACTATTCACACGTGCAGAAGAGGCACAATTCGCCCCTTTTGATAATAATCGGCGTGCAAAGGTACGACTTTTTCTCAAACCAGCAAAACCAAAGCCTCTTTTTTTTAAAATTCTTCATTCCTCTTTCACATTATTCCTGCAAACACACGCTCGAACGACATAAAATGCGTACTTTTGTAAGGACCTCAGCATCGAATTGTCTCTTTCCTGCGCATATCAGGTCAAAAACAAACATACGTTCTATAACAGCAAGCACTATGAACAACGAATTAAGAAAAGGGTTCCTGGCTCCCCCAGCCTTCAAGGCCGAGGAGAGTGGCCCCGCAGCTGACGCCAAGTATCGTCGACTGCGCCTACAGGTCTTTGCTGGTGCCTTCATCGGATACGCAGCTTTCTATATCGTCCGCAAGAACTTCACGATGGCCATCCCCATGCTCGAGCAGTTCGGCATCAACAAGGGTGAACTGGGTACTGTTCTTGGCATGAATGCAGTCGCTTATGCCCTCAGCAAGTTCCTCATGGGATCCATTTCAGACCGCAGCGATGTGCGAAAGTTCCTGCCTTTGGGACTCATCCTCGCCGCCATCACGATGGCATTCATGGTGGTTCCCATCACAGGTCTCGACCTCATCAATCACCCAGAGCGCACTTCGTTCGCCATCATCCTCATGGGCATCCTCAACTTCCTGGTAGGCTGGTTCAACGGCATGGGATGGCCCCCCTGTGGCAGAGTCATGACGCATTGGTTCTCGCAAAAAGAGCGAGGCACCATGATGTCCATCTGGAACTGCGCCCATAATGTGGGAGGTGGTCTCGTTGGCCCTATGGCAACGTACGGCGCCGTCTGGTTCGGCAGCTGGTTCTATGGCACTCACCAGAATCTTTATTTCTTAGCTGGAACTTATCTGTTCCCAGCCGCCACAGCCATTCTCATCGCCCTGCTCACCTATTGCCTCCTGCGCGACACTCCCCAAAGCTGTGGGCTTCCCTCCGTCGAGAAGTGGCGCAACGATTATCCAGAGGGTTATTCCGAGAAAGCCGAAGAAGTACTTCCCGTTCGCGACATCTTCATGAAGTACGTTCTTCCCAACAAATACCTGTGGTTCATAGCCATCTCTAATGCTTTCATCTATATGGTTCGATACGGATGTCTCGATTGGGCACCCACCCTGCTCAGCGACAAGGGAGTTGACCTCACCTCTGCTGGCTGGGCATATTTCGCCTACGAGTATGCAGCCATTCCAGGCACCATCATTTGTGGTCTCATCAGCGACAAGATCTTCCAAGGGCGTCGAGCTATGCCCACCATCATTTTCATGCTCTTCGTAGCCCTCTTCATCGGCCTCTATTGGTACGCCTCCTCGCTGGAGACTCCCAGCATCAATCTTGTCATCCTGAGTCTCATCGGCATTGGATTCTTCATTTATGGTCCCGTCATGCTGATTGGCGTTCAGGCTCTTGACCTTGCTCCCAAGAATGCAGCAGGCACCGCAGCTGGTCTCACAGGTTTCTTCGGCTATTTCTTCGGCACAGCCATCCTCGCCAACAGCGTTATCGGATACGTAGCACAAAGTGCTGGATGGAACTGGACCTTCATCCTTCTCCTGGCGGCATGTGTTCTCAGCATCCTCTTCATGCTGCTCACGGTGAAGAAAGGATAAAGCTCAGAATCAGAGTTTTCCCAACAACCTCTCATTCGCCCTCAAAGAGCCAACAGGTCGCTATCACAAATGCGACACGTTGAAATGAGAAACACAACACGACGTCTTTGCAAAGTCAACACGTTGTCTTTGCGGCGACTTCCGTTTATTCAGATACTTCTTCTTGCCGTATCTATAGCTGATGATGTTGTACCATTCTTCAGGGATGAGATACTTGCCCATAACGTTACACTTTGTCCTTTCGCATCCAAATGGGGATTTCGAGTATGATTTCCGCACTATTCTGTCCTTCAACATCAGAAAAACCCATGAATGTTTTCTTGACAGAGAGATTTTCATTATCTTTACCACGCGAATTTGATGAAGACTGACCACGATGCACAAAGATAACATGAAACATACGAACAGGAAGCCTCACCTTTACAGAGAACAACCTTCCTTTATTAGGACGCATTGTCGTACAATAATTGTTACACTCCTTGGGTGGATCACATGTGTGGATCCCGTATGGTGTGAGCCAACCAATGTGTTGAAGAAACCTCTGGAGGGCTCGCAGGTTAACCTGTTTGAACTAACTGATGTACGCATCACAGGTGGGCAGATGAAGAGCATCCAAGACCTGTCGCACAAGTATCTGCTCACGCTTGAACCTGATCGCCTGCTGTCGTGGTTCCGTCGAGAGGCTGGCCTCACCCCTCTGGCACAACCCTATCCACAATGGGAGTCGGTAATCCACGACGAGTGGTCTTTGGCAGGACATATCATGGGCTTCTACCTTTCTGGCATGTCGATGATGTACCAGACAACGGGCGACCCTGCCATCCTGGAACGTCTGCGCTACAGCATTCACGGCTTGCGCGAGGCTCAGGATGCTGGAGGCGACGGCTATGTGGCTGCCACACGTATCGGGCGGCATGTCTTCGAGGATGTGGCGGCAGGCAATTTCGAGACCAGCAATCCCATGATAAACAAGACTTGGGAACCTGTCTACGTGATGAACAAACTGATGCTCGGCCTCTATGATGCCTATACACTTTGTGGTATCGACGAGGCACGAACTGTACTGACACGTCTGGCCGACTGGTTTGGGCAAAGTGTCATCGACAAACTGGACCATGAAGGCATGCAGAAACTACTTGTCTGCGAACATGGCAGCATCAATGAATCCTATATCGACGTCTACCGCCTCACAGGCGAAGAACGTTATCTCAGATGGGCTGAACGACTTAACGACGAGGATATGTGGGTTCCGCTCTCGCAAGGAAAAGACATTCTGCAAGGTTGGCACGCCAATACCCAGATTCCCAAGTTCACGGGATTCGTGGCTGTGGGAAGGGCCAACGGAGACAAGCGGATGCTGGATGCCGCTCATCTCTTCTGGGACATTGTGCTGAAGAACCACACCTGGGTGAATGGCGGAAACAGTTGCGGCGAGCATTTCTTTGCCGAAGACCAATACATAGAAAAGGTGGAAGCCACTGGCGGACCTGAATCGTGCAACTCAGTCAACATGATGCGACTCACCGAGGCCCTCTACCAGTGGGATGGCGAAATGAGTCGCGTGGATTATTACGAGCGCGTCCTGCTGAACCATATTCTGGGCAACTTCGACCCTGAGATGGGTATGAGCTGCTACTATACCTCCATGCGCCCCGGACAGTATAAGGTCTATGCCGACCCCTACGGCTGTTTCTGGTGCTGCGTGGGCACAGGCTTGCAGGCTCCTGCAAAGCTGGCCAAGATGGTTTATGCCTATCAGGCTGACACGCTCTTCGTGAATATGTTCGTTCCCACCACGTTGGAATGGAAAGAGAGAGGCTTTGCCATCGAGCAGCAGACCTCATATCCTGATGCCGATCGCTCCACGCTGATTGTGCAGCGAGGTGGCCGCGTTGCCCTGGCCATACGTTGTCCTTATTGGGTGGAACAGGGCAGCATGCGCATCAAGGTGAATGGCAAGAACCATCACTACAGCTTGCAGAAAGGAAGTCGGGAGAGCAAGTATATTGTGCTCTGCCGCGATTGGCAGGAAGGTGACCGCATAGACCTCTCGTTCCGTCCAGTCCTCGATGTACAGCCGCTCAAGAAGTTCAACCAATATGTCTCCATTCAGTACGGAGCTATGGTGATGGCCCAGAAGATAGACAATCATGGACTTACACATCATGACTTTGTGAGTACCGGTAGCGTAGCAGGAAAGGCTCTACCACAGGACGAGGTCACTACCCTGGTTGGTAATATCGCTTCCATAAAGAAGAGCATACATCGGGCCAAAGGCGACAGCTTGACCCTCCTCTGCAATCTGCCAGGAACCCCAAAGTCCATCTCTCTGGTACCTTTTACTCGCTTGCTTTTCGATCGCTACGAAGTTTACTTCCCATGTGTGGACACGCAAGCCCAGCTGGATTCCATTCTGTCTCCAGGCTCTGGGAATCGAGAGTCATACTCGCCTACCCCTGAACAGCTGGCCCGTTACGAGCGTCTCCAGATAGACCAGGTAAAGGTGACCGACGATGAGTCGGAACGTGAGCATCGGATGGAATCCTACTTCTCCAGCACGGGTGAAGACTTTGGCCAGCATTGGCGACATGCTACCGATGGAGGTTTCTTCATGTATCAGATGCGCTGTCTTCCTGACAAGCCCATAGCCATCGCCATACGCTTCCGTCAGGACGATGCAGGTGCCCGCCTCTTTGACCTTCAGGTGGACGGTCGCACCATCCATACTTTCGATCACCGTCATCCCAAAGAAGATGTGGAGAAACCACTCTATTACGAGGAAGTGGAGATTCCTGAAGAACTGACTCACGGCAAGACTCACATTACAGTAAAGTTCAACGCCCACAACCATAATCTTGCCGGTGGCATCTTCGACCTCAGGACAATACAAAACTCCAGCATCCCATGAGAATAACTATCCTGGCTTACCACATCTTTCCACACGATGATGCGTAGCAGAAGTCCAGCAAGGACAATATGGAAATGAATTCAACATTATGTTTCACTAATTGCAACCTCCCTGTTTCAGGGAGTTATAAAGAAAAAATGAAAAAGATATTCACAACACTCGTGATGATGGCAGCAACCCTGCTCACCACACAGGCACAACAGGTGCCACAAGTTGGCAACATCCTTGGACGAAACACCACATCGCTCAACGGCAAATGGCACTACATTGTCGACGTCCAGGAAGAAGGCTATTATGACTATCGAATGAACCCCACGCAATCTGGATTCTTCCGCAATGCCAAGCCGCAACGACCGGAAGATCTCATCGAATACGATTTCGACAAAGCTGAGGAGATGACAATTCCCTCTGACTGGAACACACGCGACGAGCGGCTGTTCTTCTATGAAGGCACCGTCTGGTTCTACAAGAAGTTTACCGTTGAGGGTTCAAAGTTGAAAGAAGGTCGCCGCAAACTGCTCTACTTCGGTGCTGTCAACTATGATGCTCATGTCTACGTGAACGGCCACCATCTGGGACATCATGTCGGCGGCTTCACTCCATTCAATTTCGACGTGACCAACCAGCTGAAGGAAGGCGAGAACTTTGTTATCGTGAAGGTCGACAACAAACGACATGCCGAGGATGTACCCACACAGATTTTCGACTGGTGGAACTACGGCGGCATCACGCGAGATGTGCTGCTTGTCGACGTGCCCGCAACTTATGTGGAGAACTATTCCTTGCAACTGCTCAGCCTCGAAGGGAGACGTCTGGGCTTCACGGTGAAACTGAACAAGGCTGAAGCAGGTCATCAGGTGACACTACGCATTCCTGAGCTGAAGCAGGAGAAAACCGTCACCACATCTGATAACGGTACTGCCACCACTTATATGAAAGCTAAGCCGCAGCTGTGGTGTCCTGACAATCCTAAACTCTATAAGGTGGAAATCACGATGGACGGCGAAACCATCACCGACGAGATTGGCTTCCGCAAGATTGAAACGCGCGGCAAGCAGATTCTACTCAATGGGGAGCCCATCTTCCTGAAAGGCATCAGCATCCACGAAGAGAAACCCTATGGCGGAGGACGTGCCAACTGCACCGAGGATGCCCACACGCTACTCTCATGGGCCAAGGAACTGGGATGCAACTTCGTGCGACTGGCCCATTATCCACACAACGAGTATGCCGTGCGTGAAGCTGAACGTATGGGTATTCTTGTGTGGTCAGAGATTCCTGTCTACTGGACGATTGCCTGGAAGAACTTCGCCACCTATCAGAATGCAGAAGCTCAGCTGAACGACATGATTGCCCGCGACCACAACCGCGCCAACATCATCATCTGGTCCATTGCCAATGAGACACCCCATTCGTCTGAACGCGACCAGTTCCTGAGCCGTTTGGCAACCTACGCCCGTTCGCAAGACTCGACACGCCTCATCTCAATGGCCATGGAGGTGACAGGTGCCTCGAACTACCATAACAAGTTGCAGGACAACATGAACAAGTATGTCGATGTGGTGTCGTTCAATCAATACATCGGTTGGTATCGCGACGTGAATGACGCTCCGAAGATGACATGGGAGATTCCCTACAACAAGCCAGTCATCATCAGCGAGTTCGGTGGAGGTGCCAGGGCAGGACTGCATGGCGCGAAGAACCAGCGTTGGACAGAGGAGTTCCAGGAGAACCTTTACCGAGAGAACACGGCGATGCTCGATAAGATCGACGGCCTCGCTGGTACCACACCCTGGATCCTGAAGGACTTCCGCTCACCGCGCCGCGTACTTACTGGCATTCAGGATTACTACAATCGCAAGGGAGTCATCAGCGACCAAGGTGAAAAGAAACTCGCTTTCGACGTGCTGAAAAAGTGGTACGAAGGGAAATAGCGGAAGACAAAACTTTTAGTACAAAAAAACACCGTGTCAACAAAAGCTGCACGGTGTTTTTTTGGGGGAATAAGAAACAAGTTTCATCCTATGCACGAACCTGTTTTACCAATCATCATTCTCATGGTCCATTATGTCATTTCAATGGCTGTCTGAACTCACGTTACAAAGGGACAACAAAGTCCATCAAACGTCCCGGATCAATGAGATATCTTATTTCTCCAACCTGATATCGGCCGATGAAGCTCCTACCAACACCGTGGGCAGTCCTTCGGGAACAATGAATTGTTTCTTTGACTCGCTCCAATAGCGCAAGTCTTCGCGACGCAGATGGATAGTCACTTCCTTGCTTTCGCCACTCTTGAGATGGACACGCTTGAATCCACGCAATTCTTTCAGCGGAGCTTTCCCCTCATATTCCGGCAGGCGTGTATAAACCTGAGCAACCTCATCGCCATCACACTCACCAGTATTCTTTATGGTGAACGTCACATCAACGTTTTCTCCCTTATCTTCAACATTCAGCCCAGTATACTCAAACTGTGTATAACTCAGTCCATAGCCGAATGGATAGAGCACATCTTTCTCGAAATATTTGTAGGTTCGTTTTGTGATATCGTAATCATTGAAGGGAGGCAAATCGCTCATACTTCTGTAGAACGTCAAAGGGAGACGACCCGCAGGGTTGTACTGACCAAACAGCACCTCTGCCACTGCCGTACCACCCTTCTCGCCCGGATACCATGCGTTGACGATGGCAGGTAAATTCTCCTGTTCCCATTTCATGGAAAGTGAACTGCCTGCAACAAGTACTAAAATGATGTTGGGATTTACCTTGACAAGTTCTTGCAGGAACTCCTCCTGGTCTGCAGGCAGAGCAATCTCGTCACGATCCTTGCCCTCACGCTCGATGGTACGGTTAATTCCCATCACAGCCACTACAGCATCGCACTCTTTGGCCAATTCGCCAGCTTTACCATAAAGGGCCAATTTCTCCTTGGAAGCCGGTGTCGGAATCTTCCAACTAAGTCGAGCCAGCGAGTAGTCTCTGATGTTCTGGAACTCGGCCTTTAGATTATAGTCGCGACCGCCCTCCAAACGTATGGCCACTGTATCGCATCCCAGATGATGGCTCTCCCAAACGTCAGTTACCTTCTGCCCATCAAGATACAGGCGACCACCCTTTTCAGCCTCGAAGCGAATGACATAGTTTCCAGTTACAGGCGGGCGCAACTTGCCAGTCCACCGAATGCAGTACGGTGCTGTAGGCACAAAAGGATCGGGTGCCTGATTAGAGGGTTCAAAGTTGATCCATTCCTCGTTCCTGACAGCAGGTGTGCCCTCCATACTTTCGCCATCGAAGTATTCTGTCTTCAACCCATCGGGGAAGAACTCAGGAGCCACCACTTCCTTGTCTGCGCGAGCCGATTTCCAGGGAGCATACTTTACTTCAATGTCCTTGCCTGCCAAAGTCTTGATACCTTCGAGCACAGAGATTGGTGGTGAAGCGGGTATGCCGCTGTAATCGCCAAACACGCAGTCGGCAGCATTCACGCCCACCACAGCCAGCGAGTGAATCTTCTTTTTGTCGATCGGCAAGATTTTGCCTTCATTCTTCAAGAGTACAATAGCCTCACGTGCAGCCTGCAGAGCCATCTGCTGATGTTTCTCGGAACCGATTACGTCTGGCGAGATCTTCGAATAGGGACAGCTTTCAGGGGCATCAAAGAAACCTAACCTCATTCTGGCTGTCAAGACTCGGCGAGCAGCACGATTGATGTCTTCGTCAGACACCATGCCCAGTTCGTAGGCCTTCTGCAAGGGCTCGATGTAGCAATCGTCTCCACATTCCAAATCAAGTCCAGCCTTCAGAGCCAACGTGGCAGCAGTCAACTTTTCTCTCACGAAGTGGTGGCCTGACTGAATCAGGTGCACACCTCCGCAGTCAGAAACCACATAGCCTTTAAAGCCCCATTCGTCACGCAGCAATTTGGTAAGGAGCCAAGGATTAGCCGTACAGGGAATACCGTTGATGGAATTGTAAGCCGACATGATAGAGGCCGCACCGCCACGACGGATACAAGCTTCGTAAGCAGGCAAATAATACTCGCGCAGCTGCTTCTCGGAAATGTCAGCATTTGCCTCGAAGCGATTCGATTCTATGTTGTTGCAGGCAAAGTGCTTAGGAGTAGACACGACTTTCAGATAACGTTTATCGTTGCCCTGCAAGCCTTTGACGAAAGCCGTTCCCATTTCTCCTGTAAGGAAAGGGTCCTCGCCATACGTCTCAGGCGTGCGTCCCCAACGTGGATCACGAGCCATGTTGATAGTGGGTGACCAGAATGTCAACAGGTCGCTGAACTGTTCTTTTTGATTAGCCCCTTGTTCCAACTCGTTCCATCTGGCGCGCGCCTCATCGCTGATAACTGTCGAAATATTCTGCATCAACTCAGGATCCCACATGGCTGCCAAGCCGATCGCTTGAGGAAACACCGTGAAACGACCAGGACGAACCACACCATGCAATGCCTCGTTGCCATGATAGTATTTGGGGAATCCCAGACGCTCATTGGCTGGCGAGGTAGCTCGCAACAGGTCGATTTTCTCATTCACAGTAAGACGATCCAGCAAGTCGTCTACACGCTTTTCTATAGACAGCGACTCGTTCTGATAGGGCAGTTTCTTTTCATTCGAGCATCCACTCCATGTCATCACTACCATGAAACATGCGATAATGCCTAACAACGTTTTTTTCATCTTTATTATTGATTTTAAGCTAAGGATTTCTTTTACTTATCAGTATATCTGTTGGCCGTCCTTACCAGTCATCGTCCTCGTTGCCCACGATGCCGTTTTTGATGGCCTCCTCAGCCTTGTCCATGATGGCATTAGAGTAGGCATGAGTCATGACAAGAGCTTTGGCGCAAGTACGTTTCTTCGAGTCCTTTTCCACGAAAGGATAATGATGGGCAATCTCCCATTGCTCGTCGTATAGGAAGGCATTGGTCTTGTCGTCCTTCTTGCGCTTCGAATCGCCGAAAGTCCTCTCGTCTGGGTCGACGAGACTGATCCATCCACCTGTGATGTCGGCCAGAATATCGTAGCTTTGCACGGTAAAGGTCACACGAACCTTCTCATCCTTGATGTCAAGGCGAATCACGGGCGTGATGCTCACGGAGTACTTGTTGAGAGTACCCGTATGGCTGGCAATGTCGAGAATGGTCGATGTAATGATGATGCATCCAGCATCCTTGTCATTGAGGGTGATAGCCTGCTTGTCTTTGAAAGTGGCAGTAGCCCAATAGTTCAATATCAGATAGAGTTGTTCCTTGGTCTTTCCCTGTGCCTCAATCACCTGCTGATAGGTGAGGCTCTCATTCTTGTCGAGTACCAGATCCGAGGCAAGGTTCTTGGCTGCATCTACCCACTTGTCGCCATAACGTTCCTTGGCATATTTCTCCAGGTCAGCAGACTTCATCACTTGTGCCTGCATGCAGATCGTGCCGAATACCGTCAGCAGCAGCGCCATAATGACTGTTACTTTTTGTTTCATAGTTCTTTGTTATGATTTTAATAAGTTGTTCTTTTTCGATTGCAAATTTACGTAAAAAAAAGTGCAGAACAAAAGAAATCCATTTCTTTTTTTCCCAAGTGTCAGTTAATCCGCAACTTTGTAGCATAATTATGCATAAACAGATGTGATGGCAGATGCAACGTGTTGAGTTGGGAAAGTCAACACGTTGAAATCCCAAACACAACGTGTTGTGTTGGCAAAGTCAACACGTTGCGTTCAAGAAAGACACCTGTGCCGACTTTTGAGCCGTTTCAACTTAATTTCTTATTTATTCTTTCATTTTTTCCGAAACAATTTGGGAGTTAACAAAATTTAATGTATTTTTGTCGCCGTTATTTGTGCTAAATGCGATACACATTTTATTAACAACCAATACAAATTAAAGTTATGAAGAAGTTTTATTATTTGATGATGGCTATGTTGATGGCCATGACGACCCTTAGTTTGACAGCCTGTGGTGACGAAAACGAAGAAGATGGACCCAATGGAGGCGGTGGTGACATTGTAGGTACCTGGAAAGCCAATCTCGCAAATACCATTGACGAGGAAGACGCTGATTATATCGAGAAAGCCGAGGCTCTGATTCAATTCAAGAAAGGTGGTAAGTATGTTAGTGTTACAATAATCCATTACACCAAGAAAGGAATTGAAGAGATCAGACAATATGAACCTAATTTCAAGAATCCTGAAGTTTTCCCCGAAGATGGAGAATATTCTGTTAATGGTAACAAATTAACCACTATCGATAGCGACGGCGAAAGAGACGAATCCACATTCAGCATTAGTGGAAAGAAGTTGACCATAACTTATATAGAAGATGGACAGGAGGTCAAAACGACATTCACTCGTGTTGACGACAAGGAGATAAACAAATATCTGTAGTGACATCATTCCAAGTTAAGATTCAATAATATTTGGGAGGGATTCGTCAAGATCTCTCCCAATTTGTTTCATTAGGACGAGAAGTCATATTTACTAAAGAACTACATACTGATGTGTCATTTCCACATAATTTCTTGTGTATTATTTCATTTTTCCTACAATATTTTGGGAGTTAACAAAATTTAATGTATTTTTGTCACCGTTATTTGTGCTAAACGCGATACACAATTTATTAACAACCAATACAAATTAAAGTTATGAAGAAGATTTATTATTTGATGCTGGCTATGCTGATGGCCATGACAACCTGTGGACTGACAGCCTGTGGTGACGACGATGAAGATGGACCCAATGGAGGCGGTGGTGATATTGTTGGCACCTGGAAATGCAACATGTTAGACTACAAGGATGAAATAGAGGATTATGATGAGATCAGCGAATACACTAAAAGTTTTGATAGTTATTTCAAATTTGAAAAGGATGGTCACTTTACCAGTGTTACCGTATTATACTATACCCAACAGGCAGTTGATAGGATGAAAGACTATCCTGGTTTTGAAAATCCTGTAGTTGATGTTGACAAAGGAACATACACTGTTTCTGGTAACAAATTAGCAGTAAACTATTTTGGTGATGATGAAGATGATAATGAAGTCAACTTTAGTGTTAAGGGAAAGACTTTGACCATAACATATATTGATGAAGAAGACGGAAAACCAAGATCAATAAAATTCTCAGGTATTTCAGAGAAGGAAATAGAGAAATATCTAAACCAGAAGTGATAGTATTCCACGTCAGGAATTAATGATATTTGGGAGAGATTTACAAGAAGGTCTCTCCCAAATTGTTGTTAAGAAAGGATATGTTGTTATACGACAAATAAGAAGAAGGACATGAAGAAACTGTTGGCAGTTCTATCCATATTAATTGGCAGTAATGTATGCATCCAGGCAGAGGGGTTGAAGGACAAGGATTTCAAGCAGACGCCAGGAAGATTCCTTTCCGCAAAGATGCCGTGCCGAATGCTGAAAGGTATCGAGGAGCGCGAGTATGGCATCTATCTACCAGGAAGCTACGACCAGGATTCCTTGCAACGATATCCTGTGCTGTATCTCATGCACGGCGGTGGCGGGGCACATACCGACTGGGAACGATGGAATCACCTCTCGCAAGTGGCAGACAGCCTGACAAGTTGCGGCGCTATCCAGAACATGATTGTGGTATGTCCGGAAGGCAACCAGCAGAACATGATGTATTTTAACGCTGAACCCCAGGCCGACGGCACCCCTGATTGGAAATACGAGGACTATTTCTTCCTGGAACTGATTCCCTTCATAGAGAACAAGTATCGTGTCCGCACAGACAAAGGCGGACGTGCCATCGCTGGCTTTTCCATGGGCGGCGGCGCAGCTACGGTTTATGGCGTACATCACCCTGAAATGTTCGCTATGGTCTATGACATCAGCGGTTACTTGCGTGCCCAGCAGCTTGACTTTCTGAAGAATGACCCATCGGCTGCATGGCGGCAACGTGTCATCGATGCCAACAATCCCATCCTTCGTGTCAGTCGTGGCACGGAAGACGACCTGAAAGCATGGCGCAAGGTTGACTGGAAAGTGGCTGTGGGCGACCAGGACTTTACCCTCGAAGCCAACATGGATTTTGTAAAGGCTCTCCGTGAAAAGGGTATCCCCTGTGCAATGCATGTCGATGAGGGAACCCATGATGCGAGATGGGTGAATCCTGCGCTGGAGGATGTCTTGAAACGTGCCGACAGGAACTTCAAGAGCTTATGGATTCAGAATGGCGACCGTCACATCTTTGGCGTTATCAGCAAGCCATTCCAGACAGGTAACCGGCAGCCTGTAGCCATCATCGCTCATGGCTTCAACGCCAACCATTATTCCGGATACGCATATTTCGAGATGCTCAACACGATGGGCTATCAGGTCTACACCTTTGACTTCCCCTGCGGATCTGTCTACAGCCGCAGCGATAACAACACGATGAATATGTCCGTCCACGACGAGGTGAGTGACCTGCAGGCCATTGTACGTCACTTCAAGAATCAGCCTGATGTGGATGCCAGCAAGATAGTGCTCATCGGCGAGAGCCAAGGTGGCTTGGTTTCAGCTATGACAGCAGCCAGTATACCTACGGACATCAAAGCAGCAGTACTGGTTTTCCCCGCCTTCTGCATCCCTGACAACTGGAACGAACGCTATCCCACAGAGGCTGAAATCCCTGATACCACAAGGATGTGGAATGTTCCCTTAGGGCGACGTTACTTTCTTGAAGCACGCAAGATAGACGTGTTCAAGACCATCAAGAAGTTCAAGCGTCCCGTGCTGATTGTGCAGGGCGACAAAGACCCCATTGTTTCGATGGACGACTCTCGCCGTGCCGTCAAAACTTACAAGGATGCCCGCCTTCATGTCATCCCTGGTGCCGGTCATGGCTTCAAGCCCAACGAGCAGCAGCAATCACTTGAACAGATTAGGGAATTTCTAAGGCAGATTCAGTAGCTACCAACCTTCTGGCAGCACAATATTATCCACATTGTGAGCCTCTTTGAACAAGGGAGAGATTTCATCATCTGTAAACCCTGCGATTCCACATCCAATACGAGTGACAAGGAAGGTCAGTTCTGGATGAAGTTTGGCAAATTCGATAAACTCATCCACATAAGGACGAATGGTGTCTACCCCACCCTGCATTGTTGGGATGCCATAACTCTGGCCTTGCAGGCCAACGCCCTGACCCATGATGGCTCCAAACTTGCGGTAGGCGATGTAAGCCGCGCCACCACCATGCATGCCCTTTAGATTGCTTCCAAACACAAAGATCTCGTCAGGTTCCAGTTCCGTAATGAACTCTGGTGTCGTTCTCTTCAGTTTCATGTTCCTTACAATTGAATAATCCATACCTCCATAAGACATCGGAGCAGGAATCGGCGCCTCTGCCATCGGCCCTTCCTCATAAACAATAGCTCGTTCATCCATAACTTCTGGCATATCCAAGTCCATGTCGAAGTTCTTCCTGAAGTATGGAACAATGATACGTTCTTTCAGTTGTTTGTATTTCTGAGAGACTGCCGATGGCGTCATGCCTATCTCTGCGGCAATCTCTTTACCCTTGAATCCTTGCAGCAACAGCATGTCGATAATGAGTCTGTCCTGACGGCTCAGCGAGGCATGATCACATACATCTTCCACCATTCGGTTGAATTGAAGACGCAGGTCACTGGTCACGTCGAAAGACTGGAGATAATCCTCGAAAGTTATGCTGCCACATTCCTTGTGATACCATTTCAATGCATCCAGTACCACATAGCGGAAACCATTGATGAGCCACGTGCGGAGACTGACATTCGTCGAGCGATCCTCCAGTGGCTTCCAGTCATGTTCCATCAAATAGAGTGCATACTGGTGGGCCAGCGACATGAAGTCCAAATTCTCTTTGCCTTTTAATTGATAGCGCTGGTCGAAGATATTATAACCCACACGGCAATACCCGTAGAAATACTCACGGATAACCGCTGCATTGCCTTTGTGAAAGCCATTCAGAATCTCCTCATCTGTCAATCGTTGACGATACATTTTCCACTGATTTTGATGCGAAATTACGAAAAAAACTAATTCTTGCTTAATTTTTCACTGAAATCTTCTTTAAAGAGATAAAAGACGTCTTGCAAAATAGTATTTACCATTAAAAAAACTACAATTATGAATGATTCAAGTAAGAAGATGCAGAATGAGAAAACAACAAAACGAGTACACAACCTGATTATCGTTGACGAGAGCGGTTCCATGAACATCATCCGTAAGCAAGCCTTTGTCGGGATGAATGAAACCCTTCAAACCGTGCGTCAGATGCAGAAAAAGTTTCCTGATCAGGAACAACGTGTCACCCTCGTCACCTTCGACAGTGAACACACCAAATGGCACTATGACAACATTCCTGCCGGTAGGACGAAGAATCTCGATTGGAAAGCCTACCGTCCCAGTGCTGCCACGCCACTCTACGATGCGATGGGCAAAGCCATTTCGAAGGTCAATGCTCAAGTGGCAGATGGCGATCATGTACTGGTGACCGTCATTACCGACGAAGAGGAAAACAGTTCTGAGGAATGGACACTGAGGATGATACGTACACTGATAGAGAAACTGAAGAAACAACACTGGACATTCACCCTCATTGGAACTGACAATCTTGATGTTGAAACTATGGCCCACTCCTTCTCCATCGATGAGCATCTGGAGTTCCAGCAGGACGAGGAAGGAACCAGGGCCATGTTTGCCCGCGAGCATCGCAGCCGCGAACGCTACAACTGTTGCTTAGCTAAGGATGTCGCCATGCCCACTGGCTCGTTCTTTGAGGAAGAATAAAAGATAACTATGGCATCCTGATACGAATCGCATTCTATTAGGATGCTTTTTCCCTTCAATTTTGATATTTGTTGTAAAAAAAGGTGAGATTCTTCGTAATCTGAAGAATTATTCATATTTTTGGGCATGTTTTTGAGTATCTTAACATCTGCAATCATGATGATGAATATGAATGAAAGACAAATATCTGATCCGATTGTGAGACCTGCAACCCAGGCAAACCGCTTCTATGATGGCAATCCTCAGCAACTTTGCCACGAGGTCGACAGCTTCCTGGCTCTCCATAAGGGAAGTCTCATGCCTGATAATGTGGCGGCACTCATCGTTCCTCATGCAAGTTATTATTATTCTGGCAATGTGGCAGCCTCAGCATATATGACGCTCAATCCCGCGAAGCCTTATCAGCGCATATTCCTCCTTGGTCCCAGTCATCACGAATGGTTTGACGGAGCTTCTGTCAACACTGAATTCGACTATTACGCCACGCCATTGGACAACGTGAAGGTTGACCGCGAGACAGCCCAACAACTGGTAGAGGCCGATACTCTGTTTTCCTATAGGAAGGAAGCTCACAACCGCGAGCATTGCTTGGAAGTACAATTGCCATTCCTCCAACGAAGGCTGGGCGATGTTCCACCCATCGTGCCAATCATTATTTCCACCAACGACTTTTCTCATTTGAAACGGATATCTGAAGTGCTGAAACCTTATTTCAACGATGACAATCTCTTCATCATCAGCAGCGACTTCTCTCACTATCCGTCGTATGAGGACGCTTGTGAGGTGGATGCCAGAACAGGTGAAGCCATTGCAAGTGGGGATGTGGAGCAATTTATCGATGCCCTTGAGACTAACGCCCGTAGTGGAAAGCGCAATCTGGCTACGAGTGCTTGCGGAGAGTTCCCTATCATTACCTTGATGCTGATGCTCGAAAAGCATCACGAAATAAGACACTTGATGTATCAGAACTCTGGTGACATTGATGACCATGATCACAGTCGCGTGGTGGGCTATCATTCTTTTGCTATTCTTCGCAAGCAACCGTCAGATGAGGAATTCACACTTTCTGACCAAGAGAAACAGATTCTCAAGGAGATAGCATTCCAGAGCATCAAGGATTCTCTGGACGGCAAGAGCATCCACGAAACTATCAGTTTTCAACTTTCAAATCTCAACAGAAAATGTGGAGCTTTCGTTTCGCTTCATAAACATGGACAACTGCGTGGCTGCATCGGACATTTCGGTGAAGATTTCCCCCTGCATGAGATTGTGGCCGAGATGGCACGTGCCGCCGCTTTTGAAGACCCGCGATTCACACCCCTTCGCCGCGAAGAGCTTGACGACATTGACATTGAAATTTCCGTCCTCACTCCTATGCGCCGCATCCAAAGTCTCGACGAGTTCCAATTACACCGTCATGGCATCTACATCCGCAAGGGATATCGCAGCGGAACATTCCTTCCGCAGGTGGCCGATGAGGTAAATTGGACAAAAGAGGAATTCGTCGGACATTGCTCCCGTGACAAAGCCGGACTTGGCTGGGACGGCTGGCGCGATGCTGAACTATACGTCTACGAAGCCATCGTGTTCTGACGACGCACAATCATTCTCATCAATTACAAATATTGACACTCAAATAAAGAATAAAATGAAGTACATCAAAACTATTCTTACATTGGTGCTCACAGCTTCAACGCTGTACGCCTCTGCACAATCTTATCAGGTGGAAATCACAGAACAACCCAAACAGCGTATCGTTGAGAACGGAGGATCAGGTCCGTACAAAGCCATCATGAAGCAGGAACCAACCTTATGGGCTCATACTATCTTCGTGCCACAAGACCTGTCCGCTTTCAACAGCAAGCACCCGCTTCCCGTGCTTGTCTGGGGAAATGGTGCATGTACCAACTCTCCCTGGGAGCATTTCAAGTTCCTCAACGAGATTGCCAGCTATGGCTTCATTGTCGTAGCCACAGGTTACATTCCCATGGAAGAAAAGCCCTATCAAGGTCCCATGTCAACCACCCGGCAACAAATAGAATCGATGGACTGGGTAGAGGCTCAGAACGCAGATTCCAATTCACCCTATTACCAGAAGATTGACGTGAAGAACATTTGCGTTGCAGGCATGTCGTGTGGAGGACTGCAGACGCTTTACAACTGTGCTGACCCACGTATCAAAACATTGATGGTATGCAACAGCGGGCTGTTCAATCAGCAGAACGCGCATCAGGCTGTAGGCGGCATGCCCATGCCTCCAAAGGAAAAGCTCACAGATATTCATACACCTGTCATCTATATTTTAGGGGGAGAAAAGGACATCGCATACGGCAACGGCATGGACGACTTCCACCGTATCAACCACGTACCAGCCTGCGCAGCAAACTTCCCTGTAGGTCACGGTGGCACCTATCGTGAGCCGCATGGTGGGGAGTTCTCTGTTGTGGCTCTGGCCTGGCTGCAATGGCAGTTGAAGGGTGATAAGCAAGCCGCCAAGATGTTCAAGGGCAAGAAATGTAAACTGTCGAAACGGCAAGGATGGACCATCGAAAAGAACAAGAAATTCGGCAAATAGATATCATCTTTACAAAGAAGGGATGGCTGCATTTGAATGTAAGTATTATCAGCGGTTAGAGGGTGAAGCTGTGCAGTGTCTTCTCTGTCCGCATCATTGTCGCATTGCCAACGGCAAGACAGGTATCTGCCGTAGCCGTCGCAACCATCACGGTGTACTCATCAGTGAAGTCTATTCAAAGCCTTGTGCACTGGCTATCGACCCAGTGGAAAAGAAACCTCTGTATCACTTCCATCCTGGCACGACGTGTCTTTCCATAGCCTGTACGGGGTGCAATTTCCACTGTCGAAACTGCCAGAACCATGATATATCACAGGCTGCCCCAAACGATGCCGATCACTATGAGCTACAGCCTAACGAGGTCGTCGCTCTCTGCATGAAACATAAGTGTCCAGGCATTGCCTATACCTATACGGAGCCACTTACCTATATCGAGTATATCATGGATACTGCCCGTCTGGCACACGAGAATGGCCTTTGGAATATCCTCGTCACGGCGGGCTATGTGTGTCAGGAACCTCTTGCCGACCTGCTACCTTTCATCGATGCTGCCAACATCGACCTGAAATCTTTCAGCGACGACATCTACCAACGTGTCAGCGGCGGTCATCTCTCTACGGTGCTCAACACCATCCTTGCCATGCGCGATGCTGGAGTATGGATTGAGTTAACCAATCTCATCATTCCAGGCATCAACGACGACATGAGGATGATTCGCCAGATGTGCCGATGGCTCTCAGACAATGAACTCTCTGAAAACCCTCTTCATTTCAGTCGATTCTTCCCTCGATACAAGATGAGCAACCTCCCGCCCACACCAATCCACACCTTGAAGCAAGCTCAACAAGTCGCCTACGAGGAAGGATTGAAGCATGTCTATCTGGGCAATGTGTAATCCAATGCTGTCACTTTTTCATCACATTTCCTGCTCTGTTCTATACAAAATTGATGAATAATTCGTAACTTTGCACCTAAGAGAATATCATTTCTTCTTATAAATAAGACAAAACGGATCAAAATTCAAAACAGATAACCTCATGAAACAGCGTTTCACATGGATGCTCGCCGCCATCCCCACTCTCTGCGGCATAACCATGCTCACCTCATGCTCCGATTACGAGGATGATACCGTAGAGGTGAACACGATGACGGAAATCATCTCCTACGATTATTTCAGTGGAGGATCGACAACGCCTATCAGCCACATCACCTATTCATACGACGAGCAAGGGAGATGCATTCGCGCAGAGGAAACAGATGCCTCCAACAACATATCAACCACCACCTTTACCTATGAAAATGGACAAATTACAGAAACAGAAGTGAGGTACGTGGGCACTAAAGAAGTAACCTATCGCTCCACTTACACTCTCGACGAGACAGGACTCATCACATCCCTCAACTATATCATTTCCTCCCTTGATGATATGGAAACGGTTACGGAAACAGCTTACGACTATGATGCTCAGGGGCACATCATCCGCATCATCAACAACCTCCAGAAAAGTACTCCCGACACTACCTTCCTCACTTGGCAGGGCGGCGACATCGTAAAGAAAGAATACTGCAGTACCAGCGAGAAACTGACCAGCACAAGTACCGCGAAATACACTTATGGCGACGTGCTTTTCCAGTTCTGCCCTTCTGACTACATTGAACTTGATGGCCTCCTACTCCGTGCAGGCTACTTCGGTACTCCTCCAGTCCATCAACTCCTCAGCCGCCAGTACAGCAATGTTATTGAGTCTGCCACACAGACTCAATCCATCCATGTCACCAACACATTCGAGTATCAGCTCGACACAGCAGGCCGCATTATCTCATACACCAACCACGAAACCAGTACCGTCAATGGCGGAGTTCCCACCGAAGGCATTGATCGTTACAACGTGGGATGGATGGAATTCGTGTTTCCAAAGGTTAAAGATTAACCATTAACCTTTTTTTGATCGTTCGGAAACCACATACCCCTGGAGGATTATGGCTTGGGGGGCAGATAGAGGACAAGTTCATTCATCAAGGGACAGGCACGCGAGGACTCAATGTTTACTCTCAGGGCCTGAGCTTTCATGTCAGGCAGGCGCATGATGTGCTGCGGCCCAATTGTGGTACCCGTAGCCACCTGTTGCCACTGTCCCTCGGATGTCTGTACCTCTACGCTGAATTTTGCTATGCGCTGGCCTAACTGTATGGGCTCGCTCAACTGCAAAGCGTAGAGCGGTTGTGGCGACTTCAGCATCATCGTCACCGAGGCTTCCCTCACCTCATCATCTGTAGCCCAGTAGGTGGATCGTTTTCCATCCGTCAGGCGGGTTGCGTCATAGGTCTTGTCGTCTCCCCGAACATTCGATGCCGTGAGACTTTTGATTGCGCTGTGCTTCAGAGGATGACTGAACTCGCGCTTCAATGCTTTACCAAAAGCTACAAGAGTGGCAGAGTCGGTGGGATGGATAAGTCCTTCCTTGGTAGGAGGCACGTTGAGAATGAGATTGGCACCTCTTCCCACGCTCTCGTAATAGATCTGCATCAGGTTGTCCACGCTGCGGACCCGGTCATCCTCTGAGGCATGGTAGAACCATCCTGGTCGGATCGACACATCTACCTCAGCAGGATTCCAATACTCCGTACCATTTACCTCCATCACCGCCCAGTTGGGCTCAGGCATGTATCCGCTTTCATTCCCACACCAACGGGCATCTCCACCTGCTCCCCAGATGATGACATCCGGCTGAAGACTGTGGATGAGGAAGGAAGTATTTGGCCAGTCGTAATAGCCTGGACCTATCGTGCGTTTCTCTTTCAACCCTCCGTAGTATCCATCGCCTCCATTGGCACCGTCCTCCCACACTTCGAAGATAGGGCCGTAATTGGTAAGCAACTCGCGTAGCTGAGCACGATAATAATCGATGTATGCAGGCGTGGCGTAGCGCAAATCGTGACGGTCCCAGGGGGATAGATAGACACCAAAGCGAAGTCCAGCCCGACGGGCCTCGCGGCTAAGGTCACCCACCACATCACCTGTGCCGTTGCGCCAACTGCTGTTTGCCACGCAGTAGTCGGTTTCCTTCGTTGGCCAGAGGCAGAAACCATCGTGATGCTTGGCAGTGAGGATTACACCCTTCATGCCTGCCGCCTTAAACACCTCTGCCCACTGACGGGGATTGTACTTCGTGGGCTGGAACTCGTCGGGCACAGCATCGCCATAGCCCCATTCCACATCGCGGAACGTGGTAGTGGTGAAATGGACAAAGGCATAGAACTTCATGTCATGCCAAGCCATCTGGCGCGGTGATGGTGTAGCACCGAAGGGAGCCGGCGCCTTTACCTTGGTGCGGGCTGCATCGGCATTACCACATATCATGACAGCGAGGAACAGAATCTGTAATAGTTTATTCATAGTAAAAATTTTTTTTCAGAGCTGACTGAGCGGTAACAACTCGGTCTCAGCCTCAGGAGTGTACCAGAAGAGGTTCTTGTGTTTATTTACGAATTGCTCGCGTAACATATTGTTTGCTTTACGCCTGCAAAGTTACAAAAAAAATGCAAATATTGAGCGATGTTGGTGCTAAGAATACAAAAAATATGGAGAAAAACTAACCGCCGCCCGTCGACCGTGTGAGGGGTATTGCATAAATCGAAAAAAACACTTATCTTTGCATACAGAAACAACAGATACAAAATCTATCATTCAGATATGGAAACAAGTACTTCGATCTTTCAAAGATTCTGCAGCATGATTTTTGCAGCAATCCTCCTGATGGCAAGCCAGGGCGCAGAGGCTCAGGTAAAACTGACCTGCATCAGTGGCACCAACATGAATTCCCTTTACGGTGAGGGATGTGAGAAACTGGTAGATGGCCAGGCAGGAACCAAATGGTGTCAGGTCTTCAGCAGCAGCAACACGCCCTACGTCATCTTCCGCGCTGCCGAGGCTCTCGTGCCCAAGGACTATTACCTGACTACAGCGGGTGACGCAAGCAGGTTCCCCGAACGAAACTGGCGCGCTTGGTACATTTATGGTGCCAACTTCGAGAACGATGAAGAGGCTACCGTGGATGCCCACGGATGGGTGATGGTGGACCAGAAAATGAATGTCGGCACCGATATGCTCCCTGCAAAGAGCCTGACGATGGCTGACTTCACCTGCTCGGAAAACAACACGACGGCCTACAAATACTACAAGATAGAGGTAAAAGCCATCATGACACTGAAGGAGGGTGACTACATGCAGATGGCTGAATTCGCTTTCGGCAGCAGCGAACAATCGGAGACCTTCTCCTTCACGACTCTCAGTACCAACACCTACGACGGAAACGTGGAGCACAACGAGGGAGCTTCCTCTCTGGTCGACGGGGTATCCACCACCAAATGGGTGTTCAATCAATTACCAAGCTGGATGATCTTCAAGGCCAACAGTCCCCTCGCCCCCACCTTCTACTCGATGATAACGGGCAACGACACACACCAATACCCTGGGCGCAACTGGCGTGACTGGCAGATCTTTGGAGGAAACTTCGCCAGCGACGCTGATGCCACGCCGGATGCCGACGGATGGGTACTCATCGACAACAAGACGGATATCGGCACGGACATCCTGCCCCCTGAGAACTACAAGGAGGTTCTTCTGGATGTTTCGGAGGGGATTTCCACCGCCTTCAAGTATTTTAAGGTGAACGTCACAGCCAACGTGGGACAGCCCTACTCGCAGATGTCAGAACTGACTTTGGGTACCGCCAACGACTTCGAAGCCAAGAAAAAGGAGTATCTCGACGACTACAACGCCTATGACCTGAGCGTCACCGCCTATAAGCCATACAAGGAGGCCTATACCCAGGCTGTAGCTTCCCTGCAGGCCGCAAGGAATTGTGCCGAGGTACGCGATGCGATGAACGTGCTGGAGGCTGCCAAAGCCGACATCACCCGATCTGTCCTCTCTTATCAGAGCTATGCCAACGCTGTGTCCATTGCACGCGGCTACTACGAGAACGGGCAGCTGAACAGCGAGGGCCTGAAGGTCATCGGCGACTATCTCACCACCAACGCTGGACCAAGCAGCCTGTATCCCAACGGTACCTTCCTCTACATCATGGAGCAGCAGACGCTGGACGATGACGCCATGAACGACGAGACTGCCTTCCTCGGCGTACTGATCGAGAAATATGCCAACAGCCTGACAGAGGGAGCCATCGAAACCACCTATCAGGTGCTCGACGCCACAGAAGGCTATGCCTCCACCGAAGACGCATCTGCCCTGTTCGACGGCGACTCGTCCACCAAATGGTGCCATAACCACAAGGGAGGCCTCTCCTACGTTGTCTTCAAAGCAGCGGAACCCATTACGCCTTCCTACTACCGACTCGTGACGGCCAACGACACGAAGAGTTTCCCAGGCAGAAACTGGAAGACCTACAAAATCTATGGAGCCAACTTCTCTAACCCAGAACAAGCTACCAGAGAAGCTGACGGATGGGTGCTTCTGGACGACAAGAAGGACGTGGGGAAAGACCAGATTCCAGCTGACAATTTCGCAGAGGCCTATCTCTACCTGTCGAAACCTTCCAACACGCCGTACGAGTACTTTAAGATAGAGATTACCGAAAGTGTGAGCGGCAGCATCATGCAGATGTCCGAGTTCTCGTTTGCCAACAATGCCAACCTCTTCATGCTGAGGCAGGAATACTACAACGAGTATGCCGACTATGAACTGACCGACATCATCGCTCAGCAGGCTCTCATCGACCAGTACACCAAATCCCTGGAGAGCATGCTGCAATGCACCACCATCACGCATCTGCTCTCCCTGCGCAACACGCTGACCACCCTCCAGACGGACATTGAGAAGTCGGCCGAGCGCTATGCCGAATACGAAGCATACATCGAGGACATCATCTACGAATATCTCGACGACATTCGCTCCGCCGATCCCACGATGGCAGCATACTTCGACTACAACGAGGAGACTGCCCCTGGCGAGACCTTCACCCTGGGTTCCTACGCCTACATCATGAACCACCGCGAACCCAGCACTTCCCAACTTGCCAGCGAGATAAACTTCTGGAAGAACTATATCGCGGCACTCTCGAAGGGCGGTTTCGTGGTCATCACAGGCAACGGAGCATGGAACAGCAACGAGAATTGGACAAAACTGGTGGACCGCAACCCAGACACCAAGTGGGGAACCGACATACCAGACGGGGGAGCCTACGTCATTTTCAAGTCCATAAAGGCTATCCAACCCGCTTTCTTCTCCCTTACCACAGCCGACGACACAAAGAAGTACTATGGACGCAACTGGGCGGACTGGAAGATCTACGGCGGCAACTTCTCAGAGAACGCTCTTGCCACACGTGATGCCCAGGGATGGGAACTGATGGATAGCCACGAGGCTGTGGGCGATGACGTACTGCCAGCTGAGAACAAGCGGACCGTGTACTTCGACTTCTCCGAGTCTGTGGAGAAGGAATACAAATACTTCCTGGTCGAGGTGACAAAGGCTTTCGACGGTATTCAGATGCAGATGGCAGAGATGGCATTCGGCACGAAGGAAGACTTCGAGAGACTACGCGATGAGTATTGCGACGCGGCCTTGGAGTTCGACCTCGACGTCGTTGCCGAGAAGAGCCTGCTCGACGAATACGAGTTGCAAATCATCACTATGGCAGAAAGCCAGGACATGGTGACCCTCGCCAGAAACTATAACCTGATAGGTTCACTTCAGGAAAGCATCAAGGAAAGCATGCTGGCCTACGCTTCCTACAGCGAGGCAGCTGATGAAATCAAGGAATACGTTGCCAGCAATGATCTCGAAACGTGCGAGGCGCTGAGCAAACTCATGAGCTACCTGACCGGTAAAGTGAAGCCAGGCGACGTGTTCCCCAACGGTTCCTTCCAGTATATCTACGAGACAGGAGGACTGAACCGCGATGAGATTCTCGAGGAGACGAGCTACATGAAAGAGCTGTGGGTAGCTGCCATGAAGCAGAGCTACACGCCAGGCACCAACATCACTCCGCTCGTGGCAAACGCTGACTTCGCGGAAGGCACCTATCTCGAGGGCAGCACCATCGTGTCCTTCAAGGGATGGGAAGGCACGGGCTACACCTTCGGACGCAATGATGCCGGCGTGCCTGCTGCCGAGAATGCACGACAGCAATGCGACATCCACCAGACAATCACGGGGCTGAAGAACGGTATCTACGAACTGCGCATGAATGCCGTCTGCCGTCCCTGCGGTGATGTCCTCAGCACGAACTATGCCGCACAGATCTATGCCAACGACAACGTCGTGTATGTACAGTCGGCCATCGAAGACATGATTCCTGTGGAGGAGGCTGTGGATGGCGTGAACTGCCACATCACGGGCGTTTACAGGGACAAGGCCATCCTGGACGAGGCGACGGCTGACACCATCGGCTTCGTACCCTGGGGCGTGGCAGGCTCAGCCTGTGCCTTCAGTGCAGGACGCTACGAGAATGTCATCTGCGCGAATGTGACCGACGGGACGCTGACCATCGGCATCAAAGACCCGGGTACCACGTCCCCCGATGACGACTGGATGGCCTTTGGCAACACACAGCTCATCTATCACGGCACGCTCGATTCCTCTGACTTTATCGTGGGCATCAACAACGCCCTGGGATGCTGCAAGGAACGTGCCTTCTCCCTGATCCAGTGGGAAAGCTCACTCGATGGCAGAGAATACAAGCAGAAACCCAACTACGCCAAGGAAGACCGTGAAACGCTGGAACATATCGTAATGTCCCCCTCCATACTGTCTCTCAGATCACCGAGGGAAATGTACGAGATGGTGGAGGAACTCAGCAGCATCTTTAAACGCATCTACGAGACCAAGCCTGCCTACATCACGCTCTTCGAGGGCGAACAGAAGGTGTATGACAAGTGGGGCTCACGCTACAGCATCATGGACAAGGAAGAGGCAAAGGCCTTCGACGTTACCGTGGAAAGCATCGAGACAGGACTGCTTGATGGCAAGTACTCTGCCGCCGAGGCATTACAGGAAAAGGCTGACCTCTTTACACGTTATCCCGACTATCTGGAGCGGAGCGAGCAGCTCGACCAAAGCAGCGCCGTGATGGCCAACGAGGCTGCCCCCTTCGAGTACGACATTACCATCAGCGGCACCATGCCCTACATGGCATTGAGCGGCCTCTACGAAGACCTTGCCGAGGATCGCACCGTACTGACATTCGAATACTCGGCTCCCGAAACTCTCAAGGATGGTATCATCTACACCGACACGGATATCACTCACCTCATCACCTACGATGACCTGACTGCCACATCTGACTGGAAGAAGGTCTATCTCGACTTCAGCACTCCACGCTCAGAATGGGGATGGGGCGACGCGTCGAGTACCATCCGATGGGCCATGACAACCAGCAGCAGCCAACAGCTCAAAGCTCGTCATTTCCTGATGATTACCCCTGCCCAGATGCAGGCGGAAGGAGGTTCCTTCTACGGCACAGGCATCGAGATGACTCAAGACTCTGCCCCCAAGGTTCGGAACAACGGCATATATGACCTCATGGGACGCAAAATAGCAGACAGAAAATCGTCAAACAGTAAATTACCGAAGGGTATCTACATCATAGACGGGAAAAAGATGATTCAACGATGACGTTGACACCGATTTTCGAAAAACTGTCATCTGTCATCGTTATCGTCAAGGTTAACGTTATCGTTGTTTTTGTGGTTTTTCTTGGTTGTGCTGCGAGGCCAAAGGCTGTTGTAAGGTATTGGAACAGGGGCTGTCAAGCTTGCTTGGACAGGACTTGGGGCGATGCCTTGGAACAGATGCTCGCAGAGCATGCAGCACAAGCAAGGGTTTTCTCGGTTTTTGTTGAAAATCTGGGCATCAGAGACAACGTCTTAACCTCAATCAGAAGGAAACAGGGAGATTTCAGCGACATTGCAAAAAAAATAAAAGGAAAACATTAAAAAAACAAAGTTTTTTGCATGAATTTGCAAAACTTTATCATATCTTTGTGGGCAAAAGTAACAATCGCAAAGTAACAGCAAAGTCAACTTCGGCAAAGACATGAGAAGAAGCAGCACATATCTCGTCCGCGCATTCATGACACTGACCGTGATGATTTTTACGATTGCCACGGTATGGGGACAAGCCTTCAACGAGGCTGACACGTTGCGGATACCGACCGAGGCAGAGGCCGATTCCCTGCGTCAGACCGATGGTTTCGTGACGGCCAGCATGCTGGTAGCTTCGCCTGGCGAGGAGGGCTATTCGGCATTGGGTCACTGCGCCCTGCGCATGGAATGCCCCACCTACGGACTTGACTACTGTTTCAGCTATGAAGTCAACACAGGGCTTGCCCTTACCGACTACCTGCGCTTCTTCAGTGGAAATGCACCGGCAGGCTTCATCGCCATGGAGACCAAGTACTATCTGGAAAGATTCGAGGAGCAAGGGCGCGGCGTGGTGCAATACACGCTCAATCTGAATCCCCAACAGAAACAGGAACTATGGCGACGGTTGGACGAGAACATGATGGAGGGCATTTCCACCCAGTTCGACTTCCTTTTTCACAACTGCACCTCGATGTGCCTTGCCGCCGTGAAGAACCAGTTGTTGGACGAACGCATGGAGGTGAGGGAGTGGCCAGAGGTAATGCGCCACAGCGCGGCATTTGCCTGTCTGAATCACACACGCTTTATGCCGTGGATGCAATTCGTGCTGATGACCATCATGGGTAACGAAGCTGACAAGGCCAAACCCAAGGAACAGTGTGTGGCCCCCGAGGTGATCGGTGAGGTGATGAACCACGCCGTCATAGTCGACGCCAATGGAACGGAGCGTCCCGCCTTGTTGGGTCAGCCTAAGCAATTGCTGCCCCAGACCCTTATCGTCCGTCCCACGAGGTTTACGCCCCTACTCCTTGCCGTCCTCCTGCTCGTGCTGGTGTTGCTGATCACTGCCAGCGAGTGGCTGGGAGGCTGGCGGCGTGCGGCACGTATCGCCGACGTGGTGCTCCTCAAGGTGCAGGCCCTGCTGGGCGTGGTGCTGCTCTATCTGGTCCTGGTGAGCAATCTCTTCGGTCAGTACTGGAACTGGTGCCTGCTCATCTTCACTCCCCTGCCGTGGCTGGTGTGGCTCTGCTGCCGCCATCGTGCCCTCTACCGTCGTCTTGCCCTGCTCTATGGCATCCTCCTGCTGTTGCTGGCATTCTGTGCTCCACTCATTACCAAGCAACTCATCCCCGCCCATCAGCTTGCGGCAGCAGCCATCGCCGTCAGGTGCCTTTCATGCGCTGGCGGGAAAACAATTGAACAGAAAACAAAATAAACATATTAATAACCTTCTAAAACAAAAAAGATGAAGACAAAAACTCTATTCTTACGCCTTGCACTGATCGTTGCAGTGTGGGCGCTTGCCATCCCAAAGGCATTTGCATTTATTACTCATTATCAGTACAACATTCATGTAGCGACCAACCCGACAGGCGCTGCGACGGTCTATGTGAAACAGAGTTCTGAAGCGGAGGCCGCGTACAAGGAAAACACGTCGGGACTACGTGACATCGCGGAGAGTAGTACCACCTGGAATTTTAAATGCGATAATGTATCATCCGGTTATTTCTTCGTGGGGTGGTCGAAGGATCAAGCTGCTACAGAGGAGAGCGAGATTGTCGACAAAAAAAATCCTTCGGGAGATATTACTATTGAGAGTGAGAAAAGTTTGGGTTCTTCTACTTCTAGTAGCCCCCTCGCCGATCCCCAATACGACGAAAGCTACAAACAACTGGTCTTTGCCAACTTCACCCGCCTACAAGTAGAGAGCGAAGACGACACCCACGGTACGGCAGCCATATTGGGCTCTCCGCTGGTCGTAAAGGACGGGGATCAGGTGCGCATCAAGGCCACGGCAGCTGTTGGCTACAAGTTTGTGGGCTGGAAGCGCAACGAAAGTACTGAGTGTGTGTCCCCTAAAAAATCCCTACGAAATCACCATCAGCAACCAAACAGCAGGCACCTACACAGCCTGCTTCGAGGAATCTTCAGAGGTTGTTGCACACGATATCATCATTGAGACTGCAAACGGCACTGTTGAAGCCGACAAGACCTCTGCCCCAGCGGGCGAGACCGTCACCCTGACCGTGACTCCCAATCCTGGCTACGAAACAGTCAGTGTGAGGTACGAAGAGATCGACGCCACGATGACGGAGGGGAAGCCCACGGAATACACATTCCCCATGCCCAACGACGACGTTTACGTCATCGTGAAGTTTGCCTATGCCAAACCGAATGGACTTACGGTGGAGACCACTTATCCGGAAGCGACCATCAGTTGGGAAAAGAACAGCCAAACCAACTGGAAGCTGCAATACAGCACGGACGGTTCGTTCACAGAAGGAACATACACCGAGAAGGATGTCAACACCACTCCCTCCATAACGTTGACAGGACTTGATGAGGATCAATTATCTTATTATGTCCGTGTGAAGGCATACAACGGAACCGATGAAAGCGAATGGAGCGATGTTGTAAGTTTTTATCCAACAGACAAACTCATCATTGGCTCTGGCACAAGCACCTACAGTTATCTCCCTACTAATATATATGAGAATTATAGTCTCACCCAGCAGATTTACACTACTGCTGAACTGGGCGAGGCTGGACTCATCGAGAGTATCGGCTTTTATAATACCAGTTCTGCTACCACCCGTAACCTTGATATCTACATGGTCAGCACTGACAAGACCCAATTCGCGGGAAGTAGCGATGGGATTCCCGTCACTGACGATGACCTCGTTTTCAGCGGTGAAGTGACTTTCGCAGAAAACAAGTGGACCACCATCACGCTGACCCAACCATTCGACTACGACGGTACGAAGAATGTTGCCATCATCGTTGATGACAACACGGGTACCTGGAGATCTTCTTGTTATTTCCGTGTTTTCTCCACAGAAGCATGTCAAGCCATTTATAGATATAGTGATGGTACCAACTATGATCCGAAGAATCTTTCTGAAGATTTCTCCTTTAGCACTACGACCCAGAAGAATCAGATACGCATTCTGAAGAGTAACAAGAATGCCTATGCCGTACTTAACGGCACGACCCTAACGTTCTACTCTGATGGGAACAAGCCAACGACAGGTACTGTCTATGACCTTCCTTGGGATGAGAATTCAGGTCCTGAATGGGCATTTGATACTTCTATCACCACCGTTGAGTTCGATGAGTCCTTTGCCAACTTCAGGCTGACGTCCACGGAGAACATGTTCTTCTGTTTGAGTGGGTTGAAAGAAATCACTGGTTTGGAATACCTGAATACAGAGAGGGTGACTGACATGAGCAGCATGTTCGAAGGCTGCTCATCCCTCAAGACGCTCGATGTAAGCAACTTCAACACAGAGAAAGTGACTGACATGAGCGGCATGTTCGCAGATTGCTCTGCCCTCGAGACCATCTACTGTGCAGAAGATGCTGATTGGAGTAAAGTTCCTAAGGCCGATGATATGTTCAATAATTGCACCTACCTGTCAGGAAAATGTGGAAGCGAACAATTTTGGTTGGGGTATGACGGCTATACCGATGGCAACTGCGCCAGAGTCTTCGATGGAACAAATATAGCTTACTTCACCTATAAGGGCAATATCCCCAGCTACACTCTGACGGTGACCGATGCAGGTATGGCAACTCTTTATCTTGACTTCCCTGCCAGGATTCCTAAGGGCGTGAATGCGTACATCTGCTACCTTGCAGACCTGGAGAACGACACCCCCTACGCAACGACTCATAAGATGGGTGCCTTACTGTCCGAATACACGGGTGTGTTCGTGAAGGCAGAGCCTGGTACATACACGTTTGAATACTACTATTCGGCAGAGCCTTATACCTCTGTTGGCTATTCTGCAGAATTTCTCCGTCCCAACATCCTGACAGGGACCTTGATGGATTGGGAAGTAGAACCTCACTCCGTCCTCACGCTGGGATACGGCAAGAAGACAGAAGAGCTTGGTTTCTGGTGGTACACAGGCACGACCATTCCCGCCAACCGCGCTTATATTCCTGGCACTGCTCTGGAATCAACCACAGGCGACGTGAAGGGCATCACCATCGTATTCGACGACGAGACGAGGATTGAAGAAATCGTAAATGGTAAATCGTCAAATGGTAAATCCGATGAGTGGTACGACCTGAGTGGCCGCAAGCTCGAAGGAAAGCCGACTCAGAAGGGTATCTATATCAACAATGGACGCAAGACCTTGATTAAATAACAGGCCTCTCCCCTTGCCCCTCCCCTCAAGGGGAGGGACGAAGGTGGTGAAAGTTCAAAGTTAGAATAACGATAACATAAACAAGATACGATTATGAAAAAGATATATCAAGCCCCCAAGATGAAGGAAATCCGACTCAGTAGCGAAGCAGTACTGGTAAGAGATTCCACCAGCCAGGTCCTCAGCCGCAAGCACGATGCGATGTTCGATGATTACGAGGAAGACGACTGAAGTCGAGACAAAGGTCGAGAGTCAAGACTCAAGAGACACGGCCATAATTAATTAGGAAAGGAACTCCGTTCAGGGCAACTTGGGCGGAGTTTTTTTATTGTTCTCATCAACGTCATCGTAATCGTTATTTTTCGGTTTGGGTTGATTGGATAACGCCCAGAAAGCTTACAGGAGGTGCACAAATGAAAGAAATCTGAAGGTTTCTGCTTACAGCATTAAAAAAAAGAAGAGAAACATTAAAAAAACAAAGTTTTTTGCACGAATTTGAAAAACTTTACCCTATATTTGTACGCAAAAGTAACAATTGAACAGAAAACAAAATAAACATATCAATAACCCCTAAAACAAAAAAAGATGAAGACAAAGACTCTATTCTTACGGCTTGCACTGATCGCTGCAGTGTGGGCGCTTGCCATCCCAAAGGCATTTGGATATTCTACTTATTATCAGTACAACGTTCATGTAGCGACCAACCCGACAGGCGTTGCGAAGGTCTATGTGAAACAGAGTTCTGAAGCGGATGAAAAGTACCAGTTAAACACCTCGGGATTAATGAGTATCGGTGGGAGTACTACAACCTGGAATTTTAAATGCGATGAAGATGAAGATGAAGCATCACCCGGTTATTTCTTCGTGGGGTGGTCGTTGGACCAACCTGCCACAGAGGAGAGTGATATTGTCGACACAAGCAATCCTTCGGGAGCAATTGCTATTCAGAGTACGAAATTCTTGTATGGCGCGGAAGAAGCTACCCCCAATCCCATCCCTTGGGACGAAAACTACAAGCAGCTGGTCTTTGCCAACTTCACCCGCCTGCAAGTAGAGAGCGAAGACGACACCCGCGGTACGGCAGCCATATTGGGCTCTCCGCTGGTCGTGAAGGACGGGGATCAGGTACGCATCAAGGCCACGGCAGCTACCGGCTACAAGTTTGCGGGCTGGAAGTTCAATGATGGCACAGAGTATGCCTCCATCCAAAACCCCTACCCAATCACCATCGGCGACGAAACGGCAGGCACCTACACAGCCTGCTTTGACGTATCTACAGAGGTAGTGGAACACAATATCATCATTGAGGAAACCGCAAACGGTACTGTCAAAGCTATCCCGACCTCGGCCCAAGCAGACGTGATTCCCACCCTGATCGTGACTCCCGATCCCGGCTACGAAACAGTCAGTGTGAAATACAACGAGATCGACGCCACGAAGATGGCGCCTCCCAAGGAATACTCTTTCACCATGCCCAACGACGACGTTTACGTCATCGTGAAGTTTGGCCTTATCAAACCGAAGGGACTTACGGTGGATGCCATTAAAGCGAAAGCGACCATCAGTTGGGAAGAGAACGACCAAACCAGCTGGAAACTGCAATACGGCACGGACAGTTCGTTCAAAGAAGGAACATACACCGAGAAGGATGTCAACACCACTCCCTCCATAACGTTGACAGGACTTGACGAAGATCAGGGTTATTATGTCCGTGTGAAAGCCTACAACGGAACCGATGAAAGCGAATGGAGCGATGCTGTAAGTTTCTATCCAACAGACATACCCGTCATTGGCGATTACACAAGCATCGACACTGATCTCCCTACTTATACACGTACTATGTATAGCCTTACCCAGCAGATTTACACCGCTGCTGAACTGGGAGAGGCTGGACTCATCGAGAGTATCGGCTTTTATAATACCAGTTCTGCTACCACCCGCAACCTTGACATCTACATGGTCAGCACCGACAAGACCCAATTCGCGGGAAGTAGCAATGGGATATCCGTCACTGACGATGACCTCGTTTTCAGCGGTGAAGTGACTTTCGCAGAAAACAAGTGGACCACCATCACGCTGACCCAACCATTCATCTACGACGGTACGAACAATGTCGCCATCATCGTTGATGACAACACGGGTTCCGTGCAAATTCCTTCTACTGTATTCCGTGTTTACCCCACGGCAACATCTCAGGCCATTTATATTTCTGATTATATTTCTTTTGTGATTGGTGGTACACCTTTTAATTATGATCCGAAGAGCATTGAAGGTGTCTCCTTTACCACTACGACCTCGAAGAATCAGATACGCATTCTGAAGAGTAAGCTGGAAGCCTACGCCGTGCTGACCGACAATGAGGACGGTGAGGGCAAGACCCTGACCTTCTATTTCGATGGGAACAAGCCAACGGGAGATAATGTGTACGATCTTCCTTGGACAACAGATTCGTTTGCTCCTTGGGCGAGCAACAGCGAAATAACGACCGTCGAGTTCAACGAATCGTTCGCCGAATACAACGGTTTGACGAATCTCTATGGAATGTTTGCTAATTTGACTAAGCTGACGGCCATCACCGGCCTTGACTACCTGAACACGAAGAACGTGACCAACATGGGATACATGTTCTATGCTTGCACATCCCTCGAGACGCTCGACGTGAGCAACTTCAACACGGAGAAGGTGGAGAACATGAGGAACATGTTCTATAATTGCAATAAACTCGAGACGCTCGACGTGAACAGCTTCGACACGGAGAACGTGAAGAACATGACAAGCATGTTCGCTGGCTGCAAATTCACCACCCTCTATTGCAACAAAAACTGGGCGAAGGAAGGCCTTGTGTCAGACAGGATGTTCTATCAATGTACGAAACTTGTGGGAGGCAGCAGCACAGTTTATGATGCTGACCACATTGATGCCGCCTATGCTCATCCTGACGGTGGCAAAGACGATCCTGGCTACTTCACAGCACGCGAAGCTTACGCCATACTTGATGGTACGACCCTGAAGTTCTACTACGACGAGAACAAGCCAACGGGAGATAATGTCTATGACATCCCTTGGACAGGGACCTATCCTGGCTGGACAAGCTCAGACGGCAACACCACCATCACCACCGTTGAGTTCGACGTATCGTTTGGCAACTATTATGGCTTGACGAGCACCAAGAACATGTTCTATAACTGCGAAGCCCTCGAAACGCTCGACCTGAGCAACTTCAACACAGGGAACGTGACCAACATGAGCTGGATGTTCTACAACTGCTATGCCCTCGAGACGCTCGAGCTGGGTGACAACTTCGACACATCCAACGTGAAGGACATGAGCTGCATGTTCGATGGCTGCAAAGCCCTTGAGACTCTCGATGTGAGCAAATTCAACACAGAGAACGTGACCGCCATGAGTTTCATGTTCGCTTACTGCTATGCCTTCGAGACGCTCGACCTGAGTAACTTCGACACATCCAACGTGACGAACATGAGTTTCATGTTCTATGAGTGCACATCCCTTGAGACTCTCGATGTGAGCAACTTCAACACATCCAACGTGACCGACATGAGTTACATGTTCCGGGATTGCAAAGCCCTCACCTCGCTTGACCTGAGCAACTTCAACACATCCAACGTGACCGACATGAGCCAAATGTTCGCTTTCTGCGAAGCCCTCACCTCGCTCGATGTGAGCAACTTCAACACATCCAACGTGGAGGACATGAAAAGCATGTTCTATGGCTGCAAAGCCTTCACCTCGCTTGACCTGAGCAACTTCAACACATCCAACGTGGAGGACATGAGCTACATGTTCTACAACTGCTATGCCCTCGAGACCATCTATTGTGCAAAAGATGCTGATTGGAGTGGAGTTGAAGATAGGAACTACACCTCTATGTTCTCTGGCTGCACCAAGTTGTCAGGAAAATACAGTAGCAAGAAGTTCCCATGGGATGGTACAATCAATGGCACCTACGCCAAGATGTATAATGGTACAGATGGAGGTTACTTCACCTACAAGGGCAACGAAGACTACATCCTGACGGTGACCGAGGCAGGTATGGCAACCCTTTATCTCGAATACAATGCCGTGATTCCAAACGGCGTAGAGGTGTACTACTGCACAGGATTGGATGATAACGAAGCTGTTCCTACAACACATGCCCAACAGATCTCTTCAAGCTATTTGATTCCCGCCAAAACGGGCGTATTCGTGAAGGCGCCCCAAGGTGAGTATAAGTTTGAGCATCCCAAGAGCAATGAATTATACATAATTCCAACCATCAAGGACAACATCCTGGAAGGCACCTTAGAGGATATGACCGTAGACTCCCATTCCGTTCTCACGCTGGGTAAGGGCAACAAGACAGGAGAATATGGTTTCTGGTGGTACACAGGCACAACCATTCCCGCCAACCGCGCCTACATTCCTGGCATTGCTCTGGAAGCAGACGTGAAGGGCATTACCATCGTATTCGACGACGAGACGAGGATTGAAGAAATCGTAAATGGTAAATCGTCAAATGGTAAATCCGATGAGTGGTACGACCTGAGTGGACGCAAGCTCGAAGGGAAGCCGACTCAGAAGGGTATCTATATCAACAACGGACGCAAGACCTTGATTAAATAACAGGCCTCTCCCCTTGCCCCTCCCCTCAAGGGGAGGGACGAAGGTGGTGAAAGTTCAAAGTTAGAATAACGATAACATAAACAAGATACAATTATGAAAAAGATATATAAAGCCCCCAAGATGAAGGAAATCCGACTCAGTAACAGCAAAGAAATACTGATAACATCAGAAACCACCGACGATGTCCTCAGCCGCCGCCACAAAGAACAGTTCGACGATATGGAGGAGGAATGGTAGGTTAATAGTTTAGAGTTTAGAGTGACCTGCGGTCGAGAGTTGAGATTCAAG
>JAFZWK010000059.1 GCA_017617335.1 Bacteroidaceae bacterium | reverse complement strand
TGCATGCCAAAGGCCTGCTGAGCACAGCGGCGAGCCCATGCAATATCATCTTCGTCTTCTTTTCTTCCCCAGCCAGATTCTGGTGCGCTGCCACCTCCACCACAGGATTCGGACATCTGAGTGGCGGCATCAAGGTAGTTGGCAAACAGGAGGATGGCAGTGTTCTGTACATCGACCAGTTTTGACCAAAGTACATCGTCAGGCAGAGTTGCCTCCTTCATCAGAATGTCGTTCGCCTTTTCGGGTATGTCAACCTGATAGTGTTTGCCATCAACATCTATGTCATGGTGAACCATGACAGGCTGTTGCTTCACAGGCTCTGATGCAATGCTTGGATGCAACGGCATCTGCCTGAGCGATGATTGTTGCTTCGGATGCATAACTGTTGGTTTCGCAGGTGTGGCAGTATGGGTGACAGACTGCGTTCCCTTCGGATTGAGCGTTTGAGCGTGAACACTCTTGTCTCTATGCAATTTCTCCCAGGTCGTTCTCAGTCTCGACGGCGTGAGGTTTCGACTGTGGCCCAACTCTGAAGACTTGTATGTGGAGCTTCCTTTCTTTATGGAGTAGCCGCATACCTTGCCGATACTGTCGCGCTTCACCTTGACACCATAGCCTTTTGCCTTCAACTTTGCCTCGTAAGTGTTGAAGTCGAACGAGTCCATTGACTTCAGGGCTTCGATACAGTCATTGGTCACCTCGTCAATGTTCCATTCACGTTTGGTCATCGACTGAATCCACCCCCGCTGCTCATTGATTTTATTCGCAGCCATCGTAGCCCTCTTGCCAATCATATACTCATTGTTGGTATTGCCTTCCATATCGATTCGGTTGGCATTGATATGGAGGTGGAGTATCTTACTCTTACTGTCACGGTGGAGCGAGACAACATATTGGCTGTTGGCGAGATGAGTATGTGGGTCGTCATCATCCCTATCTGGGCGTTTAAGATAAACGGCATCAAACTCCCTGACGAAGTCGTCCGCGAGTTTCTGCCAGTCTGCCATTGTCCAGCCTTCCGTTTCTTCCTTGGCTGGGGACAGTTCTATTCGTATCGATGTGTTCTTGATGCGGCGATGTCCTCGCTGTTTCTCTTTAAATTGTGCCTGATGGAGCATCATCCTCGACCAGATAGACGAGGTGGTGAGTCCATCAGGCAGGTGACCAACCTTCACAATCTCAGCCAGCTCCTTGTCAGCTGAGTATCTGACGGCATTGCTGCCGTGTGTGATTGTATTGGCTTTCGCTATCATCGCTGCGTAAGTTTTACTCCTTAGACTGCTCGATAATGGAGTCCCACTGAGTGATGATGTTGTTGATGGCCAGGATCCAGTTCCGCATGAACTCATCATCATTGAAATAATTCTTGATCTGCTCCTGCGTTCTGCCCTTAAGGGCGTTGCGGACATGAACCAGGTCACCACGTGCATCTGCGAGGCTTTTGTAAGCCTCTATTTCACGCTCTGTCAGGTGCAGTTTTGGAGTCTGGTTAACGAAACACTTACGGCCATACTCACTAATGGACATACCACAGGCTGTTGCATTTTTCAGCCCAATGTCATACTCTTCGTCGTTGAGACGGAATTCAACTCGGCGACCGCGCTTTGCGACCTTCATAATTGTTTGAATCTTCTTCATTTTCGATAATATTTAATTTTGATTTTCTCTCTAAAATTTCGTGGTCAGCCCAATGCGAGCTTGCGAGCGTTCAAGAATCCAATGGGAAGTACAAAGGGTTTTGCCCCTTTTGTACTACATTGGAACTTCTTGTAATAAGAGACGTTTCGGCATGTACGACAATCCACAATGCTTTCGGCACTGTGCTCGCTGCGCATGGAACTGACTGTCAGTTATTTCTTATCCAGCAGGTTCATCCGGTCTATCTGAAGATCTCGCATAGAGTGATAAGCCCCATTAGAAGCGGAGTCAGGGATTAAGCCCGATTCTGGTTTACCATTGTCTGGGGCAAAACCGACTCCTGCTGATACAGTCTTATCGGCATCGGATTTAGACTCGTCATCGACATCACGGATGGACTGGCCTGTCACTTTATCAAACGACTTAACTACATCAGGGCTGGAGGGTGAACTATCAACACTGTTTTCTTTTCCCTTTTGTTGATACACTCCGGAAGCGGCATCGCTAGAAGTGTAGCGACCAACATCCTCGGCACCCTTTACATTATTATATATTGTAGGGTGGTCGTGGGATATGGACTGTTGAGATTCAGGAACCAATCCGCTGCGAACGTTTTCCTCTGGAACAAGTGCAAGATTCTGTTCCGACTGTGCTGGATTTGATGGGGAACCAGCAGAACCAACACCCCCATTGATAGTATCCTTATTGGCTGGGCAGGTTTCATCTGGGAAACGATCCTTCATCGGTACATAGAAGGGATTGAGAATCTTCTGACCGTCGATATACCAGGCAGAGACGCACAGCAGGGTATGAATGCTTGTACGGTTGTTCTGTTCGGTTGCGACAAGTTCCAGTTCATTCATCGTGTCGAGAACTCTGGAAACGGTCTTGCGATCGCATCCCCACAAACGGGAAAGCTCCACTTCAGAAATTACCACTTGTCCAATTTGGACGTAAATCTCAAAGCCCTTCTTCTTATACTCATGATAAGAAGTGGATGCCTGCCCGATGAGAGACACAAGGGCCTTCATACGGTCAATGCCGTACTTGCTTGTCGCAAGGAATCTCGCCTGACTCTCAGACAGGACGAGACAATAGAATACTTCGTTCTTCATTTTTATATCAATTTTGAATTATACTCATCCATACTACTGACATTTTCCCTCCTGAGAATCATCATTACACTCAGGCTCCTGATCAGTCCCGTCGTCTTTCTTTGTAGCTGTTACACGGTTCT
>JAFZWK010000058.1 GCA_017617335.1 Bacteroidaceae bacterium | reverse complement strand
GGCAAGAAGATCCAGCTGGGCGAACTGGGCAGCTTCGGCATCGGCCTGAGCACCAAGGGAGCCGCCACCGCCGCACTCTTCACCGCTGAGAACATCAAGAAGGTGAACGTGAACTGGGAACGCGGCAAGCTCTTCAAGAACCTTCGTGATGACGCCACCTTCCAGCTCGTCCCCAGCCGCAAGGCACAGGAGGATGCGGTAGCCGACGCAAAGCGCCAAGAGACCCTGCAGCCTGAGGAGGATGGGGACTAGGAGGGACTAGAAGGCCTAGGAAGACTAGAAGGCCTAGAGCAAACCAGAAGAGAGAGAGAAAAGGAGGCAAACCATGAAAAGGAAAGAGACTTGGAAATTCATCCTGCAGACGATCGCGGCCATCATCAGCGCCATCCTGACGAGCCTGGGAGTATCGAGCTGTCTGGTGTGAGGAACTGAAAACGATGACGATGAAGTACCCAATCCGTACTTACCGTCATCGTTATCGTTATCGCAATGTTGTCGTCCCGTTGTTTATTTCTTCAGCTTCAGGTTTTTCCTGACGAGAGGCTGAATCGTGACGGGCCCTATCAAGCCAGCAGGTTGCAGGGGACTGTCGGCCTTCCAATGCTTCCAACTGGCCGTTCCCAGCTTCTCTGCCCCTGGTTGCTCGTCGCCGATGAGACGGTTCACCCAGGGATTGCTGACGGTTACTTCCAGCAGATTCTCGCCTGCCTTTGCAGCATCACCAATGGCCAGACGGTAGGGAGCTTTCCAGGCAGTTCCGAGGGAATGCCCGTTAAGACGGGCTTCTGCTATCACGCCCACGATACCCAGATTGAGAAGCAGTTCTGTGTCTTGCTGTAGGTACTTCTTGGGCAGGGTGAAACGCTTAATGTACACGGCGGTACCAGCAAAGTAACGGATACTTGGATCGGTGGACTCTGTGTAGGAATACAAACTGTCGAAAACGGCTTTCTCAGGAGCCTGGCGTCCAGACTGGAAGGCAACGTCCCACGAGCCTGTCAACGTAAGTGGTTGGGGGACAGATTTTACCCTTGCGCTGTATACTTGACCAGAAGCGGTGCTGACGGTCTCGGTGCCTGATTTGGGAGTCGTCCACACGAGTTGGCCATCCTGAAGCGTTAGGGTTGCGTCGTCAGCATGACTTGTGAAATCGACTTCTCCGCCTGCCTGAATGTCTCGCTCGATGATCATTCCGTCAGTCTCGTATGTCAGCCTTAGCATCTTGTTTTCTCCTGCTACGGAGCTGCCTGCCAGGTCGTCGTTCACAGAAATGACATACTGACCTTCTGTAACCCTCTTTTGCAGGTTTTCAACAACATCGACGGGTTTCTTCGGACGCTCGCTATCGAAATTCGAAGCGATGGCTCCATAGAAGGCTCGTGTCACTTTCAACTCGCCCTTTTCATGCGCTTCAGGAATCTGGATGCGTGAGTTCTCAGGACAAGAAGCGACCCGCTCCTTGCCGTCGAATGTGTAGTGGATGACCAACGTCTTGACTTGACCGAAACAGGGATCGCCGCCCATGGTGCCGTTGTCGCTGCGCAGGGTAAGCCTGTTGTCGCGAATCTTATCGGAAACGATGTCTGTCACATCGCTGACACCCTTCACCAGGAAGGCTCCGTATTCGGCTTTTGTGATTTTTAGATTGGATACTGGGACCACGCTGCTGTCATCGAGGGATGTCGATGCCTCAGCAATGCATGCATCGCCCACTTGCGAGGAGGGACGGAAAATGATAAAGGCGCTCTGTTCTGGCTCGAAGTGCAGGCTGATTACCGTTCCGTAGTCACCACGCCGATAGGGGAGGGTGGCTATCTGACCCGTCTGGGCATCCCAGCGCTGGGGAACAAGCCCCTGGACGCGGAACTCGCAGGTCTCCACGCGATGCTGCTTCTCAGGATTGGCAACAAAATAAATCTCACCCTCGGGGCAAGAGCGGTGGATGAAGCGAAGGTCGCTGCCTGTGGTACCAGGATTAAAGTCGGGGCGCACGTCCAGCTTCTGCAAGGCCTCAGGAACTCTCATGTCTCGAATCAACCCCTTGTCCCATAGTTCACTCGCCAGCTGCTCTACCTCGTCGTCACATGTTGGGTATCCCTCCAGACTAGGCGACTTCTGAGGCCGCTTGCCGATGATGGTGGCTCCCTGAAGTGCCAGTCGACGCAGGATGCGCAAGGTCTGAGGTGTCATCCAAGTGGTGTCGAAGAGGGTAAGCACACGATACTCCCCTCCACTTCTCGTGATGAGACGCCCGTTGCGAACCTGAAGCTGGGCAACCTGATCCGTCCAGATCTCGTCGTAGTCATAACCCAGGTCCTTGATGTCGGCGCGATGGCTTCCGTCGTTGGGCGCAACCTCACCCACATACACCAGCACATCACCCACGAAGCGTCCCTGTTGGAGCAGGTATTGCGAGCGGGTGACATATTTCATGTAAGGTATGGCCGCATCCCAGAGGGTATTCAGACGATTGAAATGCGAACCGAATTGCCCTAGTGTGTAACCAGGTCCATTGTCGTTGGGCTGGTGTACGAACGTATGGAAAATATAGTGATTGATGCCATCTGCCCAAGCCTTGTCGCCCAAAGCCTTCATCTTGGCAGGGCTTCCGTCCCAGCCTGCATAGGGGTCGGCGGCCGTGAAGGATTCGGCTCCCACCACGGCATTCCCGTTGATGTGAGCTATCGAGGCTGCCATTTTGGGCGAACTGGGCATGACGGTGTTCCCCATCCAGAACTCACCCATGACAATATCGGCACTGGCTCCGATCTCCATGTCGTTGAAAGGCCCTGTGTAGGGCTCTACCGAGTACTTTAGTCCATTCTGGTGGCACAATTCGCTGAAACGGTCGTAATAATTGGCTGCCATCAGGTCGTTGACCGTTTTGCGGAGGTCCCACAAGAAGCGCTCACTCTGCTCGCTGCTGCCCACATAGTAGCCTGCCAGCGTGGGGAAATACATCATCGGATCATAGCCACGCAGACGCTGGAACTCTTGAGCGAATCCGTCCGTCCAGTTGCCACATCCCACCTCGTAGCTGTCCACCAGGCAGTTGGTCAGAGCGGTGCCTACCAGCGGCCCCAGATAGTCGAGGATGGGCTGCACTCCGTCCTTCCAGTACTGGTTGAGCGCCTTGCGACTCAACTTGTCGACTTCCAGTCCTCCACCTGTAGCCGCACTTGTGGGATGGCTTTCCTTACCAGTAGTGGTGTGTCCCATGCGCAGAATCGTCCAGTCGCCAGCAGGAGCATCCCACGTCAGGTTCCCCTCAGCGTCCATCTGCTTGGTCAGGTCCTTTATGTCAACCAACTTGATGATATCTCCCTGCTCCACCACCTCGGGCTGAGGCATCAGCAGATTGGGGAAGTTGTTCGACCCAAGACTCTTGAGCACGAAATCCCTGATCTTTCGATCCGAGGCAGGACGTGGGAAGGCCAGCACGATGATGTCCTTGTACCAGTTGCGCTCTGCCTTTGGTTGCTTCAAAAGGATGGTCTGCTTTTTGCCTGAGCCTTTCAGAGTTGTCTCTGTCCAGACGACACGTTGCATGCTCTGCTCTGGCTTTACCCAGAATCCGCCACTACTTGACCAGCCTGGGCCGTTGTGGAAGCAGAGTTCCATACCCAACCTTTTAGCCTCTGTGGCAGCCCATTTGAACAGCTCGAGCCATTCGTGTGAGAGATACTTGGCTGACCCTTCAGGATAGCCGTAGCCAACGTTGAAAATCTGGGCCTCGTGGTATCCGGCCCGACTCATGGCCTCGAGGTCAGAAGTGATGCCTTGGCGCGTGATGTTGCAATCCATCCAATGCCACCATGTGCAGGGACGACTTAAAGGGGAGCCTTCGTTCCACTTTTCGAGAGGCTGGGCAGATGTTGCCATACTGATGCAGAGCAATATGACAAAGAGAAATGTTTTTTTCATAAATGAGTACGATATGATTCTGGAAATTGAGATTCTTTATTTCTTCAGGATTGCTCCTGCAACCGCATTGCTGACGACTGAGCGCAAACGAATCATGTTGGAACGTCCCTCTTCAGGATGAACCGCGTTGACAAGCAGGATGACCGCACAATCATTCTCTGGATCTATCACGATGCTGGTGCCAGTGAAACCTGTATGGGAAAAGGTCTGACGCGAGAAAAGGTCACCGTTGTTGCTGGCGTAAGGGCTGAAACAATCCCAACCTAAGGCCCGTCCAAGTGAACTGACGGCGCGAGGGACTGTACGCATGGTTTCAACAGTAAGAGGAGACAGCACTCTGGCACCATTCCATTCACCACCGTTAAGCAGAGCAGCACATAGGATGCCGATATCATCAGCATTGCTGAAAACACCCGCATTGCCACTGATGCCTCCATTCATGACACGAGCCAGAGGATCGTGTACCATACCTCTCAGCACGGAACCATCCTCTTGCTTAGTTGTGGGAGCCACGATGGAGCGCCAATCCTGACCTTGCATGAGGGAAGCCCAGACAGGTTCATCCGTATTCTTCCATACCCCATTTGCATCAGGTGCACAGGGGAGATAGTCGGTATGATTCATTTGGAGAGGTCCAAAGACATTCTCGCGTGCGAAGTCACGAAGGGACTGACCCGTGATCTTCTCAACGATGTATTGTAGAGTGATGAAATTGATGCAACTGTATTGAAAATCCGTTTTAGGTTCAAAGTCCTTTCGGCAAGTACAGATCCACTCTTTCATTCCTGCCGGATTGGGTGAACCGTATTTGCGTGACAATTCAGCTGCAGGACCATAGGGAAGCAGGCCTGATGTGTGTGTCAAGAGGTCTTCGATGCGAATGGTTACTTTCTCTCCTCCATCTTTAGACTGCCAATCCTCGAATCCTGGAATGTAACGGCTGACAGCATCAAGAAGACGCAGGCGGCCCGTCTCTAAGAGTTTCATGACACACATGGTGGTTCCCATGCACTTGCTGCAAGAGGCCATGTCGAAGATGGTCTCGGTGGTCATGGGTTCCTTGGTGGGATAGACTTGGCGATTGCCGTAGGCCTGGATATAGGCCATCTTGCCATGACGGACCACGGCCAGTACTGCGCCTGGGATTTCTCCAGCATCGATGGAGGCTTGTATGGCTACATCTGCATTATGCAGGAGGTTGGAACTCATCCCTACAGATTCAGGAGTGGTCCGCTTAAGGGGTTGTGCCATAAGTGGCAGGTGAAGACAAAAGATGAGAGCAAAAAGTAGAAAACGGCTCATGGCGAATCGAATTTGATTTTTGGAGATTGTTAACACGTTCTGTTTGGCTTGATGACTGGTTGAAATGACAAACTCAACACGTTGAAATGCAAAGGGGGTCAAGATATGATTTTCTTGATCCCCCTTTATAATTAAATAATGTAAAACAATCCTTATCTGTCCCTAAGGGAGAAGGAGACACAGGTTGCTTTACTTGTTCTTCAGCAGATCGCGGATTTCTGTGAGAATTTTCTCTTCTGCAGTAGGTTCTGGAGCAGGAGCGGGCTCAGCAGGTTCTTCTTTCTTGCGGTTGAGGGCAGCAATGCCTTTGACCATCAGGAAGATACAGAATGCGATGATGAGGAAATCGACTACATTCTGGATGAACTGGCCATACTTGAGTACTGCAGCGCCTTCACCTTCTCCAAATTTAACGGCCAGGCTGGTGAAGTCTACATTGCCTGTTGCCAAGCCGATAAGGGGCATGAGAACATCGTTCACCAAACTGCTGACAATCTTACCGAATGCACCGCCGATGATAACACCGACAGCCATGTCCATTACATTACCTTTAAGCGCGAATGCTTTGAAATCTTGAATAAATGACATAATTTTTGATAATTTATTTGGTTATAGGCAACAAATTTAAAAAGAAAATTGTAATTTTGCACGGAATTTAGAAAAAAAATGGTGAAAATAGTGTTTTTCGCATATTTTTGAAGACTTTCAGGTGTTCAGAGAATGCCAAAAACGGTTCACATTGTTTATTTGGGATAGATAGAGTTTAAATATTCATTTTTTAACAATAAACTAAATTATCAGAAAATGACAAAAGTAGCAATTAACGGCTTTGGCCGTATCGGTCGTCTCGCATTCCGTCAGATGTTCGAGGCAGAAGGTTATGAAGTAGTAGCTATCAACGACTTGACCAGCCCCAAGATGCTGGCTCACCTGTTGAAGTATGACACCTGCCAAGGTGGCTTCGCTGGCAAGTTTGGAGAGGGTAAGCACACGGTAGAGGCAACAGAGAACTCTATCATCGTTGATGGCAAGGAGATCACTATTTATGCTAAGCCAAACGCAGCAGAACTCCCTTGGGGTGAGCTGGGTGTTGATGTTGTTCTCGAGTGTACTGGTTTCTATACCTCTAAGGAGAAGTCTATGGCTCACATTCAGGCTGGTGCCAAGAAGGTTGTTATCTCTGCTCCTGCCGGTAACGATCTGCCCACCATCGTTTACAATGTAAACCACAAGACCCTGACTCCTGCCGACACCGTTATCTCAGCTGCTTCTTGCACCACCAACTGTCTGGCTCCTATGGCTGCTGCCCTGAATGGTTATGCTCCCATCGTTAGCGGTATCATGTCTACCATCCACGCTTACACTGGCGACCAGATGATTCTCGACGGTCCTCAGCGCAAGGGTGACCTCCGTCGCAGCCGTGCTGGTGCTCAGAACATCGTTCCTAACTCAACAGGTGCTGCCAAGGCTATCGGTCTTGTAATTCCTGAGTTGAACGGTAAGCTGATTGGTTCTGCACAGCGTGTTCCCACTCCCACTGGTTCTACCACTATCCTGGTTGCTGTTGTTAAGGGTAAGGATATCACCAAGGAAGGCATCAACGAGGCTATGAAGGCTGCTCAGACAGAGAGCTTCGGCTACACTGAGGATCAGATTGTTTCAAGCGACATCATTGGCATGAAGTTTGGTTCACTCTTCGATGCTACTCAGACAATGGTTAGCAAGATTGACGACGATACCTATCAGGTACAGGTTGTTTCTTGGTACGACAATGAGAATTCTTACACTTCTCAGATGGTTCGCACCATTAAGTACTTGGCTGAGCTCTAATTGATTTAGATAAAAAGCAAAACCGAATATCAGCCGTCTGAGGGCCATTGTCCTTGGGCGGCTTTTCATTATATATTTATGTACAAAGCGTATGTACGATCTCATCACTATCCTTGGACCTACAGCTTCAGGCAAAACGACATTAGCAGCCCATTTGGCAGCTCGAATGGGAAATGCTGAGATAATCAGTGCTGATAGTCGTCAAATCTATCGTGGTATGGATATAGGGACTGGGAAGGATGTGGAGGATTATACGGTGGACGGGCAGGTGATTCCTTATCACCTGATAGATATCGCGGATGCTGGTGAGAAGTACAACGTTTTCCAATATCAACAAAAATTCTGGGAGGAATATCATGATATCTTAAATCGAGGGCAAAAGGTTATCTTGTGTGGTGGAACTGGTCTTTATATTGAGTCTGTGCTGAGAAGTTATAAGATGGTTACTGTACCAGAGGATCCAGTTTTACGAGAGCAGCTGGGGCACTATTCTTTGGAGGAATTGACAGAAATATTGAAACGGTATAAGACGTTGCACAACACGACTGACGTGGATACTCCCAAGCGCGCCATACGTGCAATCGAGATACAAGAATACTATCAACAGAATCACATCGGAGAAAGAGATTTTCCAAACGTGAAGAGTCTAACCATAGGAGTGAAAATTGATCGCGAATTGCGCAGACAGAAGATAACCGATCGATTATACAAACGCTTGGAGGAGGGAATGGTGGAAGAGGTGAGGGGCCTGTTGGAACGGGTGGCACCAGAAGACTTGATATATTATGGGCTCGAATACAAATATTTGACACTCTATTGTACAGGAAAGATGTCGTACGACGAGATGGTAAAGCAGTTGGAAATTGCCATCCATCAGTTTGCAAAACGTCAGATGACATGGTTCCGCGGAATGGAACGAAGGGGAGTGACCATTCACTGGATAAACGCAGAGGACTCCATAGAGAGCAAGGTGGAGCAGATATTGGAACTATATGGCTCTTTGGAATAGCTTGAGATATGAGTTGTCATATCTGAAGAAAAAGGGCGTAAGGAATAAGTAAGAATCTTTATCCAAATCTGGAAATTTTCTCCAGTTCTGGCTCATTCATGATTTTAATTTTACGGCCATCAATGGCGATTAGCTTCTCTTGAGCAAAGGTGCTCAAGGTACGAATGGCGTTACTCGTGGTCATGTTGCTTAAGTTTGCCATATCCTCACGACTCAGATAAATGCTGAGAGTGCATCCATCTTCTTCAACTCCATAACTTTCTTTGAGGAAGAGAATGCTTTCTGCCAATCTGCCACGAATATGCTTTTGCGTCAGATTGACGGTGCGTTCATCACTGGTGCCAAGTGCGGTAGCAAGTTTTTGGATGAAGAACCATCCTAATCGCGTGTTCTCCATAATCATTTTGCGGACTAGTTTAAGGGGAATCTTGGCGATGAGGGATGACTCGAAAGCAGCAGCTGAGGTAATGAATACCTCCCCAGAGAAAGAAGCACGGTAGCCAAAGTACTCCACAGCATTAACAACCCGCATGATTTGACTGCGTCCACCCACTCCATCCATGTAAATCTTCACTTTGCCAGAAATAAGGCATAGTAATTCCCTAGGAGTTTCACCCTGGCAATATATGAGTTCATTTTTCTTGTAACTATGAATGGTGAGATTCTGGAACACCATTTCCTGCTGCTCAGGGGTTAGGGCAGAAAAAAGTTCATGTAGTTTGAGTTGAACTTCAGTTTTACTGATTTCGTGTTTAGCCATTCCTGAAAACTGCTAACAAAAACATGTTGTACGGCACAAATTTATACATTTATTTACAAAATACCAACTCCTTTTCATGGATTTTCTTTTATGTAGATGTCAAAATAGTGTCAAAATTGAAAAAAACTCCTCAAAAGTTTCTTTTCTTCAATAATTTTACGTAATTTTGAGAACTTTAGCGTGTTTATTACCAAGAAAAAGAAATTTATATGAATTAATACGTCTGCCATGAGTTACCTAAAATTTGACAAGACTCTTATGACTAATCTCGAAGTCTCATTACAGAAAGAGATTTTGAGATCGAATCGTTCGGGAGCGTACTCATGTACCACCTTGGTGGATTGTAATACCAGAAAGTATCATGGCCTATTGGTTGTTCCTGTACCAGAATTGGACGACGAAAACCATGTTCTTCTCTCTTCGCTTGATGCAACTGTCGTGCAGCATGGTGCAGAGTTCAACTTGGGATTACATAAATATCAAGGAAACAATTTCAGCCCTCGTGGTCACAAGTACATCCGAGAATTTGATTCTCTTCAGGTGCCTACCACAACCTATCGTGTGGGTGGAGTGATTCTGAAGCGAGAGATGATGTTTCAGCATTTTGAGAACCGTGTAATTATTCGTTACACTCTTGTGGATGCACATAGTGAGACGACTTTGCGCCTGCAACCCTTTCTGGCATTCAGGAGTGTCCGTGAGTTCACGCATGAGAACAGTCGAGCCAGTCGCGAGTATCAGATTGTACAGAACGGTATAAAAACCTGTATGTATCCTGGATATCCAGAACTTTACATGCAGATCAATAAGGAAAATCAGTTTGTGTTCCGTCCTGATTGGTATCGTGGATTGGAATATCCCAAGGAACAGGAACGCGGCTATTCAAGCAACGAGGATTTGTATGTACCTGGATATTTCGAGTTCAATATAACGAAAGGGGAGAGCGTGGTTTTCAGCGCAGGTCTATCTGAGATTGACACGATGACCCTTGCAGAATTGGCTGACTTCGAATTGAACATACGAACTCCTCGTGACAATTTCTATAATACGTTGATCAATAGTGCTCATCAATTTCTGGTTCACAGGGATCATGAGGATTATCTTTTGGCAGGATACCCTTGGTTTAAGTGCCGTGCTCGTGATATGTTTATTTCTTTGCCAGGCCTTACCTTAACCAATCACGAAAGTCAAAAGTTCGAGTCTGTTATGGTCACAGCAGAGAAGGCTATACGAGAGTTTATGGCAGGTGAACCATTGAGTGTGAGTGTGACTGAGATAGAACATCCTGATGTACTGCTATGGGCGATATGGTGCATCCAACAGTATGGCGACTTAGTGTCGATGGATAAGTGCATAGAGAAGTACGGACAATTGTTGCGCGACATCATGGAATGGTTGCGTGCAGGCAATCATCCCAATTTAAAAATTGAGGATAATGGATTGGTTTATAGTGAAGGACGAGACAAAGCTGTCACATGGATGAATAGCACAGTAAATGGGCGTCCAATTGTTCCTCGCACTGGTTATATTGTAGAATTCAATTGCCTGTGGTACAATGCTTTGATGTTTAGCGCTGAAGTTTGCCGCACCATGAAGGATCTTCCTCTGGTTAAGGAATTGGAGACTCAAGCCAAGAAGTGTGCCAGCAACTTTGTTCCGATGTTCTACAACGAGTATGGCTATTTGTGTGACTATTGTGTGGATGGCTATCGTGACTATAACGTACGTCCCAATATGATTTTTGCAGTAGCTTTGGATTACTCTCCTTTAGACCAGAAACAGAAGAAAAGTGTGCTGGACTATTGTACGAAGGAACTTTCAACGCCTAAGGGACTTCGTTCTCTTTCGCCTAAGAGTCATGGATATAATCCTATGTACGTAGGACCTCAGGTACAGCGGGACTATGCATATCATCAGGGAACAGCATGGCCTTGGGTGGCTGGATTTTATATGGAGGCGTGTTTGAAGGTCTTCAAGATGAGCCGTTACAGTTACGTGGACCGATTGTTGGTAGGTTACGAAGAAGAGTTGTTCTACCATTGCATTGGTACTATTCCTGAACTTTTTGATGGAAATCCACCTTTCCACGGACGTGGAGCCATTAGTTTTGCCATGAATGTGGCTGGTATCATGCGAGTAGTGAAATTGTTGGATAAGTACAACACTTATTGATACATGGAGGTAAAGATATGAAGGTACTTATGTTTGGTTGGGAGTTTCCTCCCAAAATATATGGAGGTTTGGCTGTAGCCTCTTATGGCATAACGAAGGGATTGAGTCTCCAAGGAGATGTTGATATCACTTTCTGCATGCCCCGTCCTAGTGGAGAAGAAGAGCATTTTTTGAAGATTATCAACATGAGTCAGGTACCTGTGGTATGGCGCGATGTGCAATATGATAACATTCGAAATCGTTTCGTGGGTCATACGGCAGAGGATTATTATCGTTTCCGTGATCATCTATATGCTGATTTCAATTACATGCAAGGCTTGGATGATATGGGATGCATAGGTTTTGCTGGTGGGTATCCGTCTAATCTGCATGATGAGATTAATAATTTCAGCATTATTGCTGGCGTTCTGGCTCGCAGCGAACAATTTGATTTAATACACGCACATGACTGGTTGACTTATCCTGCTGGCGTACATGCCAAAATGGTAAGTGGAAAGCCACTCTGCATTCATGTCCATGCTACAGATTTCGACCGTTCTCGAGGCAAGGTGAATCCCACTGTATACAGTATAGAGAAGAATGGTATGGATCATGCAGACTGCATCATGTGTGTGAGCGAGTTGACTCGTCAGACGGTAATTAATCAGTATCATCAGGATCCTCGCAAGTGCGTGGCTATGCATAATGCCGTTTATCCTCTTTCAGAGGAAATACAAGCTATCCAACCTCACAAGAACTCTGATGAAAAGATTGTGACCTATTTGGGTCGTATCACTATGCAGAAAGGTCCTGAATATTTCCTGGAGGCTGCTAAGCGTGTTTTGGATAGAAGTCATAATATTCGTTTTTGTTTCGCTGGTAGTGGTGATATGATGGATGCCATGATTGATTTGGCAGCAGCTTATGGAATAGCTGATCGTTGTCATTTCCCTGGATTCCAGCGAGGTAAACAGGTTTATGAATGCTACAAAAACAGTGATGTCTTCGTGATGCCCTCTGTGAGTGAGCCCTTTGGTATTGCGCCTTTGGAGGCTATGCAATGTGGTTGTCCCAGCATCATCAGTAAGCAGAGTGGATGCGGTGAGATATTGGACAAAGTAATCAAAGTGGATTACTGGGATATCGATGCTATGGCAGATGCTATATATTGTATATGCACCAACGATGCCTTCCATAAGTATCTGAGTGAAGAAGGCAAGGCTGAGGTAGACCGCATTACTTGGGAGAAAGTGGGGTTGAGAATTCGCAATTGCTACAATCAACTGACCTCACATGGATGGTTTGATAATAGTGAATATTTGTACGCTATAAAGGATATTTAGTTAGAAACATACATAAGGAATTATATATTATGAAAACAATCTGTTTATATTTTGAGATACATCAGCCTAATCATTTGAAGCGCTATCGTTTCTTTGATATTGGTTCAGATCATTATTATTATGATGATTACGAGAATGAGCGTGCCACAGCTGATGTTGCTCAGCGTAGTTACATTCCTGCTCTGACTACCATGCAGGACATGATTAACACTTATGGTAAGGACTTCAAAGTTGCATTTTCCGTTAGTGGCGTTGCTTTAGAGTCATTGGAACAGTATGCACCTGAAGTGGTGGAGCTATTGCAAGATCTTTCCAAGACAGGATGTGTGGAATTTTTGGCTGAACCTTATAGTCATGGTTTGTCATCCTTAATCAATAATGGAAATTTCATAGCGGAAACTAAGCGTCAGTCACGCAAGATGAAGGAACTATTTGGTCATACGCCCAAAGTATTCCGCAACAGTTCGCTCATTTATAATGATGAGATTGGTGCTACAGTGGCCCAGATGGGTTTCAAGGGAGTGATGGTGGAAGGCGCTAAACATATTTTGGGCTGGAAATCACCTCATTATATATATAGCTGCGCAAATGATAATCGCTTGAGTCTCTTACTTCGCGACTATAAGTTGAGTGATGACATTGGTCTGCGTTTCAATAATAGCGCATGGAGTGAGTATCCCTTGATGGCTGATAAGTATATGGGCTGGATTGCAAGTTTGCCTGAAGGCGAAAATGTGATTAACATCATGATGGAACTTTCTGCATTGGGTATCTATCAACCTTTGGAGAGCAATATTTTGGAGTTCCTGCGTTCTCTGCCTTTAATGGCAAAGAGGATGAATGTTCAGTTCCAGACACCGAGTGAGGTGATTGCCAAGAATAAACCTGTAGGTCCCATCGATGTCATATATCCCGTTACTTGGAACGACGAGGAGCGTGATACAAGTAGTCTACTTGGAAACGGTTTACAGAAAGAGACCTTCAACAAACTATATGACGAGAATATCGTAGGTCGTATCTTGGCCTGCCGTGATCGTAGGATTAAGCAAGATTGGGATAGACTGCAAGCCAGTGACAACCTTCGTTTTATGTCAACCAAGAATACTGGTATCCCCACGTATCGTGGCATTTATGATAGCCCTTACGATGCGTTTACCAATTTTATGAATATCTTGGGCGATTTCCAGAAACGAGTGAAGAGCCTTTATCCAGATGACGTGGAGAACGATGAGCTGAATAGCTTGTATACTCAGATTGCTAATTTGGAGAATGCTGTCAACGTGAAGGATAAGGAAATCAGTCGCTTACATGCTCGCTTGAAGCAATTTGAAGGTAGTGAGGAACCTGCTGTAGTGGAAGAAAAACCTAAAGAGGCTGTTCCTGCCAAGAAACCAGCAACTCCTAAAAAAGCTGCTAAAGCTGCAGTTTCAAAACCAGTTGTCAAGAAGACTCCTTCAAAAAAGGAATCGAAGAAAAAATAATAATGTGATACATCTATTCGAAAAGTCCCAGAACAAATATTGATGCTCTGGGACTTTTTCTATGTGTACTTTCTTCCTTTATTATTGGAAGCGGCTGTAGATTACTTGCATATTGATTGGCGTGTGACTTCCACCCACCAGACGGATGCTGTTCATGTTCATGTCATGAGTAACACTAACCTCATAGCCAGATGTGTTAGTACTGGTTTTCACAGGAATAATCACCACCTTGTTCCATTCTGGATATTTTGCCTCCCATTGGGTTTCAGTAAGATTCTCCTGTTGCATGCCGTAAATCTTTTCATGCTGACAATAAGAGATTAGTCGGCTTAAATTCTCGAATGTGTACGTGTTGTAAGTGGAATTGTAAGACGTCGTATAAGAGGTCTGGGAGTCAGACACTTCGTGATTCTCAAAGAAAGAATACATGTTTTGTTTCCTCACTAACAGCAAAGATGAAGGGATTCCTAGTTGATAATTCACTTCTGCACGATTGTATCGAGTAAGAGTCAATTGGGCCTTGTTTACGCTGTCGGTGGAATGGGTCGCATAGATTTCACGAATGGGTAGAGTTATCTCTGTGCAGATACCTGCTGGTGTCTTTAGATAGGTGCAACTCTCATCGTTTACCAGTTCGCTTACATCTTGGCTCTCAAACTGAGTGCTTTGGATGACCTCAGGTGTCGCGGCAAAGCGAACCCAACCAGCATATACGCTATCAGCTTTTTCTGTATCGAAATACTTGAAATGAATGTTCATGGTGCCTACTGTGACTGCCACCATTGTACCATTACCACTCTTCAAACGGAAATATAAACCTGGGCAAACATGATGAATGAAAGAGTATGAATCAACAAAGTATTCAGGATGCTCATAATAGGTGTTCATGATGTGAGTTCCATACTCTTCAGGTAATCTGATGTAGATGTTGGGGATGTGTTTACTGCTTAAGCGCTCTCCGTCACTTAGAGTATAGTCCTCAGGCGTAAACATTTTGGTGGCAATAGGCTTTGCTCCAGAGGGAAGAAACTGCTCCAGATCGATGTTTGAGTAATAGGTGGAATCCTCACTCATGATATTGTTGTGATCCAATTCGAAGACTTCCATCTTCATAGGATTATTACCGTCGCCGTAATAGTCATCAAAATACAGCCGGACATCAATGGAATCACATCCTATGGGTTCTTTGGAGTGGTCTGGTTGGACTTCCAGCAAAGTGTCGATAGGAAAGAGTTGTTGCCGTTTGGGGAAAGAGAAATTCTCGAAAATGTGGAATTGGGCAGCAAAGCTGGCCGTGATACGAGTGTTGGTCTCTGGGTCAAGAATACTGCCTATGTAACTGTTTGTACTGTTGGAAAGTACTGAATCCATTGCCACAGATCGAGTGTGAACCTGGAATATGTCGTATGTGCTGGTTATGCCATCTGCCTCTGGGAATATTCCTAAACTGGACGTGTCCTCATCACAGGAACAGAACGTAGCCACGCTCAGGACCATAATAAAATTCAGCAAAGTGAATTTCTTGACTGTCATAGATTCTTTCAAAATGTGAATAGAGTTTTCTTCTTAATCGTTTTCTTCTTCATTATCAGGTTTCCCCTCACCCCATACCTGGTCGTAGAATTCTATGTGTGCTGAGCCGTATTCCTCAGGATCCTGTGGTTCCAGAATGGGCTTGTTCAGACTTTGGGCCAGTTGGAGTAGTTTCTCATTGCTTTTCATGAAAGAGATTCCATCTGCGTATTTGATACCCACTTTATTAAGCATCTGCACGTCTTTCGTGTCCTCAAGTCCTTCCAAAGCAGAGATGTCAGCTGAACGCAAACGCATGATGTTGGCAAAGTTCTTGGGCAACTTACCTTTCATGCTGTATCCTGAAGGCGTATATATTACGCTGCAGTCGCGGAAACAAGGTTCCTCCTCGTAGGCTGTCTTGATGTAAAGAGGCACGAAAGCACTCATCCAACCCATGCAATGCACCACATCAGGGACCCAACGAAGTTTCTTTACCGTTTCCAGTACACCACGTGCATAGAAGACGGCTCGCTCAGGGTTGTCCTTGTATTCGCGTCTGCGGGCATCCGCACCCATTTGTTTCCGGCTGAAGTAATCGTCATTGTCGATAAAGTAAACTTGCATTCGAGCACTTGGAATGCTGGCAACCTTGATAATCAATGGATGGTCCGTATCATCGATGATGAGATTCATTCCGCTCAGACGGATCACCTCGTGCAACTGATTGCGACGTTCGTTGATGGTGCCCCATTTAGGCATAAACGTACGTGCCTCTCTTCCCTTTTCTTGAACTTGCTGAGGCAGTTTCCGGCCCCGCATCGATTCAGGTGTCTCAGCCACATAGGGCGTAATCTCCTGAGTGATAAAAAGGATTCTTTTTGCTTTCATCCTAATACGTCCATATTACATATTTATTCTGCAAAATTAGCAAAAAATATTGTTAAAAACAAATTGGATTCGCCAAAATGGCATGATTTACGTTTTTTTTCAGGTTAATTTCATTAAAAAGTTTCTTTTTTTGGGGAATTCTATGTTACTTTGCGCGGCTAAAATGACATATGACATGTTGGTAGTACACAAAATATCAGAATTGAAGGCTTACCTGAAGAAGCAGCGTCGTGCTGGACGTTCCGTTGGTTTGGTTCCCACGATGGGTGCTCTGCATCAGGGGCATGCCTCCTTGGTGAAGCGAAGCGTTAGTGAGAATGATGTTACTGTTGTCAGTGTCTTCCTGAATCCTACCCAGTTCAATGACAAGACGGATTTAGAGAAATATCCACGCACTCTCGAGGCCGATTGTCAATTATTGGAGGAGTGTGGCGCACAGTTGACTTTCGCCCCCAGCGTGGAAGAGATTTATCCAGAACCTGATACTCGTCAGTTCAGCTATCCTCCCACCGACAGCGTCATGGAGGGAGCTATGCGACCTGGACACTTCAACGGAGTATGCCAGATAGTAAGCAAACTCTTTATGTATGTATCCCCTGACCGTGCTTATTTCGGCGAGAAGGATTACCAGCAGATTGCAGTCATCCGCCGCATGGTGGAGGACTTGAAGTTCAATATCGAGATCGTTCCCTGCCCAGTCATTCGCGAGGAATCTGGCCTTGCGCTCAGTAGCCGTAATACGCTGCTTGCTCCTGAGGAGAGAGTGCTTGCAGCCAACATTTATCGCGTGATGAAGGAAAGCCTCTCACTCGACAAGACTGTTCAGGAGACGCATGATTACGTGGTGGAGAACATCAACCAGATAGAGGGTTTACAGGTTCAGTATTACAGCATCGTGGATGGCGACTCGTTGGCCGAAGTGAATAGCTGGGACGAGGCAGAAAGCATCGTGGGCTGCATCACAGTTTTCTGTGGGGCTGCTCCCATTCGTCTCATTGACCATATACGTTATAAATAATTGGAATTCAAACAGGAAGTCTTGTCAGAGATATGATGATCGAGGTTCTGAAATCGAAATTGCATTGCGTTCAGGTCACAGAGGCAAATCTGAACTATATCGGCAGCATCACCATCGACGAGGATTTGATGGACGCTGCCAACCTGATCGCTGGTGAGAAGGTACAGGTTGTCAACAACAACAACGGCGAGCGATTCGACACTTATATCATTTCAGGTGAGCGTGGTTCAGGCTGTATCTGCCTCAATGGCGCTGCAGCCCGCAAGGTACAGGTTGGCGATACGATTATCATTATTTCCTATGCCCTGATGGATTTCGAGGAGGCAAAGACCTTCCGTCCAATCGTTGTTTTCCCTGAGAACAACAGAGTCGTGCGAAAGTGAGTTTTTTTGCGTGAAAAAACACAACGTGTTGACTTGCCCGACTCAACGTGTTGTCTTTGCGATTTCAACGTGTTGAAATTGTCGACTCAACGTGTTGATGTTTTCCTTGATTCGTGAACATCTTTGTTTGAAAAACAAATTGTTTGCTTCATTCGTAGGATATCCAGAAAAAATGTGTAACTTTGCACGATAATTCATGAAATTGAAGTAAACATTATGGTAAAGCACATCGTTTTATTCCAGCTTAAACCTGAGGTGGATGCTCAGGAGAGAAAGCAGGCAATGGAAAGTTTCCGCAAGGGCATCCTGGCACTTCCTGCCGTCATTCCTGTCATTCAGCACATTGAGGTAGGGTTCAACATGAATCCAGCCGAGAAGTATGACATTGCTCTCTATAGCGAGTTCCAGACGTTGGACGATGTGAAGACTTATGCCGTTCATCCCAGTCATGTCGCTGTAGCTAATGCATTGAAGCCCTATGTGCTATGTCGTGCTTGCTCGGATTATGAGATTTGAGGCTTCTGAGTTTTTGAGTCAAAGAAGGTTTTTCAGGTAAAAGGATTTTTCAGAGAAAAGAAATATGTTAAGAATCGCAGTTCAATCAAAAGGTCGCTTGTATGAGGACACAATGGCTCTTCTGGCTGAGGCCGACATCAAGGTCAGCAGTAGCAAGCGTACTTTGTTGGTGCAGAGTAGCAACTTTCCTATCGAGGTGTTGTATCTCAGGGATGATGACATTTCCCAGAGTGTAGCGAGCGGAGTGGCCGATTTAGGCATCGTGGGCGAGAACGAGTTTGAGGAGCGGCATGAGGATGCTGAGATCATCCGTCGATTGGGATTCAGCAAGTGCCGCCTTTCGTTGGCTATTCCCAAGAGTGTCAACTATACGGGCTTGAAGTGGTTTGAAGGCAAGAAGATAGCCACTTCGTATCCTGGCATCCTGCGCCGCTTCATGCAGAAACAGCATATTGCAGCCGACATACATGTCATCACAGGTTCTGTGGAGATCAGTCCTGGCATAGGTTTGGCTGATGCCATCTTCGATATTGTCAGCAGCGGCAGTACCTTGATAAGCAACAACCTGACGGAAGTGGAGGTCGTAATGCAGAGCGAGGCACTCCTGATTGGCAACAAGCACTTGAGCGACGAGAAGCGTTCCGTCCTGAATGAGCTTCTGTTCCGCATACAGGCTGTAAAGGATGCAGAGGACAAAAAGTATGTCCTGATGAACGTACCTACCGATAAGGTTCAGGAGGTGGTAAACATCTTGCCTGGCGCCAAGAGCCCTACTGTGATGCCACTCGCTACGGAGGGCTGGAGCAGCGTTCATACGGTAATCGACGAAAAGCGCTTTTGGGAGATCATACGTCAGCTGAAGGATTTGGGGGCTCAAGGCATCTTGGTTGTTCCCATTGAGAAAATGATTCTCTAAGGCAATCTTGACTGTTTCTTGAAAGGTTAAGGGAAAGTGATAAAATGAAAGTTTATAAGTATCCAACCAGAGAAGAGCTGTCAGTTCTGCTGAAGCGTCCCACTCGCGATGCTGCCGATTTGAATGCTACGGTGGCAGCCGTTTTGAATGATGTCCGCTTGCGGGGTGACGAGGCAGTCAAGGAGTACGAGGAGAAGTTCGATCATGTCTGCCTCACAGACTTGTCTGTCAGCGAAAAGGAAATGCAAGAGGCTGAGCAGATGGTGAGTCCAGAGCTGAAGGATGCCATCGAACTGGCTCATCGCAATATTGAGAAGTTCCATGCTGCCCAGCAATTCCAATCTGAGCACGTACAAGTGACGGAAGGGGTAGAATGCTGGCAGAAGTCTGTTCCTATCCAGAAGGTGGGTCTCTACATTCCAGGTGGGACGGCTCCCTTGTTCAGTACAGTCCTCATGCTTGCCACTCCAGCTCGCATCGCTGGTTGTCAGGATATTGTTCTCTGTACTCCTCCTGGACGAGATGGACGCGTGAATCCTGCCATCCTGGTGGCTGCACGTGTGGCAGGAGTTAACAGGATCTTCAAGATAGGTGGAGTGCAGGCGATTGGAGCTATGGCGTATGGGACTGAAAGTATTCCTAAAGTTTATAAGATATTTGGACCTGGGAATCAGTTCGTTATGTGCGCGAAACAACAAGTGAGCCTACACGATGTTGCTATCGATATGCCTGCTGGTCCCAGCGAGGTGGAAGTGTTGGCAGACGAGACTTCCAATCCTGCTTTCGTGGCTTCTGACTTGTTGAGTCAGGCGGAGCATGGAGTAGATAGCCAGGTTTTGCTGGTCACCAGAAGTGAAGCCTTGATAGAAAAGGTGCAACAGGAAATTGAGAGTCAACTGAGTCAACTTCCTCGCAGAGAAATCGCAACGAGAGCCCTGGAGTTCAGCAAGATCATCTTGGTTTCCAGCGATGAAGAGATGCTGGCAATCACTAATCAGTACGCTCCTGAGCATTTGATAATCGAGACGAAGAATTATATGGAGCTCTCTGAGGGCGTGATCAATGCAGGCAGCGTGTTCCTGGGGTCCTTTACTCCTGAGAGTGCTGGCGACTATGCAAGTGGAACCAATCATACGCTGCCCACCAACGGCTATGCGGTAGCCTACAATGGTGTGAATCTGGATAGCTATAATCGTAAGATAACTTTCCAGCACATTACGGCAGAGGGTATCCGTCGCATTGGCCCAGCGGTGGAGAAAATGGCAGAGGCGGAGAGCTTGGATGCTCACAAGAATGCTATGACTCTACGCTTGCGTGAGGTAAAATGAAGTCTAACAGCTTAAATAAAGCACGACATGAATTTTGAATTAGAAAAGTTGGTTCGTCCTAACATATGGGCACTTGAGCCTTATAGCTGTGCCCGCGATGAATTCAAGGGTATGGATGCTCATGTCTTCCTGGATGCCAACGAGAGTCCATATAATGATCCCCTCAACCGTTATCCTGACCCTCTTCAGGAGCGCGTGAAGGCTGCTTTGGCTCCCCTGAAGGGTGTATCCCCAGAAAAGATGTTCTTGGGCAATGGCAGCGATGAGGCTATTGACTTGGTATATCGCGTGTTCTGCGAGCCGAAGTGTGACAATGTGGTGGCCATAGCTCCCACGTATGGTATGTATAAGGTATGTGCCGATATCAACGAAGTGGAGTATCGTCCTGTTCCACTCGATGAGCACTTCCAACTCAATGCAGATCACTTGTTGGCTAAAACAGATGAGCATACCAAGGTCATTTGGCTCTGCAGCCCCAACAACCCGTCAGGTAATTGCTTGCAACCTGATGAAATCACCAAGGTATTGCGTGGTTTTAATGGAGTTGTGGTTGTCGATGAGGCGTACTCTGATTTCTCAGACTTGATGCCTTTCCGTCTGAGGCTTGACGAGTTCCCTAACATCATCGTACTCAACACTTTCAGCAAAGCATGGGCCTCGGCTTCCATCCGTCTGGGCATAGCTTTCACCAGTCCTGAAATAATAGCTCTTTTCAATAAGGTGAAGTATCCCTACAACATCAATAAGCTGACACAAGACAAGGCTTTGGAGATGCTGGGTGAGGTCTTCAAGGTGGAGCGCTGGTGTACGCAGATTCGCATGGAGCGAGAGCACATGTTGCCTGCCTTGCAGGAACTGCCCATCGTAAAGCAAGTGTATCCTACGGATGCCAATTTCGTCTTGGTTCGTGTAACGGATGCAAATGCCATCTATCATTACTTGATACAACGAGGAGTTGTAGTGCGCAACCGCAATCGAGTACAACTTTGCCAGAATTGCTTGCGCATCACGATTGGCACCCAACCTGAGAACAATGAACTTTTAGCAGCCCTTCGACAGTACAGATGAAAAGAGCCTTATTCATAGATCGCGATGGAACCATTCTGGTGGAACCAGCGGATGAACAGATTGACAGTTTCGAGAAGTTCCAGTTTGTGCCTGGTGCTATCAGCGCCCTGAGGTTTTTGCGTCAGCATACAGACTATCAATTCGTTATGGTAAGTAATCAGGACGGGTTGGGAACCTCCAGTTATCCAGAGGAAGACTTCTGGCCAACGCATCATTTGATGCTGAGCATCCTGAAGGGTGAGGGCGTGGAATTTGATGCCATTCATATTGACCGCAGTTTTCCAGAGGAGAATCTTCCCACGCGCAAGCCTGGTACAGCCATGCTGACTCAATACATGACGGGTGAGTATGACTTGGAGCATTCGTGGGTGATAGGTGATCGTGAGTCCGATGCTCAGTTGGCAACCAATCTTGGTTGCAAGAGTCTGATTCTCGGTCCTGACATGGATTGGCAGAAGATAACGGAGCTCGCTTTTGCTGGAGAACGCTCTGCCGAGGTAAGACGCACGACAAGAGAGACTGACATCGATGTTCGTGTCGTTTTAGATGGCAATGGGCGAAGTGACATCCAGACGGGGTTGGGATTTTTCGACCACATGCTTGAGCAGATAGCCAAACATGGTATGATGGATCTCTATATCCGCTGCAAGGGTGATCTCCACGTGGATGAACACCATACCATCGAGGACACAGCACTTGCTTTGGGAGAATGCATCCTGAAGGCTTTGGGTGATAAACGTGGTATTGAGCGTTATGGGTATTGTCTCCCTATGGATGATTGCCTGTGTCAGGTTGCATTGGATTTTGGGGGGCGGCCTTGGTTGGTGTGGGATGCAGAGTTCCATCGCGAGCGAGTGGGAGAGATGCCTACTGAGATGTTCCTGCATTTCTTCAAGAGTCTATCCGATAGTGCACGTATGAATCTCAACATCAAGGCCGAAGGAGAGAATGAGCATCACAAAATAGAGGGCATTTTCAAAGCGTTTGCGCGAAGTCTCCGTATGGCTGTGCGTCGAGACATCTCTCATTTTCAGCTGCCCAGCAGCAAGGGGGTTCTATAATGGTAACGTGTTGAATCCTCTGTTTCCACCTGTAAGGTAATGATGAATAACCAGCAATATCCTTCTCTCCTGTTGCAGAAAGCGGTTAACGAGATGAGCCGTTTGCCTGGAATCGGCAGTAAGACTGCCCTTCGATTGGTTTTGCACATGCTGCGTCAAGACGTCGTGGAGGTGGATTCATTAGCACAAAGCATCACAGAACTCCGCCATGGGGTACGTTATTGTCAAGTTTGCCACAATATCTGCGATAGTGAGCATTGCAGTATTTGCAGCAGTCCTAATCGCGATAGATCGATGGTGTGTGTGGTGGAGAATGTGCAGGACGTGATGGCCATCGAGAACACTCAGCAGTATAAAGGACTCTATCATGTGCTTGGTGGCATTATTAGTCCCATGGACGGTATAGGGCCTGCGGATTTGGAAATACAAAGTCTGGTGGAACGTGTGGAGGCTGGAGGCATCAAGGAAGTGATTCTGGCTTTGAGCCCAACAATGGAAGGCGACACGACCAACTTCTATATTTATCGCAAGATACGTGATACGGGAGTTCGCGTGACGGTGATAGCTCGTGGTGTGGCACAGAATGATGAGCTTCAGTATACAGATGAGGTGACTCTTGGTCGAGCTTTGGTGGGGCGCACGTTGTTTGGTTAGGAATGTTCTTTAAAATAATTAAGGTATAGAGAATAAATGAAGAAATCTCAAGTTATAATCGTAGTGGTATTCATCATCGTCGTAGTTTTATTGGAGATATTGCTTTTCAACATAGGTGTTCTCCCCAAGTTCATCTTCGCTGAGGACGAGACCTTGAAATATGCTTTTGATATGGCTGGTGTCATCCAAACTTTGGTGTCAATTCCCCTTGGCTTGAAAGTCAAGAATCGGCCAGCCCTCTGCTTAGGACTCTTTGGAGGTGTCATCAATTATGGCATCCTTGTCTATTATCTATCTAATAGTGCTACCACTCTTGCATGCGCTGCTATTGGATTCGTTGCTTTGCTGATACTCTGTATTTTACCTAGTAAGGATTGAATCAATGGTTGAATGTAATGAGATATGAGCAAACTGAGCATTGTCATAGTTAGTTACAACGTTCGTTATTACCTCGAGCAATGTTTGAGGTCCGTTCAGCGGGCCTCTGTTGGGCTCGATGTAGAGATGTGGGTGGTGGACAATGCATCTACCGATGACAGTGTGGCATATCTCTCAGCCCGTTTCCCAGATGTTCATTTTATTGCTAATATGGAGAATGTGGGCTTCTCTCGAGCCAACAATCAGGCAATCCGTCAGAGCGATTCTGATTATGTCTTGTTGCTCAACCCTGATACCATTGTGGCGGAGAATACTCTGCGTGGTTGTGTGGAATTTCTTGATAGTCATCCTGAAGTAGGCGCAACGGGAGTCCGCATGCTCCATCATGATGGCTCCTTCGCTCCTGAAAGCCGACGAGGCATCCCCACACCCTTCGTCAGTTTCTGCAAGATGTCAGGTCTTGGCTCTCTTTTCCCCTACAGCCGTCGATTCGGACGTTATTACATGCGCTATCTGGATCCAGAGGAGGCCAACCCCATAGAGGTCATTTCTGGTGCATTCAACATGATTCGTCGCAAGGCATTGGATCAAGTGGGCCTGCTTGACGAGGACTTCTTCATGTACGGCGAGGACATCGATCTCAGCTATCGTCTTCTGCAGGGCGGATGGAAGAATTATTATCTGCCTCTCCTTATTTTGCACTATAAGGGTGAGAGCACGGTAAAAAGCAGTTTCCGCTATGTGCATGTCTTCTATAATGCAATGCTCATTTTCTTCAACAAGCACTTCAGCTCCCGTTATCGTGTCTTGGGATTACTGATACGCTTGGCTGTCTATATGCGCGCACTCATGGATGTTTGGATTCGTATGGTAAACCGCCTTCGTGATGCCTTCCATTGTACGTTGAGTTATCCTGAGATTGAGTATATGCAATTCGATTTCGACAACACATCCGTTTACGAGATGCTCGACAGCCTTTGCCATCAGACCAATGAGCCCCGCCGTTCCATCGAGACCGTTTCTCAGGAGGCTGGAGTCATCATCCGTTTCGACGAAGTAAAAACGATTTGACCCCTATGGCTCCCCTTCTGCAATCTTCCCGTATCCAGCTTCGTGCCGTAGAGCCTGAGGACCTGGATTTGATGTACCTGATTGAGAACGACACTCTGCTTTGGACGTGTGGTGGCACCACAGTCCCCTTTTCACGCTACACCCTGCGTCAGTTTATCCTTCAGACCTCCAATGACATTCATCAGGACAAACAACTTCGTCTTGCCATCGAGACGATGGAAGGCATCACTGTGGGTTTTGTGGATCTTCAGAACTACGATGCTTTTCAGAATCGTGCCGAGGTAGGTATCGTCCTCATGGCTGATGCACAGGGGAAGGGTTATGCTCAGGAAGCCCTTTGCCTCCTCGCCGATTATGCTCGCCTCCAGCTCCAGATGAAGCTTCTCTATGCCTACGTCTCAGTCGAGAACACGTCAGCCATTTCCCTCTTCCAGAATTCAGGTTATCAGCGCTCAGGCCTTCTTCCTCTTTGGATCAGGAATCACGATGCCATCGTCTTTACCAAGGTGCTTTAATCCATTTCTTACGAAAAAAGAGAAGCCTCGCCGCTAAGTACTTCGAGATCCCTCCCTTCTTCCCCATGCTGACGATGAGGCACATAAAATGTCCACATCACCTTATTGGCACAACACCATGATTTCACAAGTCACAAATTTGCCAGATGCATGGAAAAACTCAACGTGTTGAAAGGAGAAAGTTAACGTGTTGAATCGGGCAAGTCAACACGTTAACTTCTTAAAGTTCATACGTTGTGATATAGCTTCGTCTTAGTTGGCTGCTTCGAACTCACGAAGGAAGCGGACATCGTTTTCACTGAACATGCGTAGGTCTTTTACCTGATATTTCAGGTTGGTGATGCGCTCGATGCCCATACCAAAGGCATAGCCTTTGTAGATTTTGCTGTCGATTCCGTTGGCTTCTAAGACGGCTGGATCAACCATACCGCATCCCAGGATCTCTACCCACCCCGTGTGCTTGCAGAAGGAACATCCCTCACCGCCACAGATGTTGCAGGAGATGTCCATCTCTGCACTTGGCTCTGTGAAGGGGAAAAAGCTGGGGCGAAGGCGGATTTTCGTGTCTGGCCCAAACATTTCTTGAGCGAAGAGAAGCAGGACTTGTTTCAGGTCTGTGAAGCTGACGTCTTTATCGATGTAAAGCCCTTCCACCTGATGGAAGAAGCAATGTGCACGAGCGGAAATGGCCTCGTTGCGGTATACGCGCCCTGGGCAGATTACGCGGATGGGGGGCTGGGTGGATTCCATTACGCGGGCTTGCACACTGCTGGTGTGGCTGCGCAGGATGATGTCAGGATGAGACTCTACGAAGAAGGTGTCCTGCATGTCGCGTGCTGGATGATCATCTGCAAAATTCAGGCTGCTGTACACATGCCAGTCGTCCTCCACCTCAGGGCCTTCTGCCAAGGTAAAGCCTAAGCGGCCAAAGATGTCGATAATCTCGTTTTTGACGATGGTGAGGGGATGGCGTGTTCCCAAGGGGATGGGGTAGGGCGTGCGAGTCAGATCGACGGCGGAGCCAGCGGTTTGTTCTGTCTGGACAGCCTCTTTCAGGGCGTTGATCTTCTCTTGAGCCATGTTCTTCAGTTGGTTGATCTTCATGCCCACCTCTTTTTTCTGCTCAGCCGGCACGTTGCGGAAATCGTTCATCAAGGCTGTGATTTCGCCCTTCTTGCTCAAATATTTGATGCGCAAAGCCTCAGCTTCCTCAGCGGTTTTTGCTTGCAGATTGGTGACTTCACCCATCAATTCCTGAATTTTTTCTATGATCATTTCGATGTAGTTTTTGCTCTTGTTTGAAATTTCACTGCAAAGGTAGCAATTTCTTGTGAAAAAATGAGTGTATATGGAATTAAAAGCGTACTTTTGCATGATTTTTTGTAAGTCGTAGTTGGTATGTTCAGCAAGATTTGGGAAATCTGTTCCCTGTCGTTGGTATTTAGCTTGCTTCTCTCCTGTGGAGGTCGTTCTGATTCTCAGGGGACTGCGGAATCCAGAGACAGCCTTTTTTATGCTGAGGATACGCTCGATATGGTTGAGGCGGAAGAAGATGCTCTCGATGAGGTTGGTTCCATTGAGCACCTTGATGTCAACTTCGACGATTTCATGTTTTCCTTCATCCGTAGCCGTCAGCTACAGCGCGAGCGTGTTTCGAATGACATTTATGTCTATGATGAGGAGGGCAACGAGGTGGCTCTGCGACGTACCAATCTGCGCGATGCCTTCTCGTTTCTCGATGGGGAATACTACACCGTCCTGTATGGCGATGCGGCTCAGATAGAAGAAGAAAAGAACAGCCAATCCGATGTGATAGATGTGGAACGCATAGATTTGGACTTGTGTCACGTTACTACGTACACTTTCCTTCAAGAGAAAGGGAAGTGGATGCTGGCAGATCTAGCAGACAATTCTTTCGAAGAAGATGAGCTTTCTGACTTCCTCACTTTTTATGCCCATTTCTCTGAGGATTCCGTCTTTCAGGCGGAAAGCATTGCGCAACCTCTCTCAATCAAGATGATGGATCCTGAGGATGAACTCGGCTTTATAGATGGAACAATCGATGCTCTCCAATGGTCCATTTTCTGCCCTGATGTCCCTGCTGGAGTGATTTCCAACATCCGTTATGGTCAATCCTACGCCAATCCTCGTCACATGGTTCTCCAGAAATGTGGAATCTCGAATGGCATGCAGGAACTTTTCACCTTCGACAAGACAGGTGGTCGCTGGCGGCTCACTGCCTACGAGAACTAAACATGTCAGCCCTGAAAACGCTATCATGATACTTCAGCAAAACAAGTCTCTCCTGTCTTACAACACATTCGGCATTGAAGCCAAATCCGCTCTTTTTGCTGAGTATTCCAACAAGGAAGCTCTGGTGGAGATACTCGACGAATATCATCGTACCTATTCCCATCTGCCACTGCTGCATATTGGAAGGGGCAGCAATCTTCTCTTTCTCTCCGACTTCCCTGGACTTGTCCTTCATTCACGCATTCTGGGAATTCAGCCGTTGCAACCCGTTGACTCTTCCCAGTTTCTTGTTCGCGTGGGAGCAGGCGTCGTATGGGATGACTTCGTTTCATCGTGCGTTTCTCGTGGATGGTATGGTCTCGAGAACCTTTCTTTTATCCCAGGCGAGGTCGGAGCCAGTGCTGTGCAGAATATCGGAGCCTATGGAGCCGAGGTCAAGGATTTCATCCACTCTGTGGAATGTCTCTCTCTCTCTACTGGGGAGAAGCGTGTTTTTCCAGTCGAGGAATGCCAGTATGCATATCGGAACAGTGTCTTCAAGCATGAACTGAAAGGTCAGTATGCAGTCACTCATGTTACGTTTCGACTCAGCCAACACTTTATGCCCCATCTCGATTACGGAGGCCTGCGAGCCGTTTTCGAGTCTCAGGGAATATCAGAGGAGGAGCTTACTCCACAACTTCTACGTGAAACCGTCATTGGTATCCGTAAGTCTAAATTGCCAGATCCCCACATTTTAGGCAATGCAGGCAGTTTCTTCGTGAATCCCATCGTGTCGACAGAACAGTTTCAACGTGTCAACTCTCAATACCCAACACTTCCTTCCTATCCAGTCGACGAGTCGCATGTCAAAGTCCCTGCTGCATGGCTTATCGAGCAGGCAGGTTGGAAAGGACGCTCTCTGGGGTCTGCTGCCGTTCATCATCGCCAGGCGCTAGTACTAGTTAATCTGGGAGGTGCCACAGGTCAAGACATTCTTCGCCTTTGTGAGGCAGTCCGTCACTCCGTCCTCCAGAAGTTTGGGATTGACCTTCATCCAGAAGTGAACTTTATCGGATAGCGAGTCACAAAAAAAGAGAAGTCCTCTTGCGAGAACTTCCCTCATGTTGTCTTTCTCCAGTTATTTGCCAGAGCCTTTCTTTTTGCCTTGATAGTTGGTACGATAGTATTCGTAAACCTCTTTGGCTGTTTCTGGAGCGTTCGTAGTGATGTAGTCAATGCCAAGGTTAGACATCTCTATCATCTCATTCCTGTCATTGATTGTCCATACGTTGGTCGTCATTCCTAGTCTCTGGGCCTCAGGTATCCAGGTGGGATTGTTTCGATAGTTGTTGGCCGTGTAGTCGAGTCCCATGATACCATAGTTGTACAGGGTTTGAGGATCCCTATCACCATTCAAGTAAGCCACGTGAGCCTCAGGATCCAGTCTTACGATTTCACGACAGAGGTTCAGACTGAATGCAATATACTCCACCTTATCCTGCAGGCCCATGCGTCGGACTTGAGTGACGCAGCTGTCACAGCATATTTTTCCACGTTCCTCGTTGCTGTGGGTCTTTATCTCAATGATAAGTTTGCAAGAGTCCTCCTTTTCCAGCATTTCTAAGAACTCGTGCAGTTCAGGCATCTTCTCGCCATTGCTGAGAGTGAGATTCTTGCAAGTATTGTAATCAGAGTTTTGGATGCTGACACCGTTGAATGTGGCATCATGATTTACCATCACGTGGCCATCCAACGTTATCCAGACGTCAGTCTCAGATCCATAGCATTGAGCATCGAATGCATTCTGGAGCGACGAGCGGCTATTCTGGGCAGAGCCTGCCTTGTCCCAGTATCCACGATGAGCAATGACCTTCATGCCAGGAGGCAGGCTGGTGGTAACAACGAAAGTGCATGAGCCTAATCGTTGAGTCTGGTCACCACGCACCAGGATGATGGTATATTGACTGCTTGTAAGTTCCTTTGGAATGGTGATGGTACCACCTGTCTCTGTCACATTTTCTAGGGGAACAGTGATGCTAGTCGACGTGTTGACTTGCTGCAGCACAATCTGGTCACCCTCTTGGAAGCCTTTTGCTCCGATTGTAAAGTTGCTGCCAGGGGCCACAGGATAAGCGCTTGTGAAACTGACATCGCTAACCATGGGTTTAGGGGCGTTCTCTTCCAGGATGCGGACTGGTTTCCACAATTTCTTTACCTCTTCTTCTGTGAGAGGTTTATCATAGACACGGGCAATGACGACATCCCCTCTCCAGCCTGCCTCTCCACCACTGGAACTTGCATCACCTCCCACACAGAACCAATTGCATCCAGCATTGGCAAAGCGAAAATCTCCAGGAGAATCCACAGTATTGCAAAGTTCTCCATTTACATAAATGTAGGACTTGGCTTCCTCCTTATTATATACACCAATCACATGGTAATAGAAACCAGATTGGGGGAATACGTTGCTGGTAGCCCATCGCCATGTACTGGAACTAGACGTAGAAACATTCGGCAGGAAGGTGAACGAATTCTTGCCACCTCCATTACCCGTCTTGCATATCAAGAAACCAGTGCCACCAGCTTGCATGGCAGAGAAAGGTTTTGCTTCCACATCTGGTAGATTCCCCTCATAATCTGGCATCACCAGAATTTCCAAGCTGTGACCGTCGGCTAGTGCATTACGGAAAGCTTGGTTATTCTCAAAATTAATCTTGTAATAGTCAGAAGGTTTTGAAGACCAAGGAGTCGTGAAGTTGGCAGCATAGCGCTTGAAAATTTCATTGTAATATACATTTTGTGCGTTCCCATATTTCTCTATCTTCATTTTCATGGGAGACAAGTCAATTGCTGTACCGTCTGCATTGAAACAGACATCCAGCATGTCGGCAATAGGCTTGTCGTCATCATCTCCCTCATTCTCATTATGAGAGTTAGCTTGATAGTAAGCATAAACCTCTTTGGCAGTCTCTGGAGCATTGGTGGTGATATAGTCGATGTTAAGATTCGACATTTCAATCATCTCATCCTTGCTGTCGATAGTCCATACGTTGGTTGTCATGCCCAGTTCCTTTGCCGTAGAAATCCACGTGGGATTGTTGCGGTAATGCTTCGCCTGATAATCAAGACCCATGATACCATAATTATAAAGGGTTTGTGGGTCTTTGTCACCATTCAGGTAGGCAACGTGGGCCTCAGGATCTAGTCTTACAATTTCTCGGCAAAGATTGAGACTGAATGCGATGTACTCCACCTTATCCTGTAGTCCCATGCGATGAACCTGAGTAACACAACTGTCACAGCAAATCTTACCACGAGTCTCGTCACTGTGTGTCTTGACTTCAATGATGAGTTTGCAGGAATCTTCCTTAACAAGCATTTCCAAGAAGTCTTTCAATTCTGGCATCTTTTCACCATTACTAAGAGTGAGGTTCTTGCATGTCTCATAGGTTGAGTTCTGGATACTGACACCATTGAAGGTGGCATCATGATTTGCCATTACGTGGCCGTCCTGAGTAATCCAGACGTCTGTCTCTGAACCATAACATTGTTCATCGAAGGCATATTGGAGAGAAGCGCGGCTATTTTGAGCGGCACCAGCCTTGTCCCAATATCCACGATGCGCAATGACTTTCATACCATGGGGCAAACTCGTGGTCACAGTGAAGATGCAGGTACCCAAGCGTTGAGTTTGGTCGCCACGCTTCAAGATGATGCTGTATTGATTGCTGGTAAGTTCTTCAGGGATGGTGATGGTGCCACCTGTTTTTGTCACATTCTCTAAAGGAAGGGTGATGCTGTTCGACGAATTGATCTGTTGCAGCACAATCAGGTCTCCCTCTTGGAAACCATTTGCCTTGATAGCAAAGCTCGTGCCAGGAGCTACAGGATATCCGCTCGAGTAGGTTACATTGCTGACCATAGGCTTTGGAGCATTCTCTTCCAGTATACGGACTTGATTCCACAGCTTGCTGACTTGTTCAGCATTGAGTGGAGAGTCGTAGATACGTGCAATGACGACATCGCCATTCCATGCAGTATTACCATTGGAACCTCCTGGGTCGCAACCTATACCAAACCATCCGCTCCCACTTTGGGGAAGAACAAAGTTACCAGAAGCCTCTATGGTGTTCTTGAGTTCTCCATTAACGTAGATATATGCCTTCTTCAGAGCCTTGTTCCATACGCCTACCAAATGATAGTAAACGCCAGGTTGAGGAACCACGCCGCTGGTAGCCCAGCGCCAGTTGCTGCTTCCGTTTGTAGACACATTGGGCAGGAATGTTATCTCGTTCTGTCGGCTTCCGCTAATAGTGCTGATAAGAAATCCTGTGCCGCCTGCTTGATGGCTGGAGAACCATTTCGCCTCAACGTTTGGGATGGGTGGAGTATAATTGCCCATCATGATACATTCCAGCGTGTGTCCGTTTGCTAACATGTTTTTAAATTTCGTGTTGTTTTCCCAGTCAACCTTATAGTAGCCAGATGCATTACCAGACCAGGGATTCACGAAATTGGCGGCATAACGCTTGTATGTTTCGTTGTAATATACGGTTTGCGTGTTCCCTATTTTCTGCACTTTCATCTGCATGGGAGATACGTCAGTTGCTGTGCCGTCAGCATTGAAGCGCACATCCAACATGTCAGCTTGTGGCACATCGGTAGTAAAGGATATGCTGTCCACTTGATTGCGAGGGGCAGTAAAAAGAACCTTCTTGGCAGTATCATACAAGGTGACAACGCTCTTACCTTCCTCCATTGCGACGCTATCCACGTTGGCAGCTTTCTCGCGGAACATGATGACACCATTTTTGTACACATAGAGATTGTCGTCAGCCTGAGCTGTGGTGAAGATCCCACACAATATTAAAGCCCTAAGGACTAGACTTCCCTTTGATATAAATAAGTTTTTCATAGTGTGTATCATTTCTTTAAGATTTTCTTTATGGTTTCTTGATCGTCAACCTTTTCTCTCATAATGTAGACTCCAGCTGGCATGTTGTTAGTTGCTTCCTGTTTGACTCCAGTCAGGCTATAGATGGTACGCTGCCTTGTAGTCTTTCCTGCAATTGCCTCGACTCCTACTGGGGTGGGAGTGGGATAGAAGCGGAAATAGTCGAACGAGTCATAACTTGCAGTCTGTGTCTCGCCAGCAGTGGTGACGACCTGTATTCCAGTCTCGCCAAACTCGATCCGCTGTACGTTGGTTGCCTGAAGAATGGGCGTATAAACGTCGGACGGATAGATGTATATATCTTGCTGTGCGAGCATGTTGCCTGATATTGTCAGCAACGCCAATATGAGTGTCTTTTTCATATCATGTTATAGTTTTCTAATCTTTCATTTTATCACGATTCCAGGGAACGTGTCATGAACCTCTTTATAACTCGTCAAGTTTCCGATATCATAACGTTGTCCTGGCATTTTCATCGCGTGAACTTGAGTCTGGGTACAGAGCCATGCGATGTAGCTTCCTGGTGCATCTGTGCCGCAGCCTGCATCGATACCAGCCTGAACAAGACGGGCATCCTCGCGTGTATAATAATAGAAAGGAGGACAGCACCAGTGTGTCTCTGGCGTAGGCGACTTCTCTGTCATGCGGAGGATGAGGTCATTCTCATCGATGGTAACCACTCCACACTTTAGGAGCTTCTCGAAGGTTGGTTCGTAGTAACGCATGATGCAGCTGGTCTTCTTTTCCAGAGCATAATGAGCAAAGCGTTGCAGACTGAAATCCAACACGTTGTCCCCAGCAATGACGAGCATATCATCGTCTAGCCCTAATGTCTCGATGGTAAACTGGATATCTTTTACGGCCCCTAAGCGTGTCTCGTTGGTACTGGTTCCATCATCCACCACTGTGATCTTTTGTTCTTTCTTTTTAGCCCAATCTGTAAAGTGGTGGGCAAAACGGTGATTGGAAATTATGATGAACTCGTCCACCAGACCTGCTCCATCAATATCATCAATTAGCCAATCCAGAATAGTCTTGTCTTTTACTTTGAGGAGGGGCTTGGGGAAATTCTCAGTCAGTGGGTAGAGACGTGTGGCGTATCCTGCTGCAAGTATCAAACATTTCATAAATGTATTCTCTGTTTATGGTTGCTTCATCTTTAAACAAGTCCGTCAGCGCTGTCGCAGATATGCACCATGTACTTACCCTTCAAGCCTGGGAAGGCTTTGAGGTATTCCTCTGTAACGTTCCGTACGATGCTTTCCTGAAAGGCAGGATCAATGAGAGCCATGCAGCAACCCTTGAAACCTGCTCCGCTGAAGCGGCCTCCATAGATACCTTCTGTGTGGGTCATGATGTCGTATAGAGTCTTCAACTCTGGCGAACCAGTCTCCCAGTTGTATATGCTTGACCATCCGCTCTTAAAGCTCAGACGGCCGTATTCCTCAATGTCACCATTGCGCCAGGCCTCAGCACCCTTCTGAACACGATCGAATTCGCTCATCCAATGCTCAGCCCGCTTATGCCAGTTTTCTGGTAACAAGTCTTTGTACTTGTCATATACTTCGCGAGGAATATCGCGCATGTTTGTTTCCTGGAATTTGCCGTAATCCATGCCTGCATAGGCAGCGAGGGCATAGGCAGCGCTTCGCAGCTCATCCACACGCATGTTGAACTTACTGCCAGCCAGGGTACGCTCCACTCCGCTGAAGAAAATGGCTATCTTGTAAGGCTTCATTGAAGGGCTAGCAGGAATCAGTTCGTAGGTGTCGTCTTTAGTGTCCAGGAAGAGCATGTGGTTCTTTCTGGCATACATTTCACAACTTTGGTCGAGTTTTCCACTATTGACACCCACATATTCATTTTCTGCCCTGACGGACATCATGATGAGTTCTTGGGGAGTGGGGCTTATTTCATTCACATCACAGAGGGCTTTCAGGAAAGCCAAAACAACTGCAGCAGACGAGGAGAGGCCACCGATGGGGAGACTTCCCTCAATCACTCCGCTGATACCTTTGACTATTCGATATTTTTCAGTCAGCTTCAGGGTCGCACCGCGCAAGTAATCTGCCCAGTCGCCTTCTTTGGTTCGAGGCACCTCATTGATATGCCATTGGGCACGCTTCTCGAATTGGAGGGAACAGAGTTCCACAATACCGTTTTGCTTGGGGCGGTAAGCGATGTGAATACCTTTATCAATTGCAAAACCTGTGATTTTACCTAGGTTGTGATCAGAATGAGCACCCAGCGGACAGATTCTGTAAGGGCAGAAAGCCAGATGTTCAGGAGCTTTCTTGTATATTTCCAAAAATTTATCTTGACATAACATATTTAAATGTGTATTAGAAGTTGTTTTTGTGCCACAAAATTAAAGAAAAATACTCATATTTTGAGTTCCATTACCGTTAAATAGACTTTATATCTTGCTTTTTTGTTATTTTTGCATGAGGATTGATGCTGAATGATTCCGAATCAGTTGGAATTTAGAGAGATTGGCATGAATTTATTGTGAGATGAAGGTTACTATATTAGGAACGGGTACTAGTTGCGGTGTACCTCAAATAGGATGTCATTGTGCGGTGTGCATGAGCAATGACCCACGTGACAAACGACTTCGATGTTCTGTTCTGATAGAGAAGGATGACACAAATATTCTGCTGGATTGTGGCCCTGATTTTCGTGAACAGATGTTGCGGATAGGATTTGATAAGGTGCTGGATGCCGTTTTCATTACTCACGAACATTATGATCATGTGGGCGGACTGGATGATTTGCGCCCTTTCAGTTACATGCAGAATCTGCCTGTCTATGCAGATCCTTATGCAGCCACTCATTTACGCCAGCGTTTGCCTTATTGTTTGGTGGAGCATAAGTATCCTGGAGTACCTCATCTGAGACTGGAGGAAATGGAGCCTCATGAGGTCGTTATGGTGGGTGATGTTAAGGTGACTTCTTTGCGCGTAATTCATGGCAAATTACCCATCTTGGGTTTCCGCATTGATGATATGGCTTATATATCCGATATGACTGAAATGGAGGATGAAGACGTGGAACTCCTTCAGGGAATCAAACTCTTGATAGTGAATGCCTTGCGACATGAGCCTCATCCCACTCATCAAACAATCAAGCAGGCTATAGAATTCAGTCGTAGGGTAGGATTGAATGTTCCAACATATCTAATTCACATGTCTCACCACGTTGGTTTACATGCTGTGGAGGATGCTTTGTTGCCAGAGGGAATCCATTTGGCTTATGATGGATTGGAGATGGAAATTTAACGAAGCTTATTGCGAAGGAAATGTTTCCTGACGAAGGTAAGGAAAAAGACTACGCCCAATGCGTTGACCAGCCATGCTACCCAGAAAGCTGTTCCATACCCCCAACTTTCGGCTACGAAGCCACCAAAGATAATTCCAAGTCCCATACCTAGATCCCATGCTGTCAGTAATGTGCTGTTGGCTGTACCTCTTTTATTGTTTGGAGCCAGATTGATGAACATTGTCTGAAAAGCGGGGAACATGTGGCCATTACCCAATCCGATGATGAGGGCAGCACCATAATATCCAATGGGGTTGTGGACAGCAGCAAAAAGCAGATAACCACACACGCTGACAACCACACCGCGACTTGCATTCTCGGTGACTTTGCCTTGCCGTAGGGCACGTGCTCCTACCAATCGACTCATTATCAAGCCTGTACTCAACAAAGCGAAGAAGAGCCCAGCGCCTACTGTTATGCCCAATTCCTCTTTTCCATAAATGGCCAGATACGTGGAAATGACTCCGTAAGAGAAGGAATAACAGGTCATGGCGATTCCCTCGCTCCATCCTTCTAATAGGAGGAAGCGGTCGAGTGAGATGGGACGTTTTTCATGTTGCAGTTCACGGTCTTTTAATTTAAGTGTAGAATTGATGAGAAATCCTATTCCTGCTGAGATGAGAGCAACAGCAAAAATGAGTTGGTAGTTGTTCCACCATTGATAGATGAGCAAGCCTACGGTGGGTGAGATGGCCGTTGCTAAATTGTTACTAAGTCCATAGTATCCAATTCCTTCAGCCCGTCGTGTAGGATGAAGTACATCAATAGCCACTGTACTGTTTGATACCGTAGTTGCTCCCATAGGGGCACCATGCAGGGTACGGATGATGAAGAATGAGAGTAGACTTCCTGCTAATAAGTATCCTCCAAAAAGGATGAAGAAAAGGAACCAGCAACAGAGCAGTACAACCTTACGTGGAAAACTGTCCACAAGAAAACCACTGAAAGGACGAATCAACAAAGCTGTTATGGCATAACCACTCAACACCATGCCTATTTCGTCTTTGCTAGCGCCAAACTCTTCGCTTAGATAAAGAGGAAGTAGGGGTGTCAGGATCATGAAGGAGAAATAGAGCATAAAGTTGGCACTCCATGCTTTCATGTAATTACTGTTCCATATTTTCTCCTTCATCACCAGCGTTTGATCAGGATGGAAGGATCTACCCTGAGATAAATTCCAAAGGAGAAGCACAGGTCATTCTCGCCGTGGGAATGAGCGCTGAACGCCTCCAACTCAGCTCCCAATTTGTAAGCTTTGGTGAAAGTATGGGTATAGTCGACACGTAGATAGGCTGTATGCAACCCGTTGAAAGTGAGGTTCTCACGCTTTAGAGAGATAGTGCTCATGAAGGGTGATCCGTAAAGGTTTGCATACTGCTTAGGGGCATCGAAGTATCCTATCCTCATTCCTAACTTATCCCACAAACTTGCTGCCACGCCCACATGGGTAGCAAAACCTGTGTCGAAGGGCCATAGATGGCCACTCTGCTGATAGCTTCCCAAGAGGTTCACTTCAGTTGATAGGCATGTGAGTAAATGATTGTCTGCGGGCGTGTAGTCCATGCGTATTCCAGCTGATGCGTTGCAAAGTGTTTGTACTCCTAGTGCAGTCACGTCCTGTTCACCGCCTCTATGCTGGATGAGCAATTGGATAGATGAACTCCAGTGGAAACGATTCTCTTTCTTGTTCCATTTGAGATGAGAATTCACTCCCACTGTGAAGGCTTCCTGATGAGTATCCAATTCGTAGATATAACTCTGCCAGTTGAGCCAGGTATCCAGATGAACGTGTGGCCTGTCCAACAATATCTGTATGCCCATTTCAGGGTCAGCAGAGATGTTCTGTTCTGGATTGAAAAGCGGATCAATCAGTCGGTGGTTCTGTGCTCCATAGATATTGCCCAAGACAAAGGTTAGATGACGTAAGTCAGCTTGGGCTCGGAACCAGGGAAGGAGATGTGCTCCGCTTGTGTATTGGTTGTCTTTCCATGTGGCTATGTCGTGGTAAGCGTAATTGGGATATTTGTTAGCTCCGTCCAGGATCAGTCCATGCAGTCCCAGTTCAAGATGTATGGGGGCAATGGGATTGTAAGTCAGTTTTGGTTGCAGCCATGTTCCAGGCAAGGAGTATCCGCGAGTAATGTTGGAGTCATATTCGTTGTCGCGGAAGAAGGTGAGTGCATTCAGTTCCACCTTCAGGGCTTTAGTGTCGATCGAGTCTATTTTGTATTCATCCACAAACATTCTGTCCCATATCTGAGCCTGAGCTGACATGATGACAGATGACAGTATTGCGAAAGAAAGCAGGACTGCGACTCGTCTCATTTCTTAGACCCTTTATATATAAGGTATAAGACAAAACCTGCACCCAGAATGATCATCGCTATCTTCAGGTAGCCTGCATACTCAGCCACAGCAGAGTCCAACTTGTCATAGGGAACCACACTGGCCAGATAGTATCCGATTGCTGCCAGGATGGAGTTCCATACGCCAGCTCCGAGTGCAGTGTAGCCAATGAATTTCTTGAAATCCATCTTTGCCAGACCGGCAGGGATGCTTATCAATTGGCGAACGGCAGGAACCAGTCGACCCACAAAAGTTCCAATGGCACCATGCCTCTGGAAATACTGTTCTGCCTGCTCCACTTTTTCTTGGTCTATCAGACACATGTGCCCCAATCGGCTATTGGCAAACTTGTATACGATGGGACGGCCCAGATAAAAGGCAAGTCCATAATTGATGACAGCTCCAATGATAGCACCCAAGGTGGCAGCCATCACGATTAGAAAAACATTTTGCTCCCCATTTGCTGCAGCCATGTAGGCAGCAGGAGGCACAACCACCTCGCTGGGGAAGGGGATAAAGCTGCTTTCGATGGTCATCAGCAGACAGATAACCCAGTAGTTGAGGTGCTTTAGACACCAGGCTATGAAAGGTAAACTCTCCATTAGATGAATTTCTTGCGGAATGTTTGCTTGCTACTGAATTTCCAGTGCATATAGGCTGTGATGTCCCACAGAGGCACAAGGTTGACCATCAGTGGCAAGGTGAAATGATATGTCTTTGCTCCCAAAGCTTTTGCTGTGTGATTGAAGCAATAGTCACGTGTAAGCAAGTGAATCAGCCATAGAAATGCGAATCCTGCCATCACGTAGTAGTTGGGATAATGCCAGATGGCAAAGGGGATGAAGACCATATTGAAAATGAGTTGCAGGAGAACAAGGCAGGCATACCAGATGCGATAGAGCCATGAGTGCCTCATGTATTGGCGAGTCTCCATGAAGAAGACTTGGTCTTGTCGCCAATGATGGTCAGAATGGGGGGCGTCTTGCGTTGCGATTGACAGCGGGGTTAGAGCGGTGGTGAAATGTCCACTCTTCACGTTGTGGTTTACCATCAGTTCTTCCGCTCCAGCTATCAGGTTGGCATGTGAGGCGAATCCTTGATGCTCCAGGAATTTACTGCGACGATAGCAGAGGCAGCTTCCGTCAGACCTGTAGGGAGCGTGATGTTCGTTGAAGGGAATCCACAGCATTTGCTGCCAGAGTTTCATGAACTGCCATTTGTGAGCATTCCATCCATGAACTTCCTTGTAGTGTACGAATGCCTGTACAGCATCCTTTTCAGGGGTGCATGATGCGCAGAGATTGCTTAGCCATTCACTTCCTGAAGGGTTACAGTCAGGGCTGAGCAGTACCAGCCATTCGTTGTCAGCTGCCTTGATGCCAAGTGTCAGGGCCAAACGCTGAAGGCTTATGTCGCGAGCTGTAGCTGGAGTGGCAGTGTGGCGCAAGTTGTGGTACTCTTCTTCGAGAGATTCAAGCAGGGGGATTGTCTCATCCGAACTGCTTATATCCACCACGATAATCTCATAGTCGTTTGGATATTCTTGAGCAAGCAGGACAGGTAGTTTCTCACGCAGCAAGCTCTCCTGATTGTGTGTGGTCATTATTATGCTGACAGGAGGAATCGCGTCAGCATGAGTCTGAGTTCCTTTTGCCATATTCCCCAGTTTCATGTAGTGGAGACAGCGGATCATGGAGAGTATCCAAAGCAAAAGGGCTATAGCATAGAGAGGGACGAGTTCCATTCTTGATTTCGACGTGTTGTGTTTTAAAAGTCGACGTGTTGTGTTTTAAAAGTCGACGTGTTGTCTTCGCTAACGTAACCTGTTGGGATTGGGCGGCAATTGTATTGGCTTGCCATGATTTCCCCATAGGCGCCTGCAGAACGAATTGCGAGCAGGTCGCCACGCTGGGTTCCAGGCATTTGGTAGTCCTTGACGAAAGTGTCGCTGCTCTCGCAGATGGGGCCTACCACGTCGTATGTCTCAGCAGGGGCCTTGCTGGTCAGGTTTTCGACTTTATGGTAAGCGTTGTAGAGAGCAGGGCGTATGAGCTCTGTCATGCCAGCGTCCACAATAACGAACTTCTTGGTACTGCCTTGCTTGACATAGAGGCAGCGGGTCACCAGACTGCCGCACTGGCCCACGACAGCACGTCCCAACTCGAAATGGAGATGCTGACCTGGACGGAGTTTCAAGTGCTTGGCATAGGTGTCGAAATACGCCTTGAAGTCAGGAATGGGGTGTCCGTCTGGATTCTCATAATCGATTCCAAGACCGCCTCCCACGTTGATGTTCTTCACCTCTGTGATGCCTTCTGCCTCCAGCCGATCTTGCAGCTCGTTGATGCGATGACTCAGGGCGACGAAGTTGTCCATATCCAGAATCTGGCTTCCTATATGGAAATGCAGTCCCACGAAGTTCACGTTGGGGAGAGAATCAGCCAATCGGATGATTTTCTCCATATCTTCCATAGCTATTCCAAACTTGTTCTCGGCCAATCCTGTGGTGATGTTGCTGTGCGTGTGCGCATCCACGTTGGGATTGATGCGGAAACTCACTTGAGCCACCTTGTTCATTCGTCCAGCTATCTCGTTGATGACCTCCAGTTCAGGAATACTTTCCACGTTGAAATACTGGATGCCGACTTTCAGCCCCAGTTCTATTTCCCAATCGCATTTCCCTACGCCAGCGAAGACGATCTCATCAGCAGGGAATCCTGCCTTCAGGCAAGCCTCTATCTCACCTCCGCTTACGCAGTCAGCTCCCATTCCAGCAGCTGTGATGTGGCGCAGCACCTTGGGGTTGGCACATGCCTTGACAGCATAGTGGAGATGATAGCCAGCGTGCTTGTCAGTTTCAGACTTGATGGCGCGAAGTGTTGCGTCGAGCAACTCCGTGTCATAATAGTAGAAGGGAGTGCGTATTGTCTGTAATTTGTCGATTGGAAATGTCATGGCTCAAGTCGTATTGGCTGGGTACTTTTTGATGTATACTTCGTTTTATTTCTTGAAAAGGGTATTGCTCAAAGCCTGCAAGGTGCGCTTCTTGTGCTCTTTTTTCACGAGGAAAGAGATATTGTGGCTTGACCCGCCGAAACTGATCATGCGGACAGGCACGTCACGTAAAGCCTCGCAGGCTATCGTTTCGAAACCGACGTTCTCAGGTCCCAGGTCACCCACCACGCAGATAATCACCATGTCCTTGTCCACGTTGACAGTTCCATATTTCTTCAATTCGTCGATGATGCTGGCCAGATGAGTGGGATTGTCGATTGTAACGCTTACGCCCACCTCACTTGTGCATACCATGTCGATGCTTGTCTTGTAGGACTCGAAGATCTCGAATACTTTGCGCAGGAAACCATAGGCGAGCAACATGCGGCTGCTTTGAATCTGCACGCAGGTAATGTTGTCTTTGGCGGCTACAGCCTTGATGGTGCCATGCTGGAAATCGTTGTTGATGATGGTGCCAGGTGCCGTAGGGTCCATCGTGTTAAGAAGACGGACAGGAACCCCAGCGAACTTGGCAGGCTGGATACAGGTGGGGTGCAGGATCTTGGCTCCAAAGTAAGCCAGCTCAGCTGCTTCCTCGAAGTGCATCTGACGAACAGGTTCCGTATTCTCCACGATGCGTGGATCATTGTTGTGCATGCCATCAATGTCAGTCCATATCTGGATCTCCTCGGCTTGAATGGCTGCACCCAAGAGACAGGCTGAATAGTCGCTTCCGCCGCGCAGTAGATTGTCGACCTCGCCGTAAGCATTGCGGCAGATGAATCCCTGTGTGATATAGGTGTCGTAACCTGGATTGTTTTTCAGCGCATCGTTTATCCTTTCCTTGATGTAGTTGAAATCAGGCTCAGCATTCTTGTCTGTGCGTACGATGTCCAAGGCTGACAGCAGGATGGCTTTCACGCCACATTCCTTCATGTAATTTGTCACCATGTTGGTGCTCATGATTTCTCCCTGAGCCAGAATGACTTTTTCCTCGAAAGATGTGAAGTGAACCTTAGTAAAGGAACGTAAATAGTCGAACTCCTCTTGCAGGAAGTTGCGGGTCTTGTTGCGCCATTCATCGCTATTATACAGCTTCTCCACGTGGTCCATATACTTCTGTTCCAACCTGTTGATTATGGTGTTGGCTCCCTCTGGATTCTTCTTGTACAGGTAATCAGAGATTTCGACCAGGGTGTTTGTTGTTCCTGACATGGCGGATAGAACCACCAGATTTGCGACTCCATCCTTAGTGATCAGGCGGGATACTTCTTGCATGCGTTGTGGTGTACCTACGGATGTACCACCGAATTTTAGAACTTTCATTCTTCTTATCTTAAATACTTGGTTTTGTCTTACTTTTCTTTTGTGAAAATCCCATCAGTACAGCGATAGACGCTTCCAGGGAAATATTCAGGCCATTGCAGATTGTGAGTGCTCACCAGAATTGCTGTTTGGTTCTGGCGACGTATCTCGTCCAGCTGGGCCAGAATAAGTTCTCCGCTTTCTGGATCGAGGTTGCCTGTCGGTTCATCAGCCAGAATCATCTTGGGATTGTTGAGGAAGGCGCGAGCGATGCAGATGCGCTGCTGTTCGCCTCCAGAGAGCTCATGGATACGTTTTTCCAGCTTATCCTCCAGCTTCACTATGCTCAGCACCTCGGCAATGCGTTCTTCGCGTTCCTCTTTCTTTTTCCATCCTGTGGAGCGAAGCACGAAGTCCAGATTCTGCCTCACGTTGCGGTCTGGCAAAAGTTGAAAGTCTTGGAATACGATACCCAATTGCCGACGCAGGGCTGGCAAGTATCTTGTCTTCAAAGTGGTGAGTTCGTAGCTCAGGATTTCTGCTTGGTCACCCTCTACGGGCAGTTCGCCGTACATGGTTTTCATCAACGAGGTCTTTCCACTTCCTACAGCTCCTACCAGATATACCATTTCGCCCTCCTCAATCTGAAGGTTTACATCGCTCAGTACGACACTTTCTCCTTGCTTAACGGAGACGTTCTTGTAGTTTAGTATCATCTTGGATTTCTTCGTTTTAATGTTTTTTCCAACCTGGGTTGTGACGTTCCATCAGCTCACGTGCCAGGTCCTCGATGCGCAGCCCTTTACTTGTGAGCAGCACGATCAAGTGATACAGCATGTCAGATCCCTCGTAGATCAATCGTTCGTTGGTCCCATTCGTGGCTTCGATAACCAGTTCCAAGGCCTCTTCCCCCACTTTCTGAGCCATGCGGTTCAGTCCATCCTTGAAGAGGGAGGTGGTATAACTGCCTTCTGGCATCTCTTCGTGACGCTTCTCGATAAAGTCACTCAAGGAGGAGAGAAAGAGTAGAGGGTTCGGCTCATTCTTCTCGCCCCAGCAGGTGTCCGTCCCAGTGTGGCAGGTGGGACCGTCTGGATGGACGCTGACCAAAAGGGTGTCTTGGTCGCAATCATTCTTTATGTCCACCAGATGCAGGTAATTGCCACTCGTCTCTCCTTTGGTCCAAAGGCATTTCCTACTTCTGCTGTAGAAGGTTACCAAACCTGTCTCGACGGTCTTGTCGTATGCTTCCTGGTTCATGTACCCCAACATCAGCACGTTCTTGGTTTCTGCGTCTTGGATGATGGCTGGAACCAGTCCTCCACATTTCTCAAAATCTATTGCCATATCGTCGTGTTCGTTATCTTTTTGCTACATTTTATCTATCCTACATCCTCACGTTTATGCCTTCTTTCTTCAGGTAAAGTTTCAGGTCTGGGATGCTGATTTCACCAAAGTGGAATACGCTGGCGGCCAGGGCTGCATCAGCATGGCCTATGGTGAACGCATCGCGGAAATGCTCCATCTCACCTGCTCCTCCTGATGCGATGACAGGAATAGTCAGTTCCTCGGCCAGGCGGCTTAGTGCATCGTTGGCAAAACCAGTCTTTACTCCATCGTGATTCATGCTGGTGAAGAGAATTTCGCCTGCCCCACGATTATTCGCCTCTCGAGCCCACTCAAAGAGTCCGCGCTCAGTAGGGATACGGCCGCCATTCAGGTAGCACGTCCATCCTTGCACGTCCATTCGTGCATCGATGGCTACCACGCAAACCTGGCTGCCAAAGTGCTGGGCTATCTCGTCGATCAGTTCTGGACGTCGCAAGGCAGCGCTGTTGATGCTTACCTTATCGGCTCCAGCACTCAGCATGGTCTCCACGTCGCTCAGTTCGCTGATGCCTCCCCCAACGGTGAATGGGATGCTGATTTCTGCTGCCACGCGCTCTACCATATCAGCAAAGGTCTTGCGTCCTTCGTGGCTGGCGGTAATGTCGAGAAAGACCAGTTCGTCGGCCCCTTGCTCGCTGTAGGTGCGCCCCAACTCGACTGGATCACCAGCATGTCGAAGGTTCACGAAGTTGGTTCCCTTAACGGTCTGGCCATTCTTCACGTCGAGGCAGGGTATGATTCTTTTTGCTAACATTCTTGCGTTTCAGGAGGGAATAGGGTTAGTAGTTCATTCAGGTCGATGCGGCCCTCGTAGATGGCTTTTCCAAAGACTACAGCAGGGATGCCGCCTTGATCCAGGTCGATGATGTCCTGCAGGTTGCTCACCCCTCCGCTGGCGATGAGGTGGCAAACGGGATGAACCTTCATTACGGACTTGTACAGCTCGATGGCAGGCCCTTGCAGCATTCCGTCGCGGCTGATTTCCGTGCAGAGTACATTTATGTTGCCAGCCTGCATGTAACGTGTCAGGAACTCCGTCAGCTCCACATCGCTGTCTTCCTGCCACCCGTTGATGCTTACCTTGCCGTTCCTGACGTCGGCCCCCAGAATCAGATGATCGGCCCCATACTTCTGAAGCCACATGAGATAGAGTTCAGGTTCCGTTACGGCAATGCTGCCTACGGTCACCATACTCGCCCCTGCGCTGAAAGCTTTCTCCAAGTCCTCGTCCGATTTCACTCCGCCTCCGAAGTCCACTTTCAACTGGGTCTTGCTGGTGATGCTTCTCAACGTGGCATCGTTCGCGACGTGTCGGCTTTTGGCTCCGTCCAGGTCCACCACATGCAGGCGTCTGAATCCAAGCTGCTCGAACTCCTGAGCCATGGCAACAGGGTCATCGGCGTAGACTTTCTTAGTCCCGTAGTCGCCTTTGGTCAGACGCACGCACTTGCCATCAATCAGGTCTATCGCTGGAATCAGTTCTATCATAGGGCCAGAAAGTTTGTCAGGATTCGTTCGCCCACGCTTCCACTCTTTTCAGGGTGGAATTGGGTTGCGTAGAAGTTGTCCTTGTGGAGGGCGGAACTGAAGGACTGGATGTAGTTTGTCTCGGCAATGGTCCAGGGGCAGAGAGGCACGTAGAAGCTGTGGACAAAGTAGACGAACTCGCCGTTCCTGAACCCCTGAAAAAGCTCGTTGGGATCACTTTCTTCTTCGCGTACCTTCAGGTCGTTCCATCCCATGTGAGGCACCTTGTCTTCGTGGCGATGGGGTTGGAAGCGCAGCACGTCAGTATCAAAGATGCCCAGGCAATCCACGTTGCCCTCCTCTGAATGGCGACACATGAGCTGCTGTCCGATGCAGATGCCCAGGATGGGTTGCTTCAGGGCACAGATGACTTCGTCCAGACGGTGCTGCCTGAGATATTGCATGGCGTTGCTGGCCTCTCCCTGACCTGGGAAGAGCACCTTGTCGGCTCTCGTAAGCTCTTCAGGATCATCCGTCAGGACAGGCTCTACGCCCATTCGCTGAAGGGCATGTATGACGGAATATATGTTTCCTGCGTTGTACTTTACTACGGCAACTTTCATCTTTTTACGCTTTCTGGGGTGCAAAGGTACTGCTTTTTGTTCAATAATCGATGCATTACCTATACGTTTTTCTCTAAAAATAGACTATTGTCTATGCATTTGGGCAATTCGTTCTGATAATGAGTCACCATCACAAGGGTTTTGTGAGTGCGTTCGAAGAACGTGTCGATCACCTCCTTCACAAGTGCCCTGTTCCGATTGTCAAGCCCATGCAGGGGTTCGTCCAGGATGAGCAGCTCAGGGTCTTTCACAAAGGCTCTGGCCAGCAGACAGAGTCGTTGCTCGCCGCTGCTCAGTTTCAGGAAGGTGCGCTCCGTCAGTCCTCCGATTCCGAAGACCTCCATCCATTGCTGGCAGATCTCGCGCTGGCTGGGCTTGGGACGCACGTAGAGGCCCACGGAGTCCGTCAGTCCGCTGGCCACGATGTCGATGGCAGGCAAGTCCTTCAGGTAGGCGCGATGCATCTCAGGGCTTACGTATCCGATGTGTCTCTTTATTTCCCAGATGCTTTCTCCGCTGCCGCGCTTGTGGCCGAAGAGTTCGATGTCGCAGGCGTAGGCTTGGGGATTGTCGGCGCAGACAAGGCTCAGCAGGGTGCTCTTGCCTGATCCGTTCGCGCCGCTCAAGGCCCATCGCTCGCCCTCGTGGACGGTCCAGTTGAGGTCTTTCAGGATGGTGCGCTTGCCGTAGCGTATGCTCACGTGGTTGAACTTCAGTATCTCGCCGCCCTTTTGGGGATAGAAGGATTTGTCATCGAATTCTCTTTCAGGCAGCTTCAGCATCCAGTCTCTCCGCTCTGCGCTCAGGATGGGCTGGGGGAGAGGTTGACGGCTCTCCTCGTAGGCTTCCCTTGTGGTCTTCTGACGCAGGTGCAGGCCCTCGACGGGCAGAATGTGGGTGATGAAGGAGGGAATGTCGTCGGTCTTGCTGAGTATCAGGATAACCACCAGGTCTGTTTCTCGGATGAGACTCTCCAGCAGGTCGCGCAGCTGGTCTCTTGTCTGGGCATCCAAGCCGATGAAGGGATTGTCCATGATGAGCACGCGTGGAGCGCCTATCAGCGTCTTTGTCAGCTGGAACTTGCGCAGTTCTCCACTACTCAGGGTGACGATGTATTTGTCGAGCAAGGTTTCGAGGTGGAACATGCTGTAGAGTTTTTTCCGCAGGGTGACACGTCGATTGTGTGCCTCCGTCCTTTCCTCCTCGTTCAATCCTCGTCCCACGCTCTCCTCGGCGTGCAGGAAAGCCTCCTCCAGCAGACTGCCGGCGGTGGGGGTGTCCTCGCTGATTTCCTGCTGGTTCCATCGTAGCTGGTAGTAATAGGTGCCGTCGTTGTCGCCATACGAATCGCGGAACGTGATGTACTTCAGGTTCTCGCTCACCAGTTTCATGGGGGACGGGCTGAAATCGTATGCCACCTCGTTCATGAGCAGGGGATAATGCCCTGTGAGCACCTCCACCAGACGGCTCTTGCCGGCTGCATTGTCGCCCACGATGGCAACCTGTTCGCCCTCCAGTATCTCCAGATTGATAGGCTCCGCCATACGCCAGTCAGGGTGGCGGGCCACTCCATTCGTTATCCTTATTATCTTTTTTGTGGACATTATCTTCCTTTCACTCTTGCCTGATTCTTGTTGGCAAAGTCCTTCCAGCTGCTGTACTTCTTGTCCGTCTCAGGCCTTCCCATCTGCAGGAAGTGGCAGTAGGCGGCTCCCAGGGCATCCGTCGCGTCGAGGAACTTGCCCATTTCTTCGCTCGAGAGCTTCAGCATGCGCCGCAGCATGTCGGCCACCTGCTCCTTGTGGGCGTTGCCGTTGCCTGTGATGGCCATCTTGATCTTGGTGGGGGCATATTCCGTGATGGGCACCTGGTGATGGATGGCGGCAGCCATAGCCACTCCCTGCGAGCGTCCCAGTTTCAGCATGCTCTGCACGTTCTTGCCGAAGAAGGGAGCCTCGATGGCCATTTCGTCAGGCAGATACGCCTCGATGATGCCGCTCACGCGCTCGAAGATGTGTCCCAGCTTCAGGTAATGGTCAGCGTATTTCCTCAGGTCTATCACGCCCAAGGCCAGCATCTCTGCCTGCTTGCCCGTCACCTTCAGCACTCCGTAGCCCATGATGTTGGTGCCTGGATCTATTCCCAGAATGATTTTCTCTGTCACCTGATCACATCCTCCTCGATTGTGCGGAATCCCGCTGTCCTTTTGTAAAATGCCTTCCGCACTTCTATGAAATTCGAGCACAAAATTAGTTAAAATCCGCCTAATAAGCAATTTTTCACATATTTTTATCTGCTTTAAGAGTCAAATTCAAACTTTTTCCCTTAACTTTGCTGCCGAAAACCTATAATGTGAATTCGACGTATGAAGAAAGTTATATTCCTGGCACTCCTCTTTTTTGCATGCATAAGTGCCAATGCCCAGACCCAGACGCAGAAGGTCTCCACGAGTGAAGTGAAGGCTCAGGCCACCACGAAAGCCGATAATTTCGCAGAGATCAAGTTCGATACCCTGCGCCACGACTTCGGCAAGTTCAGCAAGGAAGACCCGATTGTCAACTGCTCATTCAAGTTTACAAACGTTGGTACGGCTCCACTGGTCATTCATCAGGCATTCGCCAGCTGCGGCTGCACGGTTCCCACTTACACCAAGGCTCCCATCAAGCCAGGTGAGAGCGGCGTGATAGACGTGACCTACAACGGGCGCAACAAGTTCCCAGGCCATTTCCAGAAAACCATCACCGTGCGCAGTAATGCCGTTTCCGAGGTGACACGTCTCGTCATAGAAGGCACGATGGAATGATTCTCCTGCTGAGCATACTCTTTTCCCTTAACGACTCCATTCCCGATACCACTGCCAGAGAGCGGGTGGACACCTTGCGTCAGGTCATCGTCAGAGGCGAAGCCAAGAGTCCCCTGGAGAAAGCCATCGAGTCGTCCCTGGCCCGCCAGGGGCAGTCCTCCACGCCGTCGCTTGGCGCTCTCCTGGAGAAGCTCTCGCCAGGCATCAACGACAAGATGCTGCATCCCTTTGCCATCAAGCAGCGCAAGCGTGAGCGGAAGCACAAGCGCGACAGGAAGATACTCGAGGAATACGACCAGATCGTCACCTTCAAGGATCTGCTGGATGCAGCCGTCCAGCGTCAGCAGCTTGAGGACGAGGCTGAACGCCAGCGTGCGGAAGTCAACGGGCAAAACGAGGCGCACGAGATCAGCAAGTAAGCGTTTTCCCCTCCCTTTCATTTTCTGTTATATATTTAAAACGTAATGTTTTGTTTACTATTTGTTTAGTATTCGTTAATTTTAGTATTACGTTTGCCGATATAACTCTATTTTCCCTTGCTCCCCGTGTGACAATTATGCTTTGTTCTTATCGGTTTAACCCATCCGTCACGTTGAGATTCGGCGGGCGCGACGTGTTGACTTTCCCATTTCAACGTGTTGTCAATCCCGTCAAAATGACAGTAACACAGTAACACAGTAACATAGTAACATTTGCAAAATTTAAAACCAATTATGAACACCAAGAAATATAATATGTGTTTCAGGTAAAGACAATGAGTAACATGAGTATCATGAGCAAAATGAAAAGATTTATAGAATAAGAGTGTGTAACAAGAAATGGTGATTTAAAACTTTATATTATATTATTAATATAATATAAAAATCATCCCACTTGTTTTGCGGCAAAATGAAAAATCGAAATGTTACTGTGTTACTGTGTTACTGTGTTACTGTGTAAGCACATACTTTCCATGATAATGAAAAATTGTAATGTAACAGTCTTTTGCAACTGCGTGTGTATGGCAACAACATTTAAGAACGGGGTGAACTGGAATTGTAATGTATTATAATATGGTATTAGGCAAAAAAAGTGTCTGTTTCGTTTGGCGGTTTCGGATTTTTTTTGTAATTTTGTGGTGAATTAGAGAATAGAAAGAGAGTAAAATATAACATATTGGTTAACAAGCTAAAAACTGAATTCGCATGAAAAGAAAACTACTTTTTTTATTGACGGCACTCATTGCCGTGTGTGCCATGGGCCAGGACGGAGAGGTGGAGCCGCTGGGCTACTTGACTCTGAACCGTTCCACCCAGAATGGCATGAGCATTGAACAGACGGGTGATTATGAGTATCACATCGTGAGTCTGAACGGTGACCCCTTCGTGCAGACTAGCCGTCTGCCCCGCGACTTGACTGACGACGAAATATGGGTGTCGATGGAGTACAAGTGCCCTGTAACGATCGGCAACGCAGAGTTCTTCTTCTCTCCCATTGCTGCAGGACGCGAGCAGACGTTTGCGTTTCCTGTTGCTGAGGACTGGACGGTTAAGTACGTGAACATCTCCGGCAGCCGCACCAAGTTCAACTGGGGTAAGAAGAACGACAACATGCGTCTGGATACCGGTACGGAGGCTGGTCTGGAGATCTTTGTCCGCAACATCGAGATCATTTCTCAGGAGGAATACGAGAAGCGCCATACGATTGACGTGGGCGAGATCCACCTGACTCAGGGCGAGGATGGCTACTGGCTCATCAATACGCCTGCCGACCTGCAGGAGTTTGCCCGCATCGTGAACTCTGGCATGTACCGCACCGCCAATGCACGTCTGACGGCAGACTTGGACATGAGCGAGGTGACGGACTATTGCCCCATCGGTGTGATAGACAACGGTGACTCTTACTCGACGGGTGCTGCCAAGTCGAATCTGGGCTTCGCTGGTATCTTCGAGGGCCAGAAGCACGTGATCAAGTACCTGACGGCTGCCTATAATCCTCTCTACGGATCAAGCGGTGTGTTCGGCTTGGTAACGGGTACGGTGCGCGACCTGGGCGTGGACTACTACACGTTCGACTTCGGAGACAAGGACCCCTACAGTGGCCGCTTTGCCGCTTTGGTTGGCCAGTTGATGGAGGGCCGCGTGGAGAACTGCTACGTGACGAACAGTACCGTGATTCACCCCAGTGAGATCGTGGCTGCCCTGGTGGCTGGTAACTATGGAGGTACCGTGAGCCGCTGCTGGGAGTACGGCAACGACATTCAGGCTTATCCACGTGCTGGCAGGCTGATTGGTGATGCTGCCGACGACAACGGAGTCCGCCACGGCACTGAGGAGTACTGCGTTTCCGAGGGTGCCATTGCCGGTACCTACGTCTCCACGATGATAGACTGCTATGGCGACATGCCTGCTGACGCATTCGCCAATGGCGAGGTAACCTTCCGTCTGAATGGCGGTCTGACAGAAAACATTTGGTGGTTCCAGACAATCGGCGAGGACAATCTGCCCACGTGGGATTCCACTCGCGGCACGGTGTTTGCCCAGGGTGAATTCAACTGCGACGGTTCAGCCAAGGAGGGTGAGATCACCTATACCAACACTCCCAACGAGGTGGTAATACCTGATCACGTATATGAATATGGTATCTGTGTGAACTGTGGCAACGAGATGCCTGGCTTCATGACGCCTGATGCGAATGGCTACTACCACATCCAGTGGTACACGCAGCTCCTGAAGTTCGCTGAGATGGTCAACGGCGGTCAGACTACCATCAACGCCAAGCTGGATGCCGATATCGACCTGACTCCTGTGGAGAACTTCATCCCCATCGGACTCTACAGCGATGAGGCAGGCATGGTGAACCACTCCTACAGCGGAATCTTCGATGGCCAGAACCATGTTATCTACAACCTGAAGGTGACTCGCGACGACACGCGTGAGGTGGGCTTCTTCAGCCGTACCTATTCGGCAACAGTTAAGAACCTGGGTATCGTGAACGCCGAGATGATAAGCAATGCCAGTGTCCGCACGGGTGTACTGGGCGGTGAGATGCATGTATCCACCGTTACGAACTGCTTCACGGCAGGCGACCTGCTCCTGGCAACCACACACAGCCAGATGGGCGGTATCAGCGGCGAGGCAGCCTCTTCCAACATCAGTAACTGCTGGTCGACCTACGAGGGAGTCCTGACATACGGTGCCTCTTCCATGAACAACTGCTACGAGGATTGCTCCGAGATAGCTGCCACTGGTGAGCTGTGCTACAAGCTCAACGGAGAGACCTTCCTCAGCCCCACATGGTATCAGACGATCGGCGAGGATGCCTATCCTCTCTGGGACAAGACACACTCTCGCGTCTATCAGCTTCCTGACGGCAGCTATGCTTCCATGACTGAGGAGAACTTCGCCAGCTTCCGCGACGACGTGGTACTGGCCGAGATGGACTGGAGCAGCGAATATCCCTATACTTCCGCCCTGCAGGAGGAGTACGAGGGTATGGTATCCGCTCTGAGCGAGATCAATGTCTTGGCTGACTTCCTGGATGCCTACGAGACTCTCTACGCCAAGAAGGCCGTCGTGCAGGCTTGCATGAATGCCTATGCCGACTATATGGCCAAGGTGGACGAGGTGAAGGCTTATCTGGAGGCAAATCCCGATCTGGCTGGATTCGGACGCGAGCTGGTGGAATCCTACCTGACGGAAGAGGTGGAGCCAGGCGACAAGTTCCCCAACGGATCTTACTCCTACATCGACAAGAATCGTCAGCTCACCACAGAGGAGATTCAGGCAGAGACCATCTATCTGGGCGACATGCTGACTCAGGCCATCGCTTCCGACTATACTCCTGGCAGCGAGATCACCAGCCTGATGACGAATCCTGACTTCAGCCTTGCCAAGGAAGGTTGGGATACGAATGCCGGCAGCTTCAGCACCTACAGCACTCCCGCTTCGGAACTGAAGAACATAGCAGGCTCAACCAATGCAGTCGACCTGTCACAGACGTTGACAGGCATGAAGGATGGTCTCTATGAGCTGACCGTGAAGGCCAACTACCGTCCCTTCGGCGACAACAACTCCCTGAACTATGCTTCCTTCGTCTATGCCAACGAGGCTCAGACCTACACGCGCACCATCATCGAGGACTATGTGCCTCTCGATGCCGAGTATGCCGACGAGACGAACTTTGCAGTTCTCTTCGAGGATGGATCTGACGTCGGATACGCTCCCTCAGTCGTTCAGGGCCATGCTCTGGCCTTCTCCGACGGATTGTACGAGAATCGCATCGTGGTGAATGTGACCGATGGAAACCTTACCGTGGGTGTACGCACTCCAGGTGTCGACGGAGCCAACGTGACGCGTCTGGGTGACTTCCACCTCTACTACCAGGGCGACATCGAATCAGCCACCTCCATCGAGGCTCTCGACCGCACCCTGAATGAAATGTCCATTACTGCAGACCACCTGCTCAACGTCTATCTGTTCATGGATGACGAGACCTACAACCAGTTCCCCAACTATCCCATTTCCCTGAAGATAGGTCTGGAGAATGCAGTCAACGCCATCCCCAACGCCTCTACAGGTGCAGAGAAGTATGCTTTGGTTCAGCAGATTGGAACCCTCTTCCAGCAGATCTACGAAGGTAAGCAGGCATACGTCAACCTGTTGAATGTCGTGGAGTCAATCTATGGCGAGTACAACATTCCTGGTTACGAGGATGATCCTCAGACGGTGGCTATCAACGAGATCAGCGCACGCGTATGGGGTGCATACGATGAAGATCCTGACTTCCCAGAGATCACTACAGAGGAGGCTAACGCTCTGGCTGCCGAGGTGAAGGCAACCTATGCCTGCTACATGACGTTGGTAGGTTCTGGCGCTCACAACATGGAATGGGCCAACAACGGTCCCTTCAGCTACTTCATCACTACGGTAGGTCCTGACCCATACGCTTACCTGAGTACCTTGGAGTATGACGTTACAAACGAGCGTTACCTCTACTTCCAGTACCAGACAGAAACCGCCCACAATGCTGAGATATTCTACTCACCCATCGTGGCTGGCAACGAGATCTGGTTCGACTTTGAGGCAACCACAGACAACGAGTGGAAGGATATGTTCATCGACCTGAGCGATGCACTTGAAATCGAATGGGGTAAGGCTGGCAGCAGGCTTCGTCTCGATCCCATTCCTGATGAACTGACCACTCTGAGTATTCGTCATATCCGTCTCGTAAGTGAAGAGCAGAAACAGGATATCCTGAACGGCGGCACAGGCATTTCTGACATCATCGTTAGCAAGCCAGAACGCAAGTATGCTGGTATCTACGACCTGACTGGAAGGAAGTTTGACAGCCGTGAGCAGCTGCAGAAGGGTCTCTACATCATCAACGGCAAGAAGCAACTGGTGAAGTAAGGCTCCCTGCGCCTCAAGCAATCGATAAAAGTAAAATCCTGGGTTCTCGTCTGTGAGAGCTCAGGATTTTCTTTTTCCAATAAAGAAAGAAGGGAGGGGTAAGAACGTGTCGTCTAAATCTTCCCTAAGATTCTGTCCATCACCCAGTTAACGCTCGTGGCTGAGACGCTGTCTGCAGTACAGATTCCTGTCCCCTGCAGATGCTCCACGACTTTTTGTATGAGCGGAAGCTGCACGTGAGGTGGATTCTCAACCCTGATCTCCTGGCGTCCCTCGCTGGTATGCAACGCGATGGGCTCGTAGGTGAATACGCTGAAGCAGATCTGCCCTTGATCACCAATCAGTTCTATGCGGTCTGTACGCGCACTCTCATGACTGACGAAGCACCACGACCCGCTCCCTGACAGTCCTGAAGCAAACTGGAAGGCTGCGCTCACATTATCCTCCGTCTGATACAATCCGCCCATGTTGGACGTGTAACCAGTCGCCTTCACGATGGGCCCCAGTAGCTCCTGCAGGAAGTCAATCTGATGGGGAGCCAGGTCATAGAAATACCCTCCGCCAGCGATGTCGCGCTGCACGCGCCAAGGAAGGTTCGTGCTGTTGTAGTCCAACTCTCGAGGTGGAACTGCGAAGCGGATCTGCACGTTGATTACTTTCCCTATGGCATTCTGCTTGACCAGTTCCTTCACCTTCAGGAAGTAGGGAAGAAAGCGGCGGTAATAAGCCACGAAGCAGGGAATGTGGGTTTGCTCGCTGATGTGGTTGATGCGCTGGCAGTCGAGATAACTGCTTGCCAGAGGCTTCTCCACGTAAACAGGCTTGCCTGCCTTCATGGCCATGATGGCGTAGGTAGCGTGCGAGGAGGGGGGAGTGGCGATGTAGATGGCGTTCACCTCCGTGTCGTCAATCAGCTGCTGTGCATCCGTGTACCATCTGGGAATGTTATGCCTTCGTGCATAGGACTCCACCTTCTCCTGGTTTCTACCCATCACAGCCACTACCGATGACCTGGGAATTTTGCTGAACGCAGGCCCGCTTTTCTTCTCAGTAACCTCTCCGCAACCTATGAATCCCCATTTTATATCTTGCTCGCTATCCATAATGATAAAAAAAACGATGTTTCGATGCAAAGATACACTTTTATTCCGTATATTTGTATTCAAATTTGAGGAAAACGAATCATAAAGATGGAATCGAAGACAGAAAAATTGGTGAAAGTTTGCGAAGAACGTAACTATGTGCATTGCATCACGGAGGGTATCCGTCAGGCTTGGAACAACTCTGGAAACCTCCTCCATTATATCTGGCCGGCACTCGTGGTGTGTGCTGCCCTTTCTGCTCTGACAGGTCTGGTCACTCAGCAACTGGCTTCCGAGCCTAAAACGCCGATGCTCATCGCCTCACTCGTTGTCTGCCTCCTCAGCCTCTTTGGAGGGCTGCTCTACATCGGCACGATGGATGCCATGCTGGTGCGTTGGCGCGACCTCGACTACGAGCCAGTAGCCACAATGAAAACCCTGCGCCCCCTTATCGGCAAGCGAATGGCGAGGGATTGCAGCCTGTTGATTCTGTTCATTCTTCTGTTTCTCCTTTCGTTTGTCGCTGGTTATGGCCTGGCCATCTTCCAGTTGCCCGTCTGGGCTTTTGCTGTAGCCCTGCTGGTGATTCTGCTGTTGATTGTGCCTGTCGATATGATTGTCATGGAGGTCAGATACAGCGACAAGAGCATAGCCCAATGCTTTGTGGGATATGCCACAGGCTGGCGCTATTATGGCCGTATTCTGGCGTTCAACCTCGTGGGACTCATTCTCATGGTGCTCGTCTCCCTTGTAGCCCTGCTGCCCATGATGGTCATCGCTCTGGTCAATCTCAAAGCAGGCGAATCCATCGCGATGGGCGATACCGTCAGTCTACCTTCTCATTACTGGCTGCTCACAGCACTTGCCTTTGCCGTCTGCACCGTCCTCCTGCTGATGGCAAGCTTTGCTTGGAGCCACGCCCAATGCCTGCTTTGGGGAAGCATTACTGAGAATGAGCAGAAGCGACAGCAAACGATAGAGGAGACAACACGTTGACTTCCCAGTTTCAACACGTTGACTTGAGCATTTCAACACGTTGAAACTGCAAACACAACACGTTGTCTTTTTCGTCTCAACACGTTAATTGAAGAAGTTCCAGCTTACGCCGAAGTGGAAGGTGCGTGGGTTTACTGGATAGTGGGGTGCCCAAAAGTATCGCCCTGACCCTGCGTTCACGTGATCCATAGCCAGATAGATGCGGCATCGTTTCAGGTGCATGTTCAGGTAAACATTGATGATGGGGTAGTTGCCAACCTTTACGCGCTGATGGGATGCATCCTGAACAGCGAACTGCCCAATGTTTGCCGAATAGTCAGGAGCATAATAGGAGGTCCAATACCTCACGTCGCCTCCCAGCTGCACGCGCAGTATCTTGGCAATATGGAAAAGCAGATAGAGGTTGCTGTATATCGAGACATCGGGCAGGGGGAGGACATCCTTGTTGGAGGTCTTCTGGTAGGTAACCTCATTGTCCCAATGAACGGGGCCCAGATGCAAGTCTTGGCTTAGTGTCGCGCTAAAAATCTGGATGCTTCCGCCGTGCTGCATGACAGCTACCTCGTGGCTGTAGTCAGCTGGTATGACACTCGTTGAATCCTTTTTGCTGAGCAGGGTATTCCTCATGCCGAAGAAGGTGTAGTTCTGCACGTTTTCAAATCCTACGTTCAGCCTCGTGTGTGACTTGCTGACATCTATCTGCCCCTCGATGCGCGTGTGAAGTTCCTTGTCCATACTGGTGTTGTCCCACCAAGCAGATTGGGAATGGAAGTGGCGGAAATAGAAGGAGGGAGTCTCGTGCCGCAGGTTTGCATGGGCGGAAATGAGGATGCTGTCAGTCTCTCCTGTGCGAATGTTTGTCGAGATGGTTCCATCCACGTTGAAGTCACCCAGATTCTCGCCCACAAGCCAGAACTCAGCATTCGCGTTGTAGTGGAGAACACGTCCCTGGGTGCGACTCAACTCGCCACCCACAGAGATGTCATTCTCTGTCCATTTGTTTCTGCCCACACTATCGGCAAGGAGGATTGGCAGAGTATAGGTCCTGAGTTTGTGCGAGGCATAGGCCGTGATACCCATCGCTGCCCATTTGCTGAAGCCCTCGCGGATGGCGAGACCCAACGTGTTGCGTACGCTCATTGCATCAGTCTCATCATCCACCTTGTTCCATTTTCCGTAGTAATGGTTTGTGTACCAGCTGTTTGGAGTATTCTTGGCGATATGGGTGTGCTGCATACGACGGATGTCGAGCGTATGGATGAAGCTGGTGACAGGTAGGAATTCTGTGGGGATGATGAGGGAATTCTGCCAAGCTAGCAGAAGGGAATCAACAGTTACCTGGCGGCGTATGCTATCCTCACGCAATATGCCACGTATGCTGTCGCTCAGTTGGCTCAGCAGCTCCGTTTCAGAGGGGGGCTTGGGTTTCAGGGAATCAGGAATCTCAATTTCACGAGTGATGCCCACGCTGTAGTTGTGAGTTAGGTAGAAGTTCTGTTCGTTGTTGCGATTCCACGTGTCGCTGAGGTTGGTAGGAATGTCTTTGCTTCCATAGCTTGTCTGGAAACTCTGTGGGTCCACAATGTAGAGGTCGTTCTCAATACCTCCATTTTCCCCTGTCTTTATATGGTTGGCATTGATGTAGGCATGCATGCTGTACTTCTCCCCTCGATAATAGCCGAAGACAGTTCCGCCAAACAAGCTGTTGGCAGATGCATTGTAGTAGCCTCGTCCATACGAATAATCGAGTTTGAAGCCTATGCCTGATATCTTGTTGATATTGCTTGCGAAGTAGGCACGGATACGGTCCTCTCCGTTCTGGTTATTGCCACACTTGTTGTAGGCAAGGTTTGTAACAGGGCTCAGGGTATTTGTGAAACGGAAATCGCTAAGCGAGCCTCGAAAGAAGCTATAGGGCTCTAGGAAAATCTGGTCGGAAACTCGCTCGCGGTTCATGAAGATACGGTTGAGGCGAGGTGCTGCCAGATTGCCCAAGAAATTGTATTGCCCTGTATAGCCTTCCGTCAGGTTGTTGTTCTGGTAATTGTGGACTATCGTATCATTGTTCTCAGCAGGTATCACCGTTCCCAGCCTGGGATCGATGACCCATTGAAAGATTCCGATGGGGATGGGTTTTCCATCTTTGTGACTCGTCGTGTCGCGTCCTCCCCACGACAAGCTGTTGCCAGCATCATCCCTGTAATTCCCTGACTCGTTGTATTCGTCGATGCCAGATCTGTCTTGACTTCGCATAATATTCTGACCACTAACCTGGTAGCTGAGTCCAAACAGGAGAGCCAGACAGATAAGTGTATGTCGATATGCAGGAATGCTATGCATGGCTTAGCGTTTCTGGTTCTGCAATCAGAGGACAAAGCGGATGAAGAGTTCCACTACCTTCAGGACCATGCCTACTCCAATGATGCCCAGACCCAGGAATTTGTGTTCGTCAGAAGTATAGTAAACAACCAAGCCAATGGCTGCCAGCACGAGGAAAGCGACATTAAGGTAATTGCGCAGGGAGTCGTACTGTCCAAAGCGCTGCCGCTTCTTGCGAATGCGCTCCACCTGTTCCTCGAGGGACAGTTCTTCGTCTTTTTTACTCATAGATCAGAAAAAAATAGTCAAATCATTTATTTCAGGGCATTCTCGGCGCCTATGAAAATCTCTTCCACGCGGTCTACAGTCTTGCGACGGAACTTGCCACTTTTGGGGTACAAAGCTGTGCCTTTCTTATTGACAGCTTCCTTGTCGGAAATCCATTCCTCTGCTTTGTAAGTCACGCCATTCTCGCCGTTCATGTCTTCGTTGTAATAGTATGACACTTGGGTAAGAACGAGTTCTGCCTTGCCTTCGCTTGTCTTGGCTGTCAGCTGGTAACGGAAACGTGTACGGTCGAAATTGAGTGCCTTCTTCTTGAAGACCATGTACTCCTCGATGCGTGCTACAATGATTCCATCCTCCTTACCGTCAGAGATGGTACGTGTACGAAGCCCTTTGATGGCATTTCCAATGAGTTCGTTCTCGATGTATCGACTGATAGCCTGATAGACCTGTGCCTGACTTTTGCCAGGAGCGTTGATACTTGTTTGGAAAGTGATGATGCCATCCACTTCAGGAACAGCACCTAACAGATACTTGGTATCGTCTCCCTTGGCGAAGGTCAACATTGGAAGACAAAGGAAAAGTGCAAACAGGATTCTTTTCATATCCAACTTGTATTTTTAATGGTTTGTATATCTTTTACTGTATATTTACATTACAAATGTATGTTCCTATTTATTAGAATCACTCGTACCTGAGAGCCTCGATGGGGTCCATGCGTGCTGCTTTACGGGCAGGAACATATCCAAAGAAAATGCCAATAAAGGCACAGACACAGAAGCTAACGCCTACGCTCCACAAGGGGACGCTACTAGGCAGGGCAAAGAACGTTTTAGCTATCCAACTGCCCCCGTATCCGAGGGCAACTCCAAGCAAGGCGCCTGTCAGGGATATCACGATACTCTCGATCAGGAATTGGCTAAGGATGTCCATTCCACGGGCTCCGACAGACATACGCAAGCCAATCTCCTTGGTACGTTCAGTCACACTCACCAGCATGATGTTCATAATGCCGATACCTGCTACCAGCAGGGAGAAGGCGGCGGCAACAACCAGAATGATGGTGATGGTATCCATAGTACTGCTCATCGTCTCCATCATCTCTTGCTGAGAACGGATGGTGAAGTCGTCGACGGCATCTTCCTTTAACTTATGGTTGCGGCGCAGGAGGGTGGTAACTTCTTCGATGGCCTCCTCGCTCAAGTCTTCGCTTAAGGCACTCATCAGGATGCTGCTGAAAAAGGTTTGTGCTGCAATGCGCTTCATCACAGTTGTATAGGGAGCGATCATCACGTTGTCTTGATCCATACCCCATGAATTGTACCCCTTGGCTTTCAGAACACCAACGATGTGGAAGGGAATACTCTTGAAACGGATAGTCTTACCTACGCAATCGTAATTCTTGTCTCCGAAGAGTTCCTCTACTACTGTGCGGCCAACGACGCAAACCTTGGCACTCTTCTTAATGTCCTCCTCGGTAAAGCATTCGCCTTTCTCGATAGTCCACAGTTTAATGTCCATGTATTCTGGACTTTCTCCATAGATGGTGGTAGTGGTATTATTGGCACCATGAATGACCTGACCGCTGCTGGAAACCTCAGGGCTTACATGAGTAATCAGAGTTGCTTCTTCCTGAATGCTCAGGTAGTCAGCCATTTTCAAAGTTTGCATGGCGCTGGGATCTTGACGAACTCCGTTTCGCATGTCTGCTCCAGGTCGGATGGTAAGCAGATTGGTACCCATCTTGCTCAGTTCTGCTCTGACGCTTTGCTTGGAGCCTTGTCCAATGGCCATCATGATAATCACGGCGGCCACTCCAATAATGATGCCGAGCATGCTCAGGAAAGAGCGGAACTTATTGCTTAGGATGGCTGTGATTGCCACCTTTAAAAGATTCTTTATACTCATATTATTCTATCATTCATCATCGGGTTTGGGTAGAGCGGCCAATGCCTCAGCTGCATCTAAAATGCAAGTATTCACCTTGTCCTCGCAAAGCATGCCGTCTCGTAGAGTAATGTTGCGGCTGCTATATTGGGCAATTTCAGGATTGTGGGTCACGAAGATGATAGTGCGTCCCTGGCGGTGAAGTTGTTGGAAAAGAACCAGGATCTCGAAACTGGTTCTAGAGTCCAGGTTACCAGTTGCCTCGTCGGCCAATATCACAGCAGGGTCGTTGACCAGAGCACGGGCAATAGCGACACGCTGCATCTGACCTCCAGACATCTGGTTACTCTTATGTTCCAAACGATCTCCCAGTCCAACGGCTTGCAGCGCTTTAACTGCAGCTTCGCGGCGTTGCTTGGCATTGTATTTCTTATTGTACATCAATGGCAATTCCACGTTCTCCACAGCAGTTGTTTTGGCAAGCAGGTTGTAATTCTGAAAGATAAAACCAATCTTGCGGTTTCTCAAGATAGCCCGTTCACTGCGTTTCATCTTTCGCACAGGTGTTCCATCCAGAATGTACTCTCCAGAGGTAGGGGTGTCGAGACATCCCAATTGGTTCAGTAAGGTGCTCTTTCCAGAACCTGAGGTACCCATAATGGTTACAAACTCACCCTCGTAGATCTTGAAACTGACGCCACGCAAAGCTTTTACCACCTCACTGCCGACGTGAAATTCACGACGCACATCCTGCAGTTCGATGACAACCTTCTTGCCTTTCTTTTCGCGGTCGATTGCTTCCTGTTCAGTCACGGAATGGTTGATTGTATTCTCACTCATTATTTCTTCGTGTTCTTGTCTCTGTTGTTTCTGGGACGTGGCATGAAGGGGTTGGTGTTCTGTTGTGGACCTGCCTCTTCCATCATTTGGGGAGAACTTACTTCTGTGATAACCTTAGTCCCCTCGTTCAAACCTTTCAATATTTGTGTCAGTGTACCATTGGAAATACCCAATTCTACTGCGATTGCTTTCAGGTTGGGACCTTCTTTCGTCCAAACCTTGATAGGGCTGTCTACATTTGTAATGGTTTCGCCTTCGTTGAGCAAGGCCTCGCTGGGATTAAAGCGTAGAGCCTTGGAGGGAACAGCCAATACATTCTTCAATTCAAGGGTATAGATCGTCACGTTTGCTGTCAATCCAGGTTTCAGTTTTAAATCTTCGTTGGGAGCACTGATGACAACTTGATAGGTAACGACATTGCTTTCGGTAGTGGCTTTTTGACGGACTTGTGTTACTGAACCTTCAAAGACGTCTTCAGGAAAAGCGTCAACAGTAAATGTGACACGTTGTCCTTCCTTCACCTCTCCGATATCGGCTTCATCAACATCAGCAATTACACGCATGTCTGTCATATCCTTAGCAATAGTGAAAAGGGTAGGGGTGTTGAAACTTGAAGCTACAGTCTGGCCTTCTTCAACTTCCTTACTCAGTACAACGCCATCAATGGGGCTAGTAATGGTGGCATAACCCAAATTGGTTTTTGCTTTTTTTACATTCTCCCTTTGATTAGTTACGCTTTGCTGTGCCTTCACATAACTTAGACGAGCCTGTTCGTAATCGTTGGCACTGATGAGTCCCTTGTCATACAGATTCTTGTAGCGATCATGATTGGTCTTTTGATAATCAAGTTCACTTTGAGCACTTTTCAAATTTGCTTGGGCACTGCTCAATTCACTAAGCAAGTTGGTACGATCCAATTCAGCAATCACGTCACCAGCCTTCACAATACTATTGTAATCTACGTATAGCTTGCTTACGATACCACTTACTTGAGTACCAACCTCTACGCTCGTCACGGGTTCTATGGCTCCAGTGGCGGTCACACTTGTGATGATGTCTTGCTTGGCAACTTCTACCTCGGTATAGGTGAAGTTCCGTTTCTTACCACAACTGCTCATTATGCCTATAGTCAAAAGTAGAGCAGTTAGACGGATGATGTTTCGATTAATCGTCTTCATTTATAGTTCTTTTTTTTTGTATTCTCTGATTGTCTTGCATTTGTTTAGAGAGTGATAGGTTCTCCAGTGTAGAACTTTAGCAATTGAATGTTCAGTAGCGTGGTGTATTTGCTCTGAAGCATATCTTGCTCAGCACTTATCACGTTGTCGCGCCCCTGCAATACTTCGACGGTGTTCTTCAGCCCGTTCTGGAACTGCTCGTTCAGCAGCTCGTAACTTGCTTCTTGACTTTTTACACGAGTCTTTGCTGAAATGTAGTTCTGCTGATTGCTGTTTGCATTGATCCAATATTGTTCTATGGTACTACTTAGGGTATTTTTAGTGTCCTGAAAGTTTAAACGACTGTTTGCCTGTTGTAGCTTGGCATTTCTCACGTTGCTTTGAATTCGACGGTTGTCGAAAATGGGCACGCTTACAGACACACCTGCACTCATGTTGAGATTGGTCTTCATCTGCTTGCCTGCACTTTCTTTGCTGGCGCTGTAGTGGCTATCACCTATGCTAGCACTAATGCCGACGGTGGGGTAGAAACCACGTTTTGCGATGTCCAATTCCAAGCTTGCAGCATCCATACTCAACTGCGCACTTTTGATTTCAGGGCGTGTTTCCAATGCTTTTGCATAAGCTTCTTGAGCACTGGGAATCATGGCTAATACCTGATCGTCAGAAGGAATATCTCCGCGAACGTCGAATGGAGTATTCAAGTCCAACTCCAAAAGCGCCTTCAGTTGACGTTTGTAATTGGCTAACTGAGTTTCGCTGTTCACCACAGCATACTTGGCGCTACTCAATTGGGCCTCTAATTGAATCAGGTCAGCTTTCGCCATTTGTCCTTGATTGAGCATCTCCTTTCCACGGTCATACTGACTTTGGGCAGTTTCCAGAAGTTTCTCGTTGACTTTTTTTGCCTCTTTTGTATACATAATTTGTACGTAGAGTTGGGCAATTTGTTCCTGAATGGTCAATTCACTTTGTTGTGTGTTGAGTTTGGTAATCTCATTCTGAAGTTCCTGCGCTTCAATGTTTTTATGATTAATTCCACCATTCCACACAGTCCAATTAGCATTCAGTCCGTAGCTTCCTTGATAAGTTACCTTATTGGTTGTATTGGTTACTTGGCCATTTTGTACAATAGCTGTGTTTTCCTCAAAAGGTCTGTAACCCATACTTTGGTTTGTATTAAAGCTAAGGCTGGGGAAGAGGGCTCCTTTGTATTGCCAAAGAGCTACGTCACCTTGGTCCTCGCTGATCCGATTTTTCTGGATTTGGATATTGTTTTGTAAAGCATAGTCTATGCAGTCTTGGAGAGACCATGAGTCCTGTGCATGGGAAGTGCCAAACAATCCTGTCAAACCAATCAGAAATAGGAATTTCTTATTTGTCATAATTTAATTGGTAATTTTTGCCTTTATTAAATTTCTGCAAATTTAGTGATTTAATGCGAGTTGGACAAAAAGTATTTCCTCTTTTTAATTTTATTTAGTGGAATTTGGTTGCGTTTATACCATATTTGTCTATTTAGACATTTTCATTTTGTTTGGTTGGAAAAAATGTTGTAATTTTGCAAAGAAAAGGAAGATAGACAATTATTGGAATAAATATGTTCTCAGGTATAGTTGAAGGTATGGCTCGCGTGGAAGCCCTACAATATGATCAGGACAATGTTCATCTGACGCTGAGTTGTCCTTTTGTTGACGAATTAGCTATTGACCAAAGCATTGCCCATAATGGTGTGTGTCTCACGGTGGTAGCGATTCAGAATGGGACTTATACAGTTACTGCTATGCGTGAGACTCTCGAACGAAGTAATCTTGGACTGCTGAAGGTGGGAGATGAAATCAATGTGGAACGCAGTATGATGCTGAATGGTCGTTTGGATGGGCATATTGTTCAGGGGCATGTTGACCAGACAGCAACGTGTATCGATGTGGAGGATCAGGATGGAAGTTATCAGTTCACTTTCCGCTATGAAAGCAATCGTGAGATGGTCAGTCATGGTTATTTTACTGTGGATAAGGGTAGCATTACCGTTAATGGTGTCAGTCTTACTGTATGTCGTCCCACAGAGAATACCTTTCAGGTATGTATTATTCCATATACCTTTGAGCACACCAATTTCCATTTCATCAAACTCGGTTCTGTAGTAAACATCGAATTCGATATCATCGGTAAGTACCTGGCACGAATGAATTCACTATTGAAGTGACTGTTAACTGGTTGGGGGGAGGATCGATCTTCTGACTGTTATCGTGATGTGAGCGGTTGTTGCAGGAACTATAATTTTATTTTTGAGCGTTTGACTTTTTGCGACGTTTGAAGGCTTCTTTCCAATTATTAAAGTCTCGTTTGAATTGTACACCGATGCCTTGAGTGGTTAAAGATGATTGGATAAAGTAACGATCATTGGTTTGATTGTATGCTTTCAGAGATACCCCACCATTGGGAGTGAGGAGATATTGCACATCGAAGTCGCCGATAAAGTTGTTGGTAGTGTAATAACTCTCACGATAACCGAAATTCCCATTAATTAGCAAACGGTTGTTGAGGAGACGTCCGCTGAGAATTCCCTCCACATCTAATTGATCCCATCCAGTCTCACCCGTGCGCAAATTGGCACCCAAACTCCAGTTATTGGTGCCCATAACATTCGAGAGTATTTGATTGAATTGGCTACTCAACGTACTGCTTATAAGGGAGTTCATGGCCGTTCCTCCTTGATTGTTGCTGCCTCGCACATATTGAGGTGAATAACTGTAGAATCTGCCGATTCCCAATAGGTAGATGACTTGCATGTTGCGTTCCTCTTCTGTACTGATCATGGAACGCACCATTTGTTTTTCGTCCTCGTTGGCATTAGGAAGGTCGAAATCGAAAGTGACAATAGGGGCTAATGGTTTCCCTGTAATGTTCATTACACAATCTACGCGAGTATTAGAGAAACCTAACCCTGTGGCGCTTAGGTCATCCAGAGCGACATTGGGAACTGTATATGTCGCTTTCAGATTGAGGGCTGCTTGATAAGCATCGCCACCGAAAACTATGGTTCCATCAGGTTGGAACTGGAAATCCTTACGGATGACTTCCTGTAAGGATAGTTTATATAAGCCATGATCCACCCGATATGTACCATACATCTGGAATTTGCCCTTGTTATAATAGTTGGCTATAATGCGTCCGCTACCATATAGATTAATGTAATCGCCTGATTTAGTATCCATCAAGAGTTTCATGGTAGCATCTGGAGTGATGTTGAGATTGAAATTGATACGCATGTCTGTTTCAGACTCTTCTTGGCTAGAGTCTGTCGTTTTCTCCATTTTCATTACCTTTACACTATCAACAGGGGACACATAGGAAATGAAACCTGCTTCAGTCAGAGTCTCTGGACTCGTCACGTTGTAGACAATCTGACTTCCGCTAAGAGGTGTTGCATTCACGTCGACATTCAACTGCCCAGGCTGACCACTTAGTTGTATCTGACCATCCGCAAAAAGGGTTCCATAGAAAGACATGTCACCAAAATCATGGAAGTCATAGCCTAAAACATTATGGGCATCAATCTGGAAATTGTAACGTAGGTTACTCAAGTGGGTGTGCATCAAGTGTCCGTCCACGGTAGCATAATGTTCGCTGCTGCCTGGTGAACCCAGTTTATCATAGGCTGTTGCATGACGGAGCCATATATTGTCGGGTCTCAAGATGACGGAATCGTTCTCTATATGGTAGTCTACACCTAATGCGTTCACACGCATGCTGGCTTCGTTAACTAAAATGTCACCTTCTATGTTGACATTTTTAAACTGACCAAACACGCGGCACCATCCTGTGGCTCTCCCCTGGAAATCGGTAAAGATCCCTTCTGTAAATTTATTAAGGAAATAGAGATTTATACGACGAGTATTGATGTTCAATTCCAAGCCACTTTCAGGCTTATGTCCTGGGGTAATGGTGCCTACCACAGAGGTCTGATGATCGGCAGGTAAATCCACGATATGAGCATCTAAATGGATGGCTCCTTCTTGGTCTCCCCAGTTTCCATGTGCATCCATGCTTCCCATATCCCCATCGTTGAAGGTGAAATCATCAACATGTATATATGCATCTGCCTTGGGCTTGTTCATCAGATTACGTACATAGATCCGTCCTGTGGCATTTCCAGCAAACTCTACAGTATGGAAATTGATTATATCAAAAATATAGGACAAATTAATTTTGTTCAGGTCTGCTCTTAAAGTGTCATTTTCTTCTTTGGACACACGTCCGCCAACTTTCAGGTATCGTTCACCTTGAGCAATAAGTACATCTCTCACATCCACCACACCATCATGGTAATTGATTTTGGCAGGCTGAACTGTCCAAATGGTATCCTTGATTACGATCTCGGATTTGTTGAGCAATCCACGGATAGCTTGTTTCCCATCCAAATCCTTGTAGAATTCACCTGTCAAATCCAATTCGCCAGATTGTTTTGGCTCCATATGATTGTTCCATCGCAGGTGGGATATCAAGATGTCTTGACCTGTATTGACATCCAGTCCAATTTCTACGGGCATGCCTTTCATCAAGCGTTGTAGAAGCAAACTGGACTGCATACTATAGCTATTGCTTTCGATTCTCCAATTAATGTGTTCTAGTTGCTCTTTGCCATATTTTAGATAAGGAATGTCGGCATTGAGTGTCATCATATTTATGCCACCATCCATGTGTCCTTCGATAAGGGCTTGTTGGGGAATACTTAAACTGATTCCTGTCAAGCGTTCCACCAAAGTTGTATCTTTAACTCGTAAGCTGAATGCAATATCATCGTTGAGACGCTCGTTGGTGTTGGGGCGATTGAAGATGCTGGGTAAATGTGAACTCGTTATCTTTAAGAAGGTGTCGTGTAAACTTTTCCATTTGAACGTGCCGTCTGCTTGGAATTGAAGCATCGGACTTTCTATGTTGATGTGTTGCCCTGTGCTATCAGGTTGGCTTGAGATGTGGAAATCACCAGGTTGACAGATACCTTTCTCTGGGGAATTCAGTGTTAGCCCTTGAACGTAGGCATCACCTATAATGCAATCAAGATTGTTGGCTTGGATATTGCCGGAAAGATGAGCCGTGAATAATTCACCTTCGTATTTTTTCGTCAGATTAATTTGATGGGGATTCAGCTTGTCTAACTGGGCGTCAAACCGGATTTTCTTTTGGGGAGAGTCGTTGTCGAACAAAGCTTCTATGTTGAAAGCACCATTGGAGCTTTCCCATGCGATATTCCCTTGGTATGCTCCATTATGGCAAGAGGCTGTCAAGTCGACGTTATGATAAGGATAGTTTTTGTAGATGAATTCTTGAATGGTACTGTTAAAGGTCAATTCCGGAAGATTGTTTTCCCCTTTGATTTTTCCTGTCAATACACCTTCTAGTGATACTTTATCTAATTCCGAATTTTCGCTGGTTGACAGAATCTTACCTAATTCAAAATCGTTAACTTTAATAATCGTGTTCAGATTGTTTCTTTCGCTCATGTTTCCCTCTATGGCAACACGACCTAAGGCGGTCTCCATGTTCAGGTTCGCAGTAAGATTATCGGCGGTATAGGAAACAGTTCCTTTGGTGTCAGTTGACCCTAGGCGAGTGAGGAAAGGATTGATTTCCTTTTCTTCATTTTTCAGATTGCGTGTAATGAATTGCTGTAGATTTTGGCTGGTATGAAGATTAGTGATAGAGCTTTCTATGATAGGCTTATCAAACAAGTCTTTGATGTCCATCCGTCCATCCAGGACAAGATTTTCATTCATGTCTTGTACATGCAGGTTAATCAAGGAAAGCGTTCTATCCATTCCCTTGATGTTTGAAACCAATTTCACTCGATCCTGGAAATTTGCCAATTGGGGAATGAGGGTAACTAAATCGTTGGGAACAGAGGAAACCTCCAGTTTCCCCTCACACTTTAAACCATTGAACCAAGCATTCATTTGCTCTTTCTGAGGCCAATTGGGATAAGTGGCAATGAGGTTGGGAATTGATACTTCAGAGTGCGGGAGAGATATGAAAAAATCTGACAAATCAAAATCGTGTCTACTGGCAGCCAATTTTAGGCGAGTCTGGATAACTTGCAATCCACTCGCTTCACGGAATTCCAATCGTTTGATAGTTGCATTAATACTGTCAGGTGTTAATGCTTTTAAGGTGGCAGTCAGATTGAAATCCTCAACGTTTAAATGATTGGGATTGAATTTGTCAGTCGTAAGGGGTTCATGCCAACGATTGAATCGGAGATCGCACTTACGCATCAACAAACTTCCTATCTTCAAATCAATGGGATGTTTCTGGGTTGTATCTTTCCCTGCAAAGGCATTTAGGAGGTACTTGAAATTAAAGTCCTCGTCAATCTTCTGCTGATAGAGAGATACTTGGGCACCAATGATTTGTGCATTATTGATGTGAATCTTATGATCTAAGATGGGCAGGATTTCCAGTTTTGCTGCTAAGCGAGGAGCCTGCAGCATAAGAGAGTCTTTCTGGTCATACAGGAAAACATCATCCAAAATGACGCGATTGAAATTCCCCATCCTCAAACGTCCAACCTCCACTCGGCTCTTTATCTGGTCACTTATGACATCGGATGCCATACGAGCCATCTTTTTCTGTACAGCAGGTATGTTGAACAGAATCAAGACCAGCAAATAAAATCCTGCAAGGACTATTGCTATAGTTCGGAGTATATACTTCAGCGCTTTAATTTTGCTCTATTTGACAATTTAAAATTCGATGTCTTCTCTTTTCGATGTCAAAAGTACAATTTTATTTTCGAAATCTGATATCTTTTAGCAAAATTTTATGTAATTTTGCAGCGCTAAAATGTAACTATTATTTTTATTACAGTATATGGCAAAAGTAATCAAATTACGTAAAGGCCTTGACATTAACCTTAAAGGCAAAGCTATAGAGGAAACTGCCAGCGTGAAATGTCCCGATGAGTACGCTCTCGTGCCGGATGATTTCACAGGAGTTAAACCCAAGGTAGTTGTCAAAGAAGGTGATGTGGTTAAGGTTGGGGATGCTTTGTTTGTTGACAAACTACATCCCGAAGTTAAGTTTGTTAGCCCTGTCAGTGGTACTGTTTCTCAGGTGGAGCGTGGTGATCGGCGCAAGTTGTTGAGTATACGTGTGAAACCTGATGGGAAACAGGATGCCAAAGAGTTTGATGTAAAGGGCGACGTTAAATCGTTGCTGGCAGAAAGTGGCTTGTTTGCATTCTTCCGCCAGCGTCCCTATGATGTGGTAGCTAATCCAGAGGACACTCCCAAGGCTATCTTTGTCAGCAGTTTCAACAGTATGCCTTTGAGCCAGAATTTCGAGTATGTTTTGAAGGGACAGGAGAAGGAATTCCAGGCAGGTATCAGCGCGTTGAGTAAGATTGCCAAGGTTCAGTTGGGCGTAAGTGCCAAGCAGACTAATCCTGCCCTGACAAGTGCAAAGGATTGCGAGGTAACCATCTTTGACGGTCCTGCTCCTGCTGGTAATGTGGGTGTTCAGATTAATCATGTTGATCCAATCAATAAGGGCGAGATTGTATGGACATTAGGTGCTGAGGAGGTAATCTTCGTTGGTCGCTTGATGACTACTGGCAAGGTGGACCTGACTCGTACCGTTGCTTTGGCAGGTAGTGAAGTGAAGGCTCCCAAGTACTATAAGATGCTGGTTGGTCAGAAGTTGACTACCCTCTTAGATGGTAATGTGAACATGGAGGATAGCCGTGTGATCAACGGTAACGTGATGACTGGAGTAAAAACCTGTGCAGACGGTTTCTTGGCAGCCCATGCTACTGAGGTGAATGTTATTCCTGAAGGAAATCATGCTGATGAATTCATGGGTTGGATTATGCCCCGTTTCAACAGCTACAGCACGAGCCGCAGTTACTTCAGTTGGCTTTTGGGAAAGAAGAAAGAGTACACTATCGATGCTCGCATCAAGGGTGGTGAACGTCACATGATCATGAGCGGCGAGTACGACCGAGTATTCCCCATGGATATCTATGCTGGTTATCTTATCAAGGCTATCATTACGGGTGATATAGATCGCCAAGAGGCTTTGGGTATTTATGAGGTAGCGCCAGAGGATTTTGCTATTGCAGAGTTCGTGGACAGTTCCAAGTTGGAATTGCAGCGTATCGTTCGCGAGGGACTTGATATCCTCAGAAAGGAAAATGCATAATACATTATAGATATAATATGAAAGCATTAAGAAAATTATTCGATAACATTAAGCCCTACGTGGAAGAAGGTGGCAAGTTCCATGCTTTCCGCAGTTTGGTTGATGGATTCGAGACGTTTGCCTTCGTTCCCAATCAAACCTCTCGCGTGGGTAGCGTGAATATCCATGATGCTATCGACAGCAAGCGAATCATGAGTTTTGTAGTGATAGCTCTGATTCCTGCTTTGCTGTTTGGTATGTACAATGTGGGTTATCAGAACGCTCTGGCTGCTGGAACTCTTGAAAGCAGTTCTTTCTGGGGAATGTTCTGGTATGGTTTCCTTGCTGTTCTTCCCAAGATACTTGTCAGCTACATTGTTGGCTTGGGTATTGAGTTTGTGGTTGCTCAATGGAAGAACGAGGAGATTCAAGAGGGATATCTGGTATCTGGCATCATCATTCCGATGATTGTTCCTGTGACCCTTCCCCTCTGGATGCTGGCTTTGGCAGTTGCATTTAGCGTTATCTTTGCCAAGGAGATTTTCGGAGGTACTGGAATGAACATTTTCAATCCTGCACTTATTGCGCGTGCCTTCCTGTTCTTCTCTTATCCGGCTGCTATGACAGGTGACAACTCGGTTTGGGTAAGCCAGAGTACAATCTTCGGTACTGGCTACGATGTCGTTGCTCCGGATGCTCTTTCTGGCGCTACTCCTTTGGGTCAGGCTGCTCGGGATGGCTTCGCAGGCTTTGACTCCAGCACTATCCACGATGCCATTATAGGTTTGATTCCTGGTTCAATCGGCGAAACCAGCATTATTGCTATTGCCATTGGTGCCGTTATCCTGTTATGGACAGGAATCGCTTCCTGGAAGACCATGCTGAGTGTATTTGTGGGCGGCGCTGCTACAGGTTATCTGCTTCAGCTTTTGGGGCTTACCGAGATTCAATGGTACGAGCATCTTGTATTAGGTGGATTTGCATTTGGTGCTGTCTTCATGGCTACCGATCCCGTTACCAGTTGTCGTACTGAGTGTGGTAAATATATCTATGGTCTGCTCATTGGTTTCGTGGCTGTTCTGGTTCGCGTTTTGAACCCAGGTTATCCCGAGGGTATGATGCTGGCTATCCTGTTGATGAACTTGTTTGCAAGTCTGATTGATTACTGCTTTGTGCAGCGCAACATCAGCATGCGTGCAAAACGTGCAACTAAATAAATAAGGAGGAAGACAACATGAAATTGAATACAAATAGCAATGTATACACCTTTGTGTATGCTGTGGTTATGGTGATTATCGTTGCCTTCTTGCTGGCTTTTGTATCTTCGGCTTTGAAGGATACTCAAGAGGCAAATGTTGCCAACGATACCAAAGGTCAGATTCTTTCTGCCCTGAGAATTGATAAGAATGCAGTCGACGTGCAGGCCACTTTTGCCGAGAAGGTTCAGGATAAGTTGTTCCAGAATGGCGAATTAGTTCCCTACGAGAGCGATTTCCTTACTTCTTATGGTCAGGCCATTAAGGATGGTGAGTTGCATGTCTTTGAAGCTACTACCGATGATGGTGTCAAGTATGTGATTCCCGTTACAGGTCGTGGCTTATGGGGCGGCTTATGGGGCTATATCGCGCTGAACGAGGACAAGCAGACCGTTTATGGTTCTTATTTCTATCATGAGAGCGAGACGGCAGGTTTGGGTGCCCGTATTGGTGAGACTGAGTTCCAGAATCGCTTTCAGGGCAAGCAGGTGTTTGACGAGAATGGCGATATTGCTTTGACTGTGGTTAAAGCTGGTTCTGTCAAGGATGATGCTCATGAGGTAGATGGAATTACTGGTGCTACGCTCACCAGCAATGGTGTAGCTGCCATGGTATCAGAGGGTCTTGGTAAATATGCTGATTTCATCGGAGTTCCTGCCCAGGAGGCATGTTGTGGTGGTAAAAGCGATTGCTGTGAGGATAAGGCAGAATGCGAAAAAGATGCTGACTGCCCTGCTAAACAGGAATGCACTAATGTTGAACAATAATAAGAGGAGGAAAGAATATGAGTAAATTGTTTTCTGAGGAGAATAAAGCAGCATTCTCTAATCCGCTTAATCTGAATAATCCCATTGCAATTCAGGTGTTGGGTATTTGCTCAGCCCTGGCTGTTACCAGTCAGCTGAAACCTGCCATCGTAATGGGTTTGAGTGTGACGGTCATCACGGCATTTTCAAATGTTATCATCTCTTTGATTCGTAAAAGTATACCCAACCGTATCCGTATCATCGTACAGCTGGTAGTGGTTGCCACTTTGGTAACTATCGTTAGCCAGTTGCTGAAGGCATACGTTTATGATGTGAGCGTGCAGTTGAGCGTATACGTTGGTTTGATTATCACCAACTGTATCCTGATGGGGCGTCTTGAAGCCTTTGCGATGCAGAATAAGCCTTGGCCCTCGTTGCTCGACGGTATTGGAAACGGTCTGGGTTACGCATGGGTTCTGATAGTAGTGGGTTTCGTTCGCGAACTTTTCGGCTTTGGAACTTTATTGGGTTATAATGTCATTCCCAAGTTCCTCACGGATTGGGGTTATACGAACAATGGTATGATGGTAATGCCTGCCATGAGTTTGATTATTGTAGGTTGTGTAATATGGGCTCACCGCTCAATTAATAAGGAGGAGAAGTAATATGGAACATATGTTAAGTTTATTTGTCCGCTCCATCTTTGTGGACAATATGATTTTCGCCTTCTTCTTGGGTATGTGTTCTTACTTGGCCGTATCTAAGACTGTTAAGACTGCGTTTGGCTTGGGTATCGCAGTAACCTTTGTGCTGTTGGTTACCGTTCCCGTTGACTATGCGTTGCAGACCTATGTATTGGGGCCTAATGCTCTGGTCGAGGGAGTTGACCTTACCTTCTTGGCCTTCATCTTGTTTATTGCGGTCATCGCAGGTATTGTGCAGTTAGTCGAGATGATAGTTGAGCGTTTCAGCCCCTCGCTTTATGCGTCACTTGGTATCTTCTTGCCCTTGATCGCTGTAAACTGTGCCATCATGGGTGCCTCGCTGTTCATGCAGCAGCGTGTGACTATGGAGCCTACCAATGCTCAGTTTATTGGAGGTTTCGGCGATGCTATTGCCTATGCTTTGGGCAGTGGTATCGGTTGGTTGCTTGCCATTGTGGGTTTGGCTGCTATTCGCGAGAAGATGGCTTATACCGATGTTCCCAAGCCTCTTCAGGGACTTGGCATCACCTTCATTACCGTAGGTTTGATGGCATTGGCATTTATGTGCTTCTCAGGTCTAAACATCTAAATACATTTACCATTTAGCCATTTACCATTTACCATTTTATAGATATGGATAGCATTCTGGTGAATGGCATGGTAATAAATGAATAATTAATAAATGGTAAATTGTAAATGATTAAATAGTAAATCAATTTATGGATATGAATTTGATTTTAACGAGCATTGGCGTATTCCTGGTGATCATCATCGTGTTGGTGGCCATCCTGCTCGTAGCTAAGGCATACTTGTCACCCAGTGGCAATGTAAATATCACGATTAACGGCAAGGATACACTCTCTGTTCCTCAGGGAGCCTCCTTGTTGAGTACTTTGTCTCAGGAGGGAATCTTCCTGCCCAGTGCTTGTGGCGGTAAGGGCTCTTGCGGACAATGTAAGGTTCAGGTTCCTGAGGGTGGCGGTGACATTCTCGACTCCGAGAAGGGTCAGTTCACCCGCAGGCAGATTAAAGATCATTGGCGTCTGGGATGCCAATGCAAAGTGAAAGGTGATCTCCAGCTTAAAGTGCCCGATTCCGTTATGGGCGTTAAGGAGTGGGAGTGTACGGTCATCAGCAACAAGAATGTGGCCAGTTTCATCAAGGAGTTCAAGGTGGCTTTGCCTCCAGGCGAGCACATGGACTTCGAGCCTGGCTCATATGCCCAGATCAAGATTCCCACATACGATATCGACTACAACCGCGACTTCGACAAGGCCGACATCGGAGATCTCTATGTGCCTACGTGGGAGAAGTTCGGCATCTTCGGCCTCAAGCAGAAGAACGACGTGCCCACCATCCGTGCCTACTCTATGGCCAATTATCCTGACGAGGGCGACATCATTACCCTTACCGTTCGTATTGCCACGCCTCCCTTCAAACCCAAGGACCAGGGCCCTGGCTTCATGGACGTTCCCTGTGGTATTGCTTCTACCTACATCTTCTCGCTCAAGCCTGGCGACAAGTGCATCATGAGCGGTCCTTACGGAGAGTTCCATCCCGTTTACGACTCCAAGCGTGAGATGATTTGGGTAGGTGGTGGTGCCGGTATGGCTCCCTTGCGCGCTCAGATCATGCACATGCTTAAGACCCGCCAATGCCGCGACCGCGAGATGCACTACTTCTACGGCGCACGTGGTATAGATGAGGTATTCTTCATGGAAGATTTCCTCGCACTCGAGAAGGAGTTCCCCAACTTCCACTTCCATCTGGCTCTCGACCGTCCAGATCCGAAGGCCGACAGTCTCGGAGTTAAGTACACCCCAGGCTTCATCGCTCCGGTTATGGGTGATACCTATCTTAAGCAGCATGAGGCTCCAGAAGACGTCGAGTACTACCTGTGCGGTCCTCCTATGATGGCAAAGACCGTTCTCGACCTGCTGTATAGCCTGGGTGTTGAGGACGACATGATACGGTTCGATAACTTCGGTGGCTAACCATTTCCGCCGTTGATTTTAATAACCTTTTAATCGCACCTTGCAACGAGAGAGACTCATTCCTTCCGGAGTGGGTCTCTTTTTTGAATGTTCAGGTAGCAGCTTCGCCAGGCTCTTAAAGGCCTTGTAGAGGAAGAGTGAGTTATCAACGGCTAGTCTATTCCAGTTATTCCAATTCCAATTAGAAAAACAAGTACCCTAACCCCTTTCTATATACTTTATAAGTAATTAATATATAATTAGTTATATAATATATTAAAGAGAAAGGGGTACCTTAAATTTCAACTGGAATAACTGGAATTGGAATGAAAAATCAAGTTTAATTTCATCTAAAAAGCAGATTTACAATAAGTTACAGCATTTCAAAAGCAACTGCTCCAGCGATGCAAAGCACAAAAAAAGGACAAAATGCTTCAAAATCATGCTCTATTAGGCATTAAAAACGCGTATGAATCGCCAGTTTTGATGCTTTTTCCTATCATAAGCGCACACATCAGCGTTAGAAAAAAAATCACATTCTTTACTCGTATGGCAGTTTTTTTTGCGCTAATGGCCAATCTGGTGGCAGAAAGTGCAGGAAATTAGGGTCAACTGTCCTATCTAATTGAAACAATTTGCAGGGTTTTCATTACGTTGAAACCCCAAAGACAACACGTTTAGTCATCTACCATTTAGCCATTTACGATTTACCATTTACCATTTAGCCATTTGGGGTGGATGTAAAACGCAACAAAAAGGCTCAGGAAGATGCTGTGGCTGATGCCAAGCGACAAGAGACCTTGCAGCCTGAGGAGGATGGGGACTAAACGCCCCCTAGTAGACCTAGTAGACCTAGTAGACCTAGTAGGACTAGTTGGACTAGTTGACTCCCAGGCCGAGTCGGCCTGGGAGGAACTAGGAGAACTAGGAAGACTGGGAGACTAAGGTAAGTACCACAAAAAGAAAGAATCCCCGGCTAATCAAACCGACTAACCAGGGATTCCGGAGGGAGGGGAAAAATGGAGGGTGACTAGTGGGACTCGAACCCACGACATTCAGAACCACAATCTGACGCTCTAACCAACTGAACTATAGTCACCATCTATAGTACACCCAGGAGTTCTTCTCCTGAATGCGACTGCAAAGGTATACTTTTTCCTCGAATCTGCAAAACTTTTGGCAAGTTTTTTATCGATAATATTCTTTTTTTGCTGCCGAAAGTGTATTCTGCATCAGCATGCAGATTGTCATGGGCCCCACTCCACCTGGAACTGGAGTAATGAAGGAACAGAGGGGAGACACATGCTCGAAATCCACATCACCACACAGACGGAATCCACTCTTGCGGGTTGCATCAGGCACTCTTGTGGTACCCACATCTATGATGGCTGCTCCAGGCTTTACCATGTCTGCCGTGAGGAAGCCTGGTTTCCCTATGGCGGCTATGATGATGTCTGCTTCCTGACATTCTTTCCTGAGGGTTGCACTATGACTGTGGCAGACGGTCACAGTACTGTCGCCATACTGCTTCTGCATCATCAGCTGAGCCATAGGTTTCCCTACGATATTGCTTCTCCCCAGGATGACACATTTCCTGCCACTCGTGGGCACTTCATAACGCTTGAGCAGTTCCAGGATTCCCTTAGGGGTGGCACTCACGTAGCAAGGCAGACCAATGGCCATGCGCCCTACATTGATGGGATGGAATCCATCTACATCCTTGCGGTAATCAATGGCTTCTATCACTTTCTGCTCGCTGATGTGCTTAGGCAAGGGGAGCTGCACAATGAATCCGTCGATGCTTTCATCCCTGTTCAGTTTCTCTACCTCAGCAAGGAGAGTTTCCTCGGTGATGTCATCCTCAAAACGAATCAGAGTGCTCTGGAATCCACAAGCCTCGCAAGCCAACACCTTATTCTTCACATAGGTCTCGCTGCCTCCATCGTGACCCACAAGGACAGCTGCCAGATGGGGACGTTTTCCTCCCTTGCTGACAATCTGTTCCACTTCTTCCTTTATCTCAGCCTTGATCTGGGCTGCTGTAGCCTTTCCGTCAATCAATACCATAATCTAATTATTTTCTAAACTTGTTCATCATGCCAGCCATCTTGGCCATCTTACTATCATTGGTCACCATCTTCATCATCTTGCGGGTCTGATCGAACTGCTTAATCAGTCGATTCACCTCTTGGATATTGTTACCAGAACCCTTGGCAATGCGCATACGCCTGCTGGTGTTGAGCAACTCAGGTTTCTTGCGTTCAGCAGGTGTCATGCTCTGGATGATGGCCTCTATCTTCTTGAAAGCATCATCATCGATATCCACATCCTTCAGAGCCTTCCCTACTCCAGGTATCATGCTTGCCAAGTCCTTCAGGTTACCCATCTTCTTAATCTGCTGAATCTGGCCATAGAAGTCATTGAAGTCGAACTGATTCTTCTGAATCTTTCTCTGCAAACGACGAGCCTCTTCCTCATCATACTGTTCCTGAGCTCGTTCCACCAAGGAAACAATGTCACCCATACCCAGGATACGGTCAGCCATACGGCTGGGATGGAATGGATCGATTGCATCCATCTTTTCACCTGTTCCAACAAACTTGATGGGCTTATCCACCACAGCACGTATACTCAAGGCAGCACCACCACGAGTGTCACCATCCAACTTGGTCAGAACTACACCTGTATAGTCAAGACGATTATTGAACTCAAGAGCAGTATTTACTGCATCCTGACCCGTCATGGCATCCACAACAAAGAGAATCTCATCAGGATTCACGGCATCCCGAATATCCTGAATCTGCTGCATCAACTCCTCATCAATGGCCTGACGACCAGCGGTGTCTATGATCAGCACATCATGCCCCTTGGCCTTGGATTCCTGAATGGCATCCATAGCAACCTTCACAGGGTCGGTGGCACCCAGTTCCATAAAGACGGGAACTCCCACTTGCTCACCCAACACCCGCAACTGTTCCATGGCAGCAGGGCGGAAGGTATCACAGGCTGCAAGCAGAGGATTCATGTGACGCTTCTCCTTCAGCATCTTGGCAAGCTTTCCACTCATGGTGGTCTTACCGGCACCATTCAAACCTGCCATCAGGATAATCGCAGGATGACCCTTCAGGTTCATGTCGGTAGTCTCTCCACCCATCAGCTGAGCCAGTTCGTCATGCACAATCTTTACCATCAACTGCTGGGGCTTCACAGCTGTCAGCACGTTCTGGCCCAAGGCTTTCTGCTTAACGGTATCAGTAAAGTTCTTGGCTACCTTATAATTGACATCAGCATCCAAAAGGGCACGACGTACATCCTTCAGGGTTTCTGCAACATTTATCTCAGTAATTTTACCTTCACCTTTCAGAATCTTGAACGAGCGTTCAAGCCTTTCACTTAAATTTTCAAACATATTTCTTATTCTTTATTACTGTTCATATTTCCAAAATCTCTTCCACCAAAGGCAGAACGACCTTACTCAACACCTTATCATTGAGGAAATGCTCTCCCTCGAAGAGACGCATCTGTGTGGCTCCATAATGCTTCTTGAAGTCCGCCTGACAATTCACCAGCTTGTCCTGATTTCCAAAGAGTCCCCAAACGATTTCTTTCTCACGGGAATCCACACCTGTGAAAGAGGTTTTTTCAACCTGTTGAAACTCTTGTATCATCTGCTTGTCTACCTTGAACTCCTTGGCTCCATCCTGACGCTTGTTTCTGAATTCCCGCTTCCCCAAACCTCTGAATGTGAGCAAGCGAGCCATGTGGAACGAGGGATTCACCAGAACACGAGGGATACCATAAAGCTGTTCTGCATACATAGCACCCATGCTGGTGGCTACAATCAAATCGAAATGCTCTGCTGCCAACAAATCCTTCAGCATCTTCTGCGCTTCCAAAGGGGAGACAGGAATGTCAGGACTCACCACACTCACTCCCACAGGATAGAGCATGTTACGCATTGTGGTAGCAGTTCCTGTGCTTCCAGCCGATGCAAATCCATGCAGATACAGTACCTTCTTACTCATTCTTATCTCGTAAACTTCGTGGCACATTTGTCACCTTCTTCATCTGAGAGACGGGCCACATAGACTCCCTTGGGCAGATGAGCTATGGAGATACGTTTGTGGCCACTGGAATCAAATTCCTCATTATCCACAAAGACGACATGACCCATTATTGTATAGATACACAGCACAGCATGAGATGTCTCCTCGCTCTTCAGCAAAAGCTCATCACCCACACAGGCTATGCTCAATGCACCACTACGCTCCTTCTCTATCACATTCTCTATGCCATCAGCATCCTTGGGGGCTTCCCAGGGAGTTGTGTAACTATTCATACGGTTTGCTCTCTCAATGGAAGGTCGAGTCATCAAATAAAGCTGGTCTGATCCATCAGGATATCTACCTACCGTCTCCCCACCATCGTGAGCACAATAAACCAAAGTGTCGGCCCAAGCATCATCCTGAGCTGTCAGAATCACAAACTCTCCATCCTCATTGGAAAGCTTGAAGTCCACATGAAGTTGAGAAAGGGTTTCCAATTTGTCACACCAGATGATCTTGTATCCATAAGCAGGAATAATGGTGCTCGTCCCTGTCCCATTTGCGCTGATTACAGTCTTATGGTTATCTTTCTTGGAATCAGAGAGATACATTCCCTCGAGATCAATGTCCTCGCTGGTCGTGTTGTAGAGTTCTATCCAGTCATTCTTCTTGAAATACTCATTCACATTCACGCTGTTTCCAGCGCTTACCTCATTGATCACAACAGGAGGCTGCTTACTGGATGATTCTTCGCTCTCCTTCTTCTTGAAGTAAGCCTTCAAGCCTATCTTGGATGAACTGGCAGGCATCTCTATCTCAGGTTCAACACTCACAAACTCCACGTCTGTCTCATCGCCTGGTATGATCACACTCATGGATGCGTCCCAATAAATGTCACTACTTGTATTGCTGTTGTTGTGAACCTCAACGGCTATCACATTGTATCCCTTCTTCAGGAGCTTGGAATCCAGCGTGATGGTTCCATTGAAAGGATCATCGCCAGCATACGTTGAACTGACAGTATTATAAGTAACAGCTCCTATGGGCATATTGAAGCGTCCTGCCTCAGTACCGTTTATATATACTACCATACCGTCATCCAGCACATAATCCATCGTGTAGATGTTCTTCTCATCTGGAGTTTCATCCAGGAGAAAAACCTTGCGGAAATAGTACGTTATATATTTGTTGCTGTTATTGCCTCCATAACTGATTACAGTCTTGTATCGACCGTTATTTGAGGCATATCCCAAGGGAGCATTTCCTTCCTTCCAACTCGAGTCATCATAGGTTATCTCCTTCCATTTGCTGTCATCCATACTTCCCTTGTCACTATAGCGCCACTTGCTTCCCAACTCGAACAAAGGCTTGCCAACTCCCATCATCGAGCCAGTCATCAGTTGCCAACCACGGAACTCATAACCTGCAGGGGCTTCTGCCTTCAGCTTGACAGGAGGAAAGAGCTGGCCATCAAAGCTGCCTGTGGGAACTGGTTGCCCATTCACTTCCAAAGTGGCTTTATCCAGATTCGAGCTAAGAGCAAGCTGCTGAGCATCCACATTGCTAAGTTTCATGGGGCTATAGCTCTTCAGGGAAGCGCAGAGACTTTTTGCTCGACCATTCAAGCTGCTTATCATGCTGTTGGCTTTCGACCAAGGGCTTTCGTTCTTTCCATATCCATTGTCATTCAGCACCTGCATGTCAGCCACTCGATTTGCCATCTCTGTGATGAGTTGCTGGCAACGGGTTGGCTCAAAGACACTTCCAGCCATCAGACAGAAAGCATCGATGAACTGCTTGCGAAAGTCTGCATTGTTGAGCATATTCAGGAAGATGGTCACAACCTCAATCTCCTTGGTGTAATGATCCACACTTTCCCCATAGAGTTTATTGAAAGAATATGTCTTCTTTCCTGCAAACACGTTAAAGGGACTTGTGGTGTTGAAAGCACCATCCAAATCATAAACTATAAAACGGAATCGGCCACCCTCCATCACAGGACGCCAAGCCTTCATGTTATTTTGGGGCCAATCCCAGTTTGCCAAATACAGCTCTGCAGCCATGTAGTTGCAGAACTCATCGATGTCAACCAGTTCATGAATCTGCTTGTAGCTGTTGGCATTGCTTGCCGTTTTGCTCAAGGTGTACCATTTCTCAAATGCCTCTCTGGTGCCGTTCAGTTGGCAGTATCCACTATCGGCATCTATCTCGAAAAGATCTATCTCTTCCTTGTCAAGCCCATAATTGGAAAAAACAAACTTGTTGTTGCTGGGCTCTCTCATGTTGATTACGCCCTTATACACTCCGTTAATGTAATGACACACAGGAGTGTACGCCTGGCAATCCAAGTCAACCCCACTGGTGCGTATCAACTCTTGCAGGAAGGGGTCCATCACACGACAGGAATTGTCATTTCCCCCATTGCGTATCTGCAGGCTCTTGGTCTTCAGGTAGGGCTTGCTTTCAAAGAACTGGTAATCCAACGAGTTCTGTCCCTCAAACACCTTGGCAGCATTGATCTTGAAACTGTATGGAGTTGACGAACGGCTCCATCCTCCACATCGTGCCAATCCTGTCTCCTGATTCACCAAACTGTTTCCATCTGCATCCAGAATCTCAAAGTTTACAGGCCTGTCCCAATCCATGTTCCAGTTGCAGGCCGAACTCTGTCCCCTGCCAGGCCTTCCATTCACTCCTCGCACAAACACTCCCATCTTGTCGCCATATAGATTTGTAGGATCTGTCACAATGGACATGATGGGCAGAGTGAAGTTCTTGTCCCTCTTGATGTAAGAACGAGTCACCACAGGGCTGCTAAGATATCCGTCCTTGAAATAGGCAAAGCGATAAATGGTGGTTTCCTTTACAACAAATGCTCCGCTTGTGCTGGTCTCTCCTTTGGTTAAAGTAGGAGTGGAACCATTTGTGGTGTATCGCAGGATGGCACCCTTGGGCATGTTCGACACTCCCACAATCAAGGAGGATGTGAAGACTTGGCTTTCTTTTGTCAACTCAGGGGCAGGCAAGCGTTCCTCGCAAAACTGCACCTCACCATTCGTGGCAGCAGGAGTGGGATCTGATGTCCAACCCCATTCGTCAGCTCCATCTGTCTTGCGGGCATAACTGGCACGAGGGATTGCAGGAGGATATTCCTGCTCAAGGATGAGCTTACCATTTGTGTCACTCAGATAGAGGGTTCCTCCATCCTGATCCAACTTCATGTCTATCTGACTGGGCTTGTACTTGTCATGATGGTCAAACCACAAATTGATAAACCCTCCACCTCGCACCAAGGTAGACTGCGTGATGTGTACCTTCTTTAAATTGTCAGGATCATCACTCAGCCAGCAATTGCGAAGCTGAACGTAAGTATCCCCAGGATTGTATATCTCGATCCATCCGCCATAATTCCAGCTTGGGTCAACAAAACAATCCACATTGGCTGGCATTATCTCGTTTATGATCAGAGAATACACCCCTTCAGCCCACAGCTGTCCATAGACGAACATCAGTAACAGGGCAAGTACAAATCTTGAACGTAACTTCACAATCTTTTTAATTGGGGCACAAAATTAGAAAAAAAAATCCTCACCACCAAACCATTCATGCATTTTCCTTTGGAAAACGCAAAACTTTATTCCACCTTTCTCAACAAAAAAAGTGCCGCCCAAGAAAATGAGCGACACAAATATTCAACTTTTTCTTGACAATTGTCAAACCTGAATCAGAATTTTAACCAAGATTTAATCTTCTGCCAGAAACCACATTTCTTTACATCTGCTGAAACTTGGTCAAAAGTCTCACTTGCCTTCTGAGTCTGCTCCTTCACGAATTCTGTAGCCTGTTTTGCAGTCTCGCTGTTGGCTACCTGATCGATGGTCTCATCCACCTTATCCTTTACCTTCTTTAGGGTTTCACTCGACTTCAGGTCATCAATAGCCTGTTCAACCTTGTCCTGAACTTTCTTTACAGTTTCATTTTCCTTGATGTCGTCAATCACATCATCCACTTTATCCTTGATAGCCTTCAGGTTCTCATCGTTCTTTGCCTTCTCTACCAAGTCGCCAACTTTCTCCTTGACGTCACCAATGAAATCCTCCACCTTGTCCTTTGCAGCCTTCAGGTTCTCATCGTTCTTTGCCTTCTCTACCAAGTCTTCAAACTTCTCCTTGGCACCATCAATCGCATCCTCCAGCTTATCCTTCAGCTCGCTTGGAGCCTCAGCAGCAGCCTCAACCTTTTCTGCAACTGCATCCTTCACTTCCTCTGCAGCGGTCTGAACCTCTTCAGCAGCAGCCTCAACCTTCTCTGCAACAGCATCCTTCACTTCCTCTGCAGCGGTCTGAACCTCTTCAGCAGCAGCCTCAACCTTTTCGGCAACTGCATCCTTCACTTCCTCTGCAGCATTCTTGATTGCATCTTCCTGTATCATAATCTTGTTCGTTTATAGATGAATAATAAAAGTTATTTAAAGTAAATTATCAACTCTCCTTCATGGCATACCCCACTTTTCTCTGCTACAAAGATAGTAAATATTGTAATTACAAACAAACTTTCCTCCAAACTTTTTTATCTCATACCAAAGAAATCCCTCGTTTGTGGAAAAATATGCATCAAATGTAGCTGTCAGGTGATGAATCACAACGTGTTGTGTTGGCAGTTTCAACGTGTTGACTTTGTGGTTTCAACGTGTTGACTTTCATGAGTTGAAGGATAGAATAGTCAGAATATTGCAAATCTGTGATGCTATGTCGAAAAAAAACACTAACTTTGCAGCATCAAAACTAAAAGCGTAATTTATGCAACACTTCCTCTCGCGCCTGCAAGGGCAAATGGCATCAAACTGGAATCAGCCTGCACTATGTGACTATCAGGGTGAAAAGTTTACATTTGGTGACCTGGCAAGGCATATTGCACGATTCCATGTTTTATTCCACAAACTGGGCCTCAAGAAAGGTGACAGGATTGCCATCTGCGGCAAGAACCAGGCACGATGGGGAATCTCCTTTTTTGCCAGCATCACGTATGAGGCAGTTGCTGTCCCCATCCTTGACAACTTCCATATTGATAACATAAGCAACATCATCAATCTGTCTGAGAGTCTCATCGTGATAACTGACCCTGAGATATGGAAGAAGCTGGAGAACATTCCTCTTCCTATGGTGAAACAGGTCATATCAATGCGTGACTTCACTCCCCTGAAGTGCTCTGAGGAGGACAAGGCTGTTTTTGACAATCTGGACAATCTCTTCCAGGAGGCATATCCTCAGGGGTTCACTTCTGCCGATGTGAATTATCCAACAGATAACGATAAGGATCTCTGCATCATCAATTACACTTCTGGCTCCACAGGCAGTCCCAAGGGTGTGATGCTGCGTTATGAATGTATCTCAGCAAACACAGAGTTCGGCCAGGATCACATTCCTTCCTCCGTTGGAGACAATGTCTTGAGTGTCCTCCCCATGGCACACATGTTTGGAATGGCTTTCGAGATGATATATCCCTTGTGTGGCGGAAGCACCATCAATTTCTTGGGTAAGCTGCCCTCTCCTTCCCTGCTGATGAAGGCATTGGCTGACGTGAGGCCCTACATCTTCATCGCTGTCCCAATGGTATATGAAAAAATTTACCAAAGCAAGCTGAAACCCATCATGGACCGCCCATTGATGAAAGTCCTGACTGCCCTTCCTGGAGTCCGCCAGATGATTTACAGCAAGGTCCGCAAGGGGTTGGATGATGTCTTTGGAGGAAAGGTTCGTGACTACATCATGGGTGGAGCTGCCTTGAATCCTGAGGCAGAGGACTTCTTCCATCGCATTGGCTGGCACTTCACGGTAGGTTATGGAATGACTGAGGCTGCTCCCCTGCTGGCATACGTAAAGTGGAATAAGTTTGTTCTGCGCTCATGTGGTAAGCCAATGGATTTCATGGAACTGAGAATCGACTCCAGCGACCCAGAGCACACACCTGGTGAGATACAGGCTCGAGGCATCAATCTCTTCTCAGGATACTACAAGAATGAGGAAGCCACAAAAGCATCCTTCACAGAAGACGGCTGGTTCCACACAGGTGACTTGGGTGTGATAGACAGCAAGGGGAATGTTTTCATACGTGGCCGTCTCAAGAGCCTCCTTCTCTCCTCCAACGGTCAGAACATCTATCCTGAAGAGATAGAGTGTGTGCTGAACAGTATGGAATACGTGCTGGAATCCCTTGTGGTCATGAGGAATGACAAGTTGGTTGCCCTGATGGACTTAGACAAGGAAGCCATCGCAAAAAGTGGGCTGAGCGTGGAGGCTGTAACAAAGAAACTCAGGAAAGAGGCCAACCAAAAGCTGGACAACTATAGCCAATTGCATGAAATAGTGGTAATGACAGAACCGTTTGAGAAAACACCCAAGATGTCCATCAAACGATTCCTGTACAGTTAGGAGGTATCCTTCTCCTTTTTCGTCTTTCAACTAATCCGCAAAAGCAGTTGCGACTGCTAAATCCTGACAGCTGTACCGCTGCAGCTAACCATCAGCATGCTGTTGGTGTCGCCTAAAGCCTCATAGTCCAAATCAATACCTATGATAGCATTTGCGCCCATCTGTGTTGCCCTATTCATCATTTCCTGGATGGCAGAATCCTTTGCCTCAATGAGAGTCTTCTCATAACTGGAAGCACGGCCTCCGAAGAAATCATGGATGGAAGCAGCCAAATCCTTCAGAAAATTGGCACCAATAATCACTTCGCCTGACACGATTCCATAGTATTGCTGAATGGTGTGGCCCTCAATAGTGGGAGTTGTTGTAAGTAACATAGTCTTCTTGTTTTTTGAATGCTTATTAACTTGAATCACTTTCTTTTGCAAAGATACACACTTTCTGCATATCACACAAACATTGACATTCTTTTTTCTTTGCCTGCTGAAAGAAAGTTTTGGTCATCTCAACGTGTTGAGAATCCCCTTTTGACTGGTTAAGAGAGTCCTGTCAACACGTCATTTTTCAGAAAATAACTTAATTTTCTGTATTATATGAGAGTCTTGCTTGCACATCTCACAAAATTTCTCCATATTTGCATGATGAATACATTATAAATATAACACAATCCCTCAAGAAACATATATGAAAAAGCCTCTTTTACTGATTCTTTTGCTCATCATCTCCATTGGCACTCCTGCCAAGGACAGAGCTGAAAAACTGCGTGACAACCTCTTTCACAACCCTAAGTACGTCACTATTGTTGCCCATCGTGGAGACTGGAGAAACCACCCAGAGAACTCTATCCCAGGTTTCCAGAGCTGCATTGAAATGGGAATAGACATGATTGAGATTGATATCCAACGCACAAAGGATGGTGAACTTGTACTGATGCATGACCGCACAGTGGATCGTTGTACCAATGGGAAAGGCAAGATTGCTGACATGACCTATGATGAGATACAGAAATTGCGCCTGCGTCCCCAGCATAGTGCTTCTGTGACACGTAACCACATCCCTACCCTTGAGGAAGTCCTCAACCTGTGTAAGGGGAAGATTCTTATCAACATAGATAAGGGATACGATTATTTTCAGCAAGTCTATGAGTTGATGGAGAAAACAGGTACCACGAACCAAGTGATTATCAAGTCAGGCAATTCTCTCGAAAAGATTCAAAAGGAGAATGGCTCCGTGCTCCAGAAAGTGATCTACATGCCCATTGTGAACCTCAACTCTGAGGATGCAGAGAAACGTATTGAGGAATTCATCACTATCCATCCTGTAGCCATAGAATGCTGTATCGGCAAGTATGACCAGAATGTGGAACGACTGCTTCAGAAGATTCGTGATGCTGGCATCAAGATATGGATCAACAGCATATGGGCCAGCCTGTGTGATGGACATGATGATGACCGTGCAGTAGAGCTGGGAGAACCTGATGAAAGCTGGGGCTGGATACTTGATGAGGGAGCCACCCTTATCCAAAGTGATCGCCCGTATGATCTCATGTTGTATCTGAAGAAACATAAGAGGCACAAACTGAAGTAAAGATGACAACTTTGCTTTAAGATACTTTCCTGTTCTTTCCTTTCACTCCTCAAAATACCCCCACAAAAAAATTTTGGCACACATTTTGTATGAGTACAATGTGAATCGACTTTTAAAGTATATATGACAGCTAGATTTTCACCCGATATGACCTACGTGTTGAGTTTCTCCCGTGAAGAAGCTCAGCGGCTCCATAATGACTCAGTAACCCCTGTCCACTTGATGTTGGGAATCCTGAGGCATACCCCAAACCATGCCAGAGATTTCCTTCAAAGGCTGCAACCTGACCTGACCCAGCTCAAGAGTAAACTTGAGAACATTGCACACACGCATCAGGTTCTTGTTGCTCCCGCAGGGAATGAGATGAACTTCAATGATGAGGCAACACGCATCATGAGACTGAGTGTACTGGAGGCCAGGCAGATGAAATCCGATGTGATAGACACTGAGCATATCCTGCTTGCCATCATGCGCATGAATGACAACGAGGCAAGCAATCTTCTGGAACAGATGAACATCAGTTATGAGGATGTTGCCCGCATGGCCCGTCCCCAGACAGATACAAAGGATGGATATGGCTTCCACGAGGATGAGGAAGATGAAGAGGAAGAAGATGACACGTTGACTTCCTCCACTTCTGCTGCCCAGACATCCACCCAAACACAAACCAAGAAAGGCTCTGGCAATACACCTGTACTTGACAATTTCGGCACTGACCTAACCCATGCAGCTGAAGAAGGGCTGCTTGACCCTGTGGTAGGTCGTCTGAAAGAGATAGAGCGTGTAGCACAGATACTGAGCAGACGCAAGAAGAACAATCCTATCCTGATTGGTCATCCAGGCGTTGGAAAGAGTGCCATTGTAGAAGGATTGGCCACTCGCATTGTCAAGCATCAGATCAGCCGCCATCTGTGGGGTAAGAGGGTTATTGTCCTTGACATGGCCAGTGTTGTGGCTGGCACCAAGTATCGTGGTCAGTTTGAGGAGCGCATACGTAGCATCATACTGGAGTTGCAGAAGAATCCTGACGTGATTATCTTCATAGACGAGATACATACCATTGTGGGTGCTGGCAGTGCCCCTGGCAGTATGGATGCAGCAAACATGCTGAAACCTGCCCTTGCACGTGGGGAGATTCAGTGTATCGGAGCCACCACCATTGATGAATACAGGAAAAGCATTGAGAAGGATGGAGCCTTGGAACGCCGCTTCCAGAAGGTTCTTGTTGATCCTACCACACCTGAGCAGACATTACAAATCCTGCAGAACCTGAAGGGACGCTATGAGGAACATCATCATGTCAATTATACCCCTGAAGCATTGCAGGCATGTGTGGACCTCACTGAAAGATACATTACTGACCGAAGCTTCCCTGACAAGGCCATTGACGTGATGGATGAGGCAGGAAGCCGTATTCACATTCAGGACACACCTGTTCCTGAAGAGATACAGCAACTGGAGCAACGTGTTGAGGAATTGCAGACGCTGAAGAATGAATCTGTCAAGAACCAGAACTTTGAACTTGCAGCGGACTATCGCGACCAGTTGAAGCAGGTGGAGGAATCCCTTGAGATGGCAAAGAGGGAATGGGAAAACAACCTGGGTGATGAAAGAGTCACTGTGGATGAATTCATCATTGCCGATGTGGTAAGTGCCATGACAGGCATTCCTGTGCAGCGAATGGGGAATGAGGAAAACACCAGGCTCCGTAACCTGAAACAAGCTCTCCAGCAAAGTGTGATTGGACAAGATGAAGCCATAAACACTCTGGTTCGTGCCATTCAGCGTGGAAGGGTTGGACTCAAAGATCCCAACAAGCCCATAGGTGCCTTTATGTTTGTAGGGCCCACTGGTGTAGGCAAGACTTATCTGACAAAATGTTTGGCAGAGGAACTGTTCGGCAGTGCTGACAACATCATCCGCATAGACATGAGTGAATACATGGAGAAGCACACTGTAAGCCGTATGGTGGGGGCTCCTCCAGGATACGTGGGCTATGAAGAAGGTGGCCAGCTGACAGAAAAGGTACGTCGCAAGCCCTATTCCATTGTACTCCTTGATGAGATAGAAAAGGCTCACCCTGATGTCTTCAACATTCTGCTTCAGGTAATGGATGAAGGACGCTTGACTGATGGAAACGGTACAACAGTAGACTTCAAGAATACCATCATCGTGATGACCAGCAACTGTGGTACTCGCCAAATCAAGGAGTTTGGTCATGGGGTTGGTTTCAGTTCAGGAGAGGATATCTCACACAACAGGAAACTTTCCCACGATTTGGTCAAGAAGCAACTGCAGAAACAGTTTGCTCCTGAGTTCCTCAACCGTCTGGATAACATCATCTATTTCGATCAATTAGACCAAGAGGCCATCAACCAGATTGTAAACATTGAGCTGAAACCTCTCATCCATCGTCTCAATGACCTTGGATATACTCTGGAGATTGCTCCTGATGTAAAGGATTTCTTGGGCCAGAAGGGCTATGATGTCCAGTTTGGTGCCCGTCCTCTTCGCAGGGCTATCCAGAATTACCTTGAAGATCCTCTTTGCGAGTATATCATGGAAGGCATTGCGGCTCAGCAAGCCATCCTTGCCACCATGGCCGAGAGTGGAGACTCCATTGAATTGAAGCCCCAAGAAATAAATGTTTAACAAGGAAAGAGAAGAATTTAAATCTATAGATAAAATGAAAACTGGAAACATTGGGGTTACTACAGAGAACATTTTCCCCGTCATAAAAAAGTTCCTGTACAGTGATCATGAAATCTTTTTACGTGAAATCGTTAGCAATGCAGTAGATGCCACCCAAAAGCTGAAGACACTTGCCGGCAAGGGAGACTTCCAGGGAGAATTGGGTGAACTAAAGGTATCTGTTTCTGTTGATAAGGATGCCAAGACCATCACAGTGAGTGACCGTGGTATAGGCATGACGGCTGATGAGATTGAGAAATACATCAACCAGATAGCTTTCTCAGGTGCTAATGACTTCCTTGACAAGTACAAGGATGATGCAAATGCCATCATTGGCCACTTTGGACTGGGTTTCTACAGTTCATTCATGGTCAGCAAGCAGGTGGACATCATTACCCGCAGCTATCAGGATGATGCTCAGGCTGTAAAGTGGTCCTGTGATGGAAGCCCTGCCTTCACTATCGAGGAAACTGAGAAAAGTGACCGTGGCACAGACATTGTCATGCACATTGACGATGACAGCCAGGAATTCCTTGAAAAGGATAAGATTGAACAACTGCTGCGCAAGTATTGCCACTTCCTGCCCATCCCTGTAGTCTTCGGCAAGAAAACTGAATGGAAAGACGGCAAGCAAGTGGATACGGAGGAGGATTTGGTCATCAATGACGTAGAGCCTCTGTGGACAAAGAAGCCTACAGACCTCAAGGACGAGGACTACAAAAAGTTCTATCGTGAGCTCTTCCCCATGGCAGATGAGCCTTTGTTCTGGATACATCTCAACGTGGACTATCCCTTCAATCTGACAGGTATCCTATACTTCCCCAAGATAAAGAACAACAACCTTGACCTACAGCGCAACAAGATTCAGCTCTATTGCAACCAAGTCTTTGTTACCGATCATGTGGAAGGTATCGTACCTGAGTTCCTTACCTTGCTGCATGGAGTCATTGACAGTCCTGATATTCCCCTCAATGTCAGCCGCAGCTATCTGCAAAGTGATGCCAACGTAAAGAAGATCAGCAGCTACATCACCAAGAAAGTAAGTGACCGCCTGGCAAGTATCTTCAAGAATGACAGGCCTGACTTTGAGAAGAAGTGGGACGACATCAAGATCTTCATCCACTATGGAATGCTTAGTGAGGAGGATTATTACGACAAGGCTAAACAGTATTTCCTCTTCAAGGATACTGAAGGCAAATACTACACCATCGAGGAGTACAACAACCTCATCAAGGACAAGCAGACCAACAAGAATGACCAGCTCGTCTATCTCTATGCACAGGATCTGGAATCCCAGTACACTTACATCCAGGCTGCAAAAGAAAAGGAATATAATGTGCTGCTGATGGATGGGCAGTTGGATACACCTCTTGTCAGCATGCTGGAGCGTAAACTGGAGAAATCCACCTTCACTCGCGTGGATGGTGATGTCATAGACCGCCTGATTGAAAAGAAGGATCAGAAACACGAGGAGATTGAACCAGAGAGGAGTGAAAAGCTCTCCAGCATCTTCAGCAGTCAGGTTCCCCGCAACAATAAGGTAGACTTCCACGTAGAGGTGAAGGCACTGGGAGAGGAACAACTGCCTGTCATCATCACCCAGAGTGAATACATGCGCCGTATGAAAGAGATGGCTCAGCTGCAGGCTGGCATGAGTTTCTATGGTGACATGCCTGACATGTACAACCTCATCCTCAATTCCGATGCTCCCCTTATCAAGGAAGTTCTCACTGACAGCGAGGAGCAGACTGCAGAGGCCCTCAAACCCATTGAGAATGAGATCAGGGGACTCAATGCCCGTCAGGCAGTACTTCGTCAGGAACAAGACAAGAAGAAACCTGAGGAAATCACTCAGGAGGAGAAGGATGACCTGAAGAAGTGTGGCGAGGATATACAGGCTGAGAAGAAGAAGAAAACTGACATTCTGGCAGAGTATGCCAAGGGGAATGATAAGGTACATCAACTCATTGACCTGGCTCTGCTGCAGAACGGTATGCTCAAGGGGGAAGCCCTTACCAACTTCATCAAGCGCAGTGTCAGCTTAATTAAATAAAAACAATGGAATTGCAGAGTGCTCTCTTGGGGTGCTCTGCTTTCGTTTTAAACAAGAACGTATATGAACCACGGATTTGTCAAAATTGCATCTGCAATACCCAGCGTACAGGTTGCCAACTGTCAGTACAACATCGAGCAGATGGAGTCTCTCATTATCCAGGCAGAAGGGAAGGGAGTGGAAATCATCTGCTTCCCTGAACTCAGCATCACTGCATATTCCTGCCAGGATCTGTTCCAGCAGCAACTCCTGCTTGACGAGGCTGAGATGGCACTCATCCAGTTAATGAACTTCACCCGCTCGCTTGATATCATCAGCATTGTGGGTATACCTGTAGCCTACAAGGGTTCCCTGCTGAACTGTGCAGCCGTGGTTCAGCATAGCCACATTCTGGGACTCGTCCCTAAGTCCTATCTGCCCAATTACAAGGAATTCTATGAGAAGCGGTGGTTCACCAGTGGACTGGACATAGCAGAGGGTAGCACCCTCATCTGCGGACAGCAGGTTCCCATCAACCACAACATTCTCTTCCAGACTCCCACCTGCACCTTTGGCATCGAGATCTGTGAAGACCTGTGGGCCCCTATCCCACCATCCTCAGCCCTCACACTCCAGGGTGCAGACATTATCTTCAATCTCAGTGCCGACAATGACATGGTGGGCAAGTATGACTATCTGCGCAATCTGGTAGCCCAGCAAAGTGCAAGGTGCATCGCAGGATATGTTTACTGCTCCTGTGGATTCGGTGAGAGCACACAGGATGTAGTCTTCTCAGGCAAGACTCTTGTCTATGAGAATGGTATCCAGTTGGCCGAGGCTAAGCGTCACAGCCTGACACCCCAGCTCATCATTACAGAGATTGATGTGGAAAAACTACGCACTGAGCGCAGAACCAATACCACCTTCTCCACCAATGCCACATACCTTCCCAAGGAGAACCTGCACATCGTGGAGACTGAGAAGATAGCTACCAAGGAGCTTGATCTGACACGAACCATCAATCCCCATCCATTCGTGCCCACAGGACAACATCTGGATGAGCGTTGCCAGGAGATATTCAACATCCAGACTGAGGGACTTGCCAAGCGCATCAAACATACCCATTGCGATACTGTGGTAGTGGGCATCAGTGGAGGACTGGACAGCACGCTGGCTCTGCTTGTATGCATCAAGACCTTTGATCTGCTTGGACTCAACCGCAGAAGCATTGTAGGCATCACCATGCCTGGATTCGGCACTACTGACCGCACCTATACCAATGCTGTCAATCTGATGAAACACCTGGGCATCACCATTCGCGAGATAAGCATCAAGGATGCAGTGGTGCAGCATTTCAATGATATTGGGCATGACATCAATGTGCATGATGTTACCTATGAGAACAGCCAGGCACGTGAGCGCACCCAGATACTCATGGATGCAGCCAATCAGATGAATGGAATGGTGATTGGAACAGGAGACCTCAGTGAGCTGGCTCTGGGATGGGCCACATACAATGGAGACCACATGAGCATGTATGGAGTCAATGCCTCCGTGCCCAAAACCCTTGTCAGGCATCTTGTCAGCTGGGTGGCAGCAGGCATAGAGGATGAGAACACCCGCGTTACCCTGCAGGACATTGTCAACACTCCCATCAGCCCAGAGCTCATTCCTGCTGATAATCAGGGCAATATCACCCAGAAGAGCGAAGACATCATAGGTCCCTATGAGCTCCATGACTTCTTCCTTTATTATATGATGAGATGGGGATTCCGTCCTGGCAAGATCTACTTCCTTGCCCAACGTGCATTTGGCAACACCTATACAAATGAGACAATACGCAAGTGGCTCACCACCTTCTGCCGCCGCTTCTTCTCCCAGCAGTTCAAGCGCAGTTGTTTGCCAGATGGTCCCAAGGTAGGTAGCTGTTCACTCAGCCCTCGTGGAGACTGGCGTATGCCAAGTGATGCCAGCAGTGCAGCCTGGCTGAAGGAATGTGAGAGCCTGCAATAAGGTGAAAGCCCCCACCCTGCTGGAGATTATTCAGTACAATCCCATGCATTGGGCCTGTATTTGGCTGATTGCATGCGGAAAACTCAAAATTGATGATTCAAAATTTGCAAGGTATCCAAGAAATGAGTACCTTTGCACAGATTATTGTAGTCGATCATATTAAAATGGTTCGGTAGCTCAGTTGGATTAGAGCAGCAGCCTTCTAAGCTGCGGGTCAAGGGTTCGAGCCCCTTCCGAATCACAGGAAAGGAGATGTCGTGAGATATCCCCTTTCTTGTTACTCCTAGTCCGGCTAGTCCTCCTTGTCATACTAGCCATACTAGTCATACTAGCCCTATAAAAATAGCCATGAGAAGTTTTCTAAAGAGTGAATTGGCAAGAGCAGCAGGGGTCAGCAACAGCACCTTCCAGCGTTGGCTGAGGGGTCAGCGAGAGCAACTGAGTCAGTGGGGCATCACCTCCCATTCCAAGCTGCTCCCTCCCATCGCAGTAAAGTGGATCTGCCGCCAGTATGGGATTGATGAGGAGGAGCTTGGCTTTTCCAGCTATCATTAAGGCGCAATGCTATGATAAAGGTTGGCATCAATGACGAGGAATAGCATAAGTTGGAAGGGAGGAACAAGAATGTTATCAATACGTTGACAGACCTCTTGGGAACGTATGAAACAATAGTTATTATTTTGACGAGTCAGCGCAAGGAACTTGAGGATCTTACCTCACATACAGAAGGAGTTCACCTTTCCAAGAACGTTTTCTTCTGGCTGTCAGGAATATGGTTCACAAATATTACATCATTATCATTGAACTGACACTTGGAATCCCATATCTGTTTAGTTGTTTATATTATTTTTAAAATCACGCCTAAGGCTTCTTCCAATGGTGTAAGAGTGTATTGCTGCATATTGATGATGACACTCATGTCGAGGGCATTGATGAGTTCCTTCGTTCCCAAATCTTTCGTGTACGTCCTCTATAAAAATCCAGCATTTTCTGGTAACCATTCGTAGATGAAACTTGTTTCAGACGAAAATAGTGACAGATGCCTTGCAGATCATCGAGAATCCAGTCTCCTATAGAACCGTTTTATAGAAAAAATATGTTTCTAAATCAAAAAAAATTATTTATGTCACTTATCCTGTGAAAAATTTGTATTTTTGTGGGGATGAAGACTAATTTCAAAAGAAAATACTTCACTTTTTCAAGAACAGGACTATAAAAGCGGTGAAACAATGAAGAACTACCCTACTCTCAAACACAATTTATTAGCACTATGGGCTATACTGTGGCTAAATCCTCTGCATTGTGATGCCCAAACTGTCAGCCACTCAACCTCATGGGGAGACATGAATAACGGCACATACGCAAACCCAGTGTTGAACGCCGACTTCTCCGACCCAGACATTATCCGTGTGGGAGATAAGTTTTACATGGTGGCATCCGATTTCCATTTTATGGGAATGCAGGTACTGGAGTCTGATGATATGGTTAACTGGCGATATATTAGTCAGATTTATAATCGCATAGATGAGCCTGGATGGAACGACAATCAGCATTATGGCGGCGGTTCGTGGGCTCCTTCCATTCGCTTCCACAACGGACGATTCTATGTCTATTTCTGCACGCCAGACGAGGGTCTCTACATGACGACAGCTACCAATGCTTGTGGTCCGTGGGAGCCTCTGCATCTGGTGAGGCGCGTTGAAAAGTGGGAAGACCCTTGTCCATTTTGGGACGATGACGGGAAAGCCTATCTGGGACGCAGCCAATACGGAGCAGGTCCCATCATTGTGCATAATATGTCTGCAGATGGTCGGCAATTGCTCGACGATGGTGTAACGGTCTATTCTGGTCCTGTGGCTGAAGGCACAAAGTGGCTGAAACGCAACGAATATTACTTCCTCATTATTCCAGAAGGTGGCGTAGGTACAGGTTGGCAGACAGTTCTCAGGGCAAGAAACATTTACGGTCCATATGAGCGACGCATTGTATTAGAACAAGGCTCCACAGACATCAATGGTCCTCATCAGGGCTCGCTTGTGGATGCTCCAGACGGCACCTGGTGGTTCTACCATTTCCAAGACACACCTGAACGAGGACGAGTTCTGCATCTGCAACCTGTTCGGTGGTTGGATGAGTGGCCTCTAATGGGAATTGATAAGGACGGTAATGGCATAGGAGAGCCAGTCAGTTCTTGGCAAAAACCAATCAAGTCGCAGGGCCGCTTTCTGCCTCAGACAAATGATGACTTTTCTGGTCCATTGGGTCTGCAATGGCAATGGAACCACAATCCTCGCGACAACGATTGGAGCCTGACAGAACGAAAGGGTTTCCTGACACTTCATGCTCTGCCTGCCGAGAGTTTGAAGGAAAGCCACAACATGCTCATGCAGAAAGTGATGGGATATGTTTGTGAGAGCACAACGCTCGTTGAGAATCGTGGCAAATGCTTTGCCGGACTCGCTTGTACAGGACGCGAATTTCATGGTGTGGGCATAACCCATGAAGGCATTTTTGTGGAGGCCGACGGTCAGCGGACTTTGGTTAGAAAAGGTCACTTCAAGCATATTTATCTCCGTGTAACGAACAACTGCCGACAACACACCCACCAGTTTTCCTATAGTTTGGACAACAAGACTTTCGTGCCAGCAGGAAAGGCTTTCCCTATGCACAACGGGTACTGGAAAGGCATCCGTGTTGGTCTATTCTGCTACGGTGACAGCGGCTTGGCTCGCTTTGACAACTTTATTATGGAGATTAAAGAATAAGAGACAAAACATGATTGAAAGCTCGACTGTACGAAAGAGCGGCACGCGATACTCGATGTTTTGCATAGACTGACGTTGCCGGGCATTGTGTTGGATGATTCAACGTGTTGTGCTGACTGACTTAACGTGTTGTGAAATCAGTCAGATTACTATTCCACCAGCATTTCAAGGATGCCGACCGTAGAATCGGATTTGGGCTGCATGCATACCCTGATGGCATCAGCTTTTATGGGTTTAGCTGGATGCACCATGTTGAACTGATCGGGGAAGTTGTTGTATCGGTCAGTAGTGTATAGTGGCCAAACTGTCCATTCTCCATTCACTCGATATTCTAGACTCCAGGATACAGGAACCTGGACACCACCCTTATCATCATACCAATAGATAGAGACGGCCTCAATGGGCTGTTCTTTACGCAACTCCACCATAAGTTGCTGGGGGGTTCCTTTCTGCGGCCAACTTGTCCAGCGAGGAATGGAAGTATCGTATGAGTTTGAAGGTATTTTCCCATCTGCAACAGCTGTAACTTCATCGTTGGCAAAAGTATGGGTGGCTTCAGCACTCTTTATGTTACCCACTGTACGTACCAAACCTTCGAGTAGAGTCTTTGGATCACGTGCGAACCATACGTTCATACTCTGATTGTCTTCACGATTGTTCCATGCATAATATGGGATAAGATTCAATGAAGCACTCTTCTTCTGCTCATCATTCATAGCGTTCGCCTGCAATGTCAGAATGGGAATGTCTTTCATAATACCTGTTGTATAACGGATTATTTTCCCTTCCCTGCCAATACGCTTGATGTAGTAGTTGATAGCAGGCATCGCATTGTCTGGCTGTTCAGCACAGAACACCAAGGGTCCACGAGTAACACACACACGATTGCGGTCAGCTTCGACTCTCTCGTCAGCCACCGAATAGCGTGTCTTTACCTTAAGGTCAAGCTCCACCTTGTCGCCAGCCTTCCATTCACGACGAATGGGCACATACCCCTTAACGGGAGTAATCTTAATGGGTTTGCCATTCAAAAGAAGGGTAACCTTCGATGTATGATTGTCTGCAAAAGAATATAGATTGCCAGGCAGGAACTGCGAACCACACCATGTAGGGATGCGTAGCCAAAGGGTGAATGAGAGGTTTTCTCTATCTGGTGTTATATTGATGGAAATTTTGCCGTCAAAAGGGTATTCCGTCTGCTGTTTCAGGATGACTTTACCTGAAGCCAGAGGAATTTCCGTCTTACATCCTGCATATAGCGCACAAAATATATCATCATCCGTATGGGAATAGACCATACCCGGCACCTGAGGAATCAATCGAGCCATATTAGAGGGACAACAGGCCGTTCCGAACCAAGGAGAACGTCCTGCACGCCCGTGATTAAAAGGTTTCTTACCGTCAGCCTCAAGCACATTGACATAAAAGAATTTGTTCCCTTCGAGATTCACGCCTGCCAACACATTGTTAAAGAGTGAGACTTCAGCGGCATCCACGTATTTGGCATCGCCCGTAGCCAGGAACATGCGATAATTGAAGAACACATTGCCCACAGCCGCACAAGTCTCATCGTAGGTGTCACGGTTAGGAAGCATATAAGCAGGACCGAATCCTTCAATTCCGGGTACAGAGCCTAATCCTCCATTGATATGAATCTTAGTATCCATGATATCATGCCAAATGGCATCGAGAGCAGGTCGCATCGTCGCATCACCCAATACCGCTGCCATATCGGCCATTCCCGAATACAGGTACAGAGCTCTCACAGCATGCCCCACTGCCGAGCGCTGTTCACGTACGGGAAGATGTTGCTGTGCGTAGTTGTTGTCTTTAAAGGTCACACCGCGGATATCCAGAAATTTCTTTGCCATCTGGGCATAGAGGTTGTTTCCAGTAGCTTGTGAGAGTTTGAAAAGTGCCATCTCAATTTCTTCATGACCAGGAGCCTGCATCACAGGTTTGCCTTCGTTGTAGGCTGGATCACCTTCAAAAAAAACACGGTTGATATGCTGGGCGCTCTTCTCGGAGACATCAAGCCATTTACGCTTGCCTGTAGCACGATAATAGGCCACAGCAGCCTCATACATGTGCCCCATGTCATACAGTTCGTGACTGTGTAGAACATATTCGTAGCGCCCCTTTCCTGCACCGCGATCATGGTTTGACACAAATTCCCGAGGTACGGAGTGTATCTCATAGAAATATCCGTCTGAACACTGGGCATCAGCAATGATGTCAATCAAACTATCCATCAACAACTCCAACCTGACATCTCGCTCAATAGCAAGAAGAGAAGCCACTCCCTCCATCACCTTGAAAAGGTCCGATGCCACATAGCGCGGCAGATTGAGCAATGTATCGCATTGACCAGTCTTGAGGTACTTCCCTACTCGACGCAAATTCTCCACCGCAGGTTCCGTATTCTTGAGAGCAAAGGGAACAAGTACATCTTTCTGCCGTTTCAGACGGGGCAGCCAGAAATTGTCTTCCATCTTCACTTTTTCGAAAGTAACAGGCTCGAGTTTCCTGTCAGTCTCGCAAAAACTTGCTACTGCAAAAATAATGAACGGTGCCGTCAAGAATACTTTTTTCAGAGCATAATTCATATCAAAGGAATCTATTTTTTGAATTTACAAGTACACAGAACTCCGCTCGGGCTAGTGATGCGTCCCACATAAAAGCCAGAACGCAACATACCAACGTTTATTTCATCGCTGCCTGACTGCAGAGAAACTAGACGCTGCATCGCCAATTTCCCATCAAGGGTATAGATAAACAACGTGCCAAGTCCTTTCTCTTCACTTCTGATGAGAAGAGTCCCATCACGATAAATTATCCGATTACCTCCATCACGAAGAACTTCCACATCACTTGTTTTCTGCTCTGAGGAAATACCCAGAAACTCGGCATTACAATGATGTTTATTCGATACCCCAATAGATGGATGCGGCATCAGATAGACGTTGGCCGAACCATCAGGAAAGCGTCCTATGGAGGTTAGTCCGTCGTGTCGGCAATAGACCAATGTGTCGGCCCAAGCATTATCCTGTGCCGTCAGTATCACTAAGGCATTGTCTGCATTAGCTAATTTGAAAGGAGCATGCAACTGACTGATAGGTTCCGTTTCATCACACCAGATGACTTTATGGCCAAAGGCAGGAATTACAGTGCCCGTTGCATCATCAGGAAGAGTGCCTATCCTGTATTTGTGCGGGGCAGACTCGTCATCAGATAGATACATTCCCGCCACGTCTATCTCGGTATCCGTACAGTTGTATAGCTCCACCCAATCTCTCTTCTTGTAGTACTCGTTGACATATATGGAGTTCGAAGCACTCAACTCGTTGACGACCACTGGACATGCACCATTGCTTGTCTTGCTGAAATGAGCGACCAGCATCGAGTTCCCCGATGTGAGAGTATATTCTGCATCCTTTGAGACAAAACTGTCTGTACTCTGGAGTTGGGAAAGCTGCATGTCCCAGTAAATGTCAGAACTCGTGAGGGCAGTGTTATGTACCTCAACGGCTATCAGGTTCACACCGCTGTTAAACAAACTGCCGCTAAGGTCAATGCTGCCTGTAATAGGGTCAGTCCCTGCATAAGTGGTTGCCAGCGTACTGTAAGTGGGCTCACCCACAGGCATATTGTATCGACACACTTCCACATTGTTCACATAAACAACAAAGCCGTCATCTACTGCATAAGAGAGTCTGAAAATGTCATCCTCCTTTGGTTTGGCGGACAGTTTCAGCACCTTCCGGAAATAATAGGTGGGGTATTTGCTGTCAGCATTGTTCCCATAGTTCAGTACTGTGCGATAACCACCGTCTGCCGCCCCGTAGCCTAAGGGAGCCTTGCCTGTCTTCCACTCGGCAGTGTTGTAGGCTGTTCGTTTCCACAATTTACCATCCAGACTCCCGTTGTCATAATATGTCCATTCCTCTCCTTTCTTGATAAGTTGCGTTCCAATCTGATCACTGCCTTCAGCAAGATACCATCCATCAAAGATATAGCCTCCTGGCGTCTCAGCTTTCAACGTGACGGGAGGATAAAGTCTACCTGTGAAAGTGCCCGTAGGAACCTGTTGTCCATTCAGCAAGATGCATCCCTGTGGGATATTACTACGCAGATTGACTTGCATCGGGATAATGCTTCCCAATTTCAGCCGCGAGTAGCCTTGTAGCTGCTCATACATGACTGTAGCCTGCGAGTTCAGTCTGCTAATGATGATTTCTGCCCCAGGAAGCGGAGAATTATTACGGCCATACCCGTTGTCATCCAGTATCTGCATGGGATAGACTGCCTCAGCCCACTCCTTGACAAGTTTGGCGCAGCGTTCGGGATCGAAGACTGAGCCAGCCACGAGGCAGAAGGCATCCGTGAAGCGACGCCGGAACCGTTCATTCTTCAGGAGACCAAGCCAGATAGTGATGGGCTCAATCTCCTTCGTGTAATTGGAGATGGGTTCTCCCAGAAGAGTGTTGAACGTGTGAATCCGCATGCTCTCGAAGATAGTGAAAGGTGATGTACGGTTGAAAGTTCCATCCAAGTCATAGAGAAGGTAACGCCAGCGGCCGTTCTCGCTTCGTTCTCGCCACGCCTTCATGTTGTTGTTGGGCCAGTCTGCATTGCCCAGATAAAACTGAATGGCCAGATAGTAGCAGAACTCGTCGATGTCCATCATCTTCTCTATTTGCTTATACACCTCATCGTTCTCTGCCGATTGGCTCAACTCATAGAGTTCACCCAGCGCATCATGAGTGCCGCACTTCTGCACGTAGCCCGTGTCGTTATCGATGACGAAGAGGTCAATGTCTTCCTCGTCCAGTCCGTAATTGGAATAGATGAAATGCTTGTTGTTGGGTTCACGCATATTGAGCACACCCTTGTAGACTCCATTCAGATAGTGTGCCACAGGCTGATAGTCCTGAGCATCCATATCTATTCCGCTGGTAAGCACCAACTTTTGCAGGAAAGCATCACGCACACGATAATTGTAGTCGCAATTTCCCCCGTTGCGGATAAGTAGTGCCTTGCTCTTGATGTAGGGCTTGTCCTTGAAGAAGGGATAGTCCAACGAATTGCGGCCCTCGTAGACTTTCGAGGCCTTGATCTTGAAACTGAAGGGCATCTGGAATCTTCCCCAGCCTCCGCTACGCTTAATTTCAGCCTCCTGATTCAGCAGAGAGTTGCCTTGAGCATCCAGATAATCAAAGTTCACAGGTCGGTCCCAATCCATGTTCCAGTTGCAGTTGTCGGTCTGGCCTAATCCAGGTCTACCGTTTCTGCCCTTCACGAAAATGCCCAGCTCATCGCTATAGAGGTTGGCAGGTGCTGAGGCAATGGAAATGACGGGTAGACTGAAATCCTTGTCCTTCAGCAGGTAGCTACGGGTGATGACTTCACTCCCCATGAAGCCGTCCTGATAGGATGCAAAGCGATAAACAGTGGTTTTGGAGACAGTAAACCGACCTGATGTGCTCGTCTGCCCGTTCTTCATGGTGGGTGTAGACCCGTCTGTGGTATAGCGGAGAATAGCCCCTTGGGGTACGGTCACCTGAACGGAGAGCGTTCCTCTGAAGATACAACTGGGTTTGTCCACCTGGGGAGCCTCGAGTCTCGTCTTGCATACCTCCACCTGACCATTGCTGGCGGCTGGTGTTGGCTTGTTGCAATACCCCCATTCCTCACTTCCGTCAGTCAAGCGGGCCCAGCTGGCCCGACAAACAGCTGGCGGATAGTCCTGACTGGCAACAAGATTCCCCTGGCGGTCGCTGATATAGATGGTACCTCCCTCCATATCCAGCTTCATGTTTATCTGCGAGGGGCAGTATTTGTCGTGATGGTCAAACCAAAGATTGGCAAACGAATTTCCGCGCAAGAGTACGGCCTGCGAGACACGTACTTTCTGGAGGTTCGCAGGGTCATCGCTTACCCAGTAGCCACGCAGGTTAATTTGCTGGGAACTTCGGTTGTAGAGTTCCACCCATCCTCCGTAGTTCCAACTGGGGTCCACGAACCGATCCACATTTGCCACCTGTATCTCGTTGATGAGGATTTCCTCCTCAGCAGCCATCCCGAGAGAGGCAAAAAAGATTGCAACAGTTAACAGAATACCGATCTTACGCATACGGCCAGAAAACATCACATTCTTCACTCGTGGGTATCTTCTTACCAGATATCCTCCGGCTCTTCAGGATTGTCGTAAATCTCTTTGGCCACGTACTCAAAGTAATCCATGTATAGATAGGTATAGGGGTCGTCGAGTACGGTCTTGAAGCGGACGTAGTACGTCTCGTTGGGGTCCATCGTGCCACGCACAAGGATGCGTCGGAGGCACATCGGATTCGCACGCGCCGAATAAGTCGAGGTATTGGAAGTCACGCATTGAATGTGAGCCCCCTTCATCCAGTCTTTGTTCCTCATTCGCTTATCAACCTCAGCGTTGTATTCGTCGTCCTCCGAGTCGGCCTCCCATCCCGTGTCGCTGGGAAGCTCTCCTAGCTTCGTGCGACGAGTCAAACCTCCAGTACGCAAGTCAACGGGAATGCCCATAGGAGTCAGGTTGTCGCGATCGTGCCCCCAGTAGAACTGCACCATTCCGCGCTCGTCGCCGTTACCGCCTCCATGCTGCACCGCACAGCGCAACTCGTAGGTTCCTCGTTGTGGTACGGGCGGCAGACGCAGGGTAATGTCCTGTTGGCCTCGGATGGTATACTCGTCGGCCTGATAGTTGTCCCAGCTTTGGTTTGTGGCGGGCCAATAGTAGAAGCGTGTGTCCTGAGAGATCTCACAATCATCGAGATAGGGATATTCGTTGGGGATGTACACCCAAAGGCGCTCATGAGTCTGTATCTCGCAGAGGCGTATGTCGTTGTTGACGTATTCGGGGAACATCGACGAGACATCCCAGCGGATACGTCCTTTCTGAAGGTTAGTACGTGTAGCGTCGTCGTAAACGAGGAGTTTATCTATGGGATAGATCATACCGTTGCGCACGTTGTTCTCTCCCTCCAGATTGGGTGCTCCGATGAATATACCCACCTTGTCAGGGTCGCAATACTTCTCGCGGTAATTCTCTCGACGTCCGTTGTTGAGGACAGGGAAACGGTTCAAGTAAACTCCCTGGCTCTCGCGGCTCTCGAATATCTTCAGCAGCCGGCGCTTCCCCATAGTGACGTAGAACTCGCTTACAGCAGCTCCCAGTATCTTCGAGGAACGGTTGAATCCACGCTCGCTCCAGTGGTAGATGAGGTGGTTGGTCGGTAGCCGTTCGGGCAGGAAATGATAGGTGACGAACTGGTTCAGCAGATTGTTCTCGCTTTTGTAGTTGGTTCCGCGCTCTGCATCGGGATAGATGCCTTGTTGCTCTAGATAGTTTGTCACGTCGGAAACGGTGATGTCCAATGCTGGCTTACCCAAGAGGTTTTCCCAGAGGCTGTCAGTCTCGGCAAAGTACGTGTAGCCGTAATAGCGATGCTCGGGTGAGTAGAAATAGTGTCCGTTGCGGTCATCGCCATAATCGTCGTTCCACACGGGTACAATGCCTCGCTGATAAAGGTCCTCGTAGACAGGGTCGCGGTACTGTTCAAGTGTATCCAGCAGTCCCACAGCATGCGCCAGCATAGCAGCCACATAGAATCCTTCACGCTTCTCCCGCTCGATGTTGTAGAGCAGTCGTCCGAGCGTGTTGTTGCTGGGAGCCACCACTCCATTCATAGTGTGCAGGATGCCGTTTATCACCGGAATGTCGCTGTTGCGCATGTCCATCGGCTGATTGTTGATGAGGAAATGCCCCACGCTATCCTCGCTTTGATGAACGATCAAGCGTCGGTCCAGCATGTTGGGCACAGGTATCTCTCCGTCCTGTTCCACAGGGAAGTCGTTGCAGTAGAATATTGTGTTGTCGCCCCCGTCGATGATGCTGTTATAGACGATGACCTGTTCAATAGAGTCGCGCTCCTGCTTGTTGCGGAAGCTGTCCCAGGATGGTTCCTGTATCAATCCTTTCTCGCAAAGCGACTCCAGATAGGTGTGTATGGCATTGTTCGTAGGGGCGAACACCGTGTAGTACCCACGTGCTGAAAGAAGCTGTCCCACGGTGGTCTCACTGACGTTACTCACCCGTGTACGAAACAGCAAATCCAGATACTCACCATATTTCTCGGGGAACTTCTCCATGTAGCTTATCATCGTGTGAGAAGTGAACACATAACGATTGGACATGTCGACATGCTCCTTACATCCAAAGAGGACGAGAAAAAATACCAATAAGGACAAATTCTTTTTCATGTTTCTTCTTTATTTATGGATCAATGAGCCGAGGGTCTATTCTCTCCAAGGAAGCCATACACGCATTTCACAGGCTTCACGGTTATCCCAGGCGTAGTAGGGAATGAGGTTTACGGTCTGTTCCTTCTCGCTGCCCACAAGACGGGTGATGCCGCCCAATTCCTCAACAGGAACCGTCTGCCATTCGGTCTTTTCACTGATGGCAATCTCCTGGAAGGTGTCCGTGTTATCGACCTGTTCGGCACAATAGACCAGCGGGCCGCGCTGGATGGCTCTCTGCCCCTCGTCCGCTTTTACCCTGGGGTCGGCAGCCACAGCCTTTACTTTCATCGGGGTGTTTATCTCCACCACATCGCCCTCCTTCCAACGGCGCTCCACTACGGCATACCCGCGCTCTGTCTGGTATGCCACAGGCTCGTCATTGACGGAAAGGGTAAAGTTTTCTGCCCAGTCTGGTATTCTCAGCCTCAATTGACCTTTCATCTTATTCTCGAAGGTGAGACGGGAAGTTCCCTGCCAAGGCATCTCTGTCTCCATCTTCACCTTCACTTCCTTTCGGCCCACTTTGCAAGTGGCTTCGCTGCCGATATAAAGGTTTACCCAGAGGGCGTCGCGGCTGGTGCCGTAGATGTAGTTGCCCACAGACGGGATGAAGCGGCATACATTACTGGGACAGCAGGCGCAGCCGTACCAGGCCTGGCGGTGATGGTTGCCGTGCGAGGCCAGGGGATTGACGTAGAAGAAGCGGTCGCCCTGAAGGCTGATACCTGCCAGCACACCGTTGTAGAGCGAGCGCTCCAGCACGTTCACATACTGTGCATCGCCCTTCCACTCGTTCATGCGGTGGTTCCAAAGCACCATACCGATACTTGCACACGTCTCGCAGTAAGCTTCGTAGTTGGGCAGGTCGTAAGGCTCACTGAATCCCTCAGTCCGATAAGCCACGCCTATACCTCCTGTAACGTACATGTGACCTCCTGTAACGTTCAGCCAGAGTGAGTCAAGAGCCTCCATATAGCCTGTGTCAGGGATGTAGGAAGCCACATCAGCCATACCGCAGAACAGGTACATGGCCCTGACGGCGTGACCGTGAATCTCACGAAGGTCTTTCACAGGAACCACATCCTGATAATGTTTCAAACCATATGATTGAGCCAGATTACTGTATCCACGTCCACGTTGTTCCAGTAGCCAGTGGGCAAACTCCAGATACTTCTTCTCGCCATTCAGCGCATAGAGCTTACAGAGTGCCAGCTCAATCTCCTCGTGTCCGGGCACCCAGTGGCGGTCGGCCAGCATGAACGTCTCCATCATATAGTCCACCATTCGGATAGCAACCTGCAGCAACTTGTCCTTGCCCGTAGCCTTGTAGTAGGCGATGGCGCCCTCCAAGAGATGACCTGCGCAATACATTTCGTGCTTGTCCATATCCGTCCATCGGTTCTCCAGTCCTGTGAGGGTGTAGAAGGTGTTGATGTAACCGTCCTCCAACTGGGCGGCAGCGAACTTGTCTATCCACTCGTCCATGTGCTTCTCCAGCTCGGCATCGGGATGGTTGATGAGGCTATAAGCCACACCCTCCACAGCCTTATAGACGTCGGAGTCGTCGAAGAAGATGCCCGAATGCTGACCTTTTCTCTTTGCTGCGTTCTCGAAGTTGCGGATGCGCCCGGTTTGGTTTTCTATCTGGTCGATACAGACGGGGATGGTATGCAGGGCGTTGTTCTCCAAGTAAGGACTCCAGAAAGCGTCCTGAATCTTGACGTTCTCGAAACCCACCTGGGTGATGGCCTTCTGCTGAGTGGTTTCTGCGGTACACGATGCCGTACAGCACAGGATGGCAGCCGCTACGGAGATGATAAATGGCTTCATATTATGTCTTATGGGTTTAAAGGGCAGAGGGTGCACCCGTTACGACACGAAGCACCCCCTGCTTTGTAACGAACAGTTTATTTAACCAGAATCTTCTTACCGTCGATAATGTAGAGACCCTTCACAGCCTTCTTTACGCGCTGACCGCTCAGGTTGTAGATTCTGCCGTCGGAGGGCTTGTTGACGAGAACGTCATCTACAACCGTTACAGTGCTGTACGTTCCATCCTCGTTCTTCACCACCTTGCCGTGAGTCGGGTCGAGCACAGGATAAGAATCTTCGCCGATCTTCTGGTACCAGGCGATGGCGCTCTGGTCGCTGTTGAGGGCATAGCAGACGGTGCCATTGGCAAACTCCTCGGCAGAAGCTTCCGTACCCTGCTTGGCCACATAGTCGGTCACACCGCTCAGGAAGTAGCAGTTGTTGGCATATTCCTGTCCGTTATCTGAGCCATAGAGGCGTACGAAGGTGCTGAATCTTGGGCTGTTTGCCGACTTTGGCGCAGCGTAGCAGTTGTTCATCGTAACCGTTGCATTATTGACGGCCTTCCATCCGATGAAGCTTCCACCGTGGTTCTGTGCGTTGGCGTCGCCGGTGTGGGTGATGTTACCCGTAAAGCCACAGTTGTTGAAGATGACTTCTATGCCGCGGCCATCGTTCCAAATATCGCCGAGAATACCGACTATACCGCTCATACAAGCATCGTTTGCATTGGTGAAAATATCGCAACTTGACGTCACATTCGAAATAGTGGGGATGCCAGTGCCAAAGAGACAGCTCACGAGGCTGGCAGGATGCTTCCCGCAGGTGGTTACCGAGCCTGTCAGGTTGAGGTTGCGGAACGTGGCGTCCTGAGCATAGCGGAACAGGGCACCACTGTAGTCGCCAGTGTTCTCCACATTGATAGCCAGCTTGATGGTGTGTCCTTGTCCGTCAAAGATTCCTGTAAAGGAATTTGCCTTGTTCTCTGACAGCATGAAGGTTGGATGCTCGCTGAGGTCGATGTCTTCCGTCAGTGCTATGTTCAGGTTCGTATTGCCTGCATTGATCTGCTTCTGCACCCAAATCATTTTTTCGAAATTATCTATCTCATAGAAACCGTTAGCCATATATGGCATTTCACCGAAGATAGCGCTGTAATAAGGCAGAGCCTGGATGGCAGCCTGAGATCGAGCCTCAGAGTGGGTGAAGCCACCCGTGAAGAGCTGATCCTGGATGTCATACAGCTGGTTGATGTAAGGAACAATGCCTTCCTCGCCGAAGTCGAAGCCTTCGTTCTGCAGATTCACCAGTCCGTCCTCATACATAGCACATGCCTGGTTAAAGGCCCTGTAAGCCCTCTTGCAGTCATAAACATCGCGGAACAAGGTAGAGAAGGTTTCGACAAGCTCATACTTCTGCTCGCCTGTGGTAGCAGTCCCCACTGCATCGATAGCAGCCTGCAGGGCACTACGCAGCTCGTTGCCGAAGTTGGGATAGAGCGAGAAGTCAACGTCGCACTCATATTCGAGCAGGGTCGTGGCGCGTGCCACCATTCCTTCCAACGTCTCGTCAATTGCATCGGCAGCCTCCTCAACGGTGCCTCGGTAGATGAGCTTCATCTCAGCCCATGCCGTCTCGTCCTCAGGACCGCCGGAACCTTCATCCTTCAGACCTACGGTCAGCTCGCCGTCCTCTGTTACGAGGCAACACAGACGGTTTTGGTAGCGGCCAGCCTTATAGGCGTAATATGCACCAGTTGTGCCGCGGGGAACGTAGCCGGCTGGTTCGTCCACGTCGTAGATGATCATGTCGTGGAGAGCATCTTCCATGTTGAGGTAGCAGTTCTCACCGTCTACAGCGTCCTCGGCCAGAACTCTTCCTTCGTAGGAACTCATGATGTAGACGTTCTGGTCATTCATGTATATCATACCCGACAGGTTGGTGCTGGCAGGCTGGAAGGCTGGACGGTAGGAGGCTTGTATCTGCACCTCGTAGATGCCAGGCTTCATGCCGGTAAGGGTCTGATGGATGTTGAACGTACCGTTCCACGTCTCTGAGATGTGGCGTCCCTGGATCACGTCGCTGTTGCGCGAGCAGTTCAGTTCTTTCTCCCAACCCTCATACCAGTTGGCGAACTCGGGGTTCACCAGCAGGTTGCTGATGTCGGAATCCTTCACATAGCCGCCTTCCACAGCCTGACGGCGCAGCAGTTCCACATACTCCGTCTCAGCCTGGATTTCCTCCGTCGTAGGCAGCAGGTTCTCCATAATGTACTGATACGTGCCGTTGGGATAGGTGCCAGGCTCCTGAATGTCCTCCAGATAGCTTCTGAGGTAGTCCAGGTAAGTGCCAGACAACTCGGGGCTCTCCTCGAGGAATGCCATCACTTCGGCTACCTTCTTCTCGTAGTTCTCGTAAGCGCGTGCCGATTCGTTCAGTTGGGCCTTGAGAATATTGAGGCCGTCGTAGGAAACAAGAAGCTGGTCATAGGTCATCGAGCCCAAATCCTCCAGATAGGCCTGATAGTATTCGACCAATGCGCTGGTAGCCGCCAAGTCCTCTGTGAAGCGGGCTTCATAGTCTATCAGCAAGTCGCGCTTGTTCTCGTAGTTCCCGTCGTCCTGTATGAAGTCGAATTCACCTTCGCCGGACTGGAAGACGAGTCCATGATCCTCTTTCCAGGTGGGCATGTCGTCCACGCCGATGGTCTGGTACCAGACAGGGTTGGCACTCAGGGTGGAGCCGTTCATCTTGTAGCACAGCTCGCCCGTCATCACCTCCTCGGCCGAGAAGACTCTTCCCTGACCGATGGTGCTGAAGTTGTTCTCCAGGCGCTGACCCGAGTGGCGAGCCATCGAGGCGCCTTCGTTGTCGTAACCCTTCACTTCGGCTACCGACCAGCAATTGGTCATGCTGCTGTTGCCGAAGTAGTTCAGCCATCCGGCAATCTGAGCCGACTGGTTCATACCGTCGATGACACCCGTGCTGTAGCAGTGGTCAATGTGTATGTCGGCCAGACAGTCAACGTTGCAACCAAAGATACCGCCTGCCGTACTCTCGAATGGAGAGGTGGAGGTCACGTTGCCCTCGTTGCCGCAGTAGTCGATCAGGACGGTACCTTGGCGGTGCGCAGCACCCACCATACCCACGCGGTTACCAGTGGAGAAGATGGAGCAGGTGTTGTCGAGGATGAGGTGTGTGACGTGAGCGCCGTCGCCCACCGTCGAGAAGAAGCCCACGAAGTTCTGTGTCTTCTCCAGCGTGAGGTAGCTGATGAAGTGGTCCTGACCGTCGAAGGTACCGCAATAGGGATGCTCGTCGGAGCCAATCATTGCGAAATCCTCCACCGATGCCATATTGATGTCGTCAGTCAGCTTGGCGTTCAGGGCATTGTCCTTCTTTTCCACCATTGCTGCAAACCACACGATCTTCTCAGGAGTATCGAGCAGCACGTAGCCGTCAGCATCTCTTTCTGCAAAATTCTCATCCGGAGTGCCGCATACCTGGCAGATACCATCCTTGTAGGTGTGAGGCGGAGCAACGGGTGAGTCGGAATATGTGTTGCTGTACTCGATGGCATCCGGCGCACCGTCGCAGCGTACCGTGCCGTTGGCGTAGACCGTCTTGTGGGTGCTGTCCAGCACGGGGGAGTCGTCTTCGCCAATGTTCTGGAACCAGGTCTGGCCCTCCGTCTTCCTTTCGTTGAGATAGTAGCATACCTCACCGCTCTGGAACATCTCCAACGAGGCAGCCTCGCCCTGGAAGGCAGCGTAATCCTCGATGTTGTTCAGGTAGAAGCTGTTGTTGACCATGATCTGGCCGTTGTCGTTGCTTCCCCAGAAACGCACGAAGGTAGAGAAGTTGGGGCTGTTCGTGATGGACTTGGGAATGGCATAGCTGGAGTTGATGGTTACCGTCGTGTTCCGGTTGCCTTTCCAGCCCACGAAGTTACCGCCGTGGTTCTGTCCGATGTCCTCGCCCGTGTGGGTGATGCTGCCCGTGAAGGAGCAATAGTTGAAGGTAAGGTCTGTGGCAGGAGCGTTATCGCCGTTCTCGCCGGCAATACCCACCAGACCGCCCATGCAGGCATCGCCGCCGTTGGTGAAGATATCGCAGTCGCTGGATACCTTCGTCAGGACGATGGTACCGCTGATGGCAGACGCCAGACTGGCAGGATGCTTACCCGCTGTGGTCACGGAACCCGTCAGATGAAGGTTCTTGAACGTAGCGTTATTCACAAAGCGGAACAGGGCGCCGCTGTAGTTGAAAGTGTTCTCCACATTGATGGCCAGCTTGATGGTGTGCCCTTGTCCGTCGAACTCTCCAGTAAAGGGAGTCTCCTGGGCATTACCAATCAGACAGGTGGGGTACTCGCTCATGTCGATGTCGGCAGTCAGGACAGCCTTGACGTCCGTCGTCCCTCCATTGATCAGCTCAGCAAAGTCTACCAGATCCTGTGCAGTAGCCAATTGATAAACTCCGTCCACGGGTTCCAACGCCCATGCACGCATACCAACCATGCAGGTCAGCATTACTAAGTAGAATTTCAATCTCATAAGCTTTAAATTTTAGTTAAACCTTGTTGTATGTTTCTATTCATTAATGTGATTTTTGTGCACGTAAAGTCAAGTGCTCAAATCTGATGCAAATTTAAGCATTTTTTTTATAATATCAAAATTTTTGGCACATTTTTTGGGGGCAAATTAACGCACTGTCTTACCCTGAAAAACGTTGAATAAAAACGGCGTTTAAAAATGGATAAAAACAAAGATTTAGATTTATTAGAGTTACAAAACTTAGTTCAAAAATACAAATGTAATAAGTCGAAAATTTGGAAATTCAAGAAGGTGCATGTACCTTTGCATAACAAACCCTGAATCTGATTGAACATTTTCCCGCAGAGCAGATTCAACCAAAAGAAGGGTTTAGAGAGAATGATTCAACCTTAGACAGGGTTTAGTAAAATAATATTCAAACCATGTCAGGGATAAGTAAATAATCATTCAACTTTTTTTAGGGAAGCACTGGGGGAAGTACAGACTGTTGCACTGTTGCACTGTTGCAAATCAAGATGGAAAGAACGATGCTGCAAGGAGAATTTGACTTTATATTTTATATTATATAATATTATAATATTATATAATATAAAATATAAAAATTATACCTACATACTCTGCAACTAAATT
>JAFZWK010000057.1 GCA_017617335.1 Bacteroidaceae bacterium | reverse complement strand
GCAGGAAATGCTCTACGGCACTCTGCTGGTCGGCGGGCAGGTTGTAGTGTACGACGTTCTCGCCCGTGACGTTGTACTCCTTGATAACATTCTTCCATCCATCCTCAGGACTGCGATTGGCCAAGTAGAGATACACAAGATTGTAGTCCTTCAGTCGCTCGTATTCCTCCTGACTGTGCGAGAGTGCTAATTTGCAAGGACCGCACCAGGTGCCCCAGATGTCGAGCAGAATAAGGCGACCGCGATAGGGTTCTGTGAGCTTGCTGAGTATCTGCTCACCATCGCTCATATTTGCCACATCATCTGAAGATTTTAGATTGCCCGACTTCGTGATGTCACGCTGCTGTATTTCCAGATACTTGTTTTGCAGCGCCATAACGGCAGCTTTGGCGGAAGGTAGTTGCACTTCCTGATTCAGCAGATTGACTGCAGCAGGGGGAAGGATGGCACGCGTCTCGTTGATAGCCCGATAGAACTGGCGTGCCAAAGAGATGTCACGCAGCGCGCGGTCGCATCCCACAGAGTCAAGCACTTCCATTGTCTGGCGGTAGCCGGTAAGATTCATCTCGTCCTGCAGCGGGTCTCCCATGCGGACTATCAGGCCGTTCAGTGTGGTGACGGTCTCGCTGGAGTTGAAGGCGTTGATGAGTGAGTCGCGCTCCTGCTGTGAGATATTCTCCTTGATACCAGCCTCCAGTTTATCGTGCATGATGATATACTGATTCAACGCCTCACGCTCATCGTCGGTCAGGGTCACCATACCTTGCTGTTCCAAACGCAGAACCGTGTTTCTGAAGTGTATGCCCCAGTCTCCTTGCTGTGTGTCTCTGAGGTGATTGAGATAGTCACGAATAAAGGTACTGAAGTCCCGATAGAGCGTATAGGGCTTGCATACTTTCTGCCAGATTTCACGACCCACATAGTCCATATACTCTTGGGGAAGATTATGTGCAGGAATCGAGAAACGGGCCTGCATCATCGCTTCGCCCTGACTGGTCAGATAATAGCCAGAAACATAGTCGATGTATCGCTGTGAGAGGTTGGGATGCTGAGCAAGACAGTTCTGTAGCTTTGTCATGCTGGCAGCACGCGAGTTGTCCGTCCGGGCCTTGAACTGCATGGCAGTCACCTTGCCTTCTTCCTCGTTACCAATACGGTCGTTGTTCCAGTCGTGAGGATGGGCCAACAGTTCGTTCTGCAACCTGACGTCATCACCCATCCACAGCATCTGCCCTGCCATGAAGTCATAGAGGAAGAAATAGGTCTTCCCCGGTTCCAACAGGGTACTCTTCGATGTGCGTCCCCAGTCGAGGAACACCTGCGAGGAGTTCAGAATGGGCATCTTCAGCGTAAAGCGCCCCAGAGAGTCCATCTTGGCATAAGAACTCTCCTCCTTGTCACTGAAGATGTTTTCAATACCGACGCTAAACTCCTTTCCTCGCTCCCACGCCTGTTGGGGCATATCCTTCATCCATCCGATGATGGTCACGCTGTCATTTGTTCGGTAGCCATTATCCACAAAACCCTTGCGCATATCCTTTGTGGGGTAGTCGGGCAGTGCTGCCGTCACGATAGGACTACACGTCGCTGGCTTCTCCTTGCCGATGGTGATGATTCTCTGGCCTTTCTTCATCTTCCCGACCTTGATGATTGTGCCGTCGTTGATAGTCAGCGTATAGGCGTCCTTCTTTTCCGTCTGGCTCACGATGTCCCACACCTTATTCTTGTAGATGACATGATTCGGTGTGATGCCAATCATCCAGTCGCCCGTCGATTCGTTGCGCCAGTAGGTGTTGGTGATATCCTCTGGTAGGCTGTTGGCATAGCCCATAACTATGTTGTCCCAAACTTTCGTCTGGGCCTGCACCGTCAAAGCGGCGACAGCAAGGAGAATGGTGATGATTGTTGACTTCATTGTGTGATTTTATTTCTTTTTCAAATCCTTTGTCACCCACAGCACCCATTCGTCAATGTTATCAGTAAGCTGTTTTGGATAGTCAAGTGGAATGATGACATCGGGTTTGTAACCAGGATTCCTCAGGCGACACTGTTTCTCGAAGGTGTCATCGACAGGGAAATCACAGGGTCGGTTCTCCTGATCATTCGTTTACAGCATGTATATCCTTTATCATACGCCACGCTTTCTTGTACGGTTCTTATTGATTTCCAGCAGTTCTTCCATCGTGTCGTATTTCGGTTCTGATAGCAACTGCATGAAAATAATTAGTCACTTATTTCTTGCTTGCTGTCTCCAACTCTTTACGGATGACATCGTTGCCAGGGAAACCAATCTGCTTGAAGGTCTGGTTGCCCTTGGTGTCATAGATGGCATAGGTGGGATAACCATGGGCTTGCAGTTGCTTGAAAATAGCTTCCAACTGCTCTTCGGTCAGGAAATAATGCTCGCCTGAGATGTCTGTGATGTAATCCTTCCACCTGTCGTAATCCGACGTGGGCGAGGTAAGATAGATGTATGCAATGTCTTTGTCGCTCAGTTCTTCTTTTAGCGGTTTCATCTTCTCATGTCCTAACTTACAGGGACCACACCATGTGGCCCAGATGTCAATAAGAATGGTCTTCCCTTTGTATTTGTCGAGGATTGTTTGCAGGATGTCTTCGGGAGCCACGTCTGTCATGTCGAGGTAGTGGATGTTGTCGGCAAGCCCTTGTTTATTAGCTGTAACGGTCGCTTGATATTCGGCTACATATTTGTCGTAGAGGTCGGAAAGATTCTTGTCCTCGATGAGCGGTTTCTCCAATTGCTTGGAGTCAAGTACCTGTGGCAAATAGTAACAATAGCGGGCAAGGTCGGCATTGAAACCTCGTGCATCAGCCATTGCATAGTATTTGCTGGCTCTTGGGAATTCATTCGTGAAAACGATATTCCTCTTGTATAGATTCTCTGAGTAATTCTGAAGCACATAGTCCGTAAACTCCTTTGTATTGGACATGGAGTCTTGTTCGCCTTCAAACGTAAATATCGGAGAGTTTGTGAATTGTGTCAAATATTCTTTTATTGCCTTGCAATAGTTTGAGTTCTTTATCCATTTGTCGTAGTTCTCCCGTTCTTCATTATAATATCTTATCAGCGTCTGCACATCGTGAATGTCTTCCTTTTTAATAGTAGGTTTCTGAGGACCATTTTCTGTTTGTTCCTCAAGAGCTGTCTGATACCATTCTTTGCCAAAGTTGGCGTGATAGCCTTTGGCACCTACAATCTTGCTATTGGCCCTGCTGTCATCGTGCAGCATATCAACAAGGACGGTCACTTCCTTACCTGGTGAAAGATATACACACCCCATTGAACTCCATGGAATGTTGAAGATATTGATCCACACAATTTGAGGCAGGCATATGGGGAGGCTAAGACTGGCTTCACCATCATCATTCAAATTCGTTTCAACATCCATTGGCTTTGCAGGATTTTTCAAATCTACATATTGCACTTGAATCTCAGTGTTCATTCCCTTACGATAGTTCAACGACTTGAAATGTATGGTGGCAGGCGTAGCGTCGAACTTCAGTTCCGCCAATCCTTCCCCGTCATCATCGGCCATGTATTCAGTTGGAACTGAAGCAGGAGGCATCGTGTAGTCCTTGTCGTGGATGCCAAACACCTTGTAGTCGCCTTTTGCCAAACCTTCCAAGAAGTCAAATTCCTTCGTGTTCAAAGGCAAGGGTTTGAAATAGAGAATGAAGTCTTTCCTT
>JAFZWK010000056.1 GCA_017617335.1 Bacteroidaceae bacterium | reverse complement strand
TTACCGTTTACGGTTTACTGTTTACCGTTTTTGAGGCTCAAAATTCCCTCAAAAAAAGTTGCTTTCTTTTGTTGGAGAAACCATTATTTTCCTATAACTTTGGCTTCGCCGAAATTCTTGCGCTCCGTAGGTGCTCAGGCGCAGGCGGAATCCCATTTACTATTTACCATTTACCATCTACCATTTAACCATTTACCATTTCTTGCGCTCCAGTTGGTGCTCAGGCGCAGGCGGAGTCCCATTTTAACCATTTATTAGTCAAAAGTGGGCAAACAATAAGAGGCTGACGGTCACCCATCAGCCTCTTACTTTTAGTATTCGCTTTTCGCTCACTTAACCAGCACTTTTTTGCGGCCTACCACATAGAGGCCACGAGGAAGATTCTGGAGGCTGGCATTGCGAGAAACGTTGGCACGTACCAGACGGCCCTGCAGGTCATACACGTTCACGAGAGCAGGCTCATCGCTCTCCTCTGCCAGTGTCTCGATGGCATCAATGATACCGCTCTCCACGTTGTAGAAGGTGCCGTCCTCCTTCTTGCAAACCACATTGTGTGACTTGTTGAAGACTGGATGTGCATCCTTGCCAATCGTCTGGAACCATACAATCGTCTCAGGATCGGTCTTCTCTTCGTTGAGCATGTAAGTCAACTCGCCGCTGGCCAACTGCTCCGCCGTGAATCCATTCACCTGAGTGCCGCCCAAAGAGGTCAGGCAATAGCAGTTCTGGTAGCTTGCACTACCTTGACGTGCGAAATAGGTGCCGTAGCTTTGTAGACCTGTCACCTCGCTGGTGGTCCAGCAATTGATGACGTTCGCATTGCTGCCCACCCATCCTGAAATGGCAGCGGATTCCTGAAGACCGTCGACACGGCCTGTGACATAGCAGTTCTCCAGGGTGAAGTGGCAAGTGCTACCCATGCAGCAGCCAATGATACCACCAGCATTGACACCCGTAGAGGTTACATTGCCTTCGTTGCCCACATTCTGTATCAAGACTTCACCTGAACCCAAGGAGCAACCCACCAGAGCTGTGTAGGAGCCTCCATTGATGGAACAAGTGTTGTCGAGAACCAGGTTACGCAACGTGAAGCCACCCGTTATGCCACCGAACAGGCCTTGATACTTGTCAGGACTGTTGTGTACGAAATTCTTGATCGTATGGCCATTGCCATCAAAGATACCCGCATAGCAGAAACGGCTGTCGGAGGTGGTGGACTGGTTGCCCTTACCGATGGTGATGTGGTTGGTAATACTACTCATGTCAATATCTGCCGTCAGCGCGCCGTTGATGTGTGTATCACCGCCGTTCACCTTGGCAGCGAACCACTCCAGCTGTTTGGCATTGCTGATCCAGTAATAAACGATGCCATTGTATTCTGAAGGTGTCATGTAGCCCTTCTGAGCACCCTGGCAATTCACGCAGACAGCATCCACATACTGATGAGGAGGAATCTCGTCGGTCTTGGTGTTTGAATAGGTGCAATCAGCATCCAGGGCACGTCCGTCGCATTTGAGGTCTCCATTGCAATATACAGTCCCATGAGAAGCAAAAGGAACCGGATAGCTGTCTATCTCGTCGCCTTCCAGACGCTGATACCAGTCACCCTCGCCATACATCAGAGCATACTCGTAGGTGAACTCGCCGGTAGGTATGGTATTGGCGTCGACAATCTGGATGGAACCTGAATTGTTTGATCCATACGTCTTGTTATAGAAACAGTTACTGATGGTAGCCTCGCCAGGATTACGGGTGATGGTATAGGAACCTGAGGTTCCCAGGGTGATATCTGCAACCATCAAGCAATGGTCAATCGTGGTTGCGGTGGTACACCAACCAACGATACCGCCCGAGCTTGTCGTCTCAGAACCACTCATGGAGCCGCCGAATGAACAGTAGGTGATGGTTCCACCGCCATCCGTTACAGCTACAATACCAGCATGGGTACCGTCGCCACTGATAGAGCTGCTGATCTGAACATCGGAGGCACAGTGGTCGATGGTAGCGCCATAGGAGTGGGCAGCGATACCCGCAGCAAACTTGGCACTGGTGGTGATGGCACCTGTGGTCTGCAGATTCTTGATGGTACCACTCACGAAGCGGAAGAGGGCTGCATCGTTCGAACTACGGTCGAAGCCTACCGTTATCTTGTGATCCTGACCATCAAAGGTTCCTGAATAATAGTCTGTAGAGGTACCTATCATGGTGGCTTGACTGCTGTAATCGATATCTGCCGTCAGGACTGCATCCATATTGGGATCGGCCACATTGGTTACCTGAGCAAACCATACCATATTAAGCAAGTTGTTGATCTGGTAAACGCCATCCACCTGAGTAGCGGAAAGCTTGTTCTGGCGCAGGATCTGGTGACCCTCGGTGTTGGCCTGTTCTGTGCTGAAAGCACCATCCATATAGGCCTCCCAAACCGTGTTGTAGGCATCATCCACCTCTCTCAGCATCGGATCATTCTCATCAATATAACCAGCATCGGACAAATCGAAGGCAGTAGACTGGAGAGCCTCGGCCTCGGCCACCATCTTGGCATAGGCACGCTCGCAATCCTCGATGGCCTGGAACAGATTGGAGAATTGCTTTATCAGGGTAAACTTCTCTTCATTGTCGGATGTTGCGCCTGCGGCTTCCACCGCACCACGCAACTGCTCGTAGAGCGTCGTGCTGAAATTAGGATATGCATTGGGAATCTCTACGGAATATTCATACGTATCCAGAATGAGGTTCGAACGGGCAACCATACCCTCCAATGTGGCATCCAGACCCTCGGTAGCATCCTCCAGATCGCCCAAATAGGTCAGACGGAAGTTTCCATACCACATACCTGAAGTGACAAGCTGACGAGGATTCTTTACACCCACGGTTAATGTACCATCGGTCACATCCACAACCAGCCTGTTAACGTATCGTCCAACATTGTAGGCATAAGCACATCCAGTGGGTCCCATAGGCATATAGCCAATGATATTGCCCTCGTCGTCAGTCATCGTGTAGTCAGCCCCATCGCCGGTTATCAAGCAGTTCACCTTGTCCACAGCCTCTTCTATGGGAATATATTCCTCGTACTCCAGAGGCAGATAGGTCTGCACATCGTTGGCATACACCATACCAGCGTAGTTCACACCCTTCAAGTCGTTATTCCAACGATAGTGTCCGTTCATCTGCAACTCATACAGACCGTTGCTCAGTCCTGTAATGGTCTGGTACAGGTCTACACGATTGTTCCAGTTCTCGGCAGCAGATCCCACACCTTCTACGGTGGCTGTGGTAGGACGTGAACCGTAGTTCAATGTCCATCCATTTGATCCATCGCTGAAGTCTGGATTGGTCATCAGACGAGTTACCTCGGAGCCCTTGGTGTATCCGTTGGCCACAGCGGTAGCCAGCATCTCTGTAACACGAGCGGTCTCGGCTATAATCTCTGAGGTTCCCAAGGTATGATTCTCCCAGATGTGGCTATATGATCCGTTCACAAACGTATCGTTGGGGTCCATATCAGTCTCCAGGTAATCAACCAAGAGGTCGCGGTCCTCGCCAGCGAAATCGTCGTGTTCCTCCAGATAAGCTACCACGTACTCGATCTTATCCTGATAAGCAGCATAGGCAGCAGCGCTCTCCTCCACAGCAGTACGCTCTGTGCTGATACCAGAATAGGCTTCAGCAAACTCCAGCATATTGGTCATGGAGCGTAAATTGTTCAGAGTCTCACGATAAGCATCCACCAAGGCCTGAGTGGCGATGACACCTTCACAGTATTTGTATTCAGAATTAAGGCAATCGTTCTGGAATTCCTTGTAACTCTCTGCATCGTGTACATCGGCATACGTCTCGCCACTGGTGTAGTAAACAATACCGTGTGTGCTGTCCCAAACGGGATGTTCATCATCGCCGATTGACTGATACCAAAGAGGAGAGGTGAACCCGTTGCCGTTCATCTTATAGGTCAAAGCACCATTGAAGACTTCTTCCTCCTTGAAGGTATTCACCTGAGTTCCGTTGAGAGACCAGCAATTGCTGTGGCTCTCTGAACCATAGCGGTAGAAATAGTGACCGTCGTCCTGGGTACCGTTCACCTCTGAGATAGACCAGCAGTCCTTAACGGTAGCATTACTGCCCACCCATCCTGAGATGGCACCTGACTCGTTGTCTCCGCTAACCGATCCTGTGGTATAGCATTGAGTGATGGTATAGGTGGCAGAGCTTCCCATGTTACAACCAATGATACCTCCTGCGTTACGGCCCCTGGCGACCACTGTACCCTCGTTGCCCAAGCGGGTGAGGGTAACTGTTCCACCTGAAGACTCACCAATCAAGCCAACATAGGCAGAACCCGTGATGGAGCAAGTATTGTCCAAGATCAGGTTCTGGACTGTACAACCGTTTACGAAGCCAAAGAGTCCTACGCCTTCTTCCTCAGGACGGTTAATCACCAGATGACTGATAACATGATCCTGTCCATCGAAGCTTCCCTTATAGTTGTTCTGCGTGGTACCAATGGGAGCAAAATCAGGATAGTCGCTCATGTCAAGATCGGCAGTCAACTTACCCTTGATGGTATTCTTTCCCAAATTGATCATGGAGCCATACCATACCAAATGAGCAGGCTCGCCGATCTCATAATAATCATTTTCGTCCAATACCAGATAGTCAGGATCTGCCTGACCGCAATTCCGACAGAATCCATCCACATATTCGTGGTCAGGAATCTGACCAGAGGGAACATTCGTGTAGGAGTTTCCATCGCCCAAGGGAGTTCCGTCGCAACGCATGGCTGCACCATAGTACACCTGAGCATGTGAACTGAAAGGCCAGGGATGTTCATCCTTGCCCAATGTCTGATACCAACCGATTTCCTTCTGATCTCCGTTGAGCATGAAGCACAAGCCACCCGTGGTGATAGTACTCTCGTCCAAAGTGCTCACTTGACTTCCATACAAACTATACGTATTGGTAATGGTGAGGGCGCTATTATAACGAGCCACATAGTGCGCCTCGTCCTGCAAGCCTTCCACTACGGAAGTGGTCCAGCAAGAGGAAATGGTAGCATTGCTGCCCACCCATCCAGAGATGGCAGCTGACTCTCTACCTCCCGTGATGTTACCTGTCGCATAGCAATTCGAGATATGGAACGTACAACCACTTCCCACATTACATCCAATGATACCTGCAGCATTCTCGTTCACCGTCATCACATCACCCTCATTGCCCAGATTGCGGATAGTCACGGTACCTGAACCTGTAGAAGCGCCCACCATACCAGTGAACTTGTTACCAGAGATGAAACACGTATTGTCCAAGATCAGGTTCTCTACAACCACGCCACCACTGACAGCTCCAACGAATCCGAAATATCCGTCAAAGCCTCCGCTGGCATTTGCCTGCTCCTCGATAACCAGATTGCTGATTGTATGCTCCTGACCGTCAAAAGTTCCTGTAAAAGGATGAGCCAAAGTGCCGATAGGAACAAAATCATCGCACCATCCTGTCATATCAATATCGGTAATCAACTGGGCTTTCACAGCTGTGTGACCATTCTGTATCTGGTTGGAGAACCATTTGATATGCTCAGGACTGGCAAGCTGATAATAGCCATCCACCATGTCAATGTAGTCAGGTTGCGAAGCACCACAATTCACACAAACACCCAGTTCATACTGATGAGGGGGAATGGGGGAACCCTCCGTGTTAGAGTATGTCAAAGTAGTGTTTTCCACAGCGGAACCATCGCATTTCAATTGGCCCACAGCATATACACGCTGATGTCCCTCGCTGAAGGGTACAGGATACGCATCTGCGCCAATGGTTTGGTACATAGTGATACTGCTCTGATCGCCATTGAGCAAGAAACAGGCAGCACCACTCGTCACGTCCTCTGCTGCCACTGCTGTACTACCATCATTAGCCGTTGCACCCCAATTGGTGCAGGTCACACAATTGCGGGCCACCACGTTGCCAGGGTTACGACACAACAAGTATGAACTGCTGCGGTTTGTGGTGATATCAGCAATCATCAGGCTACTGTTGATGTTCGTTGTGGTAGTGGCCCAACCAACAATACCGCCACAACTGGTGGTATTTCCTCCTGTCATGCTACCAGCGAATACACAATTGTTGACAGTCACACCACCATCAGCCACAGCCAGGATACCAGCGTGGGTGCCATCACCAGCCAAAGTGGAAGTGATGTTCACCAAACTGATACAGTTCTCGATGGTTGCCCCATAAGAATGGGCTGCAATACCAGCTGCAAACTTTCTGGAAACCTTGATGTCGCCCTTCACAATCAGATTCTTCACAGTACCCGTGATGAAGCGGAAGAGGGCTGCATCGTCTTGATAACTAAAGTCATAATTCACAGTCACCGTATGGCTCTGTCCATCGAAAGTACCCGCATAGCGATTCTCTGAGGTACCTACCATCAAAGTGTCTAACTCGCCTGTATATTCCACATTGGCTGTCAGCACTGCATCGATGTCCACCAGGCCTTCCTCGTTGACCAGTTGGATGAACTGGGTTAAATCCGCAGCAGAACCAATCTGATATACACCATCCTTTTGGTCAAGTGCAGAAACACTGATGGGAGTCAGGATAACCATGACCATCATCAATGCGCTTAAAAGTTTTTTCTTCATTGTATTTGAGTAGTTTTTGGTTAATATGTATTGCATCTTTCTTGTTCCTTTTTCAACCATCTGTACACCTTTCTGCCTCAAAATTCAATGTCAGCCCAAAAGGGATTGTGATCCGAGATGATATATGAAGGATCATCAGGTGTGATTACCGTCTGTTTCACGGTGATACTGGGCGTGACGAAGATGAAGTCTATCTTGTCACAATCCTTGGGATCAATGCGGCTGAAACTTTGGAAGGTATAGGTTGGCCCCGTATGTTTAGGACTGATTTTCAAGGCATCCTTCAACACAAACTCATTGGTGGTAATAGTCTTGTATGCATCACTTTTATCAGTCACGTTGAAGTCACCTGTCACGATGGCAGGCCGATCGCCCACAATCTCTTTTATCTTGCGGATAATGAGAAGAGCACTCTGCTTGCGGGCCTCCACGCCCACATGGTCGAAATGGGTGTTTACCGACATGAAGATCTGCCCCGTCTTCTTATCTTTGAACTTGCCCCAACTGGCAATACGCTCTAAGGCAGCATCCCATCCGCGACTGCCAGCCGAATCGGGTGTCTCGCTGAGCCAGAAATTACCCTTTTCCAATGCTTCAAAACGATCCTTCTTGTAAAAAATGCAGGAATATTCACCCTTTTCCTTGCCATCGGTACGCCCCACACCGATATAATCATAATCCTTCAGCCGTTCCTGCATGTCCACCAAAGCGGGGTGCAGAACTTCCTGCATACCCACTATCTCCAGATCATTGTCCAAGATATACTTGGTCACACGGTCACGGCGTGCAGCCCATCCCCATCCTGCTTGAGTATCATCAGGATGAATCAAACGAATGTTGAAGGTACCATAGCGTATCTGTGTTTTGTCAGCAGCCACGCAAACCAAAGCTGAGCAAAATGCCAGCAAAGAAAATAAAAGAACTTTTTTCATCGTATTATGTATTTATAGCTCCCAGCAGGCAACAACAAGCATATTTTGCCTTCCTTCTGGGCAGAGGTTTCTGTATTCAAATATTTATTCGTATCAATGCCAAGAGTCTGATAATCATCACCCTTCATCACTTTTACTCTTTCCAATTTACCTTTCACATTCTGCAGATTATTGGTGGGCAGATAAAGCAAGGCTTCAGTGCCCAGGGGAACGGTCAGTTTCAAAATAATCTTGCCGTCCTTCTTCTGGAAAGAACTCTTCACGGTACCTTTCACAGTTGGAATGCTGATACTGGCTTCGTTGAAAGTTACAATCTGTGGATTCACTTCGAAACGAGTCCATCCTGCCTCAATAGGTTTCACACCCATCAGATACTGGGAGATAATGGTCAATGCGCCACCGCTCCAAGCATGATTCGTGGTTCCACCCCCAAAACCATGTGAGCCAATACCCCATCCCTCATAAAGAGTGGTATGTACAGGGTCCATCACCATCTCGTTGAAACGTTCACGCACACGCTCCATGCCGAAATCACCGTGTCCCATCTGGAACAGAGCCTCCATCACATATTTCTCCATGTAAGGCGAAGCATGCTTTTGAGTATGGAAAAGCCGAGTAATCTGGTCATACTTGTCAGGTCCAGCTATACCACTGATCACAGCCAAGGCTTGCACACGATCGTCAGTATCTCCCTTGAAAGAAGGATGCCGATAAGCTTTCCCGTTCCAGCAGGCGTTGTATCCCTTCTTCACCCGCTCCTTGAACTGGCGGTAAGAATCAGCTTCCACAGGCTTATCCAGTAGGTCTGCCATGCGGGCGGCACTCTCTAATGCCATGTAGTGCCATCCAGCGTATAACAAACGGATGTCGCGATTGTCGCCCCAGTCGCCCCAGTCCCAACCACCATGTCTTTCAGCGGTCAGTCCTGTCTCTTCCAGTTTCCAGATGTTCAGATATCTGCGAACAGCAGGATACACCGTCTCTATGGTTTCTTTATCCCCTGTATTCATGTAGTAGTTCCAAAAGCCGTAGAGGCTTATGCTTGCCAACATCTGAGCGGGCAATTCAGCCTTATAATTGCCTGGAATAGGACTGGCCAGCGCACCATCTTCGTGTTGGAAGGCAGCCAATTCCAAGATACCTTTTCGCATCAACTGGTGAACACTGGTGCCATAAGTGTTGAAGCACTCTCCCATCAGGATAGTCACATCGCCCCACCACTGGGCACGCTCACGTTCCGGACAATCATAGAATGTATCACGCATATTCACATAGAGGGTGCGCAATCCCTTTAACCAGAAACGGTTGAAGTAATCGTCATCGCAAGTGAAAGTTCCTTCTGGCAAACCATTGTAACCTGTCTGTCGATACATGATTTTCTTCACATTTACACCCTCAGGTACAATCACATAGAGGGAATCACCATTCATCCAGCCCAGACTCTCATAGGTCTGCTCGCCAGCACGGGTGATATACTCTCCCCTTACGCCATACTCTGTACTCACTTTAATATGGTCTGTTTCCAGTTTTACCAAATGACCACCCACGTTGTCCGTCAGCGTCACAGCAGGCGTTATCTGCATATTGTATGGCAACCTGCAAACCAACGTGTCTCCCTCCGGACCCGCATGACGTTCATACTTGATAGCCTTTTGACCAAAATCCTTCCATTGAGGGATAGGACGCAATACCAAACGGTTCCAGGGAGCATCACCTGCATGCCCCAGAGCAATAGAGGCGCTGAAGCCATCCAATGAGGAAAGATTGGCCGTCTGCCACTTGCCGATATCCTGACGTGCATCAAAATGGATGCTCGACTCACTCAGTCGGTAATTGGGCTGGGGATCACCACACACGCCATAAGCCGGATGGATGCGCGATTGCCAACTTTCTCCGCTATAAAGCTCGATAGCATCCGCTGAGAAAATCATGCCGCTCTTGCCACTATCACTATGCGAGAACCCACTCTTGCCGAAATACCAAAGCAACAATGCTATCTGGTTGTTTCCCTTCTTCAGATAAGGAGCCAAATCCACTTGGTCGAAATAAGAATCCTGAGGCGTGGGTCCACGCTTCAGACTTCCTTCGAAGACAACTTGATGCCCGTTCACCCACAGCCAATATTTGCTGTCTGCCGCTATACTGGCCAATACCTCTGCAGGCACTTTACCTGTTATCTTCACGTCTTGTCGGAAAGCGAGCCAGGTTCCTGGTTTGTTCACCTCGCCTTCGGATGCTGTAATCCACTGAGCCTTCGGATTAAAATCCGCCGCTTGCATCAGGCTCACGCCAAAAAGCATTAGTAGTGTAAAGAGTGTTTTTCTCATTTATTTAAGCCTTTTTTTCTTTATTATCTCTACTCTATTCCATAAGAATCTTTCTAACCTTACCACCTCGAATCTCCACATAGATGCCTCGAGTGGGCGTCTCCACTTTGCGTCCCATCAGGTCATAATAGATGGTCTTGTCCGAGTCAACGGATTCTCTCACGATGTCCTCTATGCCATCCACGATAGGGAATCCACACTTCTTCTTGTAGTCGCCACGATCATATTGCCATTGCAGGATAGGATACCCGTTACCTGCCGAGGGATCGGCATACCAGGGATAGCCCCATTTGGCAGCTACCTGCTGTAGCTCTTCGTGAGTCTTTCCCTCCTGTGCCACCTCGTTCAGAAGCAGACCGTCCAGTATATAGGTATCCGTCACCTGATCCTCCTCTCTCACGTTGCCGAATGCATTGGCCGTAGTGCCCGATACAACCTGATTCCAGGCAATCACATTGTCGTAGATAGTGACAGGAGTGTCGCTCGACTGCCCACCTGCCACAATTCCACCAGCAACAGGACCCTTCACATCGCCTGCGGCATAACTGTTCCGCAACGTCAACTCTGAACGTACACGTCCAACGATTCCGCCCACATAGTTGGCACTCGCACCCGTTCCGTTGATTGCCACATTGGAATACACGTTACGGATGAGTACGGGCGAATAGTTCAGATAGCCGCCTACAACACCCACGTATCCCTTACTATCGATACTTCCTGTAAAGTAGCAATTCTCCACGACAGACGTCAACAGATTGCCATCAGCATCTTTGAAACTGCTGTTTCCAATGAAGCCAGCCAAGATTCCTGCTCCTGCATTCGTCGAGACAACATGAGCATTCACAAAACCCACGTTACGGCACTCGCCACACAAGGTGCCAAAGAAACTGGGGTATCCGCTGGCATCAATGGGAGTCAGGTTTTCAATCAAATGACCCTTTCCGTCGAAATTGATAAAGTAGCGATTCTTGCTGGACGACGTGTTCAGTTGTTCCCACGCATAGCCCTCCATATCGATATCCGCTCCCAGTTGGAAATAGGTCATCACGTCCTGAACAAGCACATCGTGCATGTGCATCAATTGCTCAGGGCGACATATCACGTAGGGACTCTCAGCCGATCCGTCTCCCCCTTGGAAAGTCTCTGCCTGCGTCTCAGTAGCCTTTCTGACGCGGCTAATCAAGTCAAGCACCTGCTTGTCAGTATAGGTGGGTTCCTTCAGCACTACCTCAGCTTCCTGATAAAGGGCACTTGATGCAGCATGCTCCACTCCGTTTTTCTCAGCATAATCCAACTCGACAGCTAATTTTGCAAGTTCAGTACGCAGGGAATCATAATAAAGCCTGCTGGAGCGTATGCTGTCGAGAGTGGCAGCCATCGCATACATCAGTTTATATCTCGCATCAGCATCTTCCACATTCTTGCCCTCCTCCACATATTTCTTTAAATGAGTACGATAGCCTTGGTAGAAAAGTCCATCAGCATCAGCGATCGAGTCGGCAAGATACTCGTATCTGGGATACAGCTGCTGGCAAATCTCTTCATTCTTCTCGCGATAGATGATCTGAAGGCCACCTGCATAGAAGCGAACCATATTTTCCATAGGTTCTACCGTATGCATGCCTATGCTCAGTTTCCCATTCGTCACCATTCCGTAGACACTCTGGCCGTATCTGCCTGTGAGGAAGTCTGAGCTGACCGTAGCTGCGCTCACGCTGGATCGTGCGTTGTAGATAGCATCCTCCTCGATGTCATTCAGGTATATCTTCACCTTGCCACGAGTATAATCGTTGAGGCGCAACTCGTAGAGTCCATCCTTCAGACCTGTAGTATCCTGATGCACGTGGAATTCACCACCCTTTGCTGAAAAGAGAGGCATGAAAGGTGTGCCTTGTCCAGTCATAGCCGTACAATCGTCGCTCGTCTCGCAGCTCCAGTTGCGGAAATTGCGATGCATGAAATCCAAGTTGCGGAAACGGTAGGTAATGTTCTGTCCGTCACCTGTATAGAAGACAGGCCCAACCTGAGCTGTGGTGGAGGGTGTGCCGTCATTTACCGTAGGCCATCCGTTAGCATCCCACACAATCTTATCCAGCAGCATCACACGTCCCTTGCTATCATCGTTGGCATCATAGGCATGATACAGAAGCCAGTCGTCTCCATTATCATCCGTGATAATCTCGCTGTTGTGACCAGGACCCTTCCAACGGCTGTTTCCCTTGATGATGGTCGTGTAGTTGTTGTCAAACATGGTGCCTCCGTTGCGGTTCACGTATGGGCCTTTCAGGCTGGTGGAACGACCTACGACAGTTCGATAGGTGGAATTCACGCCTTCGCAGCAGCTGCCCACGCTGGCAAACATATAGTAATAGTTCTTGTGCTTGTGTATCATCACACCCTCGAAGGCACCGCCGCCAATCTTTGTCTTCTGGTTGAAGTTCTTTACGCTCAACCCGTCGTCTGCCAATTCTGTCACATAGATATCATGGAAACTGCCCCATACGAGATATTTCTTGTCGAACTCCTCAACGTAACAGGGGTCAATACTATTCGTCACACCAATCTCGCTGCTACGGAACATCTTGCCTCGATCAGTGAATTTGTCTGGAGTATCGCCTGTGGCGACACCAATGCCAGTACGTGTTCCGTTGCCCCACAAGGCACATGCGTAGTACATCAGATACTTGCCGTCCACATAGTTCACATCACAAGCCCAGAAGCTGTAACTATCGGTAGATGTGTCGTTCCAGGTAGGACGCGAGATGACGTTGGGCAGTTTCGACCACTTCATCAAGTCCTTGCTTCGCAGACCTCGCTGCCCTGTGGCGTAGGAATAAAAGTATCCGTCAGGAGCCCGCTGCACGCTGGGATCTGGGAAATCCGAGTTGTAAACTGGGTTCGTATAAGTTTGAGCCTCAGCAGAGAGTAGCATGAATCCGCTCATGAGAGCAGTCAAAATTTTAGTTTTCACACGCATTTTAAGTTAGTTTTATCCTATTTTCCGTACGAAAATACAAAATTTCTTGCTTCCCTCCGAATTTTCTCCCTACAAAACCAACTTTTCCACTCATTTTTCACCTCTTATTAAATTCTCATCTTCGAAAAGGGACCGAATTCCACCTCTTTCCTATAGGTTTGGGGGACAAAATGTGAAAGAGGAAAAGACAACACGTTGAAACCTCGAAGACAACACGTTGAGTCGAGCAAGTCAACACGTTGAAATCGCAAAGACAACACGTTGTGTTTTCTCTCGCGACTGGAGGCCTTTTTTTCACGCTCCGCAACAACTTTTTTCTGCAAAAAGGAGGGGAATAAGGGATGATTTTGTATCTTTGTGGAAGAATTCATAAAAAAAGACAAACCATGAAACGTTCTGTTTACGTAACCCTGCTGTGCCTGATGGCAGCGCTAATGCCCATGAAAGCAAAGGAGACTGAGACTCCACGCATCGTCAACATCATCAATTTCATCCGTGGCGTAGAGCCAAGAGACAACGGAGTGATTACCCCTGAAATCCTTTACAAGACGGTGGAGGAGCAGGCCATATGTCTGAGGAAGAACAACCTGACGGGAACCTACCTGCTGATGTACAACGCGCTGATAGAACCCAGGTATCAGAAACTCCTGAAGGAAGAGAGGGAACGCGGATGCGAGATTGGCGGATGGTGGGAAATAAGCCAACCCCAATGCGAGGAAGCTGGGGTGAAATGGAGGGCAGATGTGCCTTGGCTGCATCATGCAAACGTGGGCTTCTCCATTGGATACACGCAGCAGGAACGCGAGAAACTGATTGATGCCTACATGAAGAAGTTCAAGGAAATCTTTGGCAACTACCCAGCCTCTGTGGGTTCGTGGTTCATCGATGCCTTCACGTTGAATTATCTGTACGAGAAATACGGCATCGTGGCTTCCTGCAACTGCCGCGACCAGGTGGGAACGGACGGTTACACGATGTGGGGCGGTTACTGGACAGGCGGCTATTATCCTTCCAAGAAAAATTCTTACATTCCTGCCCAAAGTAAAGAGAACCAGATAGGAGTTCCCGTGTTCCGAATGCTGGGAAGTGATCCCATCTATCAGTACGATGCTGGATTAGGCATCAACGTCTGGCAATCAGTAAAGACTCTGGAGCCGACCTGCACGGACGGCGGAGGGAGCGAGAAGTGGGTGGATTGGTACTTCCAGACGTTTACCGAGGACCCTGCCTTGGGCCTGACTTACACGCAGATGGGGCAAGAGAATTCCTTCACGTGGGCTCGCTTTCATGCAGGCTTCGAGATGCAGGCCGTCAAATTGGCCCAATTACGCCAGAAGGGCACCATCCGCCTAGAGAATCTTGAAGAGACAGGGGCCTGGTTCAGCAAGAAATACAAAGTGACACCCGCTTCGGCACAAAGCGCTCTATCTGATTACTCTGGAAACGATAACCGAACCCTATGGTTCAACAGCCGTTACTATCGCACGAATGTAATATGGGAGGGCGACCTGATGAAACTAAGAGATATCCATCTCTTCCGCGAGGACTATGCATCGAAATATCTGAACACTCCCTGCACAACAGCTAACTTTCAATACATCACGCTTCCCTTGGTGGACGGCAACCTGTGGAGTACACAAGAGAGTCTGGCTGCCATGCGGTTCTACAAGAAGGTGGGCGAGACGCTGATTGAATTGAAGGGAAAGCAGCCAATGCTGACAGACAAGGGAAAAACACTATTGGTGGAATGGCCGCTAAAGAATGACGAGGGAACCTTAGCAATCCTGTTCACAGAAGATAAATTGCAAGTGACGGCTCCCAAAGGGCTGGACTGGTGCATGGAACTGCGGACAGAGCCTAAGGCCGATCTGCCCTTCACAAGCATCGAGGAGAAGCGAATCACGGCTCAACAGGACAACTTCCCCTACTCCATCACTCTAAAGAAGGGATTTGCCCTCGATCTGAGGAGCAAGGGTCAAGGAAAAGTGATGCGATGGGAACCTCAAGGAAACAGAATCGTACTGGACATGAAATAGGAATCCCTCTTTCCTCCAAGGATTCCATCCTGTCTCCGCAAAGGTCTTTTCCTGTTAGAACTGCTCCAGATAAGCAATGCGGCTGGCAGTACTGGGATGGGTGCTGAACAGATTATTGAGGAAACTGGAAATGTCGGTGGTGAGGGCTTGAGGATGAATAATGAACAGCTGGGCGACGTCCTCTCGTTCCACCTCACTCAGACCTGGGTCATTGCTGATCTTGCGAAGCGCAGAAGCCAAGGCAAGAGGATTTCCACAAAGTTCGGCTCCCCCAGCATCGGCCATGTACTCACGCTTGCGACTGATGGCGAAACGCGTAAGAAGGGTGAAGAGGTAGCCGATAGAAGCCAAGACGACAGCAACCAGCATAACGACGATAATGGCTGCACCTGAGTTGCCATTCTTGCCACGCGATCCGACGCGACGATTTCCGCCACCATAGATCAACGTGTTCCACATGATGCGAACTGCGAGGGTCATGACAGTCCCCATGATACCCACGAAAATGATGCTTACGATGAGTAGACGGGTGTCGCGGTTGCGGATATGGGTCAACTCATGACCAATCACCCCAGCCAACTCGTCATCACTAAGACGGTCACAGATACCTGTGGTGACAGTAACCGTATAACTATTGTCATCGATGCCGCTGGCAAAGGCATTAAGCTGCGGATCATCGATGACATTAATCTTAGGCATAGGCATACCGCACGTCATAGTCAGATTCTCCACAATGTTGTAGACGCGGGGGTTCTCTCTACGCTCAAGAGGACGTGCGCCAGTCGCCTTGCGGATCATTGCGGTGTTGGAGAAGTACGAGATGGCAAACCAGATGCCAACAATAACCAGCACCCAAGGCAGGACAGCCTTCATCTCATAGTTCACATAGTCCCAATCCACCTCAACAACATCACCATATCCAGGATCACTCACGCCAAAATAGGCCAAAGCAGCCAAGAACGCATAGATAACGCCCAAGAGAATGCATGGGAAAAGAGCCAGCAGGATGAGACTCTTGAGATTATTCTTAACCTGCTGGGTGCGAATGCCTACGTATTTCATTCAGGGTAAGGAGATTAAAACTGTATCTCAGGAGTCTTCTCGTGTTGAGCACGCTCAGTCTCAGGAATCTCGAACATAGGCTCCTTGTGGAAGCCAAACATGCCTGCCAAAAGATTTCCAGGGAAGGTCTGAACAGCATTGTTGAGCTCACGCGTAGCGCTGTTGAAGAAGCGGCGAACAGCAGCCAGCTTGTTCTCAATATCACCAATCTCTGTCTGCAACTGCATGAAGTTGGTATTGGCCTTCAAATCAGGATAAGCCTCCACTGCAACCTTCAGATTAGCCAACGCATTGGACAGGGCATTCTCTGCCTGAATCTTATCGTTGATACTAGTGGCCTGCATAGCAGCGGCACGAGCATTGGTAACACTCTCGAGTACGCCCTTCTCATGTGCGGCATAACCTTTCACAACGGCAACCAACTGAGGAATCAGATCATAACGTTGCTTGAGTTGAACGTCGATGTTGGCAAAAGCCTGTTCACGATTGTTGCGCAAACGCACTAAATTGTTGTAGATTCCGATAACCCACATAACCAGAACCGCAACAACGACCAGAATAATAATAAGAGTCATTTTCTTGTTTACTTTAAGTTAGTTTTACAATTTCTGTTTCCGATGGTAAAGGTAGTCAGTTTTTTCGATTTTGTTCCTTATTTCACCAAATAATTTTGATTTTTTCAAATTCTTTGCCCATTTCAACTATATTTTTTTTCTTTTTGAACATTTTTTGACACTTCGAATTAGGTTTTTTGAAAAAAAAAGTATTATCTTTGCGCCCCGAAAAAGAATGTTTTTTTACTATGAGACAACTAAAAATCACAAAAAGTATCACCAGTCGCGACAGTGCATCACTTGACAAGTACCTGCAGGAAATAGGTCGCGAGGGTTTGCTCACCGTAGACGAGGAAGTGGAACTTTCTCAGAAAATACGCAAGGGAGATCGTATGGCTCTCGACAAATTGGTGCGTGCAAACCTTAGGTTCGTTGTTTCTGTAGCAAAACAATACCAAAACCAAGGACTTTCCTTGCCTGACTTGATCAACGAGGGTAATGTAGGTCTGATCAAGGCCGCCGAGAAATTCGACGAGACCCGTGGATTCAAGTTCATTTCATACGCTGTATGGTGGATTCGTCAGACCATTCTGCAGGCTTTGGCCGAGCAGAGTCGTATTGTGCGCTTGCCTCTCAACCAAGTGAGTGCCGTGAACAAGATCAGCAAGGCTATGACGAAGTTTGAGCAGGAAAACGAGCGCAAGCCCAGCGCAGATGAGCTGGCAGAACTCGTCAATGAACTGCCTGAGAAAATCAACGACTCGTTGCGTGCCAGCGGTCGTCACGTCAGTGTGGATGCTCCTTTCGTGGAAGGCGAGGAAAACAGTCTTCTGGATGTAATGGTGAACACGGACTCTCCTATGGCAGATCAGTCACTTGTCAACGAGAGCCTGAGCACCGAGATCGACCGCGCCCTGAGCATGCTCAACGAGCGTGAGAAAGACATCGTGGAGATGAGCTTTGGCATCAATCACCAAGAGATGACCTTAGAGGAAATTGGAGAACGCTTTGGCTTGACTCGCGAGCGTGTTCGCCAAATCCGCGAGAAGGCTATCCGCAAACTCCGCCAAGGCAACAGAAACAGCTTGCTGAGATCTTATTTGGGCTAAGGAACGAGCCTGCCTTCATGGGGGTTAGTGGCATTTCCACTTCCCCGTTTTCATGTTAATTTCAAACTCGTTGTGATAGGGGAAGATGCACTTCTCTCCCTGAAAGGCAATTGGAAAAATGATGGTAGGAGAATCAGGAAGATTCTTGTCCCACCAGCGGTCTCCCACATAGAGAAGTGTGGGAGTTTTCTTTTTTCCTATCTTCAGGATGGAGGCAGCCTGAGTCTCATAAGCCACATTATCGCCCACAGGAACAAGAGATGACCATCCAGAGGTAAGGCTCTTGCTCCACGACATCATGCACTGATTGGGAGCCCAGCCCGTGCAGGCGCTGGAGAGCATGTAATACGTGTCACCCAGACGAACGATAGCGGGAGCCTCACGACGCTTTCCCTCCATCAGCACGGTACATTCCACAGGATGAAGATAATCGTCGGAAAGACGGAAGAGTCCCAAATGCTGGTTCTCCTCGATGGTAGAAATGAAATATGCCGTCCCATCCTCGTCCTGAAAGACGTTGCAATCGCGTGACTTGATGCCCAGCGGACGTCCACTCCACACATACTCGTAATCGCCATTGATCTTGTCGCATTGGAACACAGCTGCCTCGGATGCGCTATAGTCACCAGCCTCCCAATGACACCAGACGACGAACTTACCCGTCTTTTCACAATAAAGCAACTTGGGGCGCTCTATCATGCGGTCTTTCCCCAAATCAGGATGAGTAACACCATTACGGATAATCTTGTTCTCGAAGGTCCAGTGCTGCAAATCGGTGCTGCTGTACATGTTCACATCGGGCCGCCAACGCACACTTCTGTCCTCACCTATCATATACCAACGCTCGCCCACACGCAAGAAGCCTGCCGCATGAGCCTGCACCTTGTTTCCCTCGGTATCAATCCATATCGAGCCATTCTCCACGCTACTCCACTTTCCTTTGGCTGACACGAAACCAACGGACAGGAAAAAGAGGACAAAAAACCAAAATCTATTCACAAGCTTCGTTTTTTCTCTCACTTGACCAGCACCTTGACTATCGTCGAACTGCTTCACGTTCGGAAAACCTGAAGCAAGCTCCGCTTTTCTCTCACTTAACCAGCACCTTGACTTCCATCGAGCTGCTTCACGTTCGGAAAACCTGAAGCAAGCTCCGCTTTTCTCTCACTTAACCAGCACCTTTTTCCCATCCTTGATATAGATGCCTTTCGCGGGTGGAGTCTGGAGTTGCTGGCCTTGGAGGTTGTAGTATCTCTCTTTCGCCACTTCGCTTCTCCCCTCTGAACGTACAAGGTCGCTGATGCCTGTCGTGCCGTCGCCCGCATACTGGCCGATGAAGAAGATGGCACCCGTGGATTTCTCGCTGATGATGTAGAGGAACGGGCGTGTAGCGTGGAAGGTAGCGTGAGGGGGTGCCATACCTGTGGCTTCCATGCCTATCACTGTGATGGCAGCAGCTTCTGTGCCTTGCTCGTTCACCTTAATCTTGGCAGCCTGCTTCATCAATTCAATGTAAACATCCTCATTGCAGAAGTAGGGGAACTCAGCGGCATACGGATTGAAAGCCGTAGGCATGCCCAAAGCCTGCATAATGGGCTTCAGATCCACATTGGTATTCGTCTCGAAGCACGGCAGTTTCAGGTCCACGATGGCATTTCCAAAAAGATGGGGCCAGCTCTGACCGTCCATCTTCTCCAGTACGTCAGCAACGGTCTTGCCCTCTCGCGGCAGGAACACCGTCATCGAATAAGCCCCGTTTCCGTAGGGCAGGTCGATGGCCTGATAAAGGTTGTTCTCAGAGTACAGGAATTCTTCTCCGCCACCCACTTCATTAAAGGGCATGTGCATCATTCTCACTGTCTTGCCGCCGTTGAAGGCTTCCTCCCTGGTGTTCGCTGGGTCAAACTTGTTCATCCACGTCCCCTTGAAGTAGAGCGCATTGAGCAGGTAACTCACGGCGAAGGGATTGAATTCATCCTCCTTCAGCACCTCCTTGATCATGCCCTCCGTGTGGTCGCTGCCCCATTGGTTGATCACGTCGCGGGTCTGCCCGTCGTTGAAGTCGCGGCTCTCTGGCTGGGCATCGTAGAATTCGTTGGCTTTCTCCACGAACGCTGGCTGAAGCTTGTAGCCCTGACCCTTGTTCACGAAAATGGTATTGGCGATTGAGACTTTTGTCTCTTTGTCGAGACCAGGAGCCTCCGTCAGAAGCTTGCGGCAGAGCTTGTTGATGGCATCGGCTCCAGCCTTGCCGAAGCCCAGCACCTCGTTGATCTCCTCTTGTGTCTTGCCGGCTGCACCGTTGTTCAGCATACCCAAGGCATACGTGATGCTCAGCGGCGAGATGATCTGGCTTCCTTCCGTGCGTGCCTTCTTGAACAGGCGGAAGGCGAAATCATTGTTGCTCTGCACCAGCTGCCACTCGTCGCGGGCCAAGTCTAAATCCTTGCGCGCATTCTCGATGGGATCACCCATGTACTGACCGATGAAGAAGATGGTGCTCGTGGAACGTTCACTGATAGTGTACAAGAAGGGACGATTGGCCACGAATTCCACATATCCTCCAGCCACACCATTCTTCACACCTATCACGGTGACTGCAGCCGCCTCGCTGCCCTCCTCGTTCACTTTGATCTTTGCAGATTGCTTCATGAAGCTGATATTAACCGGATAGCTGTTGGCCTCATCGTCGCCCTCATAGCAGAACTCGTTGAACCCCTCACCGGCAAAGGCTTCAGACATTCCCAAGGATGACATGATTTCCTTCAACTGCAAATCGGTCCCCGTCTCGAAGCGAGGGAACGACAAGTACACATTATAACCCCTATATTTATCCTGATTCCCATTTTTTCCGCCCAACGCATCGAGTACATCGTCGATGGTCTTGCCGTAGCGAGGCAGGTAAACCGTCATCTGGTAGGCTCCGTTACCATAGGGCATGATGAGCGACTGGTAAAGATCGTTCTCGGCGTAGGGGAACTCGCCCTCCTGCCACATCATCTCAGCGGTTTTCGTTTGCTCTTTGTCAAAATACTCCAAATGTGTCCATTTCGGATCGAACTTGTTGACCCAGGCTCCCTTGAAATAAAGTGCGTTGAGCAAGTAACTGATTGCCCCTGGGTCGAATTCGTCAGCCTTCAGGATTTCCTTGATCATCCCCTGCGTATGGTCGCTGCCCCACTGGTTGATGACGTCACGTGTCTTGCCGTCCGTGAAATCGCGGCTCTCAGGCACGGCATCATAATACTGGGCTGCCTTCTCCACGAAAGGCGACTTCAAGCGGTAACCCCTGCTCGTATTCACATAGATGTTGTTGGCGATGCTGACCTTCGTCTCCTTGTCCAGGGAAACGCTCTCCGTCAACAGTTTGCGGCAGAACTTATTGATGGCATCGGCTCCAGCCTCTCCAAAGCCCAGCACCTCGTTAATCTCCTGCTGCGTCTTGCCCTGTGCGCCGTTGTTGAGCATACCCAGGGCATACGTGATGCTCAGGGGTGACAGGATCTGGCTCTTCTCCGTCCGCGCCTTTTGGAACAGGCGGAAGGCAAAGTCATTGTTGCCCTGCACCAGCTGCCATTCAGCTTCAGTCAGTTCTATCTGTTTCGGCTCGTAATCCTGAGCCATTGAGGTCACTGCCATCAGTATGGTAACCAACAATAAAGTAAACTTTTTCATAGCAAGCACTCCTTTCGACATTTATAATGTAATGCGTGTAGTTTCAACAATGCAAAGATACGAAGAATTTTCGAGAACACCAAATTTTTTCCATCTTTTTTTACAACGTAAAAAGTGTTTCTGCTCACCCCCACACACCTTGCGAAAAAAACGCAACGCGTCAGGAGACAAAGCGCAACACGATGAGTGCACGATCAAAACATGTTCTCCCTTTTCAGTAAAGGTGTCAACGATTCCAGGAATTTGTCAACTTATTCAGGAAAACGCCTGTCAACCACTTCAGAAAAAGACATGGTGGGGTTACACTGTTACACTGTTACATTTCGTATTTTCGTTTTTCATGGAACACAGTAACACAGTAACACAGTAACATTAGCAAAATTGAAATGTATTCTCCCAAACGGGTTGAGACAAAAGACAAGGCAAGATAGGTCAATACGTAACATGAAAGAGGAAATCTATATATA
>JAFZWK010000055.1 GCA_017617335.1 Bacteroidaceae bacterium | reverse complement strand
TTTGATTCTTTTATTGGTATGGACTGCCCTCCTCCTAATTGGAGAGCCCACTGAAAAAGTCCAGGATGTTAAATCGATTAACAATGGACTCAGATAGCAGGGATATTGAGGATTGTCAAATTGTTATACATTATTAACATTAAAAAATTGTATATCTCGTTGATTTTTAGTACCTTAGCAGAAAATTTCTGCTATGTTGGGAGATTATAAGCAAACCAGATTAAGTGAATATTCACGTATCTATGACATACTCATTCCGCGTGACCACATATTCCGTCGCATGAACGAGGAGATAGACTTTTCCTTTGTCCGCAAGGAACTGGAAGACAAATATTCCGCTGGCATGGGTCGCTCAGCAGAGGATCCTGTCCGCATGTTTAAGTACCTGATGCTAAAGTCTATGCATCCAGCCTCTGACGAGGATCTCGTGAAACGTGCATATACAGACATGTCTTACAAGTTCTTTTTAGGACTCAATCCTGAGGATGACGTAATAGATCCGTCTTTGCTGTCAAAGTTTCGCAGACAACGTCTGCAGGATGTAGATTTGCTGAGCCTGCTGATATCCAAGAGTGTGGCGATGGCCATTGAAAAAGGCATTATCAAGCGCAAAAGTGATATTATCGTGGATGCCACGCATGAGTTGGCCAAGTCCATTACCTATAATCCTATCAACTACATGAGGAAAATGGTAGGACAGATTTTTAAGGCATGTGAGCCTTTCTATAATGAGACTTTTCACAGAGAAGATCTCCCTACATGTGCTAAGGATGTTAACACCCAAACAATGAAGGAATACTGTATCGCACTGATTAAAGCGCTTGAAGAATGTGGGATAACCCAAATACCAGCCGTTGGCAACAAGGTAAATCTTCTTAAAGAAGGCCTTGAAGACATGGAGCAACTCTCGTGTGTGACAAAAGACAAGGATGCCAAGTTTGGCAGTAAAGGTCCTGGCAAATCCTTCTATGGGTACAAGGCTCATATTGGTATGACTCCTGAGAGCATTATTGTCGCAGCTACAGTAACATCTGGCGAGGTTGGTGATGGTGAATATCTTGTACCACTTGTGGAGCAAGCAAAGCAGAATGGCCTTGAGGTGGAAAGTGCTATTGCAGACGCAGCCTATGCAAGTAAAGAGAACCTCGATGCACTTAGGGGAGACATACAGGTAATAGCGCCCGTTAATCCGGTAATTACCCAAGGTCATCGTAAAGGAGCGGATACAGGATTCCATTATAATAAGGATGCGGACACATATACCTGTCCTGCAGGTGAACTTGCAAAGTGTAAGTATTATCAAAAGTCCAAGGAGAAGAAAGTTGATGCAGATGGGAATATTATCCATGGCTATAAAAATGCGCAAATGATATACTTCTTTGATGTTGAGAAATGCAAAGAATGTCCCCTTCGTGAAGGCTGTTACAATGGGGCAAAATCCAAATCATATGCTGTTACTATCCTCTCTGATACGCACAAGGAGCAGATTGAATTTGAAAAGACACCAGAGTTTAAACAGAAGATGAAGAAGCGAAAACGGATAGAACCGCTGAATGCACATCTTAAGAACGACCTGGGCATGAAACAGAACATCTCGTATGGTATTGAAAGTATGACGATGCAGACTGCCGTGGCCATCTATATGTCGAATATCCAGAAAATCATGAAATTTGAAGGATGAATGGGTGAAAAATTACCCATTTTGATCCCCAAAAGCTCTTCTAAAGTAAAAATGTTATACATTTCTCGATCTTGCCTGATATTATTATGTGACAAGGCTTGGCCAGAGTGTTAATATATGTAAACTCTTTACAGAATCACCTACTTTTTCAGTGGGCTCTTATGAAGAAGGGGTTGGGGTTGTTGGATAAATCAAGGTTTGGAAGAGAAACTTCCAAAGTAATCAAGACAAACCTGCCTCCATCGCCTGGCATTCTCCAGCTGATGCTCAAGCCTGGTCTGAACCTCATTCCATCGCTGTTCATCAACGAAAGGCTTCATCTCCTGCCAGATCCGGATGAAGTCTTCCACTTCACTCACACCGCGGTCATAATGGTAGCGCATCTCCTCCAGGACGGTGCGCCCACTCTTCATCCTGTAAGTCCAGGGCACACGGTGGAACCACAGCAGGTAGCGTTCCGGACAGGTGTTGATGTCATCATAGAGCGAACAGTAGGGCTCCGGATATTGGGCAGTGGCGTTTGAACCGGTGTGGGTACGGTCGAAGCCGATCGAATCCTTATTGGCCTTGTGGTAATATACGGGACACCACTCGATGGGGTACTGCTTGATGTATCCGTCGGGCTCAGGACCATAATGCTCGTCGAAGGCGAAGATATGGTGCAACCCGATGGGCATCATATAGTCCACACAAGCCTCCCTGCTCCTCAGCATCACACTCAACAACTGCCCGTCATCCATGTTGCCAAAAGTGGCATCCAGCCACTCTTTGGCAATCCCCTCACTCGTCAGCGTCGGATCCCACGCCAGTCGCCCGAAGGCGTACCAGTTGGCCTGCGAGAAGTGGTGCCCGCACCAGTTACGGTCGAGTCCGATATTTGCCACACCGGCAATACCCACGAGTTTCTCGGGGGCGACGTAGCTGAAGAACTCCCGCCACATCGGGGCGAGGTACACCAGATGGCGCGACTGTCCTAAATACTCCTGTGTGATCTGCAACTCGGCCATCTGCTTCGTCTGACGGATATTGTCGAAGATAGGGGCATAGGGCTCGCGGGGCTGGAAGTCGAGCGGACCATTCTTCGACTGCAGGATCACGTTGTCTGCAAACTTCCCGTCGAGGTCCTTAAACTCCGATACAGCCTGTTTCACTCGGTCCTCACCGGCGTGGGCGGCTCCATAGACGAACGAGCGCCACATGATGATGCCTCCGTAGGGTCTGACGGCCTCTGCCAGCATATTGGCACCGTCTGCATGGGTACGGTGATAGTCGAAGGGGCCTGGCTGTCCCTCGGAATTGGCTTTCACCAAAAATCCGCCGAAGTCGGGTATCAGCGTGTAGATCTCCTGGGCCTTGGCCTTCCACCAGGCTTTCACCTGCGGGTTCAGCGGGTCGGCGGTCT
>JAFZWK010000054.1 GCA_017617335.1 Bacteroidaceae bacterium | reverse complement strand
GTCAGTTCAGTAACCGTGAGAGTCTGCGCGACGTGATAGTGGCTATAGAAGCCCATCGGTCCAAGTGCTTCCATCTTGGCTAGAACCGATGGCAGATAGAACTGTTCTTCAAGTGGCTCAAGCAGCACATCAAAATCAAGAAGTTCTGGGGAACTACTGAGAACGCTGTCAGAATACAGATCAGTGCAGCCATCACGGCCTACTGCCTTGTGGCCATTGTCCAGCATGACATGAACTTGAAACGCTCGACCTATGAGGTCTTGCAAATCCTCAGCATGTCACTCACGGACAAAACATCGCTCGGAGAACTGTTTGATAAGACTAATTTCAATGATGTCAAAGAGCAATCTGATCCCCTTATTCCGGGGTTATTTGATTAATATTTAACTCGTCCCAATTTTAACGGGACACTAACGTATCATGGTTGTTTGTTTTGGTTTAGTTCAACATTCTCTTTCTTCTCTCATTTCTCATTCGCCCTGCGCGCTTGGGCGAAGTGTCGGAAGGCAGGTTTCAACCAGTCGGCTCCGGATTTCCAACATGTTGTCAACTTCTTCCTTTCACATTGCAAAGGTACAACACTTTTCGTGCGCCACCAAATTTCGACCATCGATTTGAGGCCATTTTGACACGAAGATGCTCAAAATTCGGCAAATTTGAAGCAAGCACCACTCTGCTCTCATCAAATGTAACTTACATTTGGCCTGAAATGTTAAAAATCGGATGTTCCATTAAACTTGTCTGAAACCTGCTGTCGCGGTATTGCTTTGCTGTCATGCCGGTGATGCACATGAAATACCTTCGGAAGGGAGAAAAGAAAAAGGGGATCAGAGGCTTAGGTTGAAGCCAATGCCGAAGGTGTGGTTCTTGCGGCTGTAGATATCGGTCTTGAGACCAACAGCTGTCTGAGTCGTGACCTCGCGGTCGTTGTAGAAAGTACGCATGTAGCCAAGGTCGATGCTTAGCCGGTCTGTAGCATTGATGCGCACACCACCACCTACCATATTGTTGGAAAGGCTGTATGAGAGGTCGTTCATGTAGGCATCGCTGAGTCCATAACGTGTGATCTCCCAAGAACCTGAAATGGTGATGAGCTTGCAGATGTCGTACTCAGCACCTAAGATGAACTCGTGGGTATTGTGGTCGATGAGTTTCTGCTTGTCACCGTACTTCTTGGAGGCCTTGTCGAAGAACTGGTGATAGGCAGCATCGATGCGTACCTTCTCGATGGGCGAATACTGAACGCCAAGAGCCAGGAGGGCAGGTACGTCCTCACGCACCTTTGCCCCGTCCTCGAACTGTCCAAGGATAGGAGCAGCCTGGGCTTTCACCTCGTCGCTCGCGATGTTGATCTCGCTCTTGTTCTTGAGGTTCAGCTTAGTGGGAGTTTCATACTTCGCAGCCACGTTCCAATGCTCGTTGATCTTCCAGTCTGTACCAAGGACGACAGCAGCGCCGAAGCCAGTCTGGTCGCAATTAAGCTCGATGCCGTAGTTATTGAGAGGCTGTGTGTTGTTAACCGCACCCTGAGGAGTCGTAAGGCTGTAAGCGATGGAAGGGTTCACGGCACCATTATAGTTGGCTGTCGCATAAAGGGTGCGAACACCGATGTAGCCAGACAGGTTGTCGACAAACTTGTAAGTGCCGCCCAGCTGCAGGCCGAAATGGTAAGAATGACCCTTCATGAAACTGTTGATGGAATAGCCTTTGAACTGACCTGTCGCTGCGAGAGCAGATGCAGTAGCTGCATCGTATCCATTTGCGATAAGGCCTTGTGTCAGAAGTCCGGAGAACACTCCAGGTGTCTGCATCTTCTGCAAGATTACCCCTGAATAGGCTGCCTCGAAAGAGCCGATGCCATTGTCGAACTCACACTTGCCGCCACCACCGCTGATGGCAAGGTGAGCAGAAAGGCTCCACTTGTCTTTGTTGAAGGAAACAGTAAGGGAGGGAACCAACGGAGCCGTCGCCTGACCCTCGAACAGATGCGTCTGGTTGGGGTTTTCCGTGTTGTACTGGAACAGGGGGAAAGTGGTTTCTATGTTACGCTCTTGGAAAGCTGTCTGGGTATTGAGGCTCAAGTGCCATCCGTTAGTGAGGAAAGCGCCACCTGCAGGGTTGGCGTATATACTTGTCAAGTCAATCTTACCTTCTTGGGCGAAGTTGCGCACGAAAGCTGCGTTCTGGTTGGTGTTGGTCAAGAGACCACCAGCGAAAGCACATGCTGCCACAAAGGAAAGGGCAGCCACTAAAGAAATTCTCTTTTTCATTTTATTATTAATTCAGATAATACCAATTTCTTGTTCTAAAACGGGTGCAAAGGTAACATAAATGATTTAAATGTGCAAATTTATACTACAAAAATGCACAAAATAGTCATATTATGTGCAAGATTCGCTCCTCAAATGTACGATTAGCGAACCAATATCTTACGGCTGGTGCTACCTTGACGAACGATATAAATGCCAGAGCGTAGTGACTCCTGAGAGGTTCCTGCACAAGTTCCGTCAAGCGTATAAATGCTGACAGGGTCCTCGCTAGTCTCATCGGTGGCAATATCCTCCACAGGAGTGAGTGAGCCATGAAAGATGCGACTCCAGGAAGTGACGCCAATAATGCGCAGATAGGGAGCAAAGACTTCTTCCTCCTGATCCGTGTCAGCTGCCTGCCATACGAACCAAACAGGCTTGCGGCCATGAGGATCTGTCTCATCGTCACCAAAGCGGCGTAGTCCGATTCGAAGTCCAAACTCTTGCCGATTGTCGAACCAGTTGTGCCATTGCATTCCATCGATACCTGTGAGCCTCTTCACCTTCTTCCAAGCCCAGCATGCACCTGCTGCCTGGTTCTGGAGCTGCGTATCGGTATAGTCAGGGGAATTGGTTCCGTTCTCGCTCAGGAAAAGGATACGCTTGGTATCGCCACGATAGAAGTTTGCCGGAGTGAGAATCCAGGCATTGATGACCTCCAGGTTCTTGAACGTGCAGTAAGGGCTCGACATGTTGTAAGTGCTGTTGGTATCATCCTTCCAGAAACAGGGCTTGGTCAGGTCTTGAGGATACGGATGATAAGCTACACCCCACCAGAAGTCTCCCTCCCGCTCAGAGTACTTGCGGGTAGTCTCAAGCATGTTTCGGCTGTTGTACCCTGCCCCATCGCTGTTCTGAGTCCAACTATGGGTATAGGAACCCAGCACGGAGGCATTCTGGTCATACTGGCGGACAATGTTGTAAACCAGACGCATGCTTTTGATATAGGTATCGAGATAGATGCGTACTGGTTGGTCGCCCATATTGGTCCATTCAGCCCCCATGTCCACCTCGTTGTGCATGATCCAATGATTGATGCGCCCATAGGTGGCTGTGTTGTAGCGATTGGCCAGATAGGTGATGATAGCAGCATAGGTGTTGACTCCCTCGGGGGTAGTCATGTTGGGCATCGTGTAGTATCCAGCATTGTATTCAGGGTGGCGCAGGGCCTTGGTGGTCCATGCGTCAGGGCCTGTAGGAGCAAAAAGCAGGATGGCGCTGGTGACGATCCCTCGTTTGTAGCATTCTTTGAACGTGTTGTCGAAACTGGTGATGCTACTCTTATTTATATAATAGGTTTTACCGCCATAATGGTACTCCTCAGCGTTGCTGAACACTCCTGCTGTTGTACAGATAAGCTGGTTGCAGACCACATTCACAGTCACGCTCTGTATGCCAAGATCGTCCAGGTCACTCTGGAAACCGCTCAGGAAAAATCCTCCCAAACCTTTCTTCCCTTTCAGTGGCATCGCGCGTGGAGACGCTTTGGCTTTTACCTCATCGGCATAGTGGGCATGGGACTTCAAGACAGGTGTCTCACCACTCGCATCCACGATGGCCCACTTCGAAAGAACACGGTCATAGCGGAAACCGCTTCGAGAAGCGTTGCGTGAAACCTGAATGGTAAAATTCTCTTCTGTGATGTCTTCCGACCAGACGAATTCCGTGTCCTCGGTAACGTTTCCATAAGGGCAAATCTCCACCAGTTTGTATTGGCCACCAGTCGGCACGGCACCCTGGATGGAAATTGTGGAGCTGGCAACCTCAACATTATCCACGCTGCAAGGATAGTTCGTAACTAGGTACTCCCCAAGATGCTGATTGAGGTTTTGCTTGCGAAGGTATTCTGCACGATCATCATCGGTGCCAGCGGAAATGGTGACATTGCGGATGGAAATACTCTTACCACTTTGGGTTCCCAAATCAAAACGCATGCTCTGACCAGATTGACCCCATGTGAAATCCACCTTCGAGGAATAGAGATTCACCTGTTGCTCCTTCCACTCAGACGTAGCCTCGAGGACACCAAAGCTTCGCGCACGAGACTCCGTATAATTGTTTCCAAAATAAATGCGCAGGTCATCGATGCCAGTCGAACTCTGGTATTCGAAACTGAGCATGAACTCATCGTCACTCAGTGAGCGAACAAGCGACGTAAGATAGATATAGGGATCACTTCCCGATGTGGTAAACTTGTAGATTCCCGTGCTGGAATCATAGTTATAAGTCACGTCATGCATGCCGCTGCGGGTGAAAGACAACGTGACGACATCGGCCAAAGCTGATGAAGAGCCCGCAACCATCATCAGCACCATCATTTTCAGTATTCTCTTCATTCTTTATCCAATATACTTGGTTTCCAAACTTGGTTTATTTTTCTATCAGAAGACGTACAGGTCCCAACAGGCCACTCTCGCGCAGAGGTGACTGGGCACCAGGGCCAGCCAAGACCCACGTCTTGCGTTCCGACTCAGGTAAACCCGCATCGTAAGCCAATCGGTTGTGCCATGTACTTGTTACCTCGATGGCGACGTGGTTATCGCCCTGCCGAAGCGCATGGGTAATGTCGCAGTTGTAAGGCTGAGCCCACAAGGTGGCAATCTCCTGATCGTTAACACGAACTACAGCAATCTCCTCCACATTACCCAACGAAAGCGTGTAGCGGAGTCGTCGGTTCTTCTTGTCGAGCCGAAGAGTGGTTTCATACGTTGCCGACCCACTGAAGGCACGACCTTCCTTAGAAAGGTCAAGATCCTTCCAGGGCTTCAGATCTGACAGCTTAATGGGTTCCGTGATACCCCACCCCTCAGGGAAGCTCAACTGCCAGGTCGCGGCAAGTACACGTTCCTCCTGCAAAGTCCACTCGTGAACCTTCTGCTTCCTGCCATCATGGTTGAAGACGACAAACAGACACTCGCCACGCTCCAAGTCCAGTCGGATAGTGGTACGCCCATTCTCCTCCTTCGTCGCAACAGGTTCCGCTCTTCCAGTCATAGGGTTCCACAGTTCCACGCGACCCGTGCAGTTGAAAGAGATATCACCATGAAAATCCTTCTCCTCGTTGGGGCATACATAGTACCAATCAGCCCCCTCCGTCCTGCGGTGAAGCCATCGGGCACCATTCGCCACCACATCACGGGCCACGCCTAGTTCCGCAAGAGCCTCCGCAAGCGTCTTGCCAGAGATGACCTTCCCGTCACCCGTTCTGCCACCCCACAGCGCAGAAACTGCAGCACGGAAACGATGCTGCTGACCCTCCTTGTCAGACAACGTGGCAGGATACAGAGGTGCATCGCCCACGAGAACTCCACCTGCACGAACCAACGCGAGAAGTCGCTCAGCCGTCTGGGGAAGCATGCGCTCGCAATTCTTCAGGCACAACACATCATACTGAATCCCGTCTGGGGTGACCCATTTGCCATCGCGCACATTGATGCGAGTCAGCAAAGCGTCCGTGTTGCAATAATCGAAGCGGTATCCGTCAGGGAAAGCCTCAAACTGATCAGGCTTCTGCTGAATCTCGTCGCCGATGAACCACAGAACACTACTCACAGGCAATCCGCGCTCAAGCAGATAGGTACAGCGAGCAAGATACTTCGTGAACGTTGGCATGTGCTTCCACCACGTCTGCTTTCGCAGGAAAGGAGTCCCTATGCCACCGCCGAAAGTCGTACCTGGACAATATTTGTCCGGATCTGGATTATGCGTGTAAGTATGGAATATTAGATGAGAGACTCCCTCCACCAGATTCTGGTTGGCAACCTCGCGCAGCATGGAGAGATGCTCGTCCCAGGTAAGGACAAAACTCGTGAAGGACTCTGCCGACACGCGTGGCTTCCCATACAGATGAGCAGCAGAGGCCGTAGGGTAGATGGGTTTGTAGTTATGGTTTGCCAAAAAGTTATGGAAAGGCTGCCAGAACTCGCACATGGGCACATCAGCATTCTTGTAGTACTCCATGCAATCAGCTGGGAAAATATCACCCGCCGCTGTCTCGTATGAAGCTGTGAGGCCTATCTTACGAGCGTTGCCAGCCATGCGTCCGAAGAAATTGTTCACGAAAAGATCATTCTGCGTCATGCGCCAATCGCAGAGAAACTCGCTGGTGTGCTCGTGGTCATCAAGAACATAACCAAACAGAGCGGGAATCCACGTCTTCAGTTCATAACCACTCACCCTCTTGAACTCTTCAGGCATCTGACGCGTCCACGTCTGCGACCTGCATTCCCAGCTGTCCATCAGCATATTGTGGACAAGGCCCTTCAGCGAGCCTGCATTCAAGCGGCCAACGTAACTGTTGAACTGGAAATCCACGTATTCAGGGTCGAACTTATTGACTTCCCATCCAGTCGCTTCTGCTGGAGCAGGGCCGTTGCGCTGGCCTGTATTCACATGACCAATCCTCAGGATAGTCCACTTGCCAGCAGGAGCGTCCCAAGTCAACACGTCGTCATCAGAGAGTTGACGTGTTAAGTCGCGAATGTCAACACGTCGCACGAACGCCGCCGTGCTTTGCTGTGGATGCTCCCCCTCACGAACAATGCTGCGGGAAGTCCATCCAGCCTCTCCCTCCCAATTATTCTTGCGGGCAGCCGAATAAAGTTTCATCGAGGAAACCCTCATGTTATGCTTATTCGTTATCTCCACACGGAAGCGCCGAGCCTTGCATTCATCCAGCGCAAAGGTCATCGTTGATTCGCTGTCCTGCCAGTTGCTCATGGGCATGTCAGTCTCCATTACAGTCTTCCCTCCACCAGTCGTCAGAGCCTCCATCTTTACATGAATGCCAGGATCCACGCCGAAGTCGTGATTGAAATTATCGATGGGATTGAATTCGAGACTCCTCACCACCGTCTCCTCAGGCAGAGTGATGTCGATTACGTGCGGTTGCGTGGTGGGGTTCAACTGGAAACTCCCGTTCAGGGTACCGTTGAGGCATTGTTCCCATTGCTCCTGACTCTCGCTGGCCGTCACTTTCTCTGTACGCAGGAAAGTCCCTGTGTCGCCTTCAGGAGTGGGAAAAGCCAGCACCATCAAATCCTTGTAGTCGCGCCAGTCACGAGTGTCCTTGATGGGAAGTTTAACTTTGACCTGTTGGCCTCCCTCTACGTCTGTGCGCGTATAACTCAAGTGTCGCATCGCCTGTTCAGGCTTAATCCAGGGTCCTCCGCTCATGGCCCATCCTGGGCAAGTCTGCATGGTGAACCTCAAGCCCAGACGACGGGCCTCCTCTGCCGTTTGCTTCACCAAGGCTTCCCATTTGGGGCTCAGGCACTCGATGTGTTCCTCCGTACCTGGCCAATCGGCAGGGTTGCCTTGCTGACCATGAAAGAACTGAACCCCAGCAAATCCTGCCTTGGCTATCGCCTCTAAATCGGCCGTGATGCCTTTGCTGCCCACACTCCCATTGAGAAAATGAAACCACGTCTCTGGGTAGTAACTCTTCGTGGGACTCTCAAACATCTCCTTGTCCCACACGCCAAAGTGTCTGCGCAATTCCACGCTATCAGGAACTGCACTCACTATTTGGGCTTCAACTCCCAAACTTAAAGCTATCGCAGTTGAAAAAAGAACCGCCTTCTTCATATACCTTGTATTATATTAATGATTTCATTGGGTTGCTCAACGTAACACGTCGCTCCTGCCTTCTCCAAAGTTTCTCTGTCGCGGAACCCCCAGAGTACGCTGATACAGGGTAAGCCTGAGTTGCGAGCCGTCTGGATATCCACATCAGAATCGCCCACATAGACAGCCCCCTCGGCACTCACGCCCAACTCCTTCAGCGCCTGATGCACCATGTCTGGAGCCGGCTTGCGCCTCAAATCTGGACGTTCACCGATGGCAACCTCTATCGTGTTCCGAAACCAAGCTTGATAGAGAGTATCCACTCCTGTTTGCAGTTTATTGCTCACCACAGCCATGCGGATGCCCATCTGGTGAAGTGTCGCGAGGGTCTCCTGAATGCCTGGATAGAGACGGGTGTAGTCCTGGGAATGTTGCACGTAATAAGTCCTGAACTGGGTGAAGCAGTCTTCGAAACGGGGATTCTCCTCACCACCAAGGACGGCTCGACGCATCAACATGCGTATTCCATTCCCCACGAATTGACGCACTTCATCAATCCGCCGCTCTGCCATTCCACATGCCCTAAGTGCATGATTCACAGCCTCAGACAGGTCTTGCAACGTATCGAGCAAAGTGCCATCCAGATCCCAAATCACCGTCTCAAATCTCATGTTGCGTCTATTTTTGCCTCAAATTTACAAACTTTTTTTGACTTTTCCATCCTTCCAACCGAAATAGATGATTTTTCTGTCGTTTTCTTGCTCTCAACTCCACTATTTGCCTCGATTTAGTTAAATTCAGTTAAATTATAGTACTATGTGATACAAAGTACCTAAGTTTTGCATACATTTGCACCAGCAAATCGATAAAACGAGAAAGCTATGAATGTAGACAACACCAAATCACAAATGAGAAAGGGCATGCTCGAATATTGCATCCTGTTGCTTCTCAACAAGCGGGCATGCTATGCTAATGATATCATATCCAAGCTGAAGGCTGCGGAGATGATAGTCGTCGAGGGAACCCTCTATCCCCTACTCACTCGCCTCAAGAACGACAACCTTCTAAAATACGAATGGCAAGAGAGCACACAGGGCCCTCCACGCAAGTACTACGCCCTCACAACTGATGGTGAGGAAGCTCTGAGACAACTGGACAACAGTTGGAACGAGATAGCAAACACAGTTACAATCCTTCAAACCAAAAGATTAGAAATACAATGAAGAAGAACATCACTATCAACCTTTTCGGTACCCTCTATAACATCGATGAGGATGCATACCAGTTGCTCGACAACTATCTGCAGAGCATGAAGAACTACTTTGGTAGGCAACTGAATGGCGACGAGATAGCTGACGACATAGAACACCGCGTGGCTGAACTTCTGTGGGAATACAAGGAGCAAGGCATCGAAGCCATCAACATAGATATCATCAAGGAGATTATCGGCAAAATAGGTAATCCTTCAGAAATCGATTCTCGCGAGGGAAGCGAGCAACGAGCTCAGTCAGACCAGTCCTATGCTTACGATGAGCAGAACAACGAGAGAGAGCAGGCAGGCAACACGTCGCGTTCGGCTGGAGAATCTTTCCAAAGCTTTGCCAACAAGGCCGGTCAGGGCGCCAACAAAGCTTTCCAGAAAGTGAACAATCACTTCACAGGCCGCCACCTCTACCGCAACCCCAACGACAAGCTCTTGGGAGGTGTCTGCTCTGGTTTATCCAACTATTTCGGCATCTGCGATCCCATCTGGATCCGCCTGGCATTCATCCTGCTGGCTCTTTTCTCCCGTCTCCTCATGCTCCCCATTTATCTGGTTCTGTGGATTGTGATCCCTTTAGCCCAAACCCCCGAAGACCGTTTGCGTATGAAGGGGGAGAAAGTCAATCCTGACACCCTCAACGCCCAGGTGATCAGCGAAAGCGAGCAGCAAGAGAAAGGTAACTACACACCTAACACCACCTCACACAGCGGTTGCCTACGCATCATCTTCGGATGCATTCTCGCATTCCTGCTGCTGCCCCTAAGTGTAGTCCTGTTTGGCTTTATCATTCTCCTTGTGGCAGTCATAGCGTTCGGCTTAGGGCTGATAGGCAACATTCCTGAAATATTCGGCTTTATACCCGTCAGCGATTACTTTTCCAACATAGCTGGTTACTATGCTGGCCACGAATGGCTCATCCTTGTAGGTTTGGTATTCGCCATATACGCTATCTACGTGCCTATCTATTTCATTGTGCGCGCTTTACGTAACGAGGAAAAGCCGCTCTCCAGCGCTCAAATCGTTTCATACGCCATCAGCTGGCTCTTAGCCCTTGTGGTTGCATCCTTCGTCTGCTTCTACGGCATGAACAACCACAAGAGAGCCTACAACGAAGACTATCATCGCCCACGCATCGAGCTGTCAACTTCCCACACCCCAAATGTTGCTTTGGAGCTCTATAAAGTGGCGAAGAATCTGCTAACTCGTTGAAAGGAAAAAGACAACACGTTGAGTCGGCAAAGTCAACACGTTGAAATGCGAAAGACAACACGTTGAGTCGGCAAAGTTAACACGTTGTTTTTTTGAAGTGCTCTTTTGACCCCTCCCTTGGGATTGCATAGAAAAAGAAGAAAGGCCACTCTGAGGAATGGCCTTTCTTGCTTTTATGGAGTGAGCCGTAAGGGTGAAACCTGTCTGTCTCACACGATTCAGCCACTTACTTTTTTGCTTTCTTCTTGGCTGCCTTAGCCTTCTCCTTATCATATTTTTCCCAAAGCTTCTTCTTGATTACAGCTTCCTTCTGGGCAGCCGTGCTTGCCTTGGCTGCTGCCTCAGCCTCAGCCTCTTCAGCGGGATCTGCATAAGCGTGGCGATAGCCCTGCTGCTTGTCCCAATAGCCACGAGTGAAGTCAGGGAAGGCAACGCTTGCGCAATTGTTGTCCATACTGAGGGCACCCAACTCGGCAAGCGAGCACCATTCTGCCAAATCGTAAACATCCATGTCGAGGGGCAGGCCGTTCTGGAGGCAGTAAACCAATCGGCTGTCCATGATGAAGTCCATACCTCCATGACCCATCTCACGGCCCAATTCGCCGTATTTAGCGAGAATGGGATGATAATACTTTTTGACCAATGCATCATACTCCGTCTGAGGCAGGAAGGAATGAGTCGTCAGATTGTCCAACTGGGGTTTCACTCCGCTGGCCGAAAGCTGAGCCTTGTCGAGAGCAATGCGGGGGTCAGGATACTTGGTTGCATATCCCTTCGTACCTGTAAGCTTGAACAAGCGGTTGTAAGGCTGGGGAGTCATCACATTGTGCTGTATCTCGACCACCTTTCCCTGGGCAGTACGCATGAGGGTTGTCGTCTGGTCTCCGTTGCGAAAATTTTTGTACTCTTTGCCTGTCTTTTTCTTCATGTAATCGGCACCTATGAAGCTCTTGGTATCCATCGCGACGAGAGTGGTGAATCGATCGCCTCGATGGATGTTCATGCATTGGGCGACAGGACCCAATCCATGAGTCGCATACACGTCGCCACGATTTTCAGCATTGTACTTCATGCGCCAACCTAACTGCTCAGGATCAGTTCCATCAGGATTCTTCCAATATGCTTCCCAGAAATCCGACAGGTTGTGGATATAGGCTCCCTCAGCTCGAATGATCTCGCCAAAGACTCCATGCTGAGCCATATTCAGGGCATTCATCTCGTAATAATCATAGCAGCAGTTCTCGAGAATCATGCAATGCTTGCGAGTCTTCTCAGAGAGGTCGATGAGCTCCCAGCATTGCTCCAGATTCATGGCAGAAGGAACCTCGATGGCTGTATGCTTGCCATTCTCGAGGGCACACTTTGCAACAGGGAAATGATGGTCCCAATCGGTGGCCACATACACCAAATCGATATCGGAACGCTTGCACAGCTCCACGTAGCCAGTTGGACCACTATAAATGGCTGCTGGGGCAAGTCCCTGATCACGCAAATATTTTTGACAAGCCTCAGCACGTTCCTCCTCGTAATCACACAGGGCGATCACCTGCACGCCAGGAATGTGGGCAAAGCGGTTGACTGCACCAGGACCACGCATTCCCAAGCCCACGAAGCCAACACGTACTGTGGCCAATTTGGGAGCTGTGAGTCCCAACACACTCTGCTGCCCAGCAGGACGCGCAGGAGAATCCAGAACGATGGTTCCCTTGTCCCAATGCCACTTGGTAGTCGGACTAAGGCTTTGAGCCACGGCGACAGCATTCATGCAGAGAATCAAAGCGGTGGCTGATAAGATGTTTTTTATTCGCATAAGAAATAGTTTTAATTAATAATGTGCTACAAAGATAATGCAACTCTTGGAGATAAAGAACACAAAGAATGTGAATAAACCTTAAATCGGATTGAACTACCTTATGAATAGAGAAAGAAATCCCATTAAAAGATGTATCTTTGTATTTTAAAGGAATTATATTCTATGCTGGAAAGAGAGAAGACCCCTCTGTTGGGTATGACAATGGATGAATTGAGGATGGCAGTCAAAGAGATTGGCATGCCTGCCTTCATTGGTTCCCAACTGGCTGACTGGATATACAGGCACGGGGTGGAAAGCATAGAGGAAATGACCAATATCTCAAAGAAGAATCTGGACAAGCTGCAAGAAAGATTCTTTCTGGGAAAAATGCCGAACGCAGAAGCAGTTCGCAGCGTGGATGGTACCGTGAAGTACCTGTTCCCCACCCTTGATGGACAACGGGTGGAATCTGTTTTCATCCCTGACAGCGACAGGGGAACTCTCTGCGTAAGCAGTCAGGTGGGATGCCGCATGGGATGTCGCTTCTGCATGACTGGCAGGCAGGGATTCCATGGGAACCTGACTGCTACTGATATCCTAAATCAAATCTATTCACTCCCAGAAAGAGAACGACTGACGAATGTGGTTTTCATGGGACAAGGGGAACCTTTAGACAATCTGGATGCAGTATTGAGAGCAACCCAACTGCTGATGGCAGATTATGGGTGGGCATGGAGTCCCAAGAGAATAACGATTTCAACAGTAGGCGTTAGGAAGACGTTGTCCCGCTTCCTGGAAGAAAGCAATTGTCACCTCGCCATCAGTCTACACAGTCCCTTCCCTGAGCAACGAAGGGAAATGATACCTGCTGAGAAAAGCTACAGTTTGACTGAATTCCTACCTTTGTTGAAAGAAAAGGATTGGTCACACCAACGGAGACTAAGTTTTGAATACATCGTGTTTGAAGGAATGAATGATACGCAAGCTCACGCCAAGGAAATGGTGAGGCTGCTTGCTCCCTTGGAATGCAGGGTGAACTTGATTCACTTCCATCAAATTCCTGATACTCCCTTTAAGGGAACTTCTGAAAAGAAAATGGTTTGGCTACGTGATTATCTGACCCATCATGGAATAACAACCACCATTCGAGCCAGCCGTGGAGAGGACATTTATGCAGCCTGTGGTATGCTCAATACTGCAGAGAACAAGAAGAAACAAAATACAGTTTTGGTATGAAAAAGGCATTATTTTTTCTAATCATTCTCGCAACGATAATTCTATCTGGTTGTAGAAAAGGAATGCTATTCCCCAGAGCCAGCGGTAGACCTTATGAGGTACTTGTGGTGATGGACACAGAAACTTGGGAAGCACCCACAGGAAGGGCTCTTTTCGACGTGTTAGATACTGATGTACCAGGATTGCCCCAAAGCGAACGCTCATTCCACATCTCTCAGGTTGAGCCTAAACATTTCAGTGCAAATCTGAATATCTTCAGAAATATAATTCAAGTAAACATCGATGGCCAGCAGTTCACTCAGACACGAATGAAATTCATGCGCGACAAGTACGCTATGGATCAAATCGTATTGACCATTAATAGTCCTTCGGAGAAAGATTTCCAAACATTCTGCAAGACTCATAGCCAGGAGATTGTTGATTTCCTGACCAAGATGGAGATGAACCGTCTGGTGAAAGAGTTGGAAAAGGAATACTCGAAATGCACATACGACTTGGCATGGGAAATCTTTAATTGCAAGATGCATGCACCCAAGGAAATCGCCAGTTACAAAAAAGGTGAGAATTTCCTGTGGACGAGCAACAATACGGCTACTGGTATGGAAAACATCTGCATGTACAGCTATCCCTACGAGGGCCCTGAGACATTCAACAAGGAATACATGCTTCACAAACGCGATAGTGTGATGGAAAAGAACCTGCCTGGCGAGAAACCTGGCATGTACATGCAAACTGACACCTTGTGCACCATAATCAAGCCCATTGTGGTTCATGGAATGTATGCTATGGAAACTCGAGGACTATGGATAATGAAAGACGACTGCATGGGTGGTCCATTCGTAAGTCATAGCCGTGTGGACACAGAAGCAAACAAGGTCATTGTCGTGGAGGGATTCGTTTATGCGCCTGAGAAAATGAAACGAGGTCTGATGCGTCGACTGGAAGGTTCTCTCTACACCTTAATGTTACCTGAGGAACAGGACAAAGGGTCTGTTGTAATCACACCTACTATCGATGAAGAAGTAAACCCTACCCCTCGCAAACGATAAAAGACAGATAAGAACACATTAGGAACTTACAAAAAAAACAGAATATACGAATGGATTTATTAAAAATAGGAATCACACACGGCGACCCCAATGGCGTGGGCTATGAAGTGATCCTGAAAGCCTTTGAGGATCCTACCATGATGGAACTCTGTTCACCGATCGTGTATGGAAGTTCAAAGATGGCATCCTATCATAGGAAAGCGATGGAACTGACGACCAACTACAGAACCATCAAAAGCGCGGACGAATCGATGCATGATAAACTTAATCTGGTGGAATGCGTCAGCGAGGAAGTAAAAATAGATTGGGGGCAAGAGACTCCTGAAAGCATCCTTTCTGCAAAAAAGAGTCTTGATGCAGGAATCAAAGATTTGGCAAAAGGGAAAATCGATGCTTTGGTGGTAAATCCCATCAATTCGAAGAAATCGTTAGGCACCAATAGTCAAATAGAATACATCGTGCCCAAGATGGGACAAGAGGGGGAACCTCTCATTATTTTAGTAAACGAAGACCTCCGCATTGGTTTGGCAACCACCAACCTACCTATCAGCGAGGTGGCCAGCAACATTACCAAGGAGTTAGTACTGGAGAAAATCCGACAATTGAATATCAGTTTGAAACGTGATTTCAGATTCACTCAACCACGTATTGCCGTGTTGGCTTTGAATCCTCAACCTGATAAAGAAGAAGAGAACGACATCAAGCCTGCTATAGATGAGGCAAATGAAGAACAAATAATTGCATACGGCCCCTTCAACGCAGATGAATTCTTTGGAGAAACAAACTATCGGCATTATGATGCTGTCTTAGCAATGTATGACGAACAAGGGAAGACTCCTTTCAAGGTCGTGTCCAAGGATGAAGGTGTCATCTTTGTCGCCAACCTTTCCTATGTGTGTACGAGTCCTTGCCAGAATGTGCAATACAGCATCGCAGGTAAGGGAGTGGCGGAAATCCTCTCACTTAACCACGCTATTTTCTCCGCTATAGATATCTGTAAAAACCGTGTATTCTATGACAAGGCTCACGAGAATCCTTTACCCAAACTCTATCAAGACAAACGGGAAGATACAAAGAAAATCAACAATAACGTCGAGTAAAAGAACAAAGAGAACAAATTATTTATTATCTTTGTAAAGGAATAATGAAGAAGTTTGATTTACAAGAGATAAAAAACAGATATGGCATCGTTGGTCGCGATGAAGGACTGAACACAGCCCTAAGTACCGCCCTACAGGTTGCAGGCACCAATCTCTCCGTCCTCATCCAAGGTGAGAGTGGTGTGGGCAAGGAATCCATTCCCCGTATCATTCATGATAATAGCCAAAGAAGGAGCAAAAGATATCTAGCCATCAACTGTGGATCCATCCCCGAGGGAACCATCGATAGTGAACTGTTTGGACACGAAAAAGGTGCTTATACAGGTGCTATTGGAGAACGCGAAGGTTATTTTGGGGCAGCAAATGGTGGTACCCTCTTTCTGGATGAAGTCGGAGAACTTCCCTTGAGTACCCAAGCACGTCTGCTGCGTGTGTTGGAATCAGGAGAATACATCCGAGTGGGGAGCAATGAGCCAAGAAAGACGGATGTTAGAATCGTAGCTGCCACCAATGTAGACATCCCCATAGCCATCAGGGAAGGGCGTTTCCGCGAAGACCTTTATTATCGTTTATGCACCATCAACATCAAGATGCCTCCTCTAAGAGACCGAGGTGGAGACACCGTCCTGATTTTCAAAAAATTTGCATTGGATACTGCTGCTGAGTATCACATGATGGAACCTATACGATTGACATCAGAGGGGGAAGAGGTCGTAAAAAGCTACAAATGGCCAGGCAACATTCGCCAACTGAAAAATATTGTAGAACAGATGAGCATTCTCTGCCAAGACCGTTCTATAACACCTGCTGATCTAGAAAAATATGGTGTAGTACCCAATCTGGACGAGACTACTAGTATCAGTCGCATAAGTGGACCAGAATTCCATCGAGGAGCCAATTTTGAAAGTAACTTACAGTTCTTCTTTCAGTCCGTGGTAGAACTACGAAAAGAAGTGGACGAGTTGAAAGCACGATTAAATGCTGTAAAGATAGAATTACCCAAGACAGTTACCACCATTCAACCCATCTCGCATTCCATGGCAGACCAATCACAGATAGAATCCGCCCAGGAATATCACGTTGTTATCCCTCAAGATACTCCCAAACACACGCACGTTCCTATGGCTGAGGAAATCACGGCAGAAGAGGCAGAAGAAGTGGAAGACGAGAACTTGAATATATTCGATATGGAAAAACGCAATATTATCAAAGCTCTCGAACGCAATCGATACCGCCGAAAACTTGCAGCTAAAGAACTAGGAATCAGCGAGCGCACTTTATACAGGAAAATCAAAGATTATGGGATTGAAGACTAAACATAAAAGTCTCCTTGAGGGATTGATATTTTGTTACTGCATTTTAATGACAGCATGCTCTATTAGTTATAAATTCAATGGAGCCAGCATTGACTACGAGAAGACAAAAACAATCCAAATTGACAATTTCCCTATTCGAAGTGCATACGTATGGGCTCCCATGCAAAGTATTTTTCAAAACAAATTGACTGATATTTTTGCTTCACAAACCAAACTGAAACAAGTAAAAAGAAATGGAGATCTACAACTGGCTGGAGAAATTACAGGTTTCGACCAATTTAACAAAAGCATCTCCAGCAGTGGTTATAGTAGCCAAGTTCAATTAAAAATGACGGTAAACGTACGTTTCGTGAACAACAAGAATCATACAGAAGATTTCGAAAGGCAGTTCACGGCAACCACAGAATACGATGCTACCCAACAGTTGACAAGTGTGCAAGAGGAATTGGTTACCCAGATGACGAAAGACATTACAGACCAAATCTTTAATGCCACTGTAGCAAACTGGTAAAGGATAAAAAAACAGATTATGCAGAGACACCTGATAGACTACATCCGCAGACCCGAATATCTGGACCTTCAGGCCATAGCACAATTGCAAGAACTTGTAATAAAGTATCCATACTTTCACGCAGCACGCATTCTGCTGCTCAGATCTCTCTATCAACTGCATGATCCTTCCTTCGACTCAGAACTGAGACAAACAGCCATCTTGATTCCAAACAGAGAATCTCTCTTTTACCTTTTTGAAGAAAAGAAATATCAACCTCAGAAGGATGCCCCAAGGTCTATAGCAGCCATGAAGCGTGAAAACGAGACACAAGACAGAACCAAAAACCTTATTGATGATTTTCTCGGAAGCCTACCTGAAGAGAAACCAAGCAAGAGAATTCATCCCATCGAACCTACAGTGGATTATTTGGGATATTTAATGCAAACTAAGCAGCAGAAGCCCCAGAAAGATTCGACCATGAACGGAGGAAATCTGATTGATGATTTTCTAAACAACGAAAATGGAAGAATCGTGCTCAAAGATGAATCCAAGGAGCCTTTGCAAAAACCTAAAGTAATGGAAGAAAATAATTCAGATAATGAAATTTTCACCGAGACTTTAGCCCAAATCTATATAAAACAAGGCAAATTTGAGCAAGCAATTGAAATTATTAAGCGATTATCCTTGAAATATCCAAAAAAAAATCGTTACTTTGCAGACCAAATCCGATTTATGGAGAAAATTATCATTAATAACAAGAACAAATAAAACTATAAAAATGTACCCTACAATCGTAATTCTGGTAGTTCTAGTATCTGTTTTGATGTGTCTAATTGTACTTATCCAAGAGTCAAAAGGCGGTGGTTTAGCAGCAGACTATTCAAACAACAATCAGATATTGGGAGCACCTAAAACAACAAACTTCATTGAAAAGTTTACCTGGGGACTCGCTATCGCCATGGTTTTCCTGAGCGTTATTAGCGTAGCATTCTTGCCCAAGGTAGGCAGCAACGGCTCTGTCATCATGCAACAGGCTACTGAACAAAGAGCAACCAATCCCAACAACCTGCCTGGCATGACTCAGCCTTCAGCAACTGAGACTGTACCTGCTACTGATGCGCAGGATGCGCCTGCCACTGAAGCTGCTCCTGCTGAGTAAAAACAAGTATGAAGTATGGACTGCGTACTGGTTGCAGACAGCGGTTCTACCAAAACAGATTGGATCTTAGGATCCGCAGAAAATGGCATTTTGGAGATTCATTGTGCAGGTATTAATCCTGTACGTGATTCCCAAGATGCCATTCTTAGTATTCTGAAGAATGAATTTTACCCCCAAATTCCTCCTTTTTTAAACGTAAGAGAAATACATTTCTATGGAGCAGGTTGCATTCTCCCCTTCAGCAAGATTGTAGAAGAAAGCCTTCAGCAAGTATTCCCGCAAGCAGGAATAACTGTTGATAGTGACTTACTTGGAGCTGCTCGAGCATTGTGTGGTCACCAGGAAGGGATTGCATGTATCTTAGGAACAGGATCCAACAGTTGCCTTTACGATGGAGAGAAGATCGTGAGTAACGTTTCTCCCCTCGGATTTATTCTGGGAGACGAAGGAAGTGGGGCTGTATTAGGAAAAACATTAGTGGGCGATATCTTGAAAGGAATGTTAGGAGACGAAATATGCAAAGAATTCCTGAACGAATTTGGACTCTCTCCTGCTCTTATTATAGATAAGGTATATAGGAAACCCCAGCCAAACAAATTTCTTGCCTCACTTGTTCCATTCATTGAGAAACATAGAGACGATGCTGGAATCCACAATCTGTTGGTTACAGCTTTCCGCAGTTTCCTATCTCGAAACGTCGCCCACTATGGTCGGCCAGATTTACCAATAAACTTTGTGGGGAGTATTGCATATATTTACGAAGAAGAATTGGCGAAATCAATTCAATTGGAAGGAATGAAAATGGGAAGAATCCTACAAAAACCTATTGGTGAAATAGCAAATTTCCATACAAACGCTTAAAAAAACTTAGATAAAAAGGGCAAAAAAACAAAAGATGTTATATAACATAGCAAAATGTTTGCTTCATGTCATAAAACGTATTAAATTTGCCCTCGTTATCCTGAAAACAATCTTTTTACCTTAAACAAAAAACTAATACCTAAAAGAAATTGAAGAGGGAACGCTGGGAAGCGTTCCCTTATTCGTTTTATAAAGTTTTATTAATCTTCTCGATGTAATCCAAAATACCCTCTCTACCTAATTTAGTCTCCGCACTTGTGATAAAATGAGGAGGGAGAACTTCCCATTGCTCCTCAAGCACCTGCAAATATCCTTTAACATTGAGGTTCAATGAACTGCGAGAGAGTTTATCTGCTTTTGTGAAGACGATACTGAAAGGAACCTCATTCTCCCCCAAGAATTGTATGAACTCCAAATCAATCTTCTGAGGTTTGTGACGAGAATCAACAAGCAAAAAAAGATTCGTCATCTGTTCACGCAGAAGAATGTAACTCGTAATCATTTTCTTTAATTTTTCGGCTTCCTTTTTACTTCTACGAGCATATCCATAGCCAGGAAGATCTACCAGATACCACTGCTTGTTGATCAGGAAGTGATTGATGAGCAAGGTCTTCCCTGGGAGAGAACTGGTTTTTGCCAATTTGGAATAACCTGTCAACATGTTTATCAGACTGGATTTACCCACATTACTCCTCCCTATGAATGCATACTCGGGGAAAGTGGACTGAGGGCATTGGTCCACGCAAGTATTACTGATGACAAATTCTGCTGTTTTAATTTGCATTATGAATAGATTTAGAATGAATAGTTTAGACTTATGCTCAAAGACTCCTTCATCATCAAATAATTTCCATGTTCATTCTTGTAGTTTTGATTAATATCATCAAACTTGGGAAAAACATACAAATTGGCACTCATGTATTTATTGACAGCAAAGGCAAAGGTGTTTTCCCACTGGATATTGGTATAATGTAAGTTGCTGGCCCAAAATATTTTGCTAGTCCAAGTCACCTGATTACAAATCCTCCATGTTGTCTGCAAAGTAGCAGTAGGACCAAATTTGTGATAAGAGTGATGGCCTGGACGCACGCCATACCTTTGAACAAGACTTTCACGTTGAACATAACGTAGTTGATATGCCAAAGGAGACAGGTTGACAGAGCCACTGTATCTTTTCTTCTTCCCCCAATTGAAGGAATAGCCTATACCTGGTCCGATTGTTACATCCAAAGGAGAAAGAATATCCGTAGTTACATTCATTGTATTTGCTGCATAGGCTGGCACGATAGCAGTGGACATACGCAACTGCATTGTATATCCCAGTGTCTTCACAATGGAATAACCCACGTTGGTCGTATACGTAATCGAATTATTGTTGGGTTGGAACATGCGACGTTTATCATTCTTGTTGGTACGAAAACCTAACCGTGCATCCAAGCTATTGTTCCAAGTTATTTTCTTTTGGTTGTTATAATTGAGGTTCAATGCCAAAACACTCGCTCCAGATACATGGTTATCAACGCCTTGAAACCAATGTTCAGTTGCATAGTTCTGAGTGAACTGCATAGAAGTACTTCCAGAAAACCTGAAAAAATTAGGTCGGCGTGTAATCACTGTAACTGTTTCATCCACATCAGCACTCAAATTTGGTTCTGCCACCTTTTCCGAAAGATTATTATCTGTCTGAATGGTTGACGTAGTAATATCCTCACGAATGACACCTTGACCTCTAACTTGTCCTTCGGTCTGAGTCACTAACCACGGATTGGCTATATAAAGGCGAGCCAATGAATGATTTATAGCACGACTTAGTTTGGCATGATTGTTCAAACGCGCCGTATCTTCGAGAGCAAAGAACTGGTGAATGGATGAAGTATAGAAAGTTCCAGGAACCATTAGGCGGAAAAAATAAGCATCAGGTGCAGAATTCACATTCAGGGCATCAAGAGAATCACGCAATACAGCCAAAGAATCCAATACACGACAATATCTTTTCAATAAGGTAGAGGTGTCAACAGGTGCGATATCGCTTTGCACTATTCTCGCTTTATTCTGCGACATCATAGACATCGACATCCACGAAATGAAAGCAAAGAGTAAGATATGTCGTAACTTCATATTATCTAATTTTCAGCAAAGATAGGCATTTTCAGGGCAAAAAAGACATAGTCTTTGAAGTTTTTTTGTATTTTTGCAGATTGATATAGGAATTAAATGTTTTTAACCTCATTATCCCAACAAAAATAGAACATACATTCGTAACTCACAAATTGAAAACAAATAAACGAATATGGACAAAAATACAGTAACAGGCTTTCTACTTATTATCCTGGTAATCATAGGATTCAGTTGGTATAGCCGTCCTTCTCAGGAGGAATTGCAACAGATGGCAAAGCAGGACAGTATCGCTGCCCTTGAGAAAAGAAAAGCAGAGTTGGAAAATCAAGAGAAAGAGAAACAGATTGAAGCAGAAAAGATTGAGCAAGCTTCAGACAGTTCATCTCTATTCTTTGCGCAAAGAAATGGGAAGGGACAAGATGTTGTTTTGCAAAACAATAAAGTGAAGGTCACTCTCTCCACTCAGGGAGGAACCATTCAGAGTGCCCAAATCACAGGTTACAAGAGCAGACAGATTGAAGGAGATGTAATGATTCTGAATCCTGATGATGCCCATATGACATTTATGTTGGAAGGCAAACAGGATAATATCATCTTTGACGATTTTACTTTTATCCCAGAGAATCAAACCGATAGCACCGTCATTATGACATTATCCCAAGAAGGCAAAAAACTGGAGATTGGATATACTCTGCACCCTGAGTCATATATGATAGATATAAGTATAAAAGCTGAGGGACTTTCCGGATTCTTCTCTCCCAACATGAAGAGACTTGGCATTTCATGGACAGATCACATTCTACAACAAGAAAAGGGCTATGATTTCGAAAACCGTTACAGTTCCCTTACCTACAAAAAAACAGATAAAGGAACCGATAAACTGAAGGAGACCACCAATGACACAGAAGAACTCGATCAACCTCTGGATTGGATTGCTTTCAAGAACCAATTCTTTAGCGCAGTACTAATTGCTCCACAGAATTTTACAAATTGTCATTTGGCAAGTACACAAGAATCTGAAAAGAAAACTGGATATCTGAAGACTTATGAAGCTCAAATGGAAACTCCTTTTGATCCAACAGGTAGTCAGGCTACTGCGTTGCAGTTCTATATAGGTCCCAATCATTATCATACCTTGCAGGCTCACGACAATCTCAGTATGACTGATAAAAATTTGGATTTGGAGGAACTCGTTTTTCTTGGCTGGCCGCTCTTCAGATGGATTAACCGATGGTTTATCATGCCTCTATTCGACTGGCTCAAAGGATTCGGACTCACCATGGGTGTAGTGTTACTCTTGCTCACTCTCATCGTGAAGATTCTGGTATATCATCCCACAAAGAAAAGTTTTCTTAGCAGTGCCAAAATGCGTGTCCTTAAACCTCAGATAGATGCTCTATCTGTAAAATATCCCAAACAAGAGGATGCCATGAAAAAACAGCAAGAAACGATGCAGATTTACAGCCAGTATGGAGTTAGCCCTATGGGCGGTTGCTTGCCGATGCTCATTCAAACTCCCATCTGGATTGCCCTCTTCAACTTTGTGCCCAATGCCATTGAGTTGCGTGGACAGAGTTTCCTCTGGGCTGATGACTTGAGTGCATATGATGATGTTATCAATTGGGGTAAAGATTTATGGCTTATTGGTGACCATTTGAGCATATTCTGCCTTTTATTCTGTGTCACTAACATAATCAACACATGGATAAGTATGCGCCAGCAACAAAATCAAATGACTGGCGAGCAAGCTCAGCAGATGAAGATGATGCAGTACATGATGTATATTATGCCTGTCGTATTCTTTTTTATGTTCAACAACTACTCAAGTGGCCTTTGCTACTATTACTTCCTCTCGGGTCTCACAAGTATTCTGATTATGTGGTATCTTCGTAAAACCACTGATGATAACAAGTTGCTTGCCAAGTTGGAAGCTTACAAGCAACAGCACAAGAATGATCCCAAGAAGGCCTCTGGCATGGCTGCCCGATTGGAAGCACTTCAGAAAATGCAGGAAGAACAACGCCGTAAAAAATAAACGACTATGAAAATAAATTCTAAGATTCTATGTGCCACATCGATTATGGCTACATTGACATTGGCAACCTCATGTGAACAGACAAATAAGACCGAAGGTTTTATCGGACGTAACGATATCACCCTCCAAAGCGACACCATGACTCCTGAAGCTCTATGGGCCATGGGACGCATTGGCAGTTATGCTGCATCGCCTGACGGTACTCATATAGCCTATCAGATGACGTACTACAGCGTAGAGGAGAACCGAAGCCACACCGTCCTCTGGATGATGAATGCAGATGGAAGCGAAAATAGAATGCTGACCACAGCAGCAAAAAGCGAGAGTGACCCAGCATGGTTGGACAATGGACGGTTGGCCTTCCTAACTGAAGGAGAGGTGTGGACAATGGATGCTGACGGCAAGAATCGCAAACAGATAACCCAGACAGATGGTTCTGTGGATGGTTTCCTTTTCTCGCCTGATGGCAAAAAAGTCATTCTCATCAAAAGCGTGCCTTATCACGAAATCATTCAGGAACGTCCTGCCGACCTGCCCAAGAGCACGGGCCGCGTGATTACTGACTTAATGTATCGCCATTGGGATCATTATGTGGAAAGTATCCCCCACCCCTTCGTACTCGACCTTGCCAGTGGCGAGGAATTTGACATTCTGGAGGGTGAACCCTACGAATGCCCAATGGAACCCTTCGGTGGCATTGAGCAGTTGGCTTGGAGTCCCGATTCGAAGTTCATTGCTTTCACCTGCCGAACTAAGACGGGTCTCGAATACAGCATCAGCACCGACTCCGACATCTACCTTTATGATGTGGAAGCCCATGACCTCAACAATCACGAGCACACGAAGAATCTTTGCAAGGAATTCCGAGAGTTCGGCATCTGTGGGTGCTATGAATGGCCTTATCATGGCGACGGTGGCGGCATTGATCCCACCAAGACCATGAAGTTCCAAGAAATAAACTCGGAAAAGTACATCGGCCTGAACAATGGCTACGACTTCAATCCCAAATTCTCGCCTGACGGCAAGTATGTGGCTTGGCTCTCTATGGAGCGTGCTGGTTATGAGGCCGACCGCCAGCGTCTATGTGTTTGTGACCTTCAAACAGGCAAGAAGCGTTATGTCACAGAATCGTTTGACTCGAATGTGGACGATTTTTGCTGGGACCATGACTCGCACACATTATATTATATAGGCGTTTGGCATGCTACAGTAAACCTTTATTGTACCAACCTCGAGGGTGAGGTAACACAGCTCACCAACGAATGGGCTGACTGGGGCTCGCTGCAAATGCTTAACGATGGAAAACGCCTGCTTATGGAGCGTCACAGCTTTTTGGCTCCAGCTGATCTCTATGTGGTCGATCCCAATAGCAAGGAATACGACGAAGAGGGCAACATCGCCATCGTACAGCAGATTACAAACGTGAATAAGGATATTCTTGATCAACTCGGAAAGCCCTCTGTAGATCAGCGCTGGGTGAAAACCACCGACGGACAAGAGATGCTCTATTGGATTATCCAGCCTCCACACTTCGATCCCAACAAGAAATACCCCACGCTTCTTTTCTGCGAAGGCGGCCCCCAAAGTCCCGTTAGCCAGTTCTGGAGCTATCGCTGGAATTTCTTCATCATGGCATCTCAGGGCTATGTCGTTATCGCACCCAACCGCCGAGGTTTGCCCGGCTTCGGTCAGGAGTGGCTCGAGGAAATAAGCGGTGACTGGACAGGTCAATGTATGAAGGATTATCTGACAGCCATCGATGATGCCTGCGATCAGTTGCCTTACGTGGACCGCGATCATCTAGGAGCCGTGGGTGCCTCATTCGGAGGTTTTTCTGTCTATTATCTTGCCGGACACCACGAAAGGCGCTTCAAGTGTTTCATATCACATGATGGAGCCTTCAACCTGGAGGCCATGTATACCGAAACCGAAGAGAACTGGTTCTCTAATTGGGAGTACGACGATGCCTACTGGAACAAGGACCAGACGGATCGTGCCCGCAAGACGTACGAGAACTCTCCCCATCACTTTGTGGATAAATGGGACACGCCCATCCTCTGCATTCACGGCGAAAAGGACTACCGCATCAATGCCACTCAGGGTATGAGTGCCTTCAATGCTGCTCGAATGAGGGGCATCGAGGCCGAACTATTACTCTATCCTGATGAGAATCATTGGGTATTGAAACCTCAAAATGGAATCCTTTGGCAACGTACTTTCTTCAGTTGGTTAGACCGCTGGTTGAAATAAGCTATCATACTTCTTTGAAAAAATCCGTTAAACCTATATCCCTAAAACAACAATGACACAACTAAAAACACTTCGAGATTCAGCTGCCATGCGTTGGACAGCATTGCTATTGTTAGCCCTTGCCATGTTTTGCAGCTACATTTTCATGGATATCCTCTCACCCATCAAGGACCTCATGCAGGAGACACGTGGCTGGGATAGCACATCATTCGGCCGTATGCAAGGTTCTGAGGTATTCCTCAACGTGTGGGTATTCTTCCTTATTTTTGCAGGAATCATTTTGGATAAGATGGGGGTACGCTTCACCGCCATACTCTCAGCTTTGGTCATGCTCCTCGGTGCCTGTATCAAATGGTATGCTGTAAGTGAGGCCTTCATGGGCAGCGGGCTGGAAGCATGGTTTACCAACCATCTGAACTGGGCACCTTTGTTCGGTCTCGACTGGTTAGACATCCTACCTTTTGCTGAAGGCATGCCCGCATCAGCCAAGTTCGCCGCTTGTGGCTTCATGATCTTCGGTTGCGGCTGCGAGATGGCTGGCATTACGGTAAGTCGAGGCATCGTCAAGTGGTTCAAGGGCCGCGAGATGGCACTCGCCATGGGTTCTGAGATGGCACTTGCCCGCTTAGGCGTAGCCACTTGCATGATTTTCTCGCCCTACTTTGCTCGTCTGGGTGGACAGGTCAGCGTCAGCCGTTCTGTGGCTTTCGGCGTGGTACTCATGTGCATTGCCCTCATCATGACCGTTGTCTATTTCTTCATGGACAAGAAACTCGATACCCAGACTGGCGAGGCTGAAGAGAAAGACGACCCATTCAAGGTTTCCGACATCGGAAAGATTCTTACCGATAGTGGTTTCTGGATTGTGGCGCTACTCTGCGTGCTTTACTATTCTGCCATCTTCCCCTTCCAGAAATATGCCGTCAACATGCTGCAATGCAACCTATCGCTGACACCTCCCGAGAGTGGTTCTTTCTGGGCTGGGAATAGCATCACCATAGTGCAGTATATCATCATGCTTATCGTGGCAGCCGCTGGTTTTGCTAGTAATTTCCAGAAAAGAAACAACATGAAATATGGTCTGTTGACCATCTCTATCATTGCCCTTATTACCTATTGTTATATGGGTTACATGCGTCAGTCTGCTGAGTCAATCTTTGCCGTCTTCCCTCTATTAGCTGTCCTCATCACCCCCATTTTAGGCAGTTATCTCGACCATCATGGCAAGGCCGCTTCCATGCTGGTGCTCGGCTCTTTGCTGCTTATCGCCTGCCATCTGACCTTCGCATTTGTATTGCCAGCCTTCAAGAGCAGTGCCGTAGGAGGTATCACCATCGCTTATGCCACCATTCTGGTACTTGGTGCATCCTTCTCGTTGGTACCTGCCTCGCTCTGGCCCAGTGTCCCCAAACTGGTGGATGCTAAGGTTATCGGTTCAGCCTACGCCCTAATCTTCTGGATTCAGAACATCGGACTCTGGCTCTTCCCTCTGCTCATCGGTCAGGTTCTTGACAAGACCAACCCTGATGTAACAGACCCCACCCAATTCAACTATACTGCTCCTCTCATCATGCTCGCCGGTTTGGGTGTGGCAGCCTTCATTCTGGGCCTCATTCTGAAGGTTATTGATAAGAAGAAAGGATTGGGCCTGGAAGAGCCTAACATTAAATGAAATTTATCGAGAAAAAACTTTGTAAAAGGAAATTGGCACAGCACAAACACTCTAATTTGTCCTAAAATGTACATTATAGGAATTGCTGGAGGTACTGGCTCTGGTAAAACGACCGTAGTAAAGAAGATTATTGAGACCCTACCAACAGATAAGGTTGCAATTATCCCGCAGGACTCATATTATAATGACACAACGCACCTCACGATGGACGAGCGCCGACACATCAATTTCGATCATCCGGATGCATTTGATTGGGATTTGCTGACCGCTCAGATTCAGGACCTGCGAAACGGAAAAGCCATCGAGCAGCCAACCTACAGTTACATTATCTCTAACCGTCTCCCTGAGACCGTTCACATAGAGCCTTGCGAGGTAATCATCATCGAAGGCATCATGGCGCTATGGAAAAAGGAACTTCGCGACTTGATGGACCTGAAAATCTTTGTGGATACCGATTCTGATGAGCGTCTGATCCGTGTCATTCAGCGTGATACCATCGAACGTGGCCGTACCACTCAGATGGTTATCGATCGTTATCTGGAAGTATTGAAACCCATGCACGAAGAGTTTATCGAGCCTACCAAGCGCTATGCTGACCTGATTGTTCCACTTGGTGGCAACAACACTCGAGCTATCGACATCATGCGCACCTATATCATCCACAGACTCAAACCAGGATTCATTGCCCAGTAGCCTCTCATCTCGACTTGGAAGTCTCCTAGTAACATGTTGTTGCTTGCTGACTTCTTGTGAACAAGAAAAAAATCACACACCCTCCAGCATGTTCAGCGAGGCAGAGGAAGACACCTCTGGCGTATATGACTTGCCACAAATCCAAGCTGAAGGCCTTCTGGTGGCTGTTACATTGAGTGGTCCTGACACCTACTATGAAATGCGAGGCAAAGGATTTGGCCTCCAGTTCGAGATGGCCGAGGAATTTGCCTCTCATATTGGAGCCCGCCTGAATATGGAGATTGCTCCAGATACAGCCACGCTCTACGAGATGCTGCAGACTGGCAAAGTAGAATTGATAGCCCTGCAAATAGGCCCTGGCAAAATGTGGATTACCCGCGACGATTCTCCAATCTTAAAAAAAACGCTTCAAAAATGGTGGGATCCCAAACGTCCTGACAGGATTCTTGATAAAGAGAAAAAACAACATAACACTCGAAGGAAACCACGCCCCAAGATGGCAGACCCCAAGCATGGCATCATCTCGCAATTCGATGATCTTTTTATCCGCTATTCCAGTACGGCAGGATGGGATTGGAGATTGCTGGCTGCACAATGCTACCAGGAATCTGGATTTGATCCACGAGCCATTTCCTGGGCGGGAGCACAAGGTTTGATGCAAATCATGCCTGGCACAGCTCGACAGCTGGGATTGGCAGCCAACAAGGTCTTCGATCCTGAGCAGAATATCGCAGCAGGAGCACGATACATCCGAAAACTTCAAAGTACTTTCTCCGACATACAAGATCCTAACGAACGGATCTACTTCGTTCTGGCAGCATACAACGGAGGATCTCACCACGTACGCGACGCCATGGCACTTACCAGAAAAAATGGAGGAAACGAGAAGGTTTGGAACGATGTCGCACCCTACATTCTGCATCTGGCTGATCCCAAATGGTACAATGATCCGGTAGTCAAGAGTGGCTATCTGAGAGGTACTGAAACCGAAGGCTATGTACGCAGTATCATGCAACGATGGAAGGACTATCGTGGAAGTGCTCGAGCCACCACCTCTGGCAGCACCCCTTCACCTGCCCGCAAAAGCCTTCAGAATGGAGAATATCAGTCCCAAGTAAAGAGCGCAGAAGACTTTTGGAACGAAAGTGAAAGCGAAATGCGTTAAAAAGTATTAAACCACGTGTCAGAATGATGCAACGAAAGAATTTTTTTCGTAATATTGCATAGAAATTGATGTTTTAAAAGTAATAAGCTTATGAAAAAAATTACAGTTGCATTGATGGCTGTAGCAGCCATGTGTACACAAACATTTGCTCAAACAACAAGGAATTTTTATACCAGTAGTCTTAAACTCAACGTTGAGGCTCTCGAGGCAGCAACTCAGCCCGTACAGGTCAATCGAACCCTGTTCGCTGGTTACAACACCATCTGTTTGCCAATGAGTCTTTCAGCTGAGCAGCTTCAAACTGCCGCTCCTGACGTTCAGATTGAGCGTCTGGCTGCAGTTCGTCAGGAAGGTTCCACCGTCAACATGTACTTCTTGGATTGCACCAACGAAGGTATCGAGGCAGGCAAACCCTACCTGATCTTCTCTCCAAAGACTCAGACACTGAAAGCCCTGAGCACCAATTCAAGAGGCATAAATACTGAGTTAAAGAGCGTCACGATGTCTGACGGCAAGGGCAATCAGGTTACCTTCGGAAGCAGCTGGGAAAGCCTGCAGGTTGAGGGACGCTATGGTATTCCTGCTCAGCAGGATGCCTACATTCTGGAGAGTATCCTGGTTCGCACAGAGGGGGACAAGACTTTCCTGCCCACTCGTTGCGGCTTCACTTGGGACACTCAAACTCCCACCGCTACCAAGCTGGAAATCAAGCACGTATCCAATATTGACGGCATTGAGACCAGCATCGAAAAGCTGCAGGCAGCTGATGCTACCGTTGACGTTTACAACACTCAAGGTAGTCTGATTAAGAAGCAGGTTAACATCAACTCTGCACTCCAGTCACTTCCTCGTGGCATCTACGTTATCGGTGGCGAAAAGGTTGCTGTTAAATAACAGATTCCTTTCTTGAACCTCATAGAAGAGGGCGCTTTTCCAAGTGTCCTCTTTCTTTTTGCAACCAAGTTGCAAAAAACTTCCCGTACCTTTGCATCGTCAATAAGAAAAAGAAAAGAAACGCATACAATATGGCACACGAACATCATCATCACGAGCATCATCACGACGAGGGCACGAAAGGGAAGATTCTTCTCATTGTTGGAGCAGCTATTCTTCTGGTCATCGCAGTTCTGATTGAAAAGAACCTCAATCTCCCTACTTGGCAACTGCTGCTTATCTATCTCATTCCCTATCTGCTGATAGGATTCGACGTTCTGAAAGAAGCGGCCGAGGAAGCCTTCGAGGGCAACCTCTTCAACGAGAATTTCCTCATGTCAATCGCCACCATCGGAGCACTCTGCATCGGTTTCCTTCCTGGAGCTGAGACTCAGTTTCCTGAAGCCGTCTTTGTGATGCTATTTTTCCAAGTAGGTGAACTCTTCGAGGGATATGCCGAGGGGAAGAGCCGTGAAAGCATCGCCCATCTGATGAACATCCGCCCTGATGTGGCTTACGTGGAACGTGATAACAAAATCTGGGAAGTCAATCCAAAAGAAGTTCAAGTGGGCGAAACCATCATCGTCAAGCCTGGTGAGAAAGTTCCCTTGGATGGTATTCTTACGGAAGGAGCTACCTCGCTCAACACTCTTGCCTTGACGGGTGAGAGTATGCCACGCGACCTGACGTGTGGCGACGAGGTCATCTCTGGGTGCATCAATCTGAGTGGTGTAATCCGTGTTCGCACCACGAAGAGTTTCGGCGAGAGTACTGTCTCTAAGATCATCCAACTGGTGGAAAGCGCCGATGAACACAAGTCCAAGAGCGAGAACTTCATCACCAAGTTCGCACGCATCTACACTCCCATCGTGGTATTCATCGCTATCGTGTTGGCCATTCTCCCTCCACTTTTTCTGAGTGGAACCTTCCTGCAGAACTTCCCCACATGGTTGTATCGAGCCTTGATGTTCCTCATCGTATCGTGTCCCTGCGCTCTCGTCATCTCTGTTCCTCTCACATTCTTTGGCGGAATAGGTGGTGCCTCACGCAACGGTATTCTGATAAAGGGAAGCAACTATATGGAGACTCTGGATCGAGTAAGCACCATAGTCTTCGATAAGACAGGAACGCTCACCCACGGACAATTTGCAGTAGAAGCCGTACACCCCAGCATCGAGAACGAGCATCATCTGCTGCATTTGGCCGCCCACGTGGAGCATTTCACCACCCATCCCATCGGAGCTGCATTGAGGGATGCATTTCCTGACGAAGCCACCGATGGCTGCATAACAACCGATGTGGAGGAAATAGCCGGACAAGGTGTCCGAGCCAAAGTGAACGGCAAGATCGTCTGCGTAGGAAACACAAAGATGATGGATACGGCAGGAGCCCAATGGCATAACTGCGCCCACGACGTTGGCACCGTCATTCACATCTCCATCGACGGCGTTTATGCGGGTCATATCGTCATCAACGACAAGATAAAGGAGGATAGCGCAGAGGCGGTGGCAGAACTGAAGAAACTGGGTGTCAGGAAGACTGTGATGCTTACGGGCGACCGCCAGGAAGTGGGACAAGATGTGGCTCAGAAACTCCATCTTGACGAAGTCTATACGGAACTGCTGCCTGATGAGAAAGTCAAGCATGTAGCTCAATTGCTGCAAGACAAGCCCCAAGACACCTGTCTGGCTTTCGTGGGAGACGGTATCAATGATGCACCAGCCTTGGCTCGAGCAGACGTAGGCATCGCGATGGGAGGCTTGGGATCAGATGCTGCCATCGAGGCGGCAGACGTAGTCCTGATGAACGACAATCCCCTAAAGATTGCTACCGCAATCCGTATCGCACGCCGCACGATCCGAATCGCACATCAAAATATCTGGCTTGCCATCGGAGTAAAGATTGCTGTCCTGTTGCTTGCAACCTTTGGTCTCGCCACGATGGGAATGGCCGTGTTTGCAGACGTGGGTGTTACCGTTCTGGCGGTACTCAATGCTATGCGGACTCTACGTAACAAGTAAAGATTTTTCGTACACTTTCCCCAACGACTGGAGTTTAACTAATTCTCGAATTTTATCCAATCGACCTGAAAGAGATCTCCCGTTTCCGCCTTTCCATCAAAACATAGCCAAAGAGCATGCACCCCTTTGACATTTTCCTTCAGTTCGCAGGAGAGTTCCACCCAATCCTGACCAGCAGGGACATCCACCGCTCCAAACGTGCCATGAAAATGATGATCCAGGACAGCACGGATGCATCCACCCCCTTCTGACCTAACGCGAAGAGTCATCTTCCTGGCACCTTTTTGAAAGTTCAGATACTTATAGACCACGCGGTCTCCAACATGACATTTGCCAAGAACCTCACGACGGATATCTTCCATCCACTCGACGCGAACGTTGCCGTGCAGCAGACATGCACGCGCAGCATCCAGTTTATCATAGGCTGAGAGCGGGTCAGAAGCCCCCTGAGTAGTCATCTCGACCTCAGGAATTGTTCCGTCAGCACGAAAACGGATGGGTTCGATGCAAGCCTTCCGCATCGTGTTGCTGTTGTGGGTCGCACGATGATAAAGCACATACCAGCGATCGCCAAACTTCACAACCGATCCATGATTGTTCCAGTTGCCTGGATCACAGCCCGTATTGTCGATGATGATACCCTTGTATTCATAGGGCCCCATCGGATGACGGCTCATGCTGTATCCGATGCAGCAAGCCTCGTCCCTGCGGGTCACATCGGTATAGACATAGTAGTACCACCCGTTGCGTTTGAAGACAAATCCGCCCTCGTGGAATCCGTGTTCCCGCTCCGTAAGGATACCATCCTTGACGCTGCTTTTGTCAAGAGTTTTCATATCATCATTCATCTTGGCTCCTTTGGCAGAAAACTGCCCCCAGAAGTAATAAGCCTGTCCATCATCGTCAACAAAGACATTCGGATCGATACCTGAGATGCCCTCTATCTTCGTTCCGTTGCGGAAAGGCCCTGCAGGAGACTCACTCATAGCCACCCCCTCGCTACCATCGGCTGTATCGTAGTAAAGGTAATACGTGCCGTTTCTGTACATCATGTCAGGCGCATAGAGATACCCGTCGCTGTAGCTGACCTCATCGTTCTCTCCCTTCGACGAGAAACGGTTCAGGAAAAGCGTCCAATCCTTCAGGTTCGCACTCGAGAGCACATGATAGTCGGTACTGCAATAAGTGGTAGGCACCTTATCCAGGGAACCGTAGACATACATGCGCCCATCCTTGTCCACGCGAGCCGTAGGGTCTGCGATGTAAACACCCATCGGAGAGATGGGATTCTGGGCATAGAGAGCACTTGCGGCAATCCACATCAGTAGGGAGGCGGATACTTTCATGGTAATTGTTTTCATCATAGAGAATGATTCACTTTGAATTCTTTTTGTACTTATAATACTCGTTCACTAAACTCTTGTACCCCAACTGCTTAAGTTGGGCATAATCCGTCCTGTAGTTCGTCTTGTTGTGTTTACCTGTACGGAGGAAGCGGATGTTCTGTTGAAGGTAATGGTCGATCTCTCTCAGTCCATCCGTTTTGTTTATGACAGGGAAGAACCACCTCGACCATGTGAGAGCCTCCGTATCACCATTCTCGAAAAAAATACGGTTGAAATGGTTTATGAGTCCCTTCATCGCCTTTTCGTGTTCAATGCGGTTCCTGGCGCTCCAGCGCAACAGCGACTTGGTAGCACGCTTGATTTTGCCCTTCATCTTCTTTTTGGTGGCTTCCGAGATGTCTATATCGCGTGCATGACACTTGAATCCCAAGAATTCGTAGGCTTCATCAGGCGAATATATTCTTTCCTTGTTAGGATTCAGCTCAAGGCGGTATCTCCTGAGAAATGCCGCCATCTGGTTTTTATACTCTCCAAGCGTCTCAAAGTCAGGAGCAAAGAGGATGATGTCGTCGGAATAGCGGGCATAAATGACTTTCGCATCAAAGAAATGCCTGTCCACTTCGTTCAGATACACATCAGCCAGGAAAGGAGCTGTAGGTGTGCCTGCCATCACGCCATGTTTTTCATGTATGGTTTCGCCGCCTGAAATGGCTCTGTCGTCAGTCAGCATGTTTCTGAAAAAAACGTACAAAAGAGGATCGCCAGCCAGCATTTTCTCCAGCATCGGAAGCAGGATTTCTACGGAAATGGAATTGAAATAATCGTGGATGTCCAGTTTGTATGCCCACATTTTCCGGCCTCCGATGGCCCGCTTGATGCGAAAAATGGCATCGTTGGCCTTCATGCCACGACGGAACGCATAGCAGTTGGGGGCGAAATACCCGTCGTAATCATAGAGTTTATAGGCTATGAGCTTGAGTATCATCATCTCGTTGGGCTCAAAGCTATAGACCACCCGTTTTCTGCCCGTACCCATCTTGTTGACGATCTTCTTCTGGGGAATGCCCAGGCCTTCACCCTCTGCTATCCTTTGTGCCAGATGATGGTACGTTTCCCGTTCCACGAAACTGTCGGCCTCGTCGAACTCATGCCAAGTAAAACGGCCTTTCAGCAGTCGGTACGCAAGAAACTCCTCCCACGTTTCTTGTCGAGTCAGTTGTTTTAAGATGCTTTCCTGTTCCATCTTCCTTCAATTTCAGGCATAAAAAAAAAGAAAAAGGGGAATGATTTTGAATCAGCAAAATTGCTGATCACGAGAGGATACCTTGACCAAGTTGCCTGCAAAACTTATAAAATGAATGAGAAATTATTGTACAGTAATCAGGTAAGGCTGCCTCCATTGCAGGCGCAGCTAAGCTGCATCCCCTTTTTCTATATATCTTAGCCCAGGAACTTGCGGATACGACCTATGACATAGCCTCTTTCGTTTGCCATCTGGGTGTAGAAGTTGATATAGGGGATGCCCAATTTCTTGGCAAACATCCTCGCAATCAGATACTTGACGTTGCTGTCGTGGCTATGGCCGTTACCCAGCATCACCACCGCTTTGGCCTTGCTGTCGTTTTCGAGAACGAAAGTGTAAGGCTGTCCCCATTCGGCTTTATACACTTGTGTTGGACGTGTCTTGTAAAGTTGGAATTCACCGTCAACGAACCCAACCAGACTGGGTACCGTCACGTTTTCACGGATAGTGTACGACGGGAATTCCTGCAACAGGATTTCCTTAAAATATGATTCCCATTCAGAGGCCGACTTTTCTCTTTCTACGGAAGCAGAAACAGGGCGCTGTGCGGGCCGTGGCTGTTGAGAGGATGGTGCATCCTTTTTCGAGCCATCAGCATACGCCTTGGCGAGATCAGCAACCTTTAACAAAATTTTTACAAAATCCATAGTCTTTCTTTAATTGGTTTATGAATGAATGTTTTGCAAATATACAACTTTTTTTTGATATGCAAATAATTAAAAAATAATTTTTCGCTTTTCTAGTTCTGCTAAGGTTACCTAGTCACTCTATATCTCCTAGTCATGATAGTCATGATAGTCCTCCTAGCCCTCGTCCTCCTGAACTTTGCGGCTGGGTTTTTACATCCACCCAAATGATTAAATGGTGGATGGTAAATCGTAAATCGTAAATGTTTCAACGTGTTGGCTCCGGATTTCCAACGTGTCGATTTCCTCTTTCTTTCACGATGCAAAGGTACGTTTAAGCGAGTGCCGTGCGATAAAACGCATTTTATCAGTAAGGCCGAGCGGAAGTACCTTACCGACAGCAAAGGTACGAAGAGCTGTTGAGGCGCTGGCGCGGTTTGGCGTGATATGGCATGATGTGGCGTGATTTGTCTTGTTTTGGCGTGATGCGGCGTGCTGTGGCGTGATTTGTCTTGTTTTTGGCGTGATGCAGCGTGATTTGTCAGTTTTTTTCTTGCATAATTCGTAGATTTTTCGTACCTTTTGTAAGGCAGACACTGTTTCAGTGTTTCACTGTTTCATTTCGATTTTCCATTTGTTTCAGAAAAGTGTGGGATGAAATTTTTATATTATATAATATATAATATAAAGGTAAATCTTCCTTTGTGTTGGAGTCTTCTATTCATCTTGATTTTTGCAAATGAAACGGTGAAACAGTGTAACTGTGTATTTGTGGATTAAATTGAAAGACGACACCCCTCTTAACATATTTTGACACATTTATCTCCAAAATAATTTGGAGATATGAATTATTCTTTGTATCTTTGCACAAGAAAAGATAAAGAGATGAAACGTATTCTGTTTTTGTTCATTGCCGCGATGCTTTCGTTTGCCGCAGGTACCCAAACCGTCCTTTGGGCCGAAGAGGAGCTGCCTCCCATCACGCTAACCATCGACCCCTCGAAAAGCTACCAGACGATACAGGACTTTGGGGCCAGCGACTGCTGGACGGCAGAGCTTGTTGGAGACTATTTCCTCACATCGGTGAAGAAAAAGGCAACCCGCTGGCTGTTCAGCAAGGAAACCGACAGAAGCGGCAATCCCTTGGGCATCGGGCTTTCCTGTTGGCGCGTGAACCTGGGCGCAGGATCTGCCTCGCAAGGAAGCGACAGCAACATCAGCGACAAGACACGGCGGGTAGAGTGCTTCCTGAAGGAAGACGGCACCTATGACTGGGCGCGTTGCAACGGACAGCAATGGTTCATGCGCGAGGCCAAGGACTACGGGGTAGAGCATTTCCTGCTTTTCTCGAACTCTGCCCCCGTCTATTTCACCAAGAACGGCAAAGCCAATGCCAACAACCAGAACACGTCCTGCAACCTAAAGAACGACTGCTACGATGACTTCGCTGAGTTTCTGGCCACCACGACAAAGCATTTCGTCGATGAGGGCTACAACATTACTTATATCGCGCCTGTGAATGAACCCCGCTTCGACTGGAAAGACGGTCAGGAGGGCTCTCCTTGGGAGAATGCGAACATTGCCAAGCTGGCAAGGGAACTCGACAAGAGCATCCGTAGCCGCAATCTTGCCGCCAAAATTCTCATCCCAGAGGCCAGTTCCCTGGATCTCCTCTATGGCGGAAGCGGAAGAGCGGCCAACCAGTTGTACAGTTTTTTCGATACAAGAAGCCCCAGCTACATAGGTGATCTGGAATCGCTGGCAAAGGTGGTGACAGGCCACAGCTACTGGACTTTCAGGACGAACGAGGAATTGAAGTCCATCCGTGAGAAGGTGCGCGACGGTGCAGAGAAATACGGCGTTGACGTGATGCAGACAGAGTGGTCGATGCTTGACGCTCCGCCCTCCACCTCGGCAGGCTTCCCTGCCAGTTATGAGGAAGCCTCGAAAATGGACATCGCTCTCTATATGGGCAAACTAATCTACAGTGACCTGACGTTCGGCAACATGACAGGCTGGAGCTACTGGACTACATTCGCCCAAGAGAGGTACAGCCAGAAGAACCGCTTCTATCTGATCCGCATCAATGCATCCGAAGATACAGGTGAGGAAAGTTACGGAAACCTGAAGAACGGAGGAACGCTAACAGCCGACAAAAACCTGTGGGTCCTGGGCAACTACAGCCGTTTTATCCGTCCTGGCTACAAGCGGATTGAACTGGTTGACGATGGCGATCTGAACGCACTGTTGGGCTCAGCCTGGCTATCTGCCGAAGGCGATGAGATTGTGGCTGTACTTGTTAACATGAAAAAGACTGCACGCAAGGTAAGCTTCTCGTTGTCTGCAGGCTCTGTGGAGTCTGTCAAGACTTACGTTACCGACAAGAGCCGCAATCTACACTACGAAAGCGACATGACGAGTACAGAAGGGATGGAAATCCCAGCCCGCTCTGTCGTAACCGTTGTCATGAGCCTGAAAGAGGCACTCGGCCTGGAAGACATTACCACCACAAGGGGAAACGGTAATAAAATTTATGACTTGAACGGCCAGCAGGTATCATCCATGCAGAAAGGCAAGGTTTATATCGTCAGCAAAAAGAAAGTATTGATCAGATAATCAGAGTCATTGGGTGTCACTGACACTAAGATCCACATCGGCCACAAGGGAGAAGTCGCGGAAATGGCAGGTGACGTCGAACGTGCCAGGAAGCTCCCATCCGAAATTCATTCCCTGGATGCTGAAATCATCTACCGAGGAGTCCGTCAAGAACCCTTTCTCATGTAAAGATTTTATCGCTTCACCGATGGCTGCCTTCACGTCAACTTTCGCCTTGTGCCACCTGTGATCATTAAAGTCGATTTCCCCATACACATCCCTGCCCGCCAACTGATGGATGTAGGTACTGGTTCCCAAGTCCCAATGCGTGGAAGCTTTCTCCAGAAGTCCACCTGAACCACGATTGTCGAAGCAGCCCATCCCCAGCCACAAAGCCTTGCCGTAATCCAAGGAAGCGGGATTGGTGTTGCGTACATAAAGGTAACCCAGGCATTGGGCGGCATGAATGGATGTATCGTAAAAGCTTCCCATCTGATTGACACAACGCGCAATACGCAACATGTAAGAAAATATTACCGTCTGGGCCTTCCCTACAGGCAGAGAGCCGAAATCCGTCTCAACAAGAAAATTGATCCAGGGCTGGCTCGACGAAGTCCTGTGAGCCTTGTACACCTTGCTGGCCTCGACCTTCATGGTAAACGTGCCATCCTCGTCACGAGCGAAAAGGAAGGAATCATCGGCATAGGTAATCCCGTATCCCGTCTGCGTGGGATTGTCACCTGACAGCCTGGTGGCATAATCCCAGGAACAGAGCCGCCACAGGGGCTGCCCGTCGTTCTTGTCGAACCGAAGGGTATCAATCTTCACTCCCACTCCATTTACAGGCTTGGGAGCCAACAGAGCCACACCACGCTGCATGGCGGAGTCCGTATAGAGTTGGAAACCGTCGGCAAGGGAAGCAATAGGAACAAGAGCCACAAGAATTGCAAGAATAGTCTTTTTCATAAACGAGGGAAAAGCGAAGTTTCGGTTCAAAGTTACCAAATTAATTGCAAACAAATGTTCTTTTTGGTAGAGAAATGTTACAAAAGGTTGCTTTTTAGTCCTCCTGCTTGCGAATACAATTTAATTGTATTATCTTTGCACACCAAATACGAATCAACGCGAATGAGTAACCAACGATACATGATGCGGGGTGTGAGTGCTGCAAAGGAGGACGTGCACAACGCTATCAAGAACATAGACAAGGGAATCTTTCCCCAAGCATTCTGTAAAATCATTCCTGACATCCTGGGAGGCGATCCGGAATACTGCAACATCATGCATGCCGACGGAGCAGGCACGAAGAGCAGCCTTGCCTACATGTATTGGAAGGAGACGGGCGATCTGAGTGTGTGGAAAGGTATTGCCCAGGATGCCCTGATCATGAACACGGACGACCTGCTCTGCGTGGGAGCTGTGGACAACATTCTGGTCAGCTCGACCATCGGACGCAACAAGATGCTGATTCCTGGCGAAGTAATCAGCGCCATCATCAACGGGACGGACGAACTGCTGCAGGAGATGCGCGGGATGGGTATCGGCATCTATGCAACTGGAGGCGAGACAGCCGACGTGGGCGATCTGGTGAGAACCATCATCGTGGACAGTACCGTCACCTGCCGCATGAAACGAAATGATGTAATAGACAACGCCAACATACGCCCAGGAGATGTGATCGTAGGATTGAGCAGCTGCGGACAGGCAACTTATGAAAAGGAATACAACGGTGGTATGGGGAGCAACGGACTCACTTCAGCCCGCCATGATGTGTTCTCGAAATATCTGGCTGAGAAGTATCCGGAAAGCTACGACCACGCTGTACCTGAGGAACTGGTCTACAGCGGAAAATACAAGCTCACTGACCATTTACCATCTAACAATGACCATCTTGCATTGACTATGGGCAAACTCGTTCTCTCTCCCACTCGGACCTACGCTCCTGTGGTAAAGAAAATGCTGGACGAGATGCGCCCAAGGATTCACGGTATGGTGCATTGTACGGGTGGTGCCCAGACGAAAGTGCTGCATTTCGTAGGCGAGAATTGTCGCGTCATCAAGGACAACATGTTCCCCGTTCCTCCTCTCTTCAAGGCCATCCAAGACTGCAGCGGAACTGACTGGGCGGAGATGTACAAGGTCTTCAACATGGGCCATCGTATGGAAGTATATGTTGCTCCAGAAGATGCAGAAAAGGTCATCAGCCTCAGCAAGTCCTTCAACATCGACGCTCAAATTGTGGGCCGCATCGAGGAAGGCAAGAAGAGCCTCCTCATTCAGAGCGAGTTCGGAACGTTTGAATACTAACAGCCCCTCCCCCATCCTCCTCTCAAGGAAAGGGAAAAAACATGAATGAATAGAAAGGAAGATAACCGACTTTAATCAACGAAAACCCTATAGAACAACCAGATATGGTATACATTTCTTTAATTGCGCTACTCGTCATCATGTTCTTTGCATGGCGTCAGTTCTACCTCACTCAAAAGAAAAGGAAGAATGGCAGAAAATAATCATCTGTTGGACAAGCTGGAGGGTCTGGTGAGCCGTTTCGAAGAGGTCAGTACAATGATAACCGACCCTGCCGTCATAGCCGACCAGAAGCGATACGTGAAGCTGACAAAAGAATACAAGGACCTGGGAAAAATCGTTGCGGCCCGCAAGGAATACATCGGCTGCCTCCAGAACCTCTCTGACGCGAAAGAGATGATAGCAACAGAGGACGATCCTGACCTGAAGGACATGCTTCGAGAAGAATTGGCAGAAAGCGAGAAACGTATCCCTGAACTGGAGGAAGAGATAAAGCTGATGCTCGTACCTGCCGATCCTGAGGACGACAAGAACGTCATCATGGAGATTCGAGGCGGTACAGGCGGTGACGAGGCTGCCCTGTTTGCCGGTGACCTCTTCCGCATGTACTCGAAATTCATCGAGATGAAGGGTTGGAAGATGGCCGTGAGCAGCTACAACGAAGGAACGGCTGGAGGCTTCAAGGAAATTATCTTCAGCGTGACGGGTGAAGGCGTCTATGGAATCCTGAAATACGAATCCGGCGTACATCGCGTTCAGCGTGTCCCTGTTACAGAAACCCAGGGACGGGTACACACCTCTGCCGCCACCGTGGCCGTGTTGCCTGAAGCCGAGGAATTTGATGTGGAGATCAATGAGGGCGCCATCAAGTGGGACACCTTCCGTAGCAGCGGAGCAGGCGGTCAGAATGTCAACAAGGTAGAATCAGGAGTCCGTGCACGCTATATGTGGAGGAATCCTTTCACCAATCAAGACGAAGAGATTCTGGTGGAATGTACCGAGACACGTGACCAACCCAAGAACAAGGAACGCGCTCTTGCTCGCTTGCGTACTTTCATCTATGACAAGGAGCATCAGAAGTATTTGGACGACATCGCCTCGAAGCGCAAGACTATGGTGTCAACAGGTGATCGCAGCGCCAAGATCCGCACCTACAACTATCCCCAAGGACGCATTACCGATCATCGCATCGGTTACACCATCTATAACCTGAACTCTTTCATGGACGGCAATATCCAGGACTGCATCGATCACTTGATTGTGGCAGAGAATGCCGAGAGAATGAAGGAGTCAGAACTATAAAAGAGAACAGGAAATGACCAAACAAGAACTTTTCGAAAATATAAAGAAAAAACGGAGTTTCCTCTGCGTAGGTCTGGATACCGACCTGAAGAAGGTTCCTGAGCATATACTCAGGGAAGAAGAAGATCCCATCTTTGCCTTCAACAAGGCCATCATCGATGCAACGGCTCCTTACTGTATCGCTTACAAGCCTAATCTGGCTTTCTACGAGGCATTTGGTTTGGAAGGACTCATCGCTTTCGACAAGACCGTAAAATATCTTCGTCAGAACTATCCCGACCAGTTCATCATAGCAGACGCCAAACGAGGCGATATCGGCAACACGAGCGCTATGTATGCACGTACCTTCTTCGAGGAATACGAGGTTGATGCCGTGACGGTGGCCCCCTACATGGGTGAGGACAGTGTGACTCCCTTTCTGGGTTACGAAGGGAAATGGGTTATCCTGCTGGCTCTTACCTCAAACAAAGGAAGTCAGGATTTCCAGCTGAACGAGAACCTGAAGGGTGAGCGTCTCTTTGAGAAAGTGTTGCGCAAAAGTCAGGAATGGGCCAACAGCGAGCAGATGATGTATGTGGTGGGAGCTACTCAAGGGCAAGCTTTCGAGGATATCCGCAAGATTGCGCCCCATCATTTCCTTCTGGTTCCTGGCATCGGAGCACAGGGAGGCAGCCTGGAAGAGGTCTGCAAATATGGAATGACAAAAGAATGCGGACTGATTGTGAACAGCAGTCGTGCCATCATCTATGCCGACAAGACAAAGAAATTTGCCCGAGTGGCAGCCGAAAAGGCCAAAGAAGTGGCTGATCAGATGGCAGAGATATTAAACGGAAAATGGTAAATCCTTAAACAATAGATAAAGAAAGTGGAATTTACAGCACAAATGATAGCAGACTTGATAAAGGGAACGATTGTAGGCGACCCTGATGTCAAGATCAATAATTTTACCAAGATAGAAGAAGGAAAGCCTGGCTGCATCAGCTTCCTGGCTAACGAAAAATATGAACATTATATTTACGAGACCCAAAGTAGCGTGGTGCTCGTCAACCAAGACTTCGAGCCCAAGCAGGAGATAAAGGCAACGCTCATCAAGGTTCCCGATGCCCGAGAGGCAGTAGCCAAACTGCTGCAATTCTATGAGAGTAAGAAACCCAAGCGGGAAGGCATCAGCGACGTAGCTTTCATTCACCCATCAGCAAAGATAGGCGAGAAGTGCTATATCGGCCCCTTCGTCGCTATCGCAGAAGGTGTGGAGATAGGAGAAGGCTGTGTCCTGCATCCCCATGTCACGATAGGTAGGAATGCCAAGGTAGGCGCAAATACTGAGATATACAGCAATGCAGTCATCTATCATGACTGTCAGGTCGGCAATCGTTGTGTGCTTCATGCTGGTTGCGTGATTGGAGCTGATGGTTTCGGTTTCCAACCCACAGAGAAAGGATACGAGAAGATTCCCCAGATAGGCATCGCCATCATTGAGGACGACGTGGAGATAGGGGCCAACACCTGTGTGGATAGAGCCGTCATGGGAGCCACCATTGTACATAGCGGCGTGAAGATTGACAATCTTGTACAGATAGCTCACAACAATGAGATAGGCAGCCATACAGTCATGTCGGCCCAAGTAGGCATCGCAGGAAGCACGAAAGTGGGGGAATGGTGTATGTTCGGTGGTCAAGTGGGTATTGCCGGCCACGCTACCATCGCCAACCGCACGATGGCTGGCGCCCAGGCAGGCATTCCCAACAGCGTGAAGAAGGAAGGTACAGCCGTACAGGGAACCCCCGCCATCGAAGGACATACTTTCTGGAGATCCAGCGCCGTCTTCAAGAAACTCCCTGAGATGTGGACAGAAATGAACCAAATGAAGAAAGAAATCAAAGCCCTGAAAGAACAATTGGAACAAAAGAAATAATTTTATAAAACTCTAAACAATACATCAAAAAGCCAACAACATACTTGCAAATATGCTGAAACAAAATACACTCAACGGGAGTTTCTCTCTCTTTGGCAAAGGATTGCACACAGGACTCGACCTGACCATCACATTCAATCCTGCTCCCGAAAACCACGGATACAAAATCCAGAGGATTGATCTTCCCGATATGCCCAAGATAGACGCCATCGCAGAAAATGTGATAGATACGCAACGCGGAACAGTATTGGCTACAGGAGATGTGCGGTGCAGCACCGTAGAACACGCTATGGCTGCCCTCTATGCCCTTGGGGTGGATAACGTTCTCATTCAAGTCAACGGACCCGAGTTCCCTATTTTGGATGGGAGTTCCGCTCTCTATGTAAAAGAAATTCAACGCGTTGGACTGAAAGAGCAGAATGCCCCTAAGGACTTTTACGTGATTACCCATAAGATGGAATTCCGCGATGAGAAGACCAATGCGTGCATTACGTTGCTTCCAGATGAGCAGTTCTCTATCACTTGTATGATTTCCTTTAATGGCAAGATACTGAACAGTCAGTTCGCCACATTGGACAACATGGAAGATTTCGCCGAAGACATTGCATCTGCCCGCACCTTTGTCTTTGTACGCGAGATAGAACCTTTGCTGATGGCTGGCCTTATCAAGGGAGGAAATCTGGATAATGCGATTGTCATCTATGAAACGCAAACAAGTCAAGAGAATCTCGATAAGCTTTGTGAACTGACCAACGCAGAAAGACACAACGCCAACGAACTGGGATATATTCAACACAAACCCTTAGTTTGGGAAAACGAACCTGCACGCCACAAGTTACTTGACATCATTGGAGACATGGCCCTGATAGGACGCCCCATTAAGGGAAGAATCATCGCCACACGTCCTGGACACACCATTAACAACAAGTTTGCCCGCATGATGCGTAAGGAAATCAGGAAACACGACGTACAGGCTCCCACCTATAATGCAGACAGAGAACCTGTTATGGACAACAATCGAATCCGTGAACTGCTCCCCCATCGTTATCCCATGCAATTGGTTGACAAGGTTATCTCAATAGGTGCGAACAGCATCGTGGCTATAAAGAATGTGACGGGCAATGAGGAATTCTTCCAGGGGCATTTTCCCAATGAGCCGATAATGCCTGGTGTCTTGCAGATAGAAGCAATGGCTCAAACGGGTGGCTTGCTGGTTCTGAACACGTTGGAAGAGCCTGAGCGATGGAGTACCTATTTCCTGAGAATCGATAACGTGAAATTCCGCCAAAAGGTAGTGCCTGGCGACACGCTCATCTTCAAGGTAGAAATGATAACGCCCATTCGTCACGGAATAAGCAGCATGAAGGGATATGCCTTCGTGGGTGAGAATTGCGTGACGGAAGCCACCTTCACCGCCCAAATGATTAAAAACAAATAATCCAAGAAAAAAATGAGCAAAATAAGTCCATTAGCTTACATCCATCCAGAGGCAATCATTGGAGAAAATTGTGAGATCGGTCCCTTCTGTTATATAGATAAAGGTGTAGTAATCGGAGACAACAACACCCTGATGAACAGCGTAACTGTACTATATGGTGCGCGTATTGGAAACGGAAACATCTTTTTCCCAGGTGCTGTCATCAGCGCCATCCCACAAGATCTGAAATTCCAAGGTGAGGATACCACAGCAGAAATTGGAGACAACAACAAGATACGCGAGAATGTGACTATCAATCGTGGTACAGCTGCGAAGGGAAAAACCATTGTGGGGAACAACAATCTTCTCATGGAAGGCATGCACGTAGCTCATGATGTGCTTATTGGCGACGGATGCATCTTCGGCAACAGCACAAAACTCGCTGGTGAAGTTGTCGTGGATGACAATGCTATCCTGAGTGCCAGCGTGCTTATCCACCAGTTCTGCCGTATTGGAGGTTATACTATGGTGGGAGGAGGAACGCGCTCCAGTCAAGACATTCCTCCATACAGCCTCATCGCACGCGATCCTGCTGCATTTTGCGGTTTAAATACGGTAGGACTAAGAAGACGCAACTTCGACCGTGAAATCATAAACAATATCCATCAGACCTATCAGATTATTCTACAAGGCACAGGGAAACTCAACGAATTATTGCTCCGTGTTGAGCAAGAAATTCCCATGAGCCCAGAGATCCAGTATATTCTTGACTTCATACGTTCCAGCAAACGTGGTTTTATCAGATAGAAATGACACAAAAAATAACTTTATTCAGCCAAGAAGTCGAAGACTTCGTAATGGAAATAAAAATTGATGCAGATGCAACCTTTTATGATCTGCACAAACTGATTCTGAAAGCTTGCAACTATGAGGAGCATGAGAATCAGAGGTTCATGATTTGCAACGAGGATTGGAAGATAGAACGGAACATTCTACTTCAGGACAATGGAGAAGCTAGCATTGACGAGGATTTGTACCTGATGCAAGAGACTACCCTGGAAGAGTATCTGGAAGAAGAAGGACAACGGTTAGCTTATTTGTTCGATCCAGAAGACAAGAGGTTCTTCATGATGGAATTGTCAGAAAATATTTTCGGCCATCCACAATCTGAACCCATCGTCTCTCGCAGGTGTGGTACAGCACCAATGCAAACACTCATTGAGGAAGACGTGGCATCTACTGAAACGAACACTGAAATAGACGAGGAATTCTATGGTGACGACAGTTTCGAGGAAGACGAAATAGACCTGGAAGGATTCGAAATCAACGAATAGTCATCACGAGGAACGAGGGAGAGGAAGGATGAAATTGTTTGTGCTATTGGGCCCAACCGCTGTAGGAAAAACTGAACTCTCACTCCGGTTGGCAGAGTTTCTTGGAAGTCCCATCATCAACTGTGACAGCAGACAATTTTTCCGAGAAATGAAGATTGGCACAGCTCCCCCAACTCCTGCAGAAAGGGAAAGGGTTAAACACTACTTTGTGGGAACTCTTGGACTGCAAGACTACTATAGTGCTGCACAATATGAACATGAAGCCCTACAACTCATCAAAGAACTTTCGGAAACCCATCAAAACCTACTTCTATCTGGGGGAAGTATGATGTACATCGATGCCTTATGTAACGGAATTGATGATATTCCTACCGTGGATCCCGAGACCAGACAATTCATGCACGAAAGATTGGAAAAGGAAGGGTTGAATATACTATTACAAGAACTGAAACTGGTGGATCCGGAATATTACGAATTAGTGGACAAAAAGAACCACAAACGCATTGTTCATGCATTGGAGATATACTACACATCAGGTAAAAATTTTTCATCATTCAAAACCAACACAAAGAAGGAACGTCCGTTTCGTATCGTGAAGATTGGACTTAGACGTGAACGAGCTGAACTTTTTGAGCGTATAAACCAACGGGTAGATCAAATGATGAAGGACGGATTGTTGGATGAAGCAAGAATACTGTACCCCTATCGTAACGAGAATTCATTGAACACCGTAGGTTACAAAGAACTCTTCGATTACTTGGATGGGAAATGGGATCTGACAACTGCTGTGGAACGAATAAAAAAGAATACTCGCGTATATGCCAAGAAACAGATGACTTGGTTTCAAAAAGATAATGAAATAATCTGGTTCCATCCAAATGATTACGCAGAAATAGAAAAATTTGTGAGCAAGAGTATGTAATATAGAAGAAGTTTTGCTATTTTTGTATCAGAAATTTCTATGTGCCATACTTCATGATGCTCAAAACATGTTGGAAAAAAACCAAGGGACTTTTCAAAAAAACATACGGAGGACCCTGGTATAAGAAAATCCTGGCATGGATTGTCACATTTATGGTTGCGGTGATACTGTTTTTTGCGGCTGTTGAAAGCAACTTCCTCAATCTGTTTGGCAAATCCCCGGGCTTCAACGATATCAAGAATCCTGTGGTCAACGAGGCTTCTGAAATCTACAGCGCCGATAGTGTACTTTTAGGCCGGTTTTTCAGTCAGAATCGAACTCCCGTCACCTACGAAGAAATTTCTCCCATCCTTGTCACAACGTTAATAGATACTGAGGACGAACGTTTTTACAAGCATCATGGAATTGATGTGGTGGGACTCTTTGCAGCCTTAAAGGATATGTTCCGTGGAGAGGCACGTGGTGGAAGTACCATCACCCAACAGTTAGCAAAGAATCTGTTTCGAGTCCGCACACAATATTCCACAGGACTTCTAGGAAGGACTCCAGGATTGAAGTTGCTTATCATGAAGGTCAAAGAATGGATTGTGGCAACAAAGTTGGAAGCAGTTTTCTCAAAAGAAGAAATTCTAACGATGTACTTCAATACCGTAGACTTCGGAAGCAACTCATTTGGAATAAAAACGGCAGCGAGAACATATTTCAGTACCACACCTGACAAATTGAATTATGAGCAATCAGCTACATTAGTAGGATTGTTAAAAGCTACCAGCAACTATAATCCTCGCCTCCATCCCGAAAGCAGCAGACTGCGACGTAATACCGTTCTCGATCTGGTTTACCAGCACAATCATATCTTAATTAATGGGAAAAAAGCTTCCAAAGCACAGTTGGATTCCATCAAAAGTATTCCTATCATAATGGATAACAAAGCAACAGAAAGCAGTTACGATGGCATCGCACCTTATTTCCGGGAAGCTTTAGTAAACTATATCAGCAAGCTTTGCGAAAAGAAACTTATTAAAGAATACGATAGTGAAACTAAATTAGACCTTTATGCCGATGGATTGAAGATTTACACTACTTTGGATACCCGTTTGCAAAAATATGCTGAGGAAGCTGTAGAAAAGCAAATGCAAGTACTCCAGAAACGGTTTAATGAACATTGGGGGAATAATGCACCTTGGCGTGACAGACAATACAGGGAAATACCAAACTTTATCGAAAACCTTACAAAGAAAACACAAGAATACAAATATTTAACAAACAAATTCCCTGACAATCAAGATTCGGTAAACTATTATCTGAATTTACCTCATCCGGTGGAATTGTTCACCTATGATGGACCTGTCGAAAGAGAAATCAGCACAATAGACTCAATCCGATACATGACTCGATTCATGCATTGTGGATTTGTCGTTATGGAACCAGACACCCGACAAGTTAAGGCATGGGTTGGCGATATTGACTTCAATTCATGGAAATACGATAAAGTGTTGGCAAACAGACAACCCGGATCAACTTTCAAGCTTTTCGTCTACACAGAAGCCATGAATCAAGGATTGACCCCTTGTGACAGACGTTTGGACGGATTCGTAGCATATAAGGATACCATCAATGGAAAAATCACCATTTGGGCACCACATAATGCAAACGGGTACTTCACAGGAGCCAACATGTCTCTGAAAAATGCCTTTGCGCAAAGCATCAACAGCGTGGCGGTGAAAATAGGAATGGAAGTAGGAATTCCCAACATAGTTAAAACGGCTCATGCGATGGGAATCGAATCGACTCTTAACGAAACGAAATCCCTAACCTTGGGAAGCAGCGACGTGAATCTACTTGAGATGGTAAACAGTTATTGTACCGTGGTTAATGACGGAAAGTATAACATGCCTATCATGGTCACCCGCATCGAAGACCGTAAGGGAAGAGTTATCTATCAGGCTAAACTTAAGGAGACTCAAGCTATTCCTTACCGTTCCGCCTATTTGATGCAAACCATGTTGATGTCCGGATTAACAAACCGAGGAGGAACCTCAGCTGCTCTTTGGCGGTTCATACGACCTTTCAGCGACACAGACTTCGGAGGGAAAACAGGAACAAGCAACAATCACTCCGATGCATGGTTTATAGGAATCACCCCAAAATTAGTAGGAGGTGCCTGGGTGGGAGGCGAATACAGAAGCATACATTTCCGTACTGGCGAATTAGGTCAAGGGAGTAGGACAGCATTGCCCATTTTTGGCAATTTTGTGGAAAAAACCTTCGAGGACCATAGATTTCAAAGATATCGCCAGAAATTCCCTCCTCCCAAAGGATTGGACGCATCCTTGTGGAATTGCTCAAGTTATTATGTCTTACCTGACACCTTTGAGATGGATTCCATTTACAGCAATACATTGATCTTTGGTCCATCTGTAAACACAGAGGATGATACTGAAACAGAAATTTCAGAACAACAAAATGAGGAAGTTCCCACGCAGGAACCTATGGTCGAAGAATGAAAGAAAATATCAACATTTCATCACCTGAGTTCCAAAATGCGCTCTCGCTGATCAAGTTTACCCATCAGTCTGTTTTCCTCACTGGAAAGGCAGGCACAGGAAAAAGCACCTTCTTGCGCTACATCCGAACGGAAATAAAAAAGAAGAGTGTCGTGCTGGCTCCCACAGGTATTGCAGCTATCAATGCAGAAGGAAGTACCTTACACAGTTTCTTCAAGCTACCTTTTTATCCTCTTTTGTTAGATGATCCGAAATTCTCCGTTCGGCGCATCCGAGATTTCCTAAAATACAAAAAGAGTCAGATAAAACTGCTCAAACAGGTAGATCTCATTATCATTGACGAAATTTCAATGGTTAGAGCAGATATCATCGATTTTATTGACCGTATCCTGAGAGTTTACTGTCAAAATATGCGAGAACCCTTTGGAGGGAAACAAATGTTGCTGATAGGCGACGTGTTCCAACTGGAGCCAGTCGTGAAATCTGACGAAAGGGAAATATTAAGCAAATTCTACCCCAATCCCTATTTCTTTTCAGCTCACGTATTTCAGCAGATGAAATTGGTCAGCATTGAGCTAAAGAAAGTTTTCCGTCAGAAAGATGCTGGTTTCATTGCAGCCTTGGATCACATACGACAGAACAAAATTACCGATTTGGAACTAAAACTGCTCAATACTCGATATGTAGAAGAAGGTGAGACCGTAAAACAAGAGAACGAGGGACTCAACATCGTTTTGGCAACACGAAGAGACAACGTAGACTACATCAACCAAACCGAGTTGGATAAACTCCCTGGGAACATCGTCTTGATGAAAGGCGTCGTCACAGGAGACTTCCCAGAATCGTCACTCCCTACTTTACTTCAACTTGAATTGAAAGAGAATGCACAAATCATCTTCATCAAGAACGATCCCGACCACAGATGGGTCAATGGAACGTTAGGCACCATCTCCAGTTTCAATCCGGAAAATGGATCTATTGAAGTGATCACAGAAGATGGTGAAATAGTAAACGTAAGTGAGGAACGATGGAGTAATGTGAGATACACTTACAACGAAAAAGAAAAAAAGATTGAAGAAGAAGAGCTAGGCACCTTCACCCAATATCCCATCCGACTCGCTTGGGCGATTACAATCCACAAAAGTCAAGGTTTAACATTCCAGAATGTAACCATCGACTTTAGTGGAGGGACGTTTGCAGGCGGGCAAGCCTACGTAGCCTTAAGCCGTTGTACAAGTTTAAATGGAATAACCCTAAAGAAAAGAATTACTCGCTCTGACATTTTTGTCCGACCCGAAATAATCGAGTTCGCAGGACGGTTCAATGACCAACAAGATCTTCAGCGAGCCCTTATGGAAGCAAAAGCCGATACAGAGTACCAAGCCTGTGCAAAAGCTTTCGACAAAGGAGATATGGCTGCGTGTCTGGAACATTTTTTTATCGCCATCCATACTCGATACGACATTGAGAAACCCACAGTTAAACGTCTGATCAGGAAAAAACTGAACGTTTTCAAAAGTTTACTGGAACAGCGAGACGAGATGAAAAGACAATTGGAGACTCAGGATGAACGCCTAAAGAAATATGCCACAGAATATTACATAATGGGGAATGATTGCATGACGCAAGCACACGCTCCGAAAGCTGCCATAGCAAATTACACCAAAGCATTGGATTTGTATCCAAACTACGTAGATGCATTAGTAAGGCGTGGAGTAACGTATCTTGATGAAAACCAGCTAAATGAAGCGCTTAGCGATTTGAATCAAGCCGTACAACTGTCACCTCGATCTTTCAAGGCAAACTATAATCGAGGAAAAGTTCTCATGGCAAAAGGGCTTTTTGAAGAAGCTGCGAACAGCTTCGTCAAAGCAACCAGTCTAAACACGGAACATGCTCAGGCTCACAAACTTGCAGGTGACGCCTTCGCAGCTTTGGGAAAGGAAGATACAGCCGCTTTGTACTGGGAATTGGCCGAGCAATTAAGAGATAAAAAGAAAAGAAGATAATTTTTTCAAAAATTGTCCGTTCTTAACACATTTTGATGAAAATAACCCCTCTTTGCGGACAGTATTCAATCATTTTTAAACCATTTTTTGTTAATTTACCTTAAATTCCCATTTCTTGTAGAAAGAGCATGTGCTTTGTTTTATAAAAAAAACGTAAATTTGCTTGGTATAATTTGTACAAAGCAGTGAATTGCAAGAATAATAACAATTAACAATAACATCAACAAAAACTCTAATTTATGCGTATGAGAAACCGTTTAAGCAAATGGAGCAGGAATACCACGAAGATGGTAGCCCTGTTGGCAGCTTGCGGACTGTTGTATGCTTGTAAGGATGAGTACCTACTGGACGACGAAAAGCCCAGTTGGCTTAATTCTAGCGTATACGAGAGTCTTCAGCAGCGCGGCAATTTCAACACGTATCTGAAATTGCTGGGTGACAAGGATGTCAATCCCGAAAACGTTCGTCCGCTTACTGACGTTTTGAGCCGTACCGGTTCCAAGACTGTTTTTGTGGCTAACGACGACGCTTGGGAGGCATTCTTCAAGAGCAACGCACAGTTGCCAGAGAAAGATCCCTGGCACACTGCAACAAGTTACGAGAACCTGAGTGTGTCTCAAAAGAAACTTTTGATTCACACCAGTATGCTCAACAACGCTATTGTAATGGAGAACTTGGCAAGTAGCCAAGGTAGTGGCAGCAACAGGCCAGTTCGTGGTGAGTACATGCGTCGTTACACCGACGTGGAGGCAACTGACACGGTTGCCTATGTAGCTCCTGCTGACCTGCCTCACAGCTACAACCCCACCGACAAGGATTTCTGGTGGAGATTCCGTGAGGAAAATGGTGGCAAGGGTATCTTTGTGGTAAAAGACTCCACTTTGTCCATGATGCTGCACTTCACCAGCGAGCACATGACCAAGAACACCGTAAACGATGATGACTTTGCAAAATTTATGGGTCGCGAGCGCGTAACGAGCGACGTACATATTTATGACGCTAAGTTGATCGAGAAGGATGGTGTCTGCGAGAATGGTTATGTCAATGTAACAGAAAAGCCCTTGCGTCCCTTAGCCAACATGGCAGAGGTTATCCGCAGCAACGGTAGAACAAAGATCTTCAGCCACATGCTGGATCGCTACTGCGCTCCCTATTATTGCTCAGCAATTACCAGAGCTTACAAAATCTTGCATCCTGAATTTGAGGATTCTATCTTCACATGGAGATACTATTCAGACAACAGTTTCGGCCATCGTAAAAACACGACTCAACCAGACGGTAATCCGTATACTGGTGATGAAAGTGGTGCCAACATCTTCTTAAAGTTCGATCCAGGATGGAACGGATACTATGACGAGTTGGGTGTACAGCAGGATATGGCTACCATGTTCGTTCCCAGTGACGAAGCTATGTGGACCTACTTCGAGAGCGGTGGTGGTTTACAGCTTATCGAAACCTATGGCGATCCCACAATTGAGTACAATGGAGATTACGAGAAGCTCTATCAGAACATCGATCAGATTCCTATCAGTACTCTGACCAGCTTGATTAACGTGATCATGTGCCGTAGTTTCGTGGGTTCTGTTCCCAGCAAGATGACAAAGCTTCGCGACGATGCTCAGGAGCAACTGTTCTATGCTGAGGATATCGAAAAAATTGACACCTGTCTGCTGGCTTGTAACGGTGCCGTTTACATTATGGATGACATCTACGGTCCTGCAGACTACACCTCAGTTACCTCTCCTGCTTACATCAGTAAGACCAACCTGGTTATGAAGTGGGCTATTTATAATGGTAGTGATGCCAGTACGGATTACATGGGTTTGAACTACTATGCTTACCTGAAGGCTATGCAGAGTGAATTCACCTTCTTCCTTCCCAGTGACCAAGCTTTGAATTATTATTACGATCCTACTTCTTTCAAGAGTACACAAAAACGTTTGATTCAATTCTCTTACAAGAACCAGTCATTCCCCATCGTGACAAGATGTATCAATTACAATCCCACGACGGGTGAAATTGGTCGTGCTTTCACGGGTGCTGGTGCTTCCATCTCACAGCAAGAGACAACCAACCGTTTGAAGGATATGTTGGAGAGCCACACTATCGTGCATGACGGAACCAACCCCATCCATGGTGAGGATGTATATTTCTTGACAAAGAACGGTTCAGCTGTAAAGGTTGAAAGGGACGAGAATGGTACCGTTATCAATGTTAAGGGTGGCTTCCAGTTAGAGAATGAGAAAGAAGGCATTGTCTCTGAAGAACCTGGTGTTGATATCTGCAACGTAACAAAGCCTTTCGACAATCTGAAGAACGGACAGACCTACATTCTGGATGCTCCTATTATTCCTACCAGCCGAAGCGTCTACAGCATCTTGACTCAAGAAGAAGGTTGGAGCGAAGTAGGTGAAGAACAGTGGGCAGAAGAATGTCCCTATTCCGAGTTCTACAAGTTGTGCGAGACCAATGACGAAATCGTTAGAGCATGTGGTCTGGTTGACGAAACCAACCTCAGCACTTCCGAGCAGCGTTCTGCACAGAAAAAATTTGATATCTTCGTCGCAGGTGACCAATATAATAAGATGTATGGTTTGGACTACGACGTACAGTTCTTCAACAACTACCGTTACACATTGTTTGTTCCCACAAATGATGCTGTCAAGAATGCGATTGCTGCAGGTCTTCCTACTTGGGAAGATATTGAGGCAGACTACGAGAACTGTGAGAAAGATAGTATTTCTGACGAGTTAATCCACTCTGAGGATAGTATTCGACTGCAGGCTAAGATCACGTACCTTGTTAATTTTGTACGTTACCACTTCGCTGACAACTCTGTATTCGCTGATAACAGCGTCTTGGCAGAGAACGAGATGGTAACCTCAAGTTACGACAAGGAACTTGGTCTATTCTGCAAGGTACATGTCGACCGTATCAAGCGAGGTGGTGAGACCATCCTGCGAGTACGAGATGACAACGGAGGTGACATGTTAGATATCATTGGCGAGAAGAACATTCTTGCTCGTGATGTAGTATGTTCCGATACTCCTATCAATCAGCCTATGTCAACCAGTAGCCGTAGAATTACGTTGGATGCATCAAGCTCTGCTGTAATTCACCAGATTGGCGGTATTCTGAACCACACAGATCTGGTAGGTGGCCGTCATGATAGCACATGGGCAACTACGGAATCAGCTAAGAAATACTTAAAGAGATACGCTATTCAAGAATCAGCTAACTTGAAGAGATACGCTATTCAATAATATTCCCTATCATGAACAAGATTATAAAGCTTTTACTGCTTTGGGTTGTTGCCGCAATGGCACTCCCCGTGAGCGCTCAGCAACGGCGTATCTCCGGTACCGTATCGGATGATATTGACGTCATCATCGGCGCCAACGTCGTAGAAAAGGATAAGAATAATCGTATTGTCAGCCAGACCATCACTGATATGAATGGTAACTTCACCATGAACATCAAGGATCCTAACAATACGTTGGAAATTTCTTATATCGGTTATAAAAAATTCTCTCAGAAATTGTCTGGTAAGACAGTCTACAAAGTTACTTTGCAGGACAACACCAGAACCATCAAGGAAGTTACCGTCCAGGGTAAGAAAAATGCTCCCACCACCGGTCTGGAGATTCCTGCCCGTGAGTATGCCGGTGCTGTACAGAAGTTCAGCATGGACGATGTGGAAGGTTTGGCATTCGAGTCCGTTGACCAGGCTCTGCAAGGACAGATCGCAGGTTTGGACATCGTGCCCAACTCTGGTAACCTTGGTTCTGGTACTACCATGCGTCTGCGTGGTACCAGTACAATTAATGGTAATGCACAGCCTTTGATCGTTGTTAATGACCACATCTTCGAATTGCCCGAAGATGCTCAGGACATCAACTTCGAGACAATGGATAACGAGGAGCAGTTCTCTACCCTGTTGAACGTGAACCCCGAGGACATCGAGAGTATCACCGTTCTGAAGGATGCTGCCACTGCTGCCAAGTGGGGTATCAGAGGTTCTAATGGTGTAATTGAAATCAAGTTACGCCGTGGTCATCGTGGTCCCACCAATGTTGTTTTCAACTACAAGTTCAGCGGTACTTGGCAGCCCGATGGTTACAAGATGCTCAATGGTGACGGTTATACCATGATGTTGAAGGAAGCCTACTTCAATCCTCACCAGACTCACATCAGTCTTCCCGAGTTGGACTACAACCAAGAATTGCCCTACATCTACAACCACTTCAGCCACAATACAGACTGGGTGGACGCTGTTAAGCAGTTCGGTAAGGAGCACAAGTACTACATTACCATGTCTGGTGGTGGTGAAAAGGCAACCTTCCGTATCAGTGCAGGTTACGACATGAGTTCTGGTTCTATCATTGGCCAGCATCTCGATCGTTTCACCACTGCTACCGCTTTGGACTATTGGGTTAGTGATCGCATCAAGTTCAGTTCTAACATCAACTTGACCTTCACCACCAATAAGAAGAACTATGGTAACGACATCTTGGCCCGTGCTTATAAGGCTATGCCTAACATGAGTATCTATGAGTTTGATGCACAAGGTAACCCCACAGGAGACTACTTCAACATGTTGCCTTTGGCAGTAAACTATGGTACTTCCTCTTCTGGCTCCAGGAACAACGATGGAACCATGACTTCTTACAATCTGAACGATATGTTCTTCAACGGCAACCCCGTTGCGCGTGCAATGAAGGCATGGAACAAGGAAAAACAATACAACCTGACTCCGCAGTTCAGCGTTGAATACAAGTTGCTGGGTAAGGACGATGACCACCATCGTTTGAATTACGTAGGTGATGTTCAGTTGGATATCTTCAATACAAGTAGTGACGAATACGCTCCCAGTGAACTGAAGACCATGGCCTGGGTTTGGGGTGGTGACCACGCATCAAGCCTCGGCAGCAACGAGCGTAACTACGTATCCAACTCCGAGTACAAATCACTACAGTTCTCTACCCGTCACGATTTGCGCTATTATTCAGCATTTGCCAACAAGGATCACAGCTTGAGTGGCTTGGCTCGTTTCGAGATGACCAGTGGTACCAGTAGCAATCAGCATTTAGGTCTGTGGAACGTACCCGACGGTATCACCGATCCTACTGTAGTTGCCCTGTTGCGTGCTGCAAGTGCCAGCAACAACGAATGGCGCAGCCAGAGCTTCTTCGAGCAGTTGCACTACTCCTACAAGAGCAAGTATTCATTGGACGCTTCTCTGCGTACCGATGGTAGTACCAGTTTCGGTAAGGGTCACAAGTACGGTACATTCCCCTCTGTCGGCGGTCGTTGGAATATCAGCGATGAAGGCTGGATGCAATGGAGTAAGCCCGTGATCAGCATGTTGGCCTTCCGTCCCACTTGGGGTATCACTGGTAACACTGGTGGTGGCGGTTACAACCAATACAACAAGTATGCTACCGCTGGCTATTACAATGGTCACACCGTTGTACAGCCCGAGAACCTTTCTCTGACTGAGATCCGTTGGGAGAAGACCAAGCAGTGGAACCTCGGTTTCAACTTGGGTATGTTTGATGATTTGTTCAATGTAGAATTCGAGGTTTACAACAAGAAAACTACCGACTTGCTGATGAACAATCTCCGTATCCCCAGTGCCAACGGTTTCAAATACTTGAGCAAGGTGAATGCAGGTACCCTCCGCAACAAGGGTTGGGAGTTGAATGCCAGCACTGCTAAGATTTGTAAGGTTGGCAAGTTCTCAATGAAACTGCGTGGTAACATTGCACAGAACTTCAACGAGGTTGAGGAGATGAATCCTCTGATTCTGGAGGCTCTGAACGGTAGTGAAACCTATCAGCCCGGAAACCTATCTTACAACCAGCGTGTACAGATTGGCAACGCATTGGGCTCCATCTATGGTCTGCGCTACTTAGGCGTTTACAGATATGACTACGACCACAATGGCTACACCACAGCATCTATCGCTTCTTACGGCTATGCTGAATCTGGTAATACCGGTTATGCTGCCAACTCTGATGGTAGCGTCAACTACAATGAGCCCATCAACACTGCAGCAGCTGCCGCTCGTCGTGGCGAAGTCTTTACTTGTCCCATCGCTTACGATGCTGACGGTAACATGTTGACCGATGCCAAGGGTATTCCTTTGCCAATGTACTACTGCTACAACGAGAGCTATCGCTACCAGTTCCAAGGTGGTGACGCTATCTACGAGGATGTCAACCACGATGGTCAGATCGACCGTTACGATATGGTTTACCTTGGCAACTCTAACCCCAAGTGCAATGGTGGTTTCGGTTTCCAACTCTTCTACGAGAGACTATCTCTGAACACTGGTTTCAACTTCCGTATGGGTAACAAGATTGTGAACTTGGCTCGCATGAACTACGAGAGCATGCTGAACAACAACAACCAGAGTTTTGCTACCACATGGCGTTGGCGTAAGAATGGTGACGAGACAGTCGTTCCTCGCGCTTTGAGTCATGTGAACGGTTACAACAGTTACAACTCTCTGCCCAGCGACCGCTATGTTGAGGATGGTAACTATCTGCGTTTGCAGTACGTTCAGTTGAGCTACGAGTTCGATCCCAAGAAACTGAAACAGTATGGTATCCGTAACCTGAAATTGTTCGCTTCTCTGAACAACCTCTGGGTATGGACCAAGTACACCGGTGTTGACCCCGATGTATCTCCTCAAGGATTCTCAGTTTGTACGGATAACAGCCGTACACCTCGTACGAAGTCATTCACATGTAGTATTAACCTCGGCTTCTAAAACTGGATACAATGAAAATAAAGAATTTATATAAATCAGCCTGCCTACTTGGCTTATTAGCCATAGGCACCACCTCATGCGAGGATTGGCTGACACTGTACCCCCAGGATCGTGTAGTAGAAGAGAACTTCTGGGAAGACAAGAACGACTTGGAGGGTGTGCGCTATGCCGCATACAAATCCATGTGCGGCAGTGTGAGAGACTTCGCTGTTTGGGGTGATTTGAGATCAGACAGTTATGTTCTGAACCCCGTCGATCATAGCTCTCAAGGTCAGCGTGACACCTACGATGAGATCATGAAGGCAATGCCTGACTCCAGTATGGACATATTTGACTGGAGTGAGGTGTATACCACTATTAATTATTGTAATAAGGTACTCCAGCACGGCACGGAAGTGTTGGAGAGAGACAAGCAGTTCACCACTTCCGAGTGGTTGCAGATGCGTGCTGAGATTACAGGTCTCCGCGCCCTGAACTATTTCTACTTGCTTCGTGCCTTCAAGGATATCCCATATACCACCAAGGTGATCAACAAGGATGTGGAAATCGAGACCTTCGGTCTAACCAATCAGTTGGATGTACTTGACTCCATCATTCTGGATGTAGAAAAAGTTAAGGGACAAGCCCGCAACCGTTTCACCAGCAAGAATGACACCAAGGGTCTGATTACCAACAGTGCCTTGTATGCAATGCTGGCAGATATGTACCTGTGGCGTGCTTCTCTCCATGAAGGCCGCGGATTGACCGAAGATACCATAGCAACGGATACGGGTCTGGTGGCACACTCTGTCAGAGGTGATTACCAATTGGCAGTAGATTATGCTGACCAGGCATTGTATGCTCTCAACTATCAGAGCGAACAAAGCAACCAAAACTATGGAACAACGATTGCACAAAAGCAGAACTATGGTCTCACCTACTGCGACATGATCAGCAATCGCTTCGAAGAGCAGAATCTGGTTGCTGGCGGATGGGCAACTCTTTATGCCCAAGACAGAATCTTTGATTCAGGCAACAGCGACGAGAGCATCTTCGAGATTCAGTTCAGCTCGAGTGACAACCGTTCTAATCCCGCAGTTCATCACCTCTATGGCTATTCCAACGGTACCCACTTGGCAGTCAGCGATTATGCGATTTCTGCTTGCTACAATGGTAATGCCGATGCCATGAAGTACGATAGCCGTCTCTGGGTAAGCTACCAGAACCAGATGAGAGGTGAGAGTGCCACTCTCCAAGGCTACTATTGTCTGAAGTACATGATGCCCCAAATCCGTATCAGCGAGGATAGTCAAAGGACTATCTCTGCTGAGCTCGAAAGTAGCTCATCTTATATCAATTGGATTGTCTATCGTATGACGGGTGTCATGCTGATTAAGGCCGAGGCTTTGGCTTGCCTGGGTGGTGCCGACAACAACAAAAAGTGCCAGCAGATCGTCAATGCCATTCACCGCCGTTCTTACTGCGACCTGAAAAATGGCAACGTTCCTGATACAGACGTGACCTCCACTTCATCCAACACCGTTGGTAACGCAGTCAGCATGGGTTCCGACTATGTGAAGTTGGTAATGAACGAGCGTCAGGTTGAGTTATTGGGTGAAGGGCAGCGTTGGTTCGACCTCGTTCGATTTGCAGAGCGCAAGGCAGGTGGCATGAATGGTACCGTAGACGAGCGCGAGTGGACTGAAGAGAAACCCATTGGTAGTGGATTCGCTGGTGTGACATTGATGGTGGATACCTATATGAAGAACACCTACAGCAGCCTCTACACGACCCTGAAGAATCGTATGAAGAACCGTTATGGTCTCTACTGCCCCATCTATTACATGGAGGTGAAGGCCAGCAATGGTGAGATTCAGCAGAACCCTGTTTGGAATAAATCTAAGTATGATAACTAATCTATAAATGTATCTCGGGGACCTGCCGAAAGTCCAAGGAATTGAACCGAAAGCTGGTCCCGCAAGAGAAAAAAAGGATTAGATAAATAAAATACAAAAACAATGGCTAAAAATAAAATAAACAAGTATATCGGAGCATTTGCACTGGGAGCTGTCATCATGGCAATCCCCAGTTGCTCTGACACCTGGGATTCTCACTACGGAACCGTCAACGAGGAGAGTGAGATAGCAACCCAGACTTTGTGGGAGCAGATCCAAAGCAATCCCAATTTGAGCCGTTTTGCTACCATTGCTCAGAGGGCCAAGTACTACAGGGATGAGACTCACCCCATAGCAACCTATACCTTCGCAGACATCCTGAAAAGCAATCGGGTTACCACCGTATGGGCACCCGAGAACGATTGCTTTACCGATGCTGAGTATAACACATGGCTCGAGAGATGTGAGACAGACGGCTATAACGTACAGCAGCAACTGTTGGGCAACCACATTGCTCTATGGCGTCACGTTCTTAGTGGCGACAGCATCGACACCTTGAAGATGATCAACAGCAAGAACCTGATCTTCGACCGCAAGGCAAGAACACTTCAGGGACGCCCAATCAATTTGTGCAATATTCCTGCCACAAATGGTACTTTGCATACATTGAAAGGTGGAACTACACCTTTTGATTGGAACTTCTACGAGTACATCAAGTTTGCTGGTACATTACCTCTCTTCCGCGAATATATTGTAGGCAAGGATACCACTTACTTCGTGCCAGGTTCTTCTATTGAAGGCTTGCCCGACGAGAATGGTAACCCAACGTACGTAGACAGCGTTTACTACACCTCCAACCAGTTATTCCGTACCAGATCATATCTGCCCCCCAACAATTCAGATCTCTGGATGATGGCAGAGGAAGGTTTCGGAGCAAACCTGGAAGCTGAGGACTCCATGTTCATCATGCTTCTGCCCACCGATGCAGCATGGGCCGAGGCAAAGGAAAAACTGTCGCAGTACTACATTTATTCTCCCATCTATTCTGACAAATACAAAGGCAACAACAACTCGCCCAACCAGACCGAGGAAGGCGATCCAGACTCTCTGCAAAAGATGAGTCTTGAGATGGATCTGATTTCACCTTTGGTGTTCAACATCCACAAGCAGCCCAAGATCGGTGGTCAGAAGACAGGTACACCTTGGACTATGGAATACTTCATTGAGACCAAGGGTGCCGAGGCAGAATATCTGCTCAACACCTTCGGAGACACCCTCCGTGCTACCGATTTGTGGGATCAGACAACCCTCTTCAACGGAAAGGTGGTTGAGATGAGTAATGGATATGGATACGAGATTGAGCATTGGAACTTCCCAAGCCATTTCTACAAGCCCGACGTAGAGGTTGAAATGAGCACAGGTGTATTCTACAACTACGCCAACAACTACACGGGTACTGGTAGATTGCAGACCTTCAGCAACGCTGCATTCGCAGACGTAGTTGCAGAGCATGGTAAGGTAAGCCGCAACAACTTCTATGTAATGGGACCTCAAGGAACCGGTACGAACCCCAAGGGTGAGGTAAGGTTGAAAGGAAACTTCAACGAAGCATACGTTCCCAATGCAGAAGTTATGAGTGGAACTTATGACCTGTATCTGGTCATGGTACCTTATTACTACATCCAGATCGCTGGTGGTGACACCCTGATTACAGATACCTTGGCAAACAAGATCAACCTGCAGATCAGTTACAACAATGGTGTTGCCCGCGACGCTACTTCTAACCGTGTAACAGTAACCTACGATGGCGTAAACGTTGATACACTCCTGTGTATCCCCGATTTCACCTTCCCCTACTCATACAAGAACCTGCGTCACAGCTATCCCACTCTGATCATCCAGGGTGCTCCCACATCTTCAGAAATCCGTTCAGGTAAATATACTCGTACCTTGTGTATCGACCGTATCATCCTGAAGAGCAAGGAGAACCAGTCAATCATAGAAATCGACCCTAATGACACAGAAGACAATGAAAACTAGAATCAGCAATATATTCCTGCGCAAGACCTTCTGTACAGGTCTGTGCTTCATGGTGCTTTCCGGCTTGAGCATCACTAATGCAGTGGCCCAAGACGTAGATGAGGAAGACTACGAAGAAGAAGTTGCCGTACGCCGCATCCAAAAGAAAAAACCGGAAAAGCAATATGAGATGAAGACCGTCAAGGGTGTCATCACCGATGACGCAACCGGCGAGCCTATGGGTGGTGTTCGTGTACAAGCCCTCAGTCTGGAGGCATATTCCACTCTGACCGAGGAAGATGGTACCTACACCCTGGAAATCCCCACCTTCTCAGATGCTCTCTATGTTTACGCTGAAGGCTACAATCCCTTGCAGATCGCTGTAAAGGATGGAAAGGCAGACGGTAAGTTGATGACAACTCATTTCATCCCCTTCTATCAGGATGGAACGACAATCACCTCTACTCGTACAGCAACAATTAACGAGAGTTCAAGTGTAGGCATCGAGACCGACATCCAGAATCTGCTCTCAGGTGATATCCATACGATCAGCCGAAGCGGTATTCCTGGCATGGGCGCTTATATGACCATTCGTGGTGTGAATTCAATCAATGCCAATGCCCAGCCTCTGATCATTCTGGATGGGAACATGATGGATCCCCAATACGACCGCACTACCCTGCATGAAGGTTATTACAATGACCTCCTGACAGCTTTGGATCCTGAGACCATCGAGAGTGTACAGGTTCTGAAGAATGGTACCGCACTCTATGGAGCAAAGGGTGGTAATGGTGTGATCATCATCAACACCAAGCGAGGCAAGAGCATGGCAACCAAGATTGGTGTACGTATCTTCGGAGGTGTCGAACTGACTCCCAAGAAGATGGATGTCATGTCTGGTGATCAGTACACTCTGTATCTGAACGACATGGTCAGCACCATCAAGAACATGAATGCCAGTGCTCTGAGCAGCTATCGTTTCCTGGACAAGAGTCCCGGCAACTATTACCGTAACATATTCAACAACAATACCGATTGGCAGAAGGACATGTACCAGAATGCATTCACCCAGAACTACAAGATCAACGTAGAAGGTGGTGATGACATTGGTATGTACGCCCTGTCATTGGGTTACACCAAGAGCGAGAGCACGGGTGTAGGAACAGACATGAACCGTCTGAACCTGCGTTTCAACACCGACATCAAGGTATTCAGTAAGGTAACCACAGGTTTGGATATTGCTTACAACCAGACAAGCTACAATATCCTCGACACAGGATGGAGCGAGAATTACGACATGCAGAACGTTGGTTCTACCAATGTGCTGGGTCTCATTCAGGCTCCTTTCATCAGTCCTTATTCTTATTACTATGATGAGTTCTCTACGGCTCCCATCTCTGCAGACCGTCTGGCTCTCTCTAAGGAATATGCCGGTAAATATGCCTCAACAGGTGGAACTTGGGTTCAGAATCCATTCCGTTTCTCACAGGATTTGGGAATCAACGAGGCACAACGCAACCCCTACTGGATTATTGAGAATGGTAATGGAAGCAACAAGAACTATGCTCAGCTGACCCAGATTCACTTGAACGTAAGTCCCAAGTATCAGATCAACAAGAATCTGTACATCAGCGACCGCTTCAACTTCACCATGACTCGTAACAACGAGAAATACTTCCTTCCCATCAATGGTACCACACCGTACTATCTGAAGGACCTGGGTAACATCACTTCTGTACTGAAGACTCAGTTCGCTAAGGAGACCACGATGAACAATGACCTGCAGATTGGTTGGGGCAACAATTACGGTGCACATACCATCAAGGCATTCGGCGGTTGGCGCTACAACAACTACTCATACAGTTTCAACTACATGAGAGGTTACAACAACGAGAACGATAAACTGCCTAACCTGAGCAAGGACATGCAGTATATCAACTACGGCGGTACCAACGACAACTGGATTGATATGGCATACTATCTGGATGCCAGCTACAACTACAAGAACCGCTACTTCGCAGACTTCACCGTCAGCAGCCAGGCCGGTAGCCGTTTTGGTGACGACACCAAGGATGGCTTCCAACTGGGTGGCGTAAGCTGGGGTGTATTCCCCTCTTTGCAGTTGGGTTGGTTGATCAGCAGCGAGAATTGGTTCAAGTTGAAGGGTATCGACTATCTGAAACTCACCGCTGGTGTAGATCAGAGTGGTAACGATGACCTCGACTACTATGCAGCCCGTACCTATTGGGAAAGCCAGCAGGTAACAGAGAATACCGTAGGTCTGTATCTGAAGAACATCGAGAACAGTACCATCCAGTGGGAGACCACTACCAAGTACAACATTGCTCTCGAGGGTAACTTCCTCAACAACCGTCTTTATGCAGGTGTTGACCTCTTCTGGCACAAGACCGACAATCTGTTGACCGTAAAGGATCTGAGTTACATCTCTGGTATGACAAACTACTGGACCAACGAAGGCCAGTTGAAGAACAAAGGTTTCGAGTTCCATGCCAACGCAGCTCTGCTCAACAAGAAGAACTGGCACTGGGAACTCGGTGCAAGCTTGGGTCACTACAACAACAAGCTCACCAAGCTGCCTCAGACCATCGACAACACCATCAAGTTCTACACCATCAATCCTGACGGCACTCAGAGCAGTAGTCCCTACACTACTCTCAATGGCTATACAACCAGTATTTATGGAAAGGACAATGTGCTGACCGCTGTAGGTTACGCTGTAGGCAGCTTCTATGGCTGGCAGACAAAGGGTGTCTTCGCCGACGAGGCAGAAGCCAGCAAGGCAGGCAGTCAGGGTTACCTGAAGTATCCTACCGGATTGGCAGAAGATCCCTATCGCAACTTCCAGGCTGGTGATGTTCACTTCATAGATCAGAACGGTGATGGCGTTATTGATGATTCCGACAAGGTTGTCATCGGTAACCCCAACCCCGACATCTATGGTAACATCTTCACCGCCCTGACATGGAAAGACCTGCGTCTGGATGTCAACTTCAAGTATTCTTTGGGTAATGACGTTTACAACTACCAGCGCAGTATTCTGGAGGGTGCCAACACCACCTACAACCAGACTACGGCAGTGCTGCGCCGCTGGACCTATGAGGGTCAGCAGACCGATATGCCTAAGGCATGCTACACCAACAGCGATGACTGGCGCAACAACGAGCGCATGTCAGACCGCTGGATCGAGGATGGCAGCTACCTGAAACTGAAGAACGTGCGTTTAACCTACACTGTTCCTTACCGCAACGACTGGTTGCTCGGTCTGAAGTTCTGGGGCGAGGCTAACAACCTGTTCACCTTGACCAAGTATTTGGGCACAGATCCTGAAATGAGCAGCAAGAACAATCCTCTCTATCAGGGAATCGACAATGGTTTGCTGCCTTATGGTCGTAGCTTCAACATAGGTGTTTCTATCAACTTGTAAAAAAACATAAAGATATACACGGATATGAAAAGAAAATCCATTATCAGTCTGCTTATCTTCAGCATGGGGCTCGGCATGATGACCACTTCATGCGAGGATATGCTGTCACCCGACAGTGAGCGCCATTCATACACCGTGGCTCAGGATACCCTCTACTCCTATTGGGGTATCTTGAAGTCACTGCAGAATGTGGCTGAGCGCTACATCATTCTGGGTGAGTGCCGCGCTGATTTGGTCGGCGGCACAAGCTTTGTCAGCGATACCATCAATGCTATCCTGAACTTTGGACAGAATGGTTATGCTGAAAAGTATAAGGATGGTAGTTGCCGTTATCTGAAAGCCAGCGACTATTATCACATCATCAACAGTTGCAACAGCTACATTGCACGGTGCGATACCATTCGAACCACAGGTACCCTACAGCCCTACATGCTGAAGGAGTATGCCCAGGTAGAAGCCATCCGTGCATGGACCTACCTCCAGCTCGTTCAGGTTTACGGCCGAGTTCCATTCTATCTGGAGCCCATGCTGACCACGGATGACATCAACGAGTTCATGAACAACTCCAACCATCCCACGGTTACTACCGACAATCTGGTTGACATGCTGGGTGAGCGTCTGGAAGCCATGTGCAGGGTAGAGAAGATCTATGGTTATCCTCAATACGAGAGCTATGGACGTACACGTACTATTTGCCACAGCACCAAGTGCATGTTCCCCACCTATCTCGTTTTGGGTGACCTGTATCTTGCAAAGGGCGATCCTGCATCTTGCGCCAAGGCTGCACAGTGCTACTATGACTACATTACCTACCTGCCACCAGAGACCAACTCCATCACTCCCTACTGCGGACCTCTGAGAGCCAACTACTACAGTATCGGTAATGTCATGGAAGGTGAGGATGAGCCCGACTACACCCGCAATGGTAACCCCTACACAGAGAGTGGCAAGGTAAGCGCCTCCACCGAGGCCATCACCTGCATCCCCAGCAGTACCAACAAATTGTGGGGTACCGTACTTACGGGTGTTAACCAATTGTTCGGCTTTGATGCAACCATCAGCGTATCTACCTATAGAAATAGTAATAGTACAGATAATGAGGATGATGATGTCTTGACGAGTTCATCCATCTGGCTGAGCAGCAACATGGACCGCGAGCTGATTGCAAGCAAGGGTTATGAGGCTTTGTGTGACTCTCAGAAGTATGAGTGCTACATCGGTACCAGCACTGACCCCATGACTGAACTGATCGTTCTTCCTGACGTAGGTGACGCCCGTCAATCCTGGGTTCCCCAGTACATTCAGCGTAATGGCGACGAGACCCGCTATGGCCGCTTCGTAACGAAGCAGAATCCTGGCGGCAGCTTCACCACCTGCTATCCCATGATCTACCGCAAGGCCACCGTATGGCTGCGCTATGCAGAAGCCCTCAACCGTGCAGGATATCCCAGCTATGCATTCGCTATCCTGAAGAGCGGCCTTTGCAACAACGACAACTGGTATCCCGATCCAGAGACCGATTATGCAATCAAGGACACCATCTTCTGCTATCCTTACGAATACACCAAGGACGAAGAAACCATCCAGGATACCGTACGCGCTACAGGTCGCGAAGCATTCATCGCAGCCCTCCAGAAGCTCGTTGCAGACGAAATCATGGCCGAGGAAGACTTCAAGGAGAACAAGGTATTCATCGAGGCAGCTTCAACCTACAACTATCCCGATGAGACAGCAACCGCAGTTTGCTACTTCCTCGACAAGCGTGAGGTTTCCAACCTGCCTCCCTATATGGACTACACATCCGCTCAGATGAAGACCAACATCACCTCAGTTCCCATCATCTACAAGCTCGACACTTATGCTAACGGATACCATTCAACCACGTATCCCAGCGGCACAAGTGTAGGTGAGAACTATCTGACAGCAGGTATCCACAGCCGTGGTTGTGGCCGTATCGCTTACGACGAGCGCAACAGCTCCTTCAACTACGTTGATCAGGTAGCAAAGAAGGTAAAGGAGAATCATGGCATTACGCTGACCAAGAATGACATCTACAGCGGCGACTACGACGATCTCGTTAAGGAAGCTGTTGAAGACCTGATCATCGACGAGATGGGTCTTGAGTTGGCATTCGAGGGTACACGTTTCTTCGACTTGACACGTGTTGCTCATCGCCGCAACGATCCCAGCTATTTCGCAAAGCATGTTGCCAAGCGTAATGGTGAGATGGACATGAATCTCTACAACATCCTGTTGAACGAGAAGAACTGGTATCTCCCCTTCCCTGAGGAGTAAGATCCAGTCTTGTATCAATAAGAAAAATCCCCAAGCCACAAACTTGGGGATTTTCTTTTCTCTTGACCGTCAACCCTCGCCCATAAATGGTAAATGGGACTCCTCCTGCGCCTGAGCACCAACTGGAGCGCAAGAAATGGTAAATGGTAAATAGTAAATGGTCATCTAATCCTAATCCACACCCCTTCCCCTCTCTCCTTCGCCTCCATAATCTCCTGCTTCAAGCGGTGAAGCCACGTGTTGGAGTTCAGCACCATTCCCTTCTTCAGGTTCTCACCCACCAGGATGCAACCCTCCGTATCACTGGGCCTGTTACCGGCATGGATACGGATACCCTTGAACAGAGGCACTTTAAGTAGCAGAGGCAGCCATTTTCCGAACTTCTGCGAGTAGGTAATCACCACAGGATAGCGGCCCTCAGGTATGGCAAACGGCTTCAATCCCTTCGCCTTCTGGGGCGATCTCATCACAGCCTCCTTCCCCACCCTCGTCTTCAGCTCCAGCACAGTTGGTTCCAAGGTGTCGCAGAAATAAGCCCCCTCCTCAACGTTAGCGTTAACGTTAACGTTAGCGTTGGCAGCTGGGAGAATCCCCAGCCTACCGATCGTGTACGTCTTCTTCTTTGCAATTCTTTCCAATATGAGTTCCATAGTTTCCAAGTGAATAATGTAATTTTGAACTGTAGCACTGTAGCGCTGTAGCGCTTTGGCTCGTTGATGTATCTCGCGCTCATTCCTCCCCTCCGAATCTCTGCATGTACTCTTTCGTCTTCAGGTAGCGGCCTGTGGCTTCGTCGTAGACGATGTATTTGCGGCTTACCCACGTGCGCAGGGTGGATGCTCCGTTCCCGCTCCTCCCCTGGCTCTGCCTCATCTGCTGGTACTGCTCTCGGGTGAACTCATTGGGCAGCAGGTTCAACAGGTTCTGAGGGCCCGACTGCTGCTGTATCTCCATCTCCTCGTTCAGTTCCTTCTCCAGCTGCTGGCCGAAGTAGAGCATCTTGCACCACAGGTTGTACTGCTGTGTCCAGCGGACGAAGTCGGCAATCTTCTTGTCCCACTGGCAGCCGTTTGCCACGTAGAGCACCATTCCCTTGAGCCAGGCAATCACGTTGGCGCGATAGCTCAGCACGCGGTAGGCCTCCGAGTCGTAGAGCTTGGCTGCCTCGTGGTTCTCCTGCTTCATGTCGAGCGCCAGCTTCGTGGCTTCCTTGCACTCTACCAGCCCGCTGGCAGCCTCCAGACGGTCGATGTAGGGTTTCAGCTCCTGGGCAAACCGATGGTCGTAGATGCCCAGCACGGGAGCCGTATCGTCGTCATCCTCGGGATTGATGATGGTCGAGATGTCCAGTCGGCTCACGGTACCGTTGTTCACCATCCTTTTGAAGAACCTGCGTGCGTTGGGAGGAGTCGTCGAGGCGTTGAAGTTCCAGCGCAGCGGAGCGATGCCAGAGACCGAATCAGCCCCCACGCGCTCCTGACCGGCCAGCGAATTGTCAAACGCCTTGCGGATCAGCAAGCCCACCTCGTCAACTGTGCCGCGCGAAGTCACCTTCTTCAGCGCTTCTATCTCGTCCACGATGGTGTAGACAAAGCGCTCGCCATTGTTGTTGGCGTCCACGATGCGCTGGTTGAACACGGCGTCGGTCAGGTTGTCGATGAGCATCTGGATGCAGATGTCCGTCGGCCTCGGGTCTTTCTTCTGCTTCGCCCCAGGGTTCTTCTGTTTCCACTCTGCCTCGCGCCGGCGGTTGGGGATGTCGCGCTGGCGGATGTCCTCCATGATGTACTCGATGGGCTTCTTGATGGTGCCCTTGCCTATCGACTGGCGGCCTATCAGCACGTTCATGAAGGTTGCCTCGTGGTCCACGTTGTCCCAGTAGCGGAACTTCACGCCGTGCAGGTGAGCGCCCAGGGCTGGGAACACCGCATTGGCCACGGCGGGCTTGTAGAGTGGTGGAACGTTCCCCGTGAGCAGCTTGATGAGAGGCGGCAACCGCGTGGGCATCGGTGGGGGAGTGGTCAGCGTGCCTCCGCAGGCTCTCACGACAGCCGTCGATTTCAGGGCCGCCAATACCTGTTTCAGTCGGTAGGGCATCCCCTTGCGCGGCTCCTTGAGTGCGCTCTCTAAGGTCCTGCGCCACTCGGCCTCACCCTCCTTCGTCCAGTAGTTGGGGATCACCTGCATCATCCTCTCCAGCGAGTAGCTGCAGATGGAGCGAAGCGTCACGGCCAGCTCGAAGGTCAGCACGTTGCGGTCGCCCTCCTGTGGCTCCCTCCCGTCGTTGAACAGCTCCCAGTACTTCCTGATGATGTCCTCGAACCGTATCCCGTTGTAACTCGCCTCCGGGTTTTCCGGAATCTGCGGTTTTACCGGTTTATCCGGGTTTTCCGGAATTTCCGGAATTTCCTCCCAGGGCTTATAGTGCTTGTTGGCTTTCTTGGCTCCGGCAGGAACCTGCTCCTCGTCTGCCCGCTGGCGTTTCAGGAGCTGCTCGTACTCTGCCTCGCACTCCTCTGCCGTCATAGGCTCGCCGAAGAGGGCATCGTCCAGATAGACCAAGTCATCGGGGGAACCGCTGGTGGAGAACACCACCCGCTGCAGGTCCTTCGCGCTCGTGTCCATCTCCAGTTGCAGAATGCAGGCGACGTGCACCTGATTCTCCAGAATGGTAGTACCCCTCAGACGCTTGCACACCAGGTGCCAGCCGCCGCCAGCGGAACGCTCCAGCAGCATCAGCCCTATCTCCTCCTTCTTGCCCAGTATCAGCTCACGGGTGGCCTTGCTCTGCTCCTCGCCGTAGCAGTCCACGTCGTGGAAAAAGTAGCTGCCTATGCTCTTGCAGCCAGCCAGCGCACCCTCGGCGTGACCCAGGTTGTAGGCCAGCTGCAGCAGTTTCCGCTTGGCCTCAGCGTCCCCCTTGCGGGCTTTCGCCAGCAGTTCCAGATTCTCGGCCGAGTCCCTCAGAGCCATCAGTTCCTCCCTGTTCTTTACGGGGAGGGCAAACTTGCGCTTACCCTCGTAGTGAATCCTGTAGATCATACGGCCACCTCCTTCTGCTGCAGCACCTCATGCAGGAACTTCCTTCCCTCTTCCGTCCACACTATGTAGCGGTTCGTGTGCCACACGCCCAGACGGTTGCGCATGCCGTGGGTGCGCGTCTTGGCCAGCCCCATGCGGGCATAGTCGGCATAGAGCATGTACTCGCCGCTCTGCCAGTAGAGCACGCCCAGCCCGATGAGCCAGCGGTAAAGCTCGGGAGCCGTCATGTGCATCTCCTTGGCCACCTGAGTCGTCGTCAGACAGTCCACGCTCTGCAACACCTCATCGCAGTAGTCGGCCTTCTCGCCCAGCAGCTTCAGTTCCTTGGGCGTCAGCTCGTAGCGTCCCGTCATTCGGATCTGGGGCAGCACCTCCGAGGTCACCCAGCGCTTGAAGGCTTTCGCCTGCTCCAGCTGCGAGGAAAGAATCAGAGAGTAGAGACCTGATTCGTTGATAACGGTCATCTTTTGAGTTCCACCAAGGGTATCGCATTTCGCGACCCCCTTATCCTCTTCATCCACATGTTTGCTGATTGCATCGGGTACGTTCTTGTACCCCAGCGCCTTTGCCACGTCCTTGCCCACGAACATGATTTGGTTATTGACTAGGCAAGTACGAATCTCGCCGAAAATATCATTTCTAAAAATTTGAATTCTTGTTGTTTCCATTTTGTTTTGAGTTTAGAGAGAAGAAGGTCAGATTCTTTGCGCATTTACCCGGGAACATCCTCCTCACTTCAACTCAGGGTGAATAATATAATGTGTGTGTTTAATAATGTTGTGTGTGTCCATGATACAAGATTTAGTTTAAGGAAAAAAATGTGTAATTCCACCGGCCTACCGGTGAGGGTCATTGTGTGTCAATAAGTTAGAGAACGCTGTCAACTCCCGTTTCCGTTCATTGACAATGCAAAGGTACGGACAATCCCTGTTTCCGCCTTGGATTCCACAATCCCCTCCTCCGCATTTCTCCGAATGGCTCCAAAAGGCTCTGGATGGCTCTGCGCAGAGACAAAAAAAAGAGGATGTGTCCATGTCTTGACACACCCTCATGCTTATTCATTCCCCCTCAGGGGAGAGAGTCTACTTTACCACTCGTCGTCCCAAATGTTCTTGCTATCCTTAACTTCAGCATCTTTTCCGTAAGGAGCAAGATCGGCATCATTTAAATTCTTTGTGCTATTATCGGCAGGAGAAATAGGGTTAAGGATATTGCCGCATATGAGGTCAGCCATCAGTGTCTCTGGAATAATATATGTTTTTTTCATTGTCGTATCTTTTTTATGTTGTTATCAATCAGTCATCAGTCATCGTCAACGTTGAATCATCTTTTTACCGTTCACAATATTGATGCCCTTTTGCATTTTCTTCAGGCGCTGACCAGCGAGGTTATAAATGGCATCGTTCGCCGTAGGTTGTGCATCGCGCATCGTTTCGATGCCTGTATCGTCAGCATCAAGGTTGATAGTGAAATCCTTGACCTGATTGCCATTAGGAAGATGAATGTATGCACGGTTAGTAGCCACCTTGTTATTGTTGGCCTTGTAGAACCCGATTTCGTGTGTCTCGTCGTGATAAAGGATGTATTTCTGATCAGTCGCCGACCACGATACTACAGCACCTGTACCACGAACAAATACATTACCCGTTATCTCCGGAGCGTCGCCTACGAGAGCTGGAACTTCTTCGTCGGTAACACCACCCGTCTTCTGGAGCAAAACGGGAAATCCAGCAGGAACCTTGTATATCCTATGGAAAGTCAGCGTTGTACCGGTTGCAGTTGCATAATATGCTTTAATACTCGACTTTGAGAAATCGAGAGCTCTGTTATTGCAATACGTTGAAAGGCCAGAATTGCTTACCGAAACTTTAACAGTGGCGGTTGCCTCGGTCAAATCAATGTCATCGATAGCGCCAACTGTACGACTTCCTGTATAATAAAGGCGAACATAAACATCAGTATACAGAGAAAGGTCGGCAGTAAACTCATACCAACTCGTTAAGGTAGAACTAGAAGGAGTATATGTTTTTACATCTGTCCAATCGGAATCAGAGCCGGTTGAGGACACTTGTATTTTCCAAGTAGGAGAGTCCGACCATAAACTGCGTACATAGCATGTGAAGGTGCTGGGATACTCTATTTTGTTTTTGGTTTTCATCCAGGCTGTATTGGCATTTGTTATGCCAAAGTATTTGCCTCCGTGAGCATTAGAACTTTGATACCTTTCACTATGAACTATTGTCCCGTTGTGTTCCCAATCAGCATAACTGTTCAAATTGTGCTCGAAGTTGACCTTGCTGTCTGCTGCATGAGCCACAAAGTTAATGGTAACAGTACAATTAGTAGAAGGCACTACAGCAAATTCGTTGTCATAATATGGTGTCAACGTAGCCTCACCTTCTATCGTATAGGGGTTATTCTCATCAACGCCATAGCCATGATTGGGTGTGGCAATAATGACGTTTCCATCAACTTCCACCGTACCCTTAGACTCATCGCTTGAGAGGGGGGTAATCGTATATTCAGGAGTTCCAGGAGTGTAAGTTACCTTAAGGTAATCTATACTGAGAACCCCATCGGAATTCCAACGGTTTTTAAAAACAATCTCATCACAACTTAGGTCTGTAACTATGGGATTTTGTTGTGCTTCGTTACCAAAACCATTGACTTCAAAATAGTATACATCAGTATTATTGGTGGTATTACATTGAATCGTACAACTAGAAGTTGTGTAATGAAAAGTAACAGAGTTGATCTTCGCATTGTTGGAAGCCGTTAACGTAATTGTTTTGGCAGAAAGCACGCCATCTGCATAACATGCTCCATCGCTACTTGTTGAATAAGCAATGTTTCCATCGATTTGTATTTGTCCAATGTATTCGGTGAAGCCCTCCACTTCAACATCAATAGGGTGAATCTCTGCCCAAACTGTACCGGCAAAAGCGGTGGTAACCACGGCTACGATCATGCAGACACGCAGCCATATACTCCTTAACATCTTTTCTTTCATAATGCTTTATTTTTTTGTTATCTTTATACCTAATCTTTATACCTTCTATAACTTCTTCGTTACGAGCGACTTCTCGCAAAATCGCGGCTAAGTTATGGTATTTTTAGGAACTTACCAAGAAGTTTGTGACTTTTTAGGCTTTAAAAAAGAAAAATGTATCAAAATCGACCCTTTTTCATCTGCTTTCGTGCGAGAATTGACGCTTTCAGCGTCTTCACGGATTGAAAGATGAGATCAGCGGCTGCCTAATTCCTGTAATACTTCTGGAACGTCTTTTCGCTGAAGCCCTCTCCTGACGGCATCCCCATCCTCACGAGTTCCGTGTATGCCACCTTCACGCTCTGGGGCAGCAGGAGCTTGCCGTTTTTCTTCAGCTGCGTGAGATAGAGGCATATTTCCTGAATCCCCTGACGTTTCACCAGAGACCTTACCTCGTTGTGAATCCGCCACTCTTCCTCCTCGTCCAAGGAAGGATGGATGAAATGGCAGAGCTCCTCTTCGCTTGCCCGTCTGCCTTTGGCAGGGGAGAGCTGGGGAGAGGACGTCTTCTCCTCGTCCGCCTCGTCCTCCATGCTCCCCTTTCCGCGCACGATCTGGAAGCCAATGCCGCCAGCCTCCACGTTGCTGACGATGTTCTTCTCCATCACGAAGTCGCCCTCCACATGGACTCCGCCCATGCTGATGGCCTTCAGCATCTCCTGCATCCTTTTCTCTGTCATGGCTCCTCCTTGCCGGCTTCGGCTTTTTCGTTATACACATTCTTCTCCACCACGCAGTCGCCTGTCACTTGGCTGATCACCACCTGCGGAGCCGTTTTCGGCAACCCCATCACTTCCTCGATCTGCTGCTCTCCTTCCTGCCTCCAATCCTGGTGCAGGCAGAACGTGAGCATCGTCCTGAGCATCGCCCAGCTCTCTATGTCCTTCACGGTTTCGGCAAACTGCCTCACCCTATCAGACGAGAGAACGATCAGGTTGTGGAGGTACAGGAGCTGCACCTGCGAATTTCTCAGCATCCTGCTCAACTCCGTGTTCTCCTTTTCCAGCTCGCTATTCCGGTATCTCAGGTCCCCGTTCTCTTTCTCCAGTTCCTCGCGTTTCTCACGCTCTCGCTCCAGCGTCATCTCGCATCGTGCCAGCTGCACTTCCTTTTCCCCTGGCCGTCCGAAAAGCTTGATGATGTCGTCGCTGGACATGCTCACCTTGTTGTCTTTCATTGTGTCCTCCGTTCTAGAAATTTCATACCACTCAATCCCTTTCTCTATCGCCTCTCGCCCTTAGGGCAGGGGGCAAAAATCCACCGCCTTATCATTTCTTGTTGATAGGGAGATTCATCTGGTTTATTATCAGCCCGTTGCCTCGTTTCCGGGCGGCTTCAGGGCAAACCTTTCGCCAAAAAAATCTTCGGATTTCTGGCTACAAAGATAGTGATTTCCTTTCAAATTCCATGCAATTTCCCCCAACTTTTTTTTCTAGTTCTCCTAGTCTTTCTAGTTCTCCTAGTCATACTAGGGCTACTAGGGCTACTAGAGCTTTGACGTCATAAAGTTACGCATAAGCGAGAAGAAACCAAATGTTTTTGGGTTTTCTCGAGCGAGAGAAATTTCGATAAAATGAGAAGATGTAGCGCTGCAACGCTTACGACCAACTTCTGAAGGATTGCCTTACTTTCCCTTCGTCACACCGCAGTCATTAAAGGCATCTACGCGGAAGAAGTATTCCTGATCGGCAGAGAAGAGACCAAGTTCCAGGTGTGGCTCCAGGGTCTGATAGGCGCTGTAGAGTTCATCGGGCGAGACACCCCAATGCACGAAATAACCACTTGCTCCCTCTGCGGCTGGCCATGAAATGTCGAAGCGCCTGCGGTCGTGGCTGCGCTGTACCTTCACCTCGGAAACGGCTGCTGGCTTCTTGCCTTTGGCAAGGCCGAACACGCGCAGGTCGAAGAGCGAGAGCTGACCTGTCAGGGGCGCGGTATTTTTCAGGCGCACATAGCGCAGTTTTTCGGCCTTGGGCAGTACGAGCAGTTCGTGGGGACGCGTGCTGGTGTTCTCCGTCTTGTCGAACAGCATCTGCCACCTCTCCCCATCGCGCGAGCCTTCCACACGATAGCGGTAGGGCGACTTGTCTCGGCTCTCGTCGTACATGCCGAAGTCCTCGTCGGCGAAGTTCACCTGTATGGCATGCACGTTGCACAGACGCTCCAGATCGACAGCCAGCCACTCACCTTCCTTGCCAGTCTGGGCGCTCCACCAAGTCTTGATGGTATTGTCGGCCGCAAAGGATGCTGGATGTCCATTTTTTTCCGACGATGCCGTAGCCGTTTTCCCTATGGTCAGATCCATCCATCCGGTCCAGGGGGACTCCTTGGTCCAATCCACTTTCCGGTCGGGCAGAATATAGGGATAGTCTGAGAAATCCGTCAGAGCCTGCATCCCTCCGTCCTTCGTGAAGACAACGGGATAGAAGCCTATCCTGCGCTCGAATAGGAAACGCTGGCTGATGACCGTCGAGGAGACGTGCCACCAGTTGCCGTACTTATCCTGGAAGGTATCGCCATGCCCCGCACCCGTCATCCATCCGCCGGGCTTCACGCTGAAGGGCGACCCGGCATAGTGCTCGAAGGGGCCGAGGGGATTGTCGCCCACATAGAGTCCGTCGCCGTAGCTGTCGTACTCCGTGCCAGGCCCTGCATACTGCAGGTAGTAGCGCCCGTCGTGCTTCAGCATGGCCGAGCCCTCGTTGCTGCTGGGGCTCTCTGTCTCGTTCTTGTCGCCACGGCACTCCCAGCCATACACCTTCTCGCGGTGGGGGATCAGCGCCACAGGGGCCGTCTTTGCCCGGAAACCCGCCTCAGGATCGAGTTCCACGCCCATAATGGGGTCAACCTGAGTACATCCCCAATAGAGATAGACCCTGTCATCATCATCGACAAAGAAATAGGGATCAACAACCCATCGCTCCGGCTCGTTGATATAGGGCATCATGGAATCCGAGGCCACGACCCACGAACCGCCGTCCTCGGGCGTGGAGGTCTTGTAAACCTTGTTGTGGAAGGAAACGGCCCAGTACAGCTCGCCGCGATAGACCATCGCCGTAGGGGCATAGAAATGGAACGGCATCAGGTCGTTGGTGTGGAACGTCCAGTGCTGCATATCATCCGAACTCCAGTACCCGTATGACTTGGAAGGGAACAGGTAATAGCGGTCCTTGAACAGCACGACGACGGGGTCTGCCGCCTCGCGGCCTCCTTCCTGATGCTCGCGCGTGAACGCATAGTCCACATCAATGGGGTTTGTCACCACCCGCGCAGGATTGATACCCTCTCCGCAGGAAACGATCATCACAAGGGCCACTATGCAGCCCACGAACCCGATACTTCTTGTATTTCTCATAACATTCATATTTCCTTGCTCTGCCCTCGCTCAATCGGTTTGTTGAACTTTGTCCGATAATCCTCACGCTCGGCATAGCTGATGCGAGCATCGCTCTGCCCTCGCTCAATCGGTTTGTTGAATTTTCGTTCGACATACCTCACGCTCGGCATAGCTGATGCGAGCATCGCTCTGCCCTCGCTCAATCGGTTTGTTCATAATAGTATGAATAGTCGATGCCCTTCATGAAGAGTTCGCGGTCGTCAATCTTGTCCGTCATTGCTCCCTGAAGCAAAGACCTGATGGCCGAAGCATCAGTCGTACTTCTGCGCATGGCTTCCAAGTATTCCTTCTTGTCTATCTTACTCCAATCTACACATAATTTCAGACGCTTTTTGAATATCAGATCGAGCCAGAGGCGAGTGCTGCGACCGTTGCCTTCCATGAAAGGATGCGCTACATTCATCTCCACGTATTTGTCCACTATCTCATCGAAAGTCCGCTCTGGCATGGCCTCAATAAGGTTCAGATTCTTCATCAGGTACTCTGCGCGGCAAAACAGCGTGCCATCCTTCCAAATCGTCTTCATGCGAATCTGCCCAGCGAAATCGTATAGGCCGCCAAAGAGATAGGCGTGAATCTGCTGCAGACACTTCACCGTTCCTGGTTCCATACTGTCCAGCAGTCCGCTCTCTATAAGGGTGTAGGCCTTCTTCTTGCTTTGTCCGTCGATACTGTTGTCGCTATAGGTAAACCACTCAAGGAACCTGCGGGCTCGGTTGTTGGGATAGTTCTTTGCTACGGTCTGAACACAATCGGCATCGAGTGCATCAGCCTTGCGTTGCTTGCCGTCAGGAGCCAGGAATTTGAAGTGGTTAGTGACACTAACCGGTTCAATCCCCTCTTTTGCCATCTTGCCTTTCAAGTATTTCCAATAGTTGCGACATTTCTTGTAGTCGTCCTCGTCATTGATGGCACGCACGATATCTGTGGCCGAGAACCACCATTTGTTGTTCTCGTCGTCCCACACGGCCCGCACTTCACGATCGTTGAAAAAACGTATAGACTTCTTGCTCATAGCGCTTCCTTTTGTTTCTCAGCCTCGATGTCGATGTGGACCACACGAATCAGAGATAAATCGCTCATAATTAATGGATGGAATTTGCAGATTAAGGGGTAGAAGTGGTGTCCTCCGTGCTCACGCCTTCTCTCTTTGCTTGCTCCTCGACGTGCTTGCGGTATATCCTCTCATTGATCTCAGAGGTGGTGCCTTCGGTGCTCACGCCTTCTCTCTTTGCTTGCTCCTCGACGTGCTTGC
>JAFZWK010000053.1 GCA_017617335.1 Bacteroidaceae bacterium | reverse complement strand
GAGCGTCTCGCTGGCTGTAAAATGTAATTTGCCATGGATAACAGACCAAATGATGCCAGGATGGGTAAGCACCGCCTCCACGAGGAGGTTGTGCTGCCCATCGATGGCTTGCCATTGAATGTACAGGACTACATCAACGAAGTGGCAAGCGTCTACCAATGTCCACGTGAGTTCCCTACTGTTGCTGTCTTCAGTGCCTTCTCCACGACAATTGGTAAGCGTGTGAAGATCACTGACGGTAAATACACAAATCCTATCATGTTCTGGGTGGTGAACGTGGCCCCAAGCGGCTCGAACAAAACTCAGCCAGTGAAAGAAGTCCTCAAACCTCTTCGGAACATTAATAGGATAAGGTACCAGGAATTCGATGCCGAATATAAATCTTGGGTATCTAGCAAAGAGCACAATGAGGCTAACGAACCAAGGTTTATCCAGGTGCTTGTAGGCGACTGCACTGAAGAAGCGAGAATCTGTATCCTCCAAAACAGTACTACTGGCGTTCTAGGATACTATCCCGAAATCAAAGGTTTCTTTGATGACCAAGAACGATACAACAAGAATGGTGGTGAGGACAAACTGCTACGTCTCTATGACGGGGATGACATCTACCTCAACCGCAAGGGCGAGAGCAGACCTGTCGTGCTCACCGATGTCTTCATGAACATCATGGGAGACATCCAGCCTGTGATGCTTAAACAGGCGTTCGGAACAATGGAGCGATTGATGAAAGGCTTAACCTCACGTTTCCTGTTCACGATGCCTGACATCCAAGAGTTTCCTGTGCGCAGTAAGGAGAAAATGAATAGCGACATTGCAGCAGACTGGCGCGGTGTCATCCACGACCTGTACTATAGGAACATTGACGAATGGAATCCCATCATCATCGGAGGCGAGAGTGACAAACTGTATAACGAGTATTTCAATACACTTCAGCAAAAGAAAGAAGAGATAAAGGCCACTACAGGCGATGACTTTATCCTCTCATTATACAGCAAGCTCCAGATTCAGGCGCAACGTCTTGCCGGCATCGTGCATCTGATGAATTTCATCAATGAAAAGGATGGTGTTGTCCGTAATGTTACGGCTCCTGAAATGGAATATACCATTCGATGTATGGGGTACTTCGAGAAAAGCGCCATGGCAGTCTATGAACAGATCTGTGGTGGAGTCTCGCCCTTTCAAGGCAAGTTGACCCAGGATCAGGCAATCCGTGAATTCGGCAGACACGTGGAGATCGTCAATCGCACATGGTTCGCCAAAGGCATCAACAAAAGCCTGAGCCAAGTTAGCAGGGCGTTGAACTGCAAGGACAAGCCTTAAGCGAAAGAATCCATGTTAAGGTTAACCCCAAAAAACGTCCAATGCGTTGAAAAACAATATTTCGGAAGCAATTTTGGGTTAACTTTTTGAAAAAATTGATACTGATAATCAGCATTTTAGGCCAAGCGATTTTGTTAATATGTTAACTTTTCCCCGATTGACATACAAAATAAAAAGTTAACCCAAAATCAACCTATTACTTATTGATTGTCAGAATATTAACGCCAATCTTAACGTTAACATTCAAAAGTATTTGTTATGAAAAACGAACCTAAGAAATCCTATCTCGACAGGCTCATCAGCTGCTTCAACGGCGTGTTCGACAAGGAACCTCGCAACATCACGTTGCGGGAATTCCTGTTCGAGATGAGTGAACAGCACAAGGAGCAGATCATGAGGTTGCGGACGTGCTCCAGTAAGCAGGAGCAGAAGCATTTCAAGAACGCACTACCTCATGCCACCATCAGCGGTGTGTTCGACGGAGCGAGAAAAGCGGAGAATCTCGCAGAACATAGTGGACTGATCTGTGTTGATATCGATTTGAAGGACAATCTGGAAGTTCCAGACTTTGACCTCCTCATCGAGAATGTGATAAGCCGGTTTGAAGAAGTGCTTTATGCCGCCCATTCTGTGGGAGGAAAAGGTTACTTCGTCATCATTCCGTTGAAATATCCCAAGTTGCACAAACGCCAGTTTTTACAACTGGAAGAGGAGTTTGCAGGAATCGGCATAACCATTGACCACAATTGCAGCGACGTGTGCAGGTTGCGCTGCCTCAGTTATGATGAAGCCCCTTACATTAACGAGGATGCTGTCACATATACAGGCGTGCATCAAGAACCCAAGCAATCGAAGTGGCAGTCATGGCAACGCAATAGTTTCTCTGACGACACAGAAGAACAGGTCTACCAGGCCTGCAAGGAGATTGAGTTGCGAAGAATCGACATGACCGACTGCTATGAGGATTGGATCGCCATCGGTTTCTCGTTGGCAACATTGGGTGAAGGCGGCCGAGAGTATTTCCACATTGTCAGTCGCCAAAGCCCGAAGTATAAACCCAGGGAAACAGAGCAGAAATTTACGAGTTTTCTCCGTTCCTGCTCCAACGGCTACAGTATTGGGACATTTTTCTACTATTGCAAGCGATTTGGTGTGAGTTGTGATGGTTCCCGCTGAGGATGTTATCTTTTCTGGTTTCAAATTCCGCCGTCGCTTCGAGTGGCG
>JAFZWK010000052.1 GCA_017617335.1 Bacteroidaceae bacterium | reverse complement strand
GCCGTCCAGTTCGCGAACAAATGCCACATAGTTGACTCCGTCCTCTCCACCTGAGATGTTGATAGTAACGGTGTGTCCCTGGCCATCCAGCACGCCTGCATAGCCCGTACCATCACCTAACATCACATTGTATTCAGAGAAGTCGATATCGTGGGTCAATACTGCATTGGCAGTAGCCTCACCTGCATTCACCAGTTCTGCAAAGGCCGTCATATCTTCAGCCGTAGAAATCTGGTACACTCCGTCTATCTGTTCGATAGCCGATGCATGAATTCCTAATAATGTGAACGGGATCAATGCGAATAATTTTTTGAGTCTCATAATTAATAAGATTTTAAAAAAGTGAACAAATATATTATTTTTTCTTAAAACGATTTAATAACATGCAACAAAAAAAAATCATCCAATTGTACAATCCAGCACAAGGCGTTCCCGTGGAATTTCTATCTTCTTCTTGCGACCTTCTATCTGGTCACAAAGAAGACGGACAGACTCCATAGCCATCTCTTCGAGAGGCATTTGAACGATGGATATGGAAGGAAGGAGTTTACTGTAGACAGGGTTACCATGGAAACATGCAAACTGATAGTGAGAAGTGAATTTCAAACCATGACTGTGAAAATAACACACCAGTACATCCACGAGCATATGGGTAGTAAAGAAGAAAGCATCCACCTGAGGACAGACGGAGAAAACATGGTCGAGCACAGAAGGAATTTCCTCCCGATAGTTCTCGACAGACAATTCAGCATACAATTCACCGTCGAAGGACATATTTGCCTCCTGCAAGGCATCCCTATATCCCTGTACACGCTCTTGTATGGAATAACGGCTGGCATCAACACACAATAGCGCTATATGGCGAGCACCACGCCGAATCATTCGGGATACTATCTCGTGAGAGCTTTTCCGATCGCTCGCCACCACAACACTTCCCTTCCACTGAGGCTGCAACTGGTCGATTGCCACCACAGGAAAATCATCGGGTAGATTCGAGTATAGGCAATCGGCCGGCCGAGGGAGAGGAGCAATAAGAAGGCCATCCACACGTTTTTGCTGCAGAAGGTCTATCATTGTCATCTCTCGCATATAGTCGTTACGGGAAGTGCATATCATAAGCGTATAACCACGTTTCTCAGCTTCCTGCTCTATGTAGTCGGAAAGCTGAAAGAAGAAAGAGTCGGTGATATCCGGCACTATCAACCCAAGATTCTGCGAATAGCCTGTATTCAGACTTCGTGCAAGTACATTAGGCTTATAGTTCAGCTCCCTGGCGCAATCAAAGACTCGCTGCTGTGTGACTTTGTTCACCTTGCGCGCATCTCCCTGTCCAGAAAGCGTGAGTGATACCGTAGCAGTAGACAAATTGAGTTTGTTCGCAATATCCTTGAGTGAAACAGCCATAATATTAACCCTTTAACTAAATAATATATATAAGGTACATGACACATTGAGGGCAAAATAGTACCCTAAAGGAGATCTAATTGGACCAAAAACGTGTCATAACACCAGTCTTAAAACGATTTAATTGCCCAAAATTACAATATTTTTTTATTTACATTACATATTTCATGTAATTTTTTTCATATTCTGTGGAAAAAAAGTATAAATAAGAGCATTTTCATGCACTTTGAACCAATCAGAGAGTACTTTTAGGATGTTTTTCTTGAAAAGATATCCATTATTCTACTCAATGTCTATCTACATGATAACTGGAAAAGCCTCGTCCTTATAAACACGTATTTCTCCATTGGTCTACTGAATGAGCCATTCAGTGCCATTTCATGGCTGTCCCATTGATTAGCGTAACATTCTTTTATAAAAAAACATTTATTTTTCGTGGAAATCTATAAATTTTTGATGTTTTTCCACGGATAATCAAATATTATTTTATACCTTTGCGCCAAAATTAGCAAACTGGATTATTATGATTATAGGTCGAGAAAAAGAAATGGCTACATTGCGAGGACTGTTGAGTTCGGATGAGTCTCAATTCGTCGCAGTATATGGCCGCCGTCGTGTAGGTAAGACATTCCTCATCAGAGAAGCGTATAATTACGAGTTTGTCTTTCAGCATACGGGTACATACGGATCTACCAGAAAACAACAGTTGAGTGACTTTCGCGACTCACTGTACAACGCTGGGATGGGTAAATGTGTCATGCCTAAGAATTGGTCTGAAGCCTTTCATCTGCTTTGGGATTTCCTGAAAGGAATGCCCGTCAATGAAAAGAAGAAGATTATTTTTATAGATGAACTGCCATGGATGGATACGCCAAAGTCAAACTTTGTCCATTCACTTGATCATTTCTGGAATGCCTGGGCCACGACACGTAAAGATATTATTCTGGTCATCTGCGGCAGTGCCACGTCATGGATTATTGATAACGTCATCATGAACTATGGTGGCCTGCACAATCGACTCACATGTCAGGTGCATCTTCAGCCGTTTTGTCTCAAAGAATGTAAGCAGTACTGCGAATCAAAGAGTTTGGGTTACAAGGACCGGCAGATTCTTGAAGCTTATATGGCATTGGGAGGAATACCCTACTACTGGAGTTTTCTGAAAAAAGGCCAAAGTGTTGCCCAAAACCTCGACCGGATGTTCTTCCAGACAGGTGGCGAGTTGGTTCAGGAATTCAATGCTCTTTATGCTTCACTGTTTAAGAATCCCAAACGACACATTGCAATTATCTCAGCTTTGGCAAAGAAAAAATGTGGATTACAGAGAACAGAACTGCTGAAAGCTGCAAAACTTACGGACAATACAGACTTTTCAAAGGCACTTCAGGAATTGGAACAATGTGGTTTCATTCATAAATATACCATTATAGGCAAAAAAAACAAGGATTCCATCTATCAGCTGATTGATAATTACACGCTCTTCTATTTTGACTTTATCAGTGAAAATGTTAATGGGGATGAGCATTTCTGGTCCTCTCAGTCAGCGACTCCTATACATACGGGGTGGGCTGGCAGAGCTTTTGAACGTGTGTGCTTACAACATGTTTCTCAGATAAAGGCAGCTCTTGGCTTTTCTGCGGTAATAAGCAGCGTTCATTCCTGGTCATATAAAGGGCTGAAAGACCCTGTTAGTGGTAAAACAATCCACAAGGGAGCACAAATAGACCTGTTGATAGACAGGAATGATGACACCATCAATCTTTGCGAAATGAAATATACTAATGCTCCATATACTATTACTGAGGAAGAGGATGAGAAAATCAGGAACAGAAAGGAAACCTTCATTCGTGAGTCCGAGACAGAAAAGACAGTTCTTGTAACCATGATAACCACCTTTGGGTTGACTCCTGGGGGCTATGCGGATGATATCCAATGTCAACTTACCATGAAAGATTTGTTCAGATAGACTCAGAAAGTTAAAGACTGCATTACAATACATCAATTACATAAACAAACCAATAGGTAGAATCATGTAAGCACTAATCTAATTCCGCCAACGGGTAATAATAATAATGTTCATGAAGCTCGACATCATAGAACCAAATATGTATTTGCCGTTCAAAAGAAAAAAAAGCATCATAAACCAAGTTAGGAACTGTTTAGTTTAGTCCCATTTCAGATATACAAATCTTAAACTAAACACATATAAGTATATAATTCACTTCTGCAAAAATCAAAGGTACCACACATGATGCCATTGAGGAAACAAACATTACAGTTGGCAATGATTGATTCCGAAGTAGTATGAATTGTTAATTTGGGTATCACAGAAAGACAGTTTAGTTGACAAATTTGAGCTTTCTAAGTGGAAATGATAATATAAGCATAAAATCTGCGTTAAATGATAAAAAACGAAACAGGGTAAAATTAACAGTTGAAGAACGAATTTCATGAGGGACAAACTCACGCTCAAAAACGTGTCAACAAATGACAAAATCACTGTTAAAAAGTGTTTATATGATAAGAAACGACAAATCGTATTGTCATTTGTTATCATTCTCTCTTTTTTGTGTGGTTAACTTTTGTCGTTTTTTATCATTTTTCTGTCCCTATTCCGTCCCCCGCCCCAAAATTTATCCATCATAAATATATCCTAACAGATTGATAACCAACACAATTACAATAACCAACCTAACATTCTGCGTGGGAAAGTAGCAGTAGGCAGCGATTGCTCCCAGCAGGCTAACGGCAAAGTTGCAGACCGACCTGTGCCTTGAGTGCTCAACCTGTGCGATGTTCTTGAGTTCATCATTGACACTTTCGATTATGGCTCTTTGCGCAGAAGAACTCTGTCAGAGACACTCATGAGAGCCCCTTCCATGTTGCTCTTCAGCTTTGTGATTAGCTGTATGCCGTCCACGAAGAGTTTCTGGAAAAGAGCCTTGCAGACATACCCCTTGTCTGCCACGAGTTTGTCGAAGGTCATCTCGATGAATCTCTTGTCCTCCAATGGTTTCCTCTCATCCACATCGCCAGGTGTGACCATGAAGTTGAGCAATTCGCCCTTCTCGTTGCAGATAAGGTGAAGCTTGAATCCGAAGTTCCGCCTGCGCCTGAGCGTAGCGAAGAACCATCCCACGGAGCACTTGCCTCTGGCCGCAAAGCCCTTGAATGTCTTATGGATATGGATGCGCTGGTTCCTGCACACACGCAGGGGCGTGGAGTCAACGAAGGGTGATACCGGTGCACTTGCCCATGAGCACCTTCTTTATGAAGATGGACAGCGGGATGGCTGCCTCCTTCTCCAGCTCAACGAAACGGTTATAGGAGACCACCTGAGGGAACAGGTGGCGCAGGCTTACACAGACCTCATTCTGGTAGAAATGTTTCAGGCATCGGTAGCCGGAATTATGGAACAGTATCATAATGGTCATAACTTCGGGGCCAGAGAGCCGACCGGCTCTGTAATATGTCCTTTTCCTTATTCTTTCAGGGACATCGAAGCCATATTTATCTAACAAACGGCAAAAAACTTTGTGAAATTCATCTGCCATAAAGAAAATTTCCGTAACTTTATCTTCGGTGAATATAGCGATTATTGTTTGTATTACATTGTAATTCAACACAATAAAGGTACAACACTTTTTTTATAATCACCAAACTTTCAGACAATTATGTTTTCATCTAACCCACGTTAATGTAACTATATCATGTCGATAGGAAGACGTCAAGAAAGTGAATATCATAAAGAGAAAGAGATAAGAGCAGCGGAAAGAGTGAGAGAACTGGCAGGTACACACACAAAAAACGATTCATCATTGGCTTTTTCCTTCAAGTTGCGGTGAAAGGAAGCTATGCTTGCAACCCAGGGAACCAATGATGAACTGAAAAAGAGATTATGGAAGGGAATTTACTCGTAGTACAGGATATCCTTGGGAAGAGGCACTTCTTCACCTTCAGGAGTCTCCCATGAGAGCTTCAACGTCTTGCCTGATGTCTTCTGGAAATACTTGACCTCGAGGCGGTGATAACCTTTTTCCAGCGTGAAGAAGGCTTCCTCGGTGTTGGAACCATGACTGCCGTCATTGTCAATTATCTGTTGGTCATCGAGCCACACTTTGCTGCCATCATCAGACCCGCAGAGGAGGTGATAGCGAGCAGTTTCATCGATGCGCACAAGGGCTTTATACTGGAAGCCGAAGTACTCATCGACCTTAGCACCATCGATGAGGAAGTCGGGCAACACGCCACTCTGGAGCACGGGCAAAGTGGAAAGTTCATCTACACTTTTCACCTCTCCCTCGTGGTAGGTATAGCGCACACCTTTACCCTTAGGGCTGGCGCTAACAGCCTGAAACGTTCCAAACTCTGTCTGAGGAATGACGTCTACCAAAGGTTCGCCTTTATAATGGGGGTCGATAGGTTCTTGCTTCACGCCATTGTCAGGAGTAAAGTCGATGCCCAACACCTTGGCGATGGTAGCTGCAAGCTGCTGGGTGTAGTAAGGACCGTTATCCGTGGTTTCGCCCAACTTCTCAACGCCCTTACCAAAAGCGATGAACCAGGTGTTCTCAGAGCCACGATTGCCAGCACCATGTCCGTCGAAGTTCTTTCCGTAGCCGCGTCCGTGGTCGCAGGTAAGCAGATAAGTGGTCTTTCCCTTATAGAAAGGATCGCTCTCGCAAGTCTCCACGATACGGCGGATGTACTTGTCACAGAAGTTGGCAGCACTCAGGTACCAGTCATACTTTCCAGCATGTGCAAACTCATCAGTATCTCCGAAACCTACATACAACACCTTAGGATGATCGCTCTTAAGTGTCTCCAAGGCGTAGGCGTAAGTGAATGCATCGAAACGCTCGCTGCCCCAGTAATGGAACATTCCTTCCTGCATTTCATCGATGAGCTGTAACACAGGGGTTGGAGTATGGGCAACATTGGGCTCGTAAGCCACGCTGCCAGGGAAGCCACCACGTTCGTTATTCACGGCATAGCGGATACTCTCCCAAGAGGCATACATCATGACTTTGCCCTTATAGCGCGGATCTTCATTGGCTACCTCCAACACACTCTTGTTGGGATTGGGCACAGGATCATTACTGGCCACGCGCTCATCGTCGGCATATCCGCAAAACATCTCGCTGTAGCCAGGATAGGAGTATCTCTTTGAGTTAGCCACCTGCATCTGGCTACCCTTCGTGCGATTACCCACCAGAAAGCCATTCTCAGAGGCATAACTCCATATAAAGGGCATCAAGGCTTGACGACGTTCCTCTGGTGTAGAGCGCCAATAAGCATTCTTCAAGCCCTCTGGGTCTGCTGCAAACTTAGGATTACCCACCAACGACGAGTCGGCACCCATGAATACTTCCTGCCAGCGCAGGCCATCAAAAGTGATGATAACCAAGCGAGGGTCGTTGTCCCCTCCTGAACATGATGCCAGCACAGCAAGCACCATCAATGAGAATAAAATCTTCTTCATCTTTTTTTCTTTCCTTATAATATTGATATTTTACATGAATTCAAATCTCCAATTCCTCGCCACTATCCTACACACGCAAGAAGACGCCTCTCTTGTACATCACGTACAGGATACCGAAGACGATAGCAGCATTGGCAAACGCGATAAGGGCGGGATAACCCTCACCCAGAAACTGCTCAGTGCCATGAAGGAGAGACTCGCTGACACTGGAGAAGCTCACGACATTTGAGACCACGTATGCCGTAATGCTGTTCATGCCGTAGACTTTCAGGAAGGTCAGGCCAGAGCGATGACCGCGACAGTCTATCCAGCTGTAGAAGATCCAAAGCAGCAAGAAACTGTAACCGCTGCTGACAAGCGTCATAGAACTTGTCCAGATATGCTTTATCACGGGATGAACGAGACCCAACAGCCAACCAGCAGCAACCATTCCCACGCCTAAACCCAAAAGCCAGCGTTGCTTGATGCCTGTAGTCTTATTGCTGCGCAAAAGCTCTCCAGCAAAAACACCTGTGAGTACTGTCACCACGAAATTAAGGCTGCTGAGTAACCACGTATAAGTGTACCAGTCTTGGAAAACCACTACCCCATCCACCATCTCAGCTCTGTCGCGAAAGCGCCCCAGCACCATACGATCGATGCCTTCAGCCAAGTTACCCTGTGCGCTATAGTCACCACCGCCGTATCCGCCAATAGTGACGAACTCCATAGCAGCCCAAAATGTAATCAACAACCCTATGGCAACAAGAACCTGCGTTCGAGGTTTCGTGTACACGAAGAGGAGGGCTGCAAACAGGTAACCCACAGCAATAGCCTGCAGCGTATTTGAGAACAAATAGATGTGTTGCGAATCCAGAGAAAGCAGGTTGCCCTGACACACCATACCCAATACCCACAGCAACAAGAAGCGACGTATCAAACGACGATAGAAGGCTCCACGCTCCGTGTTATCCTGGCGATAACGGGCCAAGGAATAAGGGATGGTAACACCTGACATGAACATGAAGAGGGGCATCACCAAGTCCCAAGGTGAGAAGCCTTCCCATTCCTTATGAGAGAATCCTTGCAGGAAAGTATTGTACCAATCTGCATGGATGAGAGGTTGCAACTTGAACACAATGCGATCAACTGCCACCAGCATCAGCAAGTCTAAACCACGCAACGCGTCGAGTGATGCGAGTCTTTGTTTTGTCTGTTCTCTATTCATAGTATAATCCTTTATTAGTCCAACGAAATAGCCCTGCTGACGTATTGATCCTTTGAAAGAAACATGTCAGTCAGAACGTGTTGATTACTGTTCTTCCGATGAAAGGAAATGTTTATCATAGTATCATATATTTTCAAGTATCGTGCAAGACATCAAATCAATCCTGACACAAGAATCCTTTTATTTTTTCTGCTCTTGAGCATTCGCTTTCAGCAATTTATCGATTTCGTCGAATTCATCACCCATATTCAGATACAGATAGATGCGGTAGAGAGGTTGAGCCCAACGAGTCAAGTTCTCTGGTTGCAATTGGCGAACCTTCTCCATAGGAGAACGCGCAAGCAAATATAATTCCTTTATCTTCTTCCGTTCCTCCACAAGACTCTCATCCAATTGATTCTTTCCTTTCAATGCCTCCTGAGCATAAAGCGCCTTATTGCAATAGGATATGGACTTGTTGTAATAGGCGTCTGCATAGTTCGCATCCAGATTGATGCAGGAATCGCTATAGGCAATACAATTGTCGTAATCCTCCTTGTTCAACGACAATAGACATTTGGCATACCAGTACAAAGGCTTATCACGGTGTATATGTAACAGGCTATCTGCCAACGCTAAACCCTCGTCGAACTGGCTATGCTGATTATAATAGTCCAACAGATTCACAAAGAAGTAGTCGTGATTAGGATACTTATAGATTCCTGCATGAAGCTCCTGAAGCCACATCTTTTCATTACCAAGAGTCTGATATGATCGGCATTTGTATTCCTGTAGCACAGGTTTCGTGGCACTATCGGTTCCCTCTATCGCCTGATCCACATATTTCAAGATTTTCGGCGCATCCTTCAACTTGTGACCACATAGAGTTGCCCAGTAATAGACCTTTGGAAGAAGTGTATCAGAAGGATTTCCGTTGGTGCGCAAATAATTGTCGAAATACCTGTAGGCAGATGCCCAATCCGACTTCTTCAGGAAGAAGACACCTCCCGTTAGCAGATTTCTTCGATGCTTCAACATCATATCACGCGTACGGCCTCGATACTTTAATTTAACATTTCCATTTGCATTGGGAATGATATCCACACTATCACACAGAATCAGATTGTCGTAGATACTCAGCACAGTGTTGAAGAGTGCTGCTGAGTCATATTTCTGTTTCAGGAAAGCCTGTTGATTAATTAACGAGTTAGAACTTTCGTCCAGTTCAGCGGCAGTATAATAGATCTTGCATTTATCCTTATTCGAAAGTTCAGGTCTGGTCAGTGCACCCAGCAACCCCTGTTTGGCTGCCGGCTGATTAGCCCTTGTCTTGAGTGCCAGACGAGCAGTCTTATATAAGGTCTTCAGCTTGGGAGGTTCCTGCTGCTGTTGTCCCATCATGGTGAGGGAGAATAGAGCCAAGCATATAAACACCCATTTTTTCATCTTCTTAACCTTATATTATATAATGATAAAATCACCTTGTCTGGTTTAGTATGCAAATCTACGTATTTCTCTGAAATTAACCATCCTTTTCTCCAAATAAATGGTAAATAATTATGTTAAATTCACGTATATTTATCTTCTTTTACTCAAAAGAGGGACTATTAGTTTCGAAAAAGAGTTGAAGACAGAGACAAAAAAGGAGCGAACTTTTGTCCGCTCCTCTCAAGTATCTTTAGCAAGAATACACTATAGCAACTTGTCCATTTCAGCAGCCTTGGCAGCCTGGCCAGTTACGGTGTAGCATTGTTTCAACTCGTAAGCCCACTTCTGAGGTTCATCAGGAGTCAATGATCTGGCCTTTTCAAAGAAAGGAATTGCCTCTCCGAAGATGCTCTTTGTCTTCTCCAGAGTCTCCTTGGCAACCTTTTGATTCTTGATGCCACTGATAGTGGAGTTGAGAGCCAAGGCCTGACGGAACTTGCAAAGACCACACTGATACCAAGCATCGTAGTAGTCATCCTTGATTTCAGTACACTTCTTGTAGTAATTCAAAGCATCGTCATACTTCTCAGTTGCAAAGAGAGTATAAGCCTTACCATAGTTTGCAATCAAAACGTTATTGTCAACAGCCAGAACCTCATCCGCAAACTTTGCCATCGCATCAGTACCTTGCTTCTGGTAGTAAGCCAGCAGCATCTGGATGTAGTCCTCATTCTCTGAAGGCTTACCGATACACTCTGCATGAACAGCTTTTGCCCAACCTGTGGTATCACCTTTCTCCAGATAATTCTGCAACTTCACCTGCTTAACGCCTTGTGCTCCATCAGCAAAGCCAAGAGCTTTCTCGTAATACTTGTCCATCACATCAAACTTACCAGCCTCATGAGCAGTCATGAATGCATAATATGCTATCTGCTCATTAGTGATAGGCAGCTTCACATGATCAGCACACTCAGGATATTTCTTTGCATAATCCATTGCGATATCATAAGCCTCCAAAGCATTGTCGAAGCGCTTGCACTCGCTTTCGAACTGAGCGGCGTAGATGTAATAAAGGGCACTCTGACCAAGATTGAGGTTCTTGGCTTTCATTGCAGCCTCGTTGCCATACTCGCCTTTCGTCACCTTGGTTGTCTTCAACTCATTATGCAGTGCCTCAGTCATGTCCTTCAGATTGTTGAAGTAGCCTAATGTGTCAAATGCCATACTGTTGGTAGCATTGGCCAGATACTCATTGTGGAGAGGTTGAGTGAACTCGCCCATCAGTTTCCAAGCCTCAGAAATCTTCTTCTCATCGACACCACCACTCTTGATGGCCTTCTTTACCAAAGCAGCCCCCTTGGGACATTCAGCCAGAATATCTTCTGGGGTCACAGACTTGTCATTAATCTTAGCATAAAGGGCTTCCTTTATCTTAGTAGCCTCCGTTATGTCAATCTTTGCCTGCTTCTGGGCAGCCTTCAGTGCTTCCTTGGCAGCCTTGTCAGCAGCCTTGTCCTGTGCCTGAACTGTCACGTTGCCAACAAAGAGCAACAGAGCCAGCGATAAAATAACTTTTTTCATACCTGTTTAATTTTTATTGGTTTACAGATTTTATTTCTCTCAATCAAAAAACTTTAATTAATTATCATTTCTCAATCCTCAGTAGGGGCCTCCTGAGCAGGTGTCTCAGGGGAAGGTGTCTGACCATCCTCAGGAACCTCACCCTCAGCAGGCATTTCCTCTTCCTCGTCATCTGCGCGAGGAACCACACTCAGATGACTGATCACATCGTTGCGTTTCTTCAGTTCTATTACCTTCACGCCTTGAGCTACACGAGTCTTGGTAACCTTAATATTATCAGCATGGAGGCGGATGGTAGTACCGCTCTTGTTGATAATCATCAGGTCGTCCTCGTCCTTTACAATCTCTACTGCCACCACATAGCCAGTCTTCTCTGTGATGGCCAACGTCTTAACTCCCTTGCAGTGGCGGCTCGTCTTGCGATACTCGTCCACACTGGTGCGCTTACCGAATCCGTTCTCGCTCAGCACCATGATGCTCTCGGTTTCTGTGTCGTTCACAACACACATGCCAACCACAACGTCACGAGGATCATCGTCGAGGATAATACTCTGGACACCTGTGCTGGCACGTCCCATAGAGCGCACTTCATTCTCGCTGAAGCGAACCACACGTCCACCAGCATTCGCCACGATGATTTCGTTCTCTCCATTGGTCAACTCTACGTTGATGACCTGATCCTCTTCGCGGATATAGATGGCTATCACACCATTGGCTCGAGGACGGCTGAACTCCTTCAAGCATGTCTTTTTCACAATACCATCCTTCGTACAGAACATCACATAGTGAGTCTGACAGAACTCAGGATCTTGCAACTTGCGGATACAAAGACATGCTGCCACGCTGTCTCCTGGTTCAATCTGCAGCATGTTCTGGATGGCACGTCCCTTGGTCTGCTTGGCTCCTTCTGGAATATCATATACCTTCAGCCAATAGCAGCGGCCACGATTGGTAAAGAAGAGCATCGTGTTGTGCATCGTGGCAGGATAGATCTTCTCGATGAAGTCGCTGTCACGTGTTGCACTTGCCTTCACTCCTATACCGCCTCTTCCTTGAGCCTTGAACTCAGCCAAAGGAGTGCGCTTGATATAACCCATGTGGCTCAAGGTAACAACAACCTCGTCGTCAGCATAGAAGTCCTCAGGATTGAATTCCTCTGCGCTTGGCATGATCTCCGTCTTGCGCTCATCGCCAAACTGTTCCTTCACTTCAATCAACTCGTCCTTGATCACCTTCTTGCAGAGGTTGTCATCAGTCAGAATCTGATTGTAGTACTTGATCTTTTCTTCCAGGTCATTGTACTCGTTGTGCAAGTCTTCCTGACGCAAGCCAGTCAGCTGACTCAGACGCATATCCACGATGGCCTTGCTCTGCAACTCATCAAGCTCGAAACGAGCCTCCAGGTTGCGTTGTGCATCCACAGGAGTCTTGCTGCCGCGAATGATATGAACCACCTCGTCAATGTTGTCGGAGGCAATGATAAGGCCTTCCAGAATGTGAGCTCTCTCCTCAGCCTTCCGCAGATCATACTTGGTGCGACGAATCACCACGTTATGTCGATGCTCAACAAAGTTGGCGATGCAGTCTTTCAAGGTCAGCAGCTTGGGACGACCTTTCACCAGTGCGATACTGTTCACGCTGAAGCTGCTTTGCAGGGGAGTCATCTTGAAGAGTTTGTTCAGCACCACGCGAGCATTGGCATCTCTCTTGACATCAATAACAATGCGCATACCCTCACGGTCGCTTTCATCGTTGGCATTGCTGATGCCATCCAGCTTCTTGTCATTCACCAATTGAGCGATATACTCAATCAATTGGGCCTTGTTGACTCCATAGGGAATCTCCGTTATCACGATCTTGTCATGCTGCTCATCCGATTCGATGTCAGCCTTTGCTCTCATGATGATACGTCCGCGACCTGTCTCGTAGGCATCCTTTATACCCTGCAGACCCATTATGTATCCACCTGTTGGGAAATCAGGCCCCTTCACCCATTGCATCAGATCCTCGCTCGTCAGTTCTGGGTTGTCCACGTATGCCACACAGGCATCAATCACCTCGTTCAGGTTGTGGGTAGGGATATTCGTTGCCATACCTACGGCAATACCTGTAGCACCATTCACAAGCAGATTGGGAATCTTCGTGGGCATTACGGTGGGCTCAGTCAGAGTATCGTCGAAATTCGTGGTCATATCCACGGTTTCCTTCTCCAGATCTTCCATCATGGCTTCACCCATCAGACTCAGGCGCGCCTCAGTGTATCGCATGGCAGCGGCTCCGTCGCCATCCACACTACCGAAGTTGCCTTGTCCGTCCACCAACGTGTATCGCATGTTCCATTCCTGAGCCATACGAACCAGAGCACCGTAGACTGAACTGTCACCGTGAGGGTGGTATTTTCCCAACACTTCACCTACGATACGTGCACATTTCTTATAAGGTTTGTTGTGTGTATTGCCCAATCCTTCCATTCCATAGAGGATACGGCGATGCACAGGTTTGAATCCATCTCGCACATCAGGCAAGGCACGAGCCACAATAACACTCATTGAGTAGTCAATGTAGCTCTTTCTCATTTCCTGCTCGATGTCAACTTTAATAATTCTCTCTTGATCTTCCATCTATTTTTAATTAGTAAATTTAATCGTCCAAAAAATCAGCAAAATGCCATATTTTGTGCAAATTTAGCCAAATTTCGCAATTTGACCAAATTTTCGACCCTAAATTTTATCCCCCTTTTAAAGAAAATTAAATGCCTTAAAACGGAAATTAACGCAAATTTCGACTATATGGTTTATTGCCGTCTTGGAATCCTTACAACTCAGGGTGTTTTTATGCCTTCTTTTTAGTAAAATTACACCAGTTCGAGTATCCCTTTTGGAGAAATAAGGCCAAAAAATTGGATTTTTATCCATAAAGCATGAAAAAAAACGGAAAAACCTTTGCACGTTATATATAAATGTGTAAATTTGCAACGAGATAAGATTAATGTTTTTCATTAGGTAAATAGGGCTGCTGACGTAGTGATTATGGCGACAGTCCGGGTTAGATAAAATGAAACATTGCAACTTTTATTTAATTTTCATACAGACCACTCGTGACGAGAATTCCGTATGATGCAAAATTATTTTAAAAGATTTATAGTTAATTTGATATGGCTGCCCGTGAGGGTGGCCATATCAAATTTATGGACATCTGCCTCCCAAGAACTATTTCTGAAGATCAACCTTGGTGATTTGGACGTCCCGCCCCTCAAAACCAAGATAGTAGTCACCCTCCGAGACTACCTCGAAGGTGATTGACTGAGAATTATGCAGATTCTGCTTGGCGAGAATCCGATGATTCTGGTCCCACACGACCATACGTCCGTTGCCTTCTGCCTGAGCGGAAAACGTGTAAGTCGCAGGGGTGAGATAAAGGCCCTCAAAGAGTCTGCCGCCACTTACATAGCCCTTTCCGTCGCGGACACCTGCCCTACCCTGCATCGTCCAGTAGCAACGTCCTTGACGGAAATCATCATTCTGGAAAGTGGAGGCGCTGTGAATGCCTGTGTCCCCACGGAAATTGGTGGGACGGACACAAAGGAGATCACAAGGGTCTTCGTACACATTGTCATGAATACAAAAATTCTTGACAGGACTGAAATCGTCCGTCTCCTGATTGGTGAAAGGCTTGCCGTCGAAGGGATTGTCAGGCCAGGTTCCCACCGAATAACCGCCGATAAGCATGCAGTCAGACACCTCGACGGAGTCAATCTCCTGCATCTCGAGACGTGGATTGGTAGTGCCCCAAGGGATGACTGCAACTGCCTTGCCGGCTCCATGAGTGGAACAGATGCTGCTATGCTCGACAACGATGTCTCGCACACTATGATCCTCGTTTGCCTCCATCCGACGCCAGGGACTCACCGTGTTGCGAGGATCACCATAACTGGACGATAGGACGATGCCGTCATCGTTGGAGTGAAGGACTGCACGATTGACGTAGGCATGATGCATTCCATTGCCGAAACTGAGTCCATCGGTGCTGACACATTTGATGTCGTACATCTTCAGGTTGCCCACAAACAGACGTTCAGTAAACTGGAAATTCGTGTGGTAGTTGTTGCTGTGGATGATGTCGATATCAGAAATCTCCACGTTGCGGCACTTGATGATAGAGACAGGAATGATGTGCATGCAATCGCTGCAGATAAGGGCATAGTGACTCCAATTGGGGTTCACTGTATGAATGTCACGCATCCGCAGGGTTCCAGGACCTGTAATCTTGATATTCTCCACGCTATCAGCCTGAATGAGGGGATAATTGACGTAGAGGCAATGCGTCCAGGGGACACCTGGAATATCGATGTCATGACCATAGTAGACATCATAATCGTAGTCGTCGCGTTCCTCGGATTGCCAAATGACGGCACCTTGTTGAAGATGGAGGTCAACGTTGCTCTGCATACGGATATGGGTTGCCAGATAACGCCGACCGTAACGGCCTTCACTACCAGGCAAGATGACCTGACCCCCACCCGCCTGGCTGCAGGCTTCTATGGCACGGTTGATCGCTTGGGTATCATCGGTGAAGCCATCGCCGAGAGCTCCGTAATCAAGGACATTGAAGACCCGTTTGGGCAAGCTGAACGAATAGGGATTCTTTCCGAAATCGAGCCAGTTGTCCACGTAGAAATAACCCACCTTCATGAAATGGCCCTGGGCATCGCTTATCACAGCCAGCATGCGACTGCTGAGCAGGGAAATGGGACCGTAACTGCTCTGGTTGGGTATGCGGACACGAAACCTTTCCTGAGCGGGCCCTTCGTAGAGGAGACTGTAGCCTGAGATTTCCGACTCCTGAACGGATGCCACCTCCTGACCTTCCTTGACCTGACCGCTCAATTCCTCCACCGTACGAGTGTGGCCCTGGCGATAAAGCGGTGCCTCGTATATCTGGAGCCTGTTGAACCGAGTGAGGTATTGGCTATCCAACTTACCCTCGAGGGTTACCCATTTCTTCGTGGCACGCTGCGACGTCATCCTGCCGGCTGACACTTCGATAGGCAGCTCATGAATGATGTTGATGCGGTCGATAAACCATGTTCCTGCTGTGCCGTCCACGTTCTCCAAACGGAAATCAAGGAGGTCTCCACATGCGTTGGGAGTATCCGAAATATTTACATAATAGGCCTGCATCGGACTATCGGGCGATACCTCGAAGACTTTAGAACCCGCCTCCTCCCACGCGGGATGCATTGTGGTACGGTAGCGGAGACGCAGGTGGCTGGCATCGCTCTGATTCCTCAGGACAATGAAGAAGGTATTGTAGCGGTCGAGGGGAGGATTGTAAATGCTGTTGCGGCTGTTCTGTGTTTTGTCCGTAGAAAGGATCGCCTGTCCTTGGAAAGTGAACTTCAAGGCACCATCCTCCTCGCTCACGACGCCACCTTGTCCCTCGAAAGCAGCCGAACTGCCTCGCATGTTGAAATGAAGGTCCATGGGACGGGCCGCACAGATATTGTCGAGCAGAAATGTGCAATCCTTCCACATGTCGTCCGTCTGGTTCATCATGGCCACCTCCATCCGCTGGACATGATGCAGGAAGGGACATTCAGCCAGATCAAACATCACGTTGCGCCACAGCGAGGGAATGTATTCGGCCTGACACTCAAAGACTTGCAGGCCATCGCTCAGCCTGAGACGGGCATACTCCTTGCGGGCAGGACGAGCCGACGTGGCAAGGATATGGAAGGAAAACAGCGTGCGACCCGCCAGATCCAAGCCCTGGGGAAATACACGAACGATACCTTTCCACTGACTGGCAGGCATCTCTGCAGCGACAACCTTCACGCTGGCGGCACCCTCCTGGGCAGAGTCATTCATCTCACGTCCGTCAGAGAGACTCAGGTCACATCCATCCATCGGGACCCAGCCATCCATTCCCTCATTGAATTGCCCCAGCACCAAGGGGGCGTAATAGGAACAGCGACAACTGACATCATGCATCACCACCTGAGCCGTAAGGTTTACCGAACACACGATGGCAAGCGAAAGTACAAACACCTTTTTCATACCTTCAGTAGATTTTCATGGTTTCCAAAACTTGATCGTCCGCACCTCAAGGGGAGGACATCACATCAGTACACAAGTACCGAAAAATCCTTACATTATTTAAGACCAACCATTTGCAGGATAGCGATGGCATCTTCGTCGCGGTCAGCTGCTTCCTCGCGCAGCTTCTGCACGATCTCCTCGCCATCCTTATCATTTTTCACAGCCTTCTGGAACCACGACTTGGCCTTATCCTTGTCGGCTGTGGTACCCTTACCCTTCAGGTAGCATTTTCCCAAGGCCAGCTGAGCCTCACCATTATCCTGCTTGGCAGCCTTCGTGAAATACTGGAAAGCCTTCACGCGGTCTTCCTCCACGCCCTCGCCGTTCTTGTAGGACTTGCCCACCTGGTATTGCGCCTTGGCGTATCCACGTTCAGCCGACTTGAGGTACCAGGCAAAAGCCTCCTTGTTGTCTTCCCTCACGCCGTTTCCCTTGTCGTAGCAACGCCCCAGCCTGTACTGAGCCTTCTTGTGCCCCTTCTCGGCAGCTATCTTCAGCTTGGGGAAAGCATCCGTGTATTTCTTGGCATCATAGAGAGCCTTGCCCTCCTCGTAGAGCTTGTCAACGTTTTGCGCGCCAGCTGTCATGCAGAATGTGCACATCAGCAACATTGTCAGTAACTTTCTCATAGTCATAATCTATATTACGGTTCAACTAAATATTTTTAATTTCGAAGTCAAAGGTACGAAAAAAAATCGGTATCTCCAAACTATTTCAGAAAAAATAACATTTAAGATGAAGTAAGACACATTTTCTGTTGCAAAGTTGCAAAGTTGCAAGTTGCATTTTTGAAAATGAAAAGAGAAGCAAAAAACTAGAAAATACCTTTATAT
>JAFZWK010000051.1 GCA_017617335.1 Bacteroidaceae bacterium | reverse complement strand
TAGTAAACTCTTCTTTTCCTGTTTTGCACATCGGAATATGCTTAATGATACGTTGTGGCGATGGGACGATGTGGCGGAAAACCAAATCATATTCCCCAAACCACGTTCTATTAAATAATATGTAAATTCCGCAAGGTGCGGTTGATGATGGTATTGTATGCGCGAACAGCGAACGAACGAACAGAGAACAGTTTTGTGTGAGCAACTGATAGAGAGTTTTATTAATAAACACTTTTGAGCACTCTCAAGAGAAAACTGTTCAACTGTTCGCTGGATATATGACTTTTTTGGTGTCTTCCAGAAAACTTTCAAGAAAAGTGCGGAAAAATTTGCAGGAATGAAAAAAATGTTGTACCTTTGCATCAAAGATGCAAAAACAACAAAGCGAATTACAACAAAATGAAGAAGAATCTTGAGACAATCTGCATTCACGGCGGATGGAAAGCAAAGAAAGGTGAACCTCAGCAGTTGCCCATCTATCAGAGCACAACCTTCAAGTACGAAACCAGCGAACAGATGGCGCGCCTCTTTGACCTGAAGGACGAAGGATATTTCTATACGCGTCTGGCCAACCCAACCAACGACATGGTGGCCAAGAAGATTGCCGCACTCGAAGGTGGCGTGGGTGCCGTGCTTACCTCCAGCGGCCAGGCTGCCAACTTCTATGCCATCTTCAACATCTGTCATGCTGGTGACCACTTCATCACCTCCAACACCATCTATGGCGGCACGTTCAACCTCTTCGGCGTGACCATGAAGAAACTCGGCATCGAATGTACCTTCATCGACCCTGACTGGGACGACGATCGCATCGAAAAGGAGTTCCGTCCCAACACGAAATGCTTCTTCGGTGAAACCATCAGCAACCCGGGCGGCAACGTGTTCGACATCGAGCGCTTTGCCAAAATGGCTCACAAGCATGGTGTACCCCTGATTGTGGACAACACGTTCGCCACTCCCATCAACTGCCGTCCGTTTGAATGGAGTTGCGACATCGTGACTCACTCCACCACGAAGTATATGGATGGCCATGCCACGCAAGTGGGCGGCTGTGTAGTGGATAGCGGCAACTTCGACTGGGATGCCTATCAGGAGAAGTTCCCAGGCCTGACCACACCCGACGAGAGCTATCACGGCCTGACCTACACGAAGGCTTTCGGCAAGATGGCATACACCACCAAGCTTGTCTCCCAGCTCATGCGTGACCTTGGCTCCATCCCTGCGCCCCAGAATTCCTTCCTGCTCAATCTGGGTCTCGAAACCCTTCACCTACGCATGCGACAGCATTGTGCCAACGCTCAGAAAGTGGCAGAATGGCTGGAGAAGAATCCCAAGGTGGGTTGGATCAACTACTGCGGTCTTCCGTCAAACAAGTACTATGCTCTCGGTCAAAAGTACTTGCCCAACGGCTCTTGCGGCGTGATTGCCTTCGGATTGAAAGGCAGTCGTGAGGAAGCCATCAAGTTCATGGACAACCTGGAGTTCATTTCCATTGTTACACATGTGGCTGACGCACGCACCTGCGTACTTCATCCTGCCAGTCACACGCATCGCCAACTCTCGGAAGAACAGCTGCGTGAAGCAGGCGTGGCACCCGATCTCGTTCGCCTCTCCGTCGGCATCGAGAATGTGGATGACATCATCGCTGACCTGGAGCAAGCGATGGCGAAGATGTAAAGGAAGGCTAATACAAGCTTATGGGCCCCATGAGCCCCGCAGGAGCAACCTGCTGACCTCGTGTCCATCTTTGTGCGATGGGATTGTCACGCAACGATTTGACATAGTTGCCTAAGCTTGTGGTGCAACGCAGGGTAATGACATTCTGACCTTGACGAAGGCATCCTGAAACGTCCCACATACGGTACCCGTACCACTTCCGCCCCAGGTTTCGCCCGTTCAGAATGAGCTCCACCACAGAGCGGTTTGTCTCGCCAGCATCCAGTATGTGTATTGATGCTGGATCGTCTATATCGAGGGTTGTGGTGTACTCGATGTCACCTGCAAAAGTCTGTGTGCGGCTGTCTTTGGACAAATCGAAAAGTTTCTCTGAGGCAATATCGAGGACTTCGCCTGTAACGGCATGACGAAGGTGGAGGTTCCAAGGCTGATCCAGCACCATCTTAGGCTCGCCGTTGCGTTTGAGAACACGATAAGGCTCCCCGTCCGTCTCGTCACTAAAGACAACGAGTTTGCTCTCTTCTGGCTGAAGATAAATCTCCATCCCGTTCTGCCAGTCACCCAGCCGATAACGCTTGCCTGTCTCTGCATCCCATATCCAAGCCTTCTTGTCTTTGCTGACATTAGGGAAACGCAACATCTGTAGATTCTCTTGGGTAGCGCTGTAATTGGTGATGAAGAAGATGTCTTCCTTCTGACCCTTGTAATGATTCTGACTCAGGAATATGCCAGGCTGACTGAAGACAAGGTCCTGGTTGATGCCATATTTCTGTTGAAGGGAAATCCACCAAGTGAGCATATTTTCGCCCGTAGGAGCATCCACCACAACGAACTTGTCTGGATATTTCTCTGCCAAACCAGACATAGCTTTCCGTACGGCTGCATCACGTTTCTTGGCATCCTTCAACCCATAGGATTTGCAGGGACTCTTCTCTATACATATCACCCTGCCACCTGAGGTAACGAAGGCACGAAGTTTACAGGCTGCCTCAGGCGAAAGGCTTTCCACTTTGGTCAGCAGCAAGGTATTGTACTGACGGGGACCATAGACGAGTCGACCGTTGCCGACTTTCCCTTTCTCCAAGATCATCTCACTTATGTAGTCGCAGCTGCTGCCCGATTGATGTACAGCTTCCCACAGATGGTAGGCATAGGCGGGATAGATGTGATCAGGGAACGGATCGCGCTGACCGCCCAACTTGCTCCACATGTCCTCGAAAGCGGGCAATATGGCTATGTCGGCCTGCATCACGGTGTTCTGGAACAAGGCTGACAAGCGGGCTTTATAGTCGGCCCATAAACGGAAATGAGGCCACCAGGAATTCTTTTCGTTGAAATAGCATCCGTAACGAACCCATCCTGGGAAAGGTGTTTCGGCAGGGTTGTAGTTGAAACCGTGCAGGATAGATTGGTTAACACCCGAAAGATTGCTCATGTCACCAGTCACCTTGATGTTGTCGAGTGTGGTAAAGAAGACCATCGTAGTGTTCGTCTGTTCCTCACAGCTGACGATGTTGTTGCCAGAAAGGAAGGAACCCGAAGCCGTCAACTTGTTGTTGATGGAATAACTGGTCGGATGGGTTCCAAAAGGTACCTGTGTGTAGCCTGTCGAAGGCCTCATCCAAGTCTCGCATTCAGGAATGTCAAGTATCATGCTCGACTCCACAGGGTGAAGACCGCGTCCATAAGCCTGGATACGGGACTTCAGGTCGTTTTCGGTACACCATTTGTTAAAGGGTGTCAGGAAGCCCTCCAAGAAACGCTCCCGCATGGTTCTCTCGAAGTCATTGCGGACACGTTCTATGAGATCGGCCGTCTCGTTGTTCAACGCCATCTCGGAACCATACTTCTCTCTGACGGGATTGCCCATCGCACCTACTTTGAAAATGATATAAGGAAGGTAAGGCGAGATGTCGTATCCGCGCCGTTTAAGGAATTCATCACGCATAAAGTCATCCCAGTTGGAACCTTCCGTCTCGAAACTATCGCAGAAAGCGGCTCTCATGTAGGCACCCATAGTGCCCATAATGGGAGTAAGGGACGTGGAGAGTCGATTCAGATAACTTTGAGCAGCCTTCTTGTCGTAATGATTGAGAACAGGACCCTGAGCGCCAGGCGCACCATTGATGACAGCCATAAAGCCAGTCAGTTTCACGAAACAGTAGAGAACATAATCGCCATCCGAGGGAGCAGTAAGCGTAATCTGGCTGTTTCCAACAAGATGATCGTAGCTGATGCCCTCCGTGAAGTCTGTAATACGCTTGGGCATGAGACGCAGAAAGACGAGTTCCTTGTCAGGATTGGGATACGGCGAATGAATGGGAGGATTCACTTTTTCCAGGATATCCCGTACGTTCATCTGAAACTGCTTTCCTCTTTCTACCTCGAAAGTTTCTATCGTGAGCAACTGCTGTTGCTGTTCACGTGGTAGGTACTCTGAGCCGAAAGGCCATCCAGACCCCACGATCATATCCGCTACGATACCTCTGTCGTGGCAACCGTCGACAGCAACCTTCACCATCCTGCACCACTCAGGGCTGCACCACTCAAGCGTCCTGATGCCTATGCTATCGCCACCTGGATAAGCGATGGGATTGATCTCTACTCCACCTATACCAGCTTCCTTCATGACATCCAGCTCGCGAAGAATCTCGTGGTCGGTCACCTTATCGCCGTTCCACCACCAACGAACCTGAGGCCGATACTTCATTTCTGGGTTACTGAACGTCTGGAACAGGTCAGCCTCAGCCATCGCTGAGATGCCGCAGAACAAGAAAATAAGTCCTATTAGATAATGTTTCATGTGTGTCATAAAGTGTCGTGTATTATGGATTCTGCATATGACACCAATCGGTCAGCATCTGGATGGCAGTTGACAGCACTCCTGCCGAGCCTTTGTACTTCCAGGAGCCAGAAGGTTTGTTGCCCGGGCCATACCATTCGTTGAAGTCTCCATTCTCGATCACACGATCCAACATGGGCCCCATCTCGGTATATGCTTCCTCTATGAATCCGTACGCAATGAGCTGCTGAATCATCCTTCCGCCAAACCAGGTCCTGTCTCCTCCGTTCTGATAGCCGTAGAGATGCCCCATTGTACCATAAAAGAATCCTTCAGGATAGGGGGGATATACGGTCAAACCGATGGTGGCCAACCCTGATGCTTCCACGTTGGCCAGCATGTCTTTGTTGCATCGTTCCACTTCGTCCTTGCTGAGCAGACCTGCCTCGATGGCTACAGCAGTACCACCATGATAGTATATCTCCTCTTCATTAAAGCCTTCCGGAATAGGTGATTCATCGAGATAAATATGGGGGATGAACTTCTGCCGCGTGCTGTCCCAGAGCAATTTCCTGGCCTGTTGCTTGATACCTTCATAGAAGTTCTGTTCCTCCTCCGTAGCTATGCCGAGTTGCTTCATGTCATTGATAGCAATGAGGAGCATAGCGTTATCGTAGATATCTATAGCCATATAGCTATACTGGTTGATGTCTATCAAGTCCTGATTGATGATTTTAGCGTCGGGAGGCGTTGGCTGAACATCACCCCAGTCGGCAGTCATCGCTCCAAAGATGAGGCCGTGTTCCTTGCTGTATCGCTCGCGATTCAGGAACTCCAACATCTGGTGTATCCTCTCCTCCACCGTTGATACGCCAATCTGCTCGTCGAGAATCGATTTGTCGCCAGTTTTGGTAATATACTTATAGACAGCTTGAATGAGCGAGGTCTCCTGATCGGTTTCCACCGTATTCTTGAATCCAACATGGGTAGAATCCAAAAGTGAGTAATAAAGGGTAGAGTCTTCCGCGTTGAATCCAGAACCGTCATTAACGACGTATCCGTCTATCATCTCTCCGTTGGGCTGTTGCAGGCGGAAGAAAATCAGAAGCGCCTCCCTTACTTCTTCTGCCGGCACGACATCAAGGGAGGTCAGGATAAAGGTGTTCAGGTCGCGGGCCCAAATTTCCGAATAGCCGCTTCCTGCGTTAAAGCCCTGTTTGAGCAATTCGTGTGCCATACTGTCCACTTTCTGAAGCCTTTCGTCTTGGAGTATCTTCTGGGCAAGTTCCTTGTTTTTGTTCGGGCCGCAACTCATTACACAAAAGGTTGCCATTACTATAATCGGCAACATGATGATATACTTTCTCATCTTCATTTCTTTACTGATTCTCATATAATTATATTGTTTTTATTAAATCATACATTTAATTCAAAATCTTATTTTGTTGAGTCGAAGAATACTGCATCGGATGGACATGATTCTCATCTCAAATTCTATCTTATTGACACTTTTGCTTGCAAAGTTACGAATAAGCGAGTGAAAAGTCAAATTTATTTGAATTTTTCCGAGCGGGAGAAACCTCGAACACAGTTCAAAGTTACGAATAAGCGAGTGAAAAAGAGTAATTTATTTGGACCTTTCGGATGTCCGCAACCCTAAACATCATATTTGAGAAATCGGAGTTATCCGAGAAATTGAAGGAAGAGAAATGGTTCTGTTTCTCTCACTATTTAAGTTATATTAACAACTGAAAAGGCTTGAATCAGAGTTTTTTTTGTATCTTTGTAAAGTGAAAGAAACAAGGAAAAGACAATATTAAAATACAGGAAATACCCAAATGAAAACGAATGCAAAAACACTTCTTGTTCTATTACTCGGATTAATTATTTATGCATGCAAGTCCGGGCAGGGAGAAAAATATGGTTACCAAAGAACGGACCTCTCTACAGAACAAAGAGTAGAGGATCTGATAGGTAGGATGTCCTTGGAGGAGAAAGTGAATCAAGTGAGTGCCCAGTTGCTGTTTTTCAACGAGTTCTACGAAAAGAGAGACTACGCAAAAGGGCATGTGCGCAACATCGGCCACTTCCTGTGGGAAGGCGGAATCCCCAATGATGCACAGTCGGTTGCCGAACATATCAACGAGGACACAAAACGCTCTATCGAAGCCAACCGCTGGGGTATTCCAGTGTTGCAGCACGGTGAGGCTCTGCATGGTGCCCAGTGGGGTAACGCCACATGTTTCCCCCAGAGCATCGCGATGGCTGCCACGTTCGACGACAGCCTGTACCATCGGATGGGACAGGTGGTGGCCAAAGAGCTGAGAGCCGTAGGTGTGCGACAGGTCTATGCTCCCGTAGTGAACATTACACGCGACCAACGATGGGGACGCGGTCAGGAGAGCTATGGCGAGGATGTACTGCTGAACTCCCAGATGGGTGTGGCCTATGTGAAAGCATTGGAGGAAGGGGGCGTGGTGGCCACCCCCAAGCACTTTGTGGACAATTATGGCGAGGGGGGACATGACTCTTACGCCTCTGTCATCTCATGGAGAACGCTGCGCGAGGTCTATCTGGAGCCTTTCCGTGCCTGTATCCAGGAGGGTGGTGCACGTGCCGTGATGGCAGCATACAACTCCATCGATGGCGTACCCGTGAGTTGCAACAGTCGTTTACTGAAGGACATACTCAAGGATGAATGGGGATTTCAAGGGTATGTTGTGTCGGACTATGGTGGCGTAGATATTGTCTATTCACAGCATAGCATGGCCGAGTCCAAGGAGGAAGCGTTGGCCCTGTGTATGGAAAACGGGCTGGACCTGCAACTGGCCAGCACGAACGACAGCCTCATCAGTTTGGTACGCCAAGGGAAAATCAGTCAGGAGACGCTCGACGAGAGTGTGCGCCGTGTGCTGCGTATAAAGTTCGATCTGGGGCTCTTCGACAACCCCTACGCGGACCCTCAGAAGGCCAAGGAACTCGTGCGCTGCCCAGCCCATCGCGAACTGGCTGAGGAATGTGCCCGCAAAACGATGACGCTCCTGAAGAACGACGGAACCCTGCCGCTACAAGTGGACCGCATCAAGCGGGTGGGACTCTACGGCCCTGCAGCCAACACGCTGAATCTGGGCGACTATAGCGGCGGACGCGGAGGATGGCGTGGCGAAGGCGGCGTAACGCCCTACGAGGGGCTGAAGAAGGCCTTTGAAGGCAAGGCTGAGGTACTCTTGAACCAGACGGGGCAGAACATCAATCCCTTGGCCCAGAGGTGTGACGTACTGGTGTTCTTCCCCTCCATCACCGAGGAGGAAGGCAGCGACCGCAGCAGTTTCCATCTGCCGTCGAGCAAGGTAGCTCAGTACCGCGAGGTGACAGGAGCCCAGATCATTGCTGACCAGCAGGTGGCGAACGTGAAAATAGATCAGGAACAGATGGTGCGCGACCTGATTGCCACAGGCAAGCCTGTAGTAGTGGTGCTGCACAATGGAGCCGTCATCGACATCACGGATTGGGTGGACGATGCTGCTGCGGTACTGGAGGCTTGGTATCCGGGCGAGCAGGGTGGTACAGCCATTGCCGACGTGCTGACCGGCAAATACTGTCCAGGAGGACGTCTGCCCATGAGCTGGGCCAAGAACATCGGACAGAATCCCATGTATTACTCCATCAAACCCAGCGGACGCGGTTACGGATATGTGGAAAACGACGGCAAGCCGCTTTATCCCTTTGGCTACGGCTTGAGTTACACCACCTTTGAATACAGCGGGTTCCAGATGGCGGAAACACTGGAAAAGGATGATACCCTGCGCATCAGCCTGACAATAAAGAACACAGGCAAGATGACAGGCGACGAGGTCGTGCAAATCTACATGCATGACGAGATGGCCTCTGTGGCCCGTCCCATCAAGGAACTGGCAGCCTTCCAACGTGTGACCCTGCAGCCCAACGAAAGCAAGAGCGTGGAACTGGAGATACCCTATCGTCGTTTCGCTCTATGGGATAAGGACATGAAGTTCCGTGTGGAGGAAGGCTATTTCGAAGTATGGGCTGGCCGCAACGCCGAGGAGAAACTGACAGGGGGACGAGTCTACGTGAAGAATTAAGATTCCCCCTGTTCCCGATGTCTCAATAGACTACAGCCTCTATCAGTACGCCCTGATTGGAATCTATGTCGATGCTGTAGGTACCATCCGTTCCCACCTTCACCTGTACAAGTCCGCCAGGCCCTGTGGCTGAAATGCGCCTGCCATCAGCCTTGAAGGTGAGAGTGTGGGTTGCAGGATGCTCTTCGTAGGGATCATCTGCTGCACATACAAACAACGCAGAATCTCCATTCCCCCGACGCGATATCATGGAACCCACCACAAGCGGAGCATGATCGGTAGCATGCAGATCGGTAACGACGCTATTCGTAAGTGTACTCAAGCTGTTCTGCTTGACACCCTCAAGCCATTTAGTCCCCTGGAAGGACACAAAATCCGTACGGACTCGACGATATTTCATGTAAGGCTCACCCAAACGGTGAATCTCGGCATTTATGTGGCGTAGTTTGTCGTATTGCTGCGTCTTGTTGCCTTTCTCATCCAGCACATTATTGTACCACCATCCAGCAGTATAGCAACCCCAGATAATGTTCTCGGCCCCAAAAGCCATTGCGGTATAAGCCTGGAAGCGCAAGCCATTCTCGGAAATCCACTTGTCCTCCTTGTCGGAGTTTACCTGCAGCACAATCCACATGCTGCGTCCAGAACCCAAACATGCATCGGAAACGATGCGCAGATTCTCGTAAGCCAGAGGCACATTGATGGAATAGAGGTAGAAATCATAGCAAAGATAATCGGCAGGCACATGCTTGATGTATTCGGCGATATGATCCTGATACGTCTTGGTACCCAACTGGTTTACGGTCTGCTCGGCCGTATTCTTGGCCACAGAGGCATAATTGGGATACAAGTTTAAATAAGGGAAATTGGCGGGAAAAAGCTCCTTCACCTTCTCAAACACTTTTCCATAGTGAGGAAAGTCCAAAGCTGACGGCTCATCACCAATATCAATACCCCACACGGCAGGGTAATCCTTATATTTGGCAGCTGCCTGAACGTATGCATCCAGCGGATTCTTGTCTTTCAGCATTCCGGCATTCTTGCCATCTCCTCCCCACCAGCCAGGCACTACGCCGCTCACTATAGCTCCTATATGATACTTGTTGAAAAGATCTAGCATCGCCTTATCATAAGCCACACAGGTCATGAAGTCTATACCGCAGTCGGCAATATCCTTGATGTGCTGCTCAGTACGTGCATAAGGCTGCAGGATATAGGCTCCGATATTGAGACGTGACCTGTCCATGCGATAAGGGTTCGGCTTGTCTTGTGCCACAGTGTTGCCAGGAATCAGCATTGCTGCAAAAGTCATGATGAAAATGATGTGTCTCATAGTTTTAAAGTTTTAATATATAAGTATTTGTATCTGTTCCAGCGAATTGGCCACCTGGATATAATCACGCCAGAAACCACGGATGAAATCCTGGGATTGGAGGTCATCGAGCATCCGGATAGTGGAATCCCAGAACCCTTTCATGTTGTAAAGGATGATTCTTTTATTGTGATAACCGATCGTATGGGAAGCAGCGACGGAAAAGATCTCGTCCAACGTGCCGATACCACCAGGAAGGGCTATAATGACATCACTTTGAAGGAGCATCAGGTCCTTGCGGTCAGAAAGATTGTCACAGGCGATATTGACATCCACGTACTCGGACACTCTCCCACCCTTCTCTATGATCTGAGGCACTACACCTATCGTCCTCCCACCAGCTTCATGAACGGACCGGGCGATACATTCCATCAACCCCATATTGCATCCGCCGAAAACCAACGTGTGACCCTCATTTCCTATCCAAGTCCCCAACTCGTGGGTAAGGGAGAAGAAATTAGGATCAATGTCACGATTGGCAGAACAAAATATTCCTATCTTCATGGCCGTCTCCGATGAGAGAACTTAAAAGCATTCATGACGTGTTGATTTCACAAGGATGACGTGTTGACTTCACAAGGATAACTTATTGATGTTGCTCGCGCAAGAGATCGTTGACTGTCTTGACAGGATTGAAGGTACTGAGGGGCACCTCTACCATCAGGGTGCTCCAGTTGCTCATCGCTCCGTTCCAGAGACCTGGAAGCTCGAGTGCCTTCAGCTCACGTCCACTCTTGCTCTTATAAGAAATGAAGCCCGTAGCTGGATCAACGTAATCGGTAAGATTGAACTTCTTTCCCTGATAATCACAAACAGCACACACGAGGTCAACTGGATTGAAATGAGTTCCCTCGGTGAACATGCGCATATACTCAGGATTATTCTTGTCGATCTGGCTGCTCTCCAAGATCTGCAAGCTCACGCTGCCGTCAGGATTGTAGGCCAAGAAGGGGCCTCCACCAGGTTCACCCACATTGCGAACCACACCACACACACGGATGGGACGGTTAAGCTTCTCACGCAGGAACCTGAGCAGTTGAGCATCGTCCATCTCCTTCAAACCAGGATAATCGCAGTTAAGCGTGTGACGGACAAAACGAATCATATCCTCCAGATCATCGTGTGTATAACTGCCCTCATCGAGGAGATGCAGATAACGGAAGACCTGCTTCTGGACACATACCAGCACACCGGCAATCACCTGCTTCCACAAGACGGTATCCTCCTTGAGTCGATCAGGCACCACGTTATCTATATTCTTGATGAAAACCACATCACTCGAAAGGTCATTGAGATTCTGTATCAAAGCACCGTGCCCGCCTGGACGGAAGAGCAACTTGCCATCCACGCGGAAAGGTGTGTTATCCATGTTGGCAGCCAAAGTATCTGTACTGGATTTCTGCACGCTGAAAGAAACATTATAGGATACGCCAAACTTAGCTTCATACTGGGGGACTTTCTCGTGAATCAACTGCTCAAAGAGAGCCTGATGCTCGGCACTTACAGTGAAATGGACGTCAGCCTTGCCGTCGCTGCTGGCATAAAGAGCAGCTTCCACCAGATGTTCCTCCACAGGAGTACGCGCCCCTTCGGGATAACTATGGAATTTAAGCAATCCCTTGGGCAACTGGCCATAATTGAGCCCCTTGGGGAGAAGAAGATTCGAGACCACAGCTTTGTAACGCCCCTCGGCAAGAAGAGCATCGATACCGTTTCCTTCATTCGTGAGGCATGTCACGTCAAGATCAGGATAAAAAGCAAAGGCACGGATATGCTGGAAGAAATGCTTCTCGAAATCCGTAGTAGGTACGTCATAGCTTGCATCGAGGAACTCGAAGAGATTCTTGAACATACGGCTGGCGGCTCCACTGGCTGGAACAAACTTGGTGACGTGATGCCCCTCTGACTTATACTGAGCCCACTGAGCAACATACTCGTCAGCTTCCTCTGATGTGGGACGAATGATACCACGACCTATCGCGGCTGCTGACTGCAGACGGAGGTAAGGGAAACCCTGCCGGAAATTCTGCAACTGTCCTTGAACCTGCTCCAAAGTAATCCCCTTTTCCTGCAATTGAATTGTATCTTCTTGTGTAAACATAAACATAAATTGCTTGAATTGATTGTATATTTCTAAAAAAACTGATACAAATATAAACAAAAATGTACAACAATGTAGTTGATTTGAGGGAAAAATTGTACATTTGTTGTGTAATAGACGGAGACAAAGATGACAAGCAACGAATTTTTCACTCCAGAAGAACAGGCACGAATGCAGGAAATCCATCAGGAACTGACAACGATTGCCGGTGACATTCTGCAGCCAGATGATATAGAGAAAATTCGTAAGTATCAAAATTTCATGATAGAACGAGGTCAGTTGCAGCGCGACCAGTTCGGGCTGAATCCCTTTTTGACCGATTTGGAGACTGCCCTCATTGTAACCAAGGAAATAGGTATGACAAGAGGTTCTATCCTGGGAGTCATCCTGAATGCTATCGTATTGGGAGGAGCCTTGACTGCCGAGACAGTAGAAAAAGAATTCGGAACTGACGTGGCTCGAGTAGTCAACGGTCTGCTCAGAATACGCGAACTCTACACCAAAAGCGCTGCTGTAGAAAGCGAAAACTTCCGAAGTTTGCTTGTCACTTTTGCCGAAGACATGCGAGTCATCCTAATCATGATAGCCAACAGAGTCTACATCATGCGGATGATCAAGGGGACAGCCAGTGTGATTGCACAACGTCAGGTAAGTACGGAAGCCGCTTATCTTTATGCTCCCCTCGCCCACAAACTGGGTCTTTACCAGCTAAAGAGCGAACTGGAGGACCTGAGTCTGAAATATCTGGAGCACGATGCCTACTATCATATCAAGGATAAGCTAAACGAGACGAAAAAGAGCCGCGATGCCTACATCGCTAACTTTATCAATCCCATCGAGCAGAAACTGAAGGAAGCAGGGCTGAAGTTCCACATGAAGGGACGTACCAAGAGTATCCACTCCATCTGGCAGAAGATGAAGAAGCAGAAGGTGGACGTGGATGGCGTATACGATCTGTTTGCTATACGCATCATTCTGGATTCTGCTCCCGAGAAGGAGAAAATGGAATGCTGGCAGGTCTTCAGTATCATCACGGATATGTATCAAAGCAATCCCAAGCGTATGCGAGACTGGCTCTCCGTTCCCAAAAGCAATGGATACGAAAGTCTGCACATCACAGTGCTGGGACCTGAACAGAAGTGGGTGGAGGTACAGATACGTACTGAACGCATGGATGACATCGCGGAACATGGTCTAGCAGCCCATTGGCGCTACAAGGGTATTCGAGGTGGACAGAGTGGCGTGGACGAATGGCTCTCCAATGTGAGAAATGCATTGGAAACCAACGATGACATGCAGTTGATGGACCAATTCAAGCTTGATCTGGTAGAGGACGAGGTCTTTGTCTTCACTCCCAAGGGCGATCTTTTCAAACTGCCGATGGGAGCCACCGTACTGGACTTTGCCTACGCCATCCATTCGAAGGTGGGCAATCAATGTACAGGAGCTAAGATAGGCAACAAGAACGTGACCATCCGTCAGAAACTACAAAGCGGTGATCAAGTGGAGATTCAAACCAGCAGCAATCAAACGCCCAAACAGGACTGGCTCAATATCGTGAAGACCAGTAAGGCGAAATCCAAAATCCGACAGAGCTTAAAGGAGATGCAGAGCAAAGATGCGCTGCTGGCGAAGGAAGAACTGGAACGCAAGTTGAAAAATAAGAAGTTGGACTATGATGAACCTACTATGATGCATACCATCACAAAGTTGGGCTACAAGATAGTGACAGATTTCTACAACGCCTTAGCAACCGAGCGACTGGATATGAATGAGGTGCTGGAACTGTATGCAGGCCAATTACGTCATACTCGTGGAGAGGAGGAGAAAACGGTACCCACACAGAGCGCAGACCAGTTTGTGATGGCTCAGTATGATGATGCAAGAAAATGGGGCAATTCGGATGACGTGATGGTCATCGATAAGGATCTGAAGGGTGTAGATTTCCAAATGGCTAAATGTTGTCAACCCGTCTACGGAGATGAAGTGTTCGGATTCCTAACCAGCGGAGGAGGCATCAAAATACATCGCATTAACTGCCCCAATGCCCATCAACTGAGGGAACGTTACGGTTATCGTATTGTGCGTGCCCGCTGGGCTGGAAAACGAGGCAGCCAGTATGCCATCACGCTCAAGGTGGTAGGCAATGATGACTTGGGTATTGTGAACAACATAACCAGCATCATCAGCAAAGAAGAAAAAATCCTGCTGAGAAGCATCAGCATCGACAGCAATGACGGCCTCTTCAGCGGCAACTTGACCGTAATGCTTGAAGATACCAGCAGATTACAACAACTAATAAAAAAACTAAGCACTGTAAAAGGAGTAAAAAATGTTACCCGTATTTAGAATCAGAAAAAATATTGTTTGGGGAATCTTATTGGCTACCTGCATTTCAAGCCAGGCAACCAACGTGAAAACCTTTCGCATCGCAGGCCCCTATTTGACCGTATCCCCGATTAAGACTGATACGGCCGACGTGAACAACAAAAAGTTTGTGGACAACGACATTTTACTAGAGAATTCCGTGGCACCACAAATGTACAAAACGGGCGAAGAAACGACTGACAGCATCTTGAAAGCACAAGATAAAACATGTATATATCTAATTGGTTTCCAGTTGGAAAATAAATTATTTGCTAAAGTAAAGGTTAATGTCAAGTTAAAGGGTCAGCACAAGGTCTACATCAACAACAAAGAAGGAGACAGCAAGGACTTGATACCTGGCAGATACGATGTGGTCATCAAGGTGTTGGAGGAAGCTCAGCAAACAGATACTCTAAGTATAAGCGTAGAAAGTGAACAAGAGAAGTATCTGACCATCAATCCTACAGGAAAACGCATCTACACCCTGGAGGATTACATGCATGGCGAACGGGGTGGCGCCACGTTGCTGAGTGCCGACGGACGCTTCCTGTTGATGAACACCAGTATCACTCGAACAGATGGAAAAACAGAAAACAAGAAACAGATTGTGGACCTGCAAACCGGTAACATCACATCAGCTGATGGCTTCAAACAATGGGCCAGTCACGGAAGCAACTATATCCGAAGTACGAAATCGGCTGATTTAGCCACTGTGTATGAATATGTGAATCCACTGAACGGAATGACTTCTCCCCTCCTGACCGATTACACGAACAGCGAAGGCCATTTCTTTGCCGATGAAACCCTGATGCTTGTAAACAAACAGACTGAAGGTCCAAAAGAAGACCCTCAAGTACATCAGATATTGGTGCCTGACGACCGTCAGCCAGGATGGAGGAACCGCAACAATGTGCGGATTTTGGATGTAAAGACAGATCAACTGTATCCTGTCTCAGTGGGCCAGCATAACGTATGGGCTTCAGAGAGCCAGGACGGAAAGAAACTACTGCTAAATATTCGCGAAAGCGACATCACGACACGTCCCTTCGATTTCACCACCGTCCTCCTATACGATCGTGAAACTCAGCAAACGGATACTTTGGTCAACCACGACGGTTTCGTGGGAGGTGGAGAGTTTGCTCCCAATGGCAAGAGCGTTGTCTTTTCAGGAAGTCCCGAAGCTTTCAAAGGAATCGGAATCAACGATCCCACGGGCCAAACTCCCTCCATGGTACAAACGGAACTTTACCAGATGGATTTGGAAACAAAGCAAGTGAAGAGTATTACCTATGACTTCAATCCCAACATAGGACGATGGAGTTTCAGCAAAGCGGATGGCAACATCTATGCACTCTGTGAGAACCGCGACCGACACGACATTTTCTGCTGGAACGCAAAGAATGGGAAATGGAGCAAACTCGAATTGACAGAATGCTACGTAAATAGTTTTTCGCTGGCCAACGAAAAACCCTTGCTATCTTATTCAGGACAAAGCGACAGCAACAGTGACCGCATCTATACGGTGGACTTGAAAACAGGCAAGGAGAAGCTTGTGAAGGACTTCAACGAAAGCAGGATGGGCGATATCAGACTAGGAAAATGTGAAGACTGGAACTTCCAGTGCGAACGGGGTGATACCATCTACGGACGCTATTATCTACCTGCCGATTTCGACGAGACGAAGAAATACCCTATGCTAGTTTATTACTACGGGGGATGCTCGCCTACCGGACGTTATCTTGACAGCTACTACAACTATCACGGATGGGCAGCGATGGGCTATGTTGTATACGTGGTGGAAACGAGCGGATGTACCGGTTTTGGACAGGAATTCGCAGCTCGACACGTGAATGCATACGGCGACTATACAGCAGATGATATCATCGAAGGGACCAAGAAGTTCTGCAGCGAGCATACCTACGTGAATAACAAGAAAATTGGATGTTTGGGAGCTTCCTACGGAGGTTTCATGACCATGTATCTACTGACCAAGACAGACATCTTTGCAGCAGCCATGAGTCACGCAGGAATCAGCAATCCAACCAGTTACTGGGGTTATGGCTACTGGGGCTACAGCTACAGCGCCATCAGTGCAGCCAACAGTTATCCTTGGAACAATGATGAACTATACAGCGGACATGCACCTCTATTTAATGCTGACAAGGTTCATACTCCCATCCTCTTTCTTCATGGAGAAGCAGACACCAACGTGCCTATCAATGAGAGTATACAAATGTTTACTGCCTTGAAGATTCTGGGGCGTGAATGTGCTTTCGTGACTGTGGAAGGTCAGAATCATCACATTTTGGAATACGAAAAAAGACTGAAATGGGTGCGCACATTCTATGCATGGTTTGCCAAGTATCTGCAAGACGACCCCACGTGGTGGGATAGTATGTATCCAACCAAGAATCTATATTGATGATCTATCCCAAGAATTTTGAGCAAAAGATAGAGTTCAATGAAATCCGCGCTCTGCTGAACTCCCATTGTCTAAGCAGCATGGGACGAAGCCGTGTCGATCAGATGCAATTCCAGACCTCTCCGCAGATCATTCGTCGACTGCATCAGGAAGTCCAAGAATTCCGCCAAATCATGACAGAGCAAAGGGAACTCCCTGAGGAAAATTTCTATGACCTACGAGAAAGCATACAACGCATCAGAATAGAAGGAACTTATCTGGAGGAACAGGAAATATGGGACCTCTATCGATCTCTCTGTACTCTGCATTCATGGGTGACCATTACGCGCGTTAAAGAAGATAATGAGAAGCCCAAATATCCAGCTCTGGAGAATCTTGCAGAAGGTGTCTTTACTTTTTATCAAGTGACTCGACGCGTAGAACAGATTCTGGACAAATACGGACGCATCAAAGATGAGGCAAGTTCTGAACTGGCACAGATACGAAAGGAATTGAAGCGCTCTGAAGGCAGTGTGAGAAACACGCTCAACAGTATTCTCCGATCTGCTCAAGCAGCAGGATTGGTGGAACAAGACGTGACACCAACTATACGTGATGGACGACTGGTAATCCCCATCTCTCCTGCCATGAAGAGAAAACTTAAAGGCATTGTACATGATGAAAGTGCTACAGGAAAAACCGTTTATGTGGAACCG
>JAFZWK010000050.1 GCA_017617335.1 Bacteroidaceae bacterium | reverse complement strand
TCATTGGGTTTAATTCCATCGTTTTCATAATCGTATCTTTTAAATGTTATTACTTTTGTTTTCTGATGCAAAGGTAAGGCGGTTATTACTGGACACAATGGATTTTTCTGCTTTTCTTTCCAAGTGTATGCGACTGGCTGCTGCATTTGCGACAAAACCCCAGAACAGGGCAAGAATCTGTCGCAAGAGGGGTAAAAACAGGTAAATTAGCCACCCATACAGGCAACGGATTCCCTCTTTCTTTTCTCTTAGATTTTTCCGTTTACTTTGAACTTTCTGATTTCAACGTGTTGACTTTGGGATTTCAACGTGTTGACTTTGGGGTTTCAACGTGTTGACTTTGGGGTTTCAACGTGTTGCGTTTGGAGAAACAAAGCGATGAGGAGTTTCCTGAAAAAGCGAGTTGGCATGTACTGCAGGAGTCAGCATGCGCAGCGCCCATTGAATTTGCGGGTAGTATGGGATAAAATGAGGGGGAGTTGTTGAAGACTGTCTTGACCTGCGCACCATGCGTACCACGCGATACGTTTAGAAATTTCCATTAACAATAAAGCGTTTCATTGGTGTAGGTCTCGTATGATTTGCTACCTCGTACTCTTTCAGTACCTCTCAGGAAACAAATAACCCCTGTAATCCAATCGGTTACAAGGGTTGTTTCGTAGCGGGAAAGGGACTTGAACCCTTGACCTTCGGATTATGAATCCGACGCTCTAACCAGCTGAGCTATCCCGCCATCCGCTGATTTGCGAGTGCAAAGGTAGATACTTTTTCCGTATCTGCAAAGAAAATACAAAGAAAAAAATGAGAAAAGGTGAAACTTTCATCTTGTGAATCTTTCTCTTTTCACGTAATTGTAGTACCTTTGTCCATCGATTGCGCACGTGTGCATTATGAGAATAATAAAGAAACTGGACATTTTCATTCTGAAATCTTACCTGCTACTCTTTGCGGGAACTTTTTTCATTTGCCTGTTCATTTTCATGATGCAATTCATGTGGAGATATGTGGACGAATTGATTGGAAAGGGACTGAGCACTGAGGTGCTGATGAAATTCTTCTACTACAGTGGACTGACTTTGGTGCCCACCAGTCTTCCTTTAGCCGTTTTATTGGCGAGCCTGATCACTTTCGGCAATCTGGGCGAACGTTTCGAACTGCTGAGCATGAAGGCAGCGGGCATTCCTTTGGTACGTATCCTGCAGCCCATTTTCCTGTTTGTCCTGCTTGTCTGCGGAGGCAGTTTCTATTTCCAGAACAACATTGGTCCAGAAGCCACCAAGCAATTGGCCACGCTGGTTTGGAGCATGAAACAGAAATCGCCTGAGCTGGAGATTCCTGAGGGAATCTTCTACAACTCCATCCCTGGTTACAATCTCTTTGTGGAACACAAGGACAAGGAGACAGGGATGCTGTATGGCGTGATGATCTACAGCACTACGGACGGATACGAGGATGCACAGATCGTATTAGCCGACAGTGCCCGCCTTCAGAGTACTGAGGACAAGATGCATCTGATGCTGACTCTTTACAATGGCGAGCGATTCCGCAACATGGACAATCAAGGAGGCAACAATATCCTGCGTGCCAATGTTCCCTACATGCGTGAATCCTTTGTCACAGAAGTCGACGTGATTCCCTTTGACGGGAACTTCAACCTGATGGATGCCAACCTCTTTGCTGGCAACGCGCAAACGAAGGACCTGGCGGAAGTTTATCGAGGTATCGACTCGCTGACTCACCTGACTGACAGCATGGGTCACGCTATCTGCAAGAACAGCTTGGAGACTATCCTGAAACGAGACTTGCCGACCGGTACAAAAGATTCTGTCAAGATAGTGGCTAACGCCCAAAACAGAGAGCCCTTCGACTCCACCTACTTTAACATGACGGAGGAGGAACAGAGTGCTTCCTGGCGAACTGCCATGCAACGTGTCTCGACAGCTCAGGCAGAATATGACTTCAGAGCCATCATCACAGCTGACTCGAACCTGCAGTTAAGGAAACATCACATGGAAGCCAACAAAAAGTACACAATGAGCCTCGCCTGTCTCCTGTTCTTCTTCATCGGAGCTCCCTTAGGAGCGATTATCCGCAAGGGAGGACTGGGGATTCCTGTAGTCATCAGCGTAATCATTTTCATATTTTACTACATTATCAACGTAGGAAGCGAGAAAATGGCTAAGACGGGACAATGGAACATGCTGTGCGGCATGTGGCTGAGCACCGCCGTGCTACTTCCCATAGGACTTTTCCTGATCAACCGTGCCAACAAGGACTCTGTTGTATTCAACATTGAAGGATACCGAAACTTCTTCATGAAGTTGCTGGGTCTCCGCACCACCCGCAAACTGAACCGAAAGGAAGTGATCATCCACAATCCAGAATACAAGCGCATCCAACAAGACATGGCTGTACTGAACAAGGACTGCCAAGCCTACATGGATAAAGCACATCTTTACCTGATGCCCAACTACTGGAAGCTCTTCTTCCGATACGAACAGGACACGACGGTCATAGGAATCAACAACCGACTGGAGGCCCTGATCGAGGAACTGCACAACAGCCGCGACAACGTGATATTGACACGCATCAACGAGTATCCCATCATGGCACCTGACGCACACACTCGTCCCTTCCGCAGCGCACGCTGGAATATGTTTACTGGCATTTTCCTGCCTCTCGGCATTTTTTTCTTCTTCCGCATTTGGCGCTATCGATTGCGTCTTTGGAAGGACTTGCAAGACATTCAGAAGTTGAATGAGCAGATAAGTGAACGAATAACCAAAAAACAATATGAGTGAACAAGTGAAACTAAGCACGATAAAAGAGGCAATAGAGGATTTTCGAGCAGGCAAATTCGTGATTGTAGTGGATGACGAGGATCGCGAGAACGAAGGTGATTTCATCACTGCTGCTGAACTGATTACCCCAGAAAAAGTCAATTTCATGCTGCAGAACGGACGTGGTGTCCTCTGTGCTCCCATCACTATCAGCAGAGCAAAGGAACTGGAGTTGGATCATCAGGTTCAAGAAAACACCAGCGTGTTGGGGACTCCCTTCACAGTAACAGTTGACCTACTGGAAGGATGCACCACAGGAGTGAGTACCCACGACCGAGCTGCCACCATACGTGCTTTGGCAGACCCTAACAGAAAGCCTACAGACTTTGGTCGCCCTGGTCACATCAATCCCCTCTATGCACAAGATAAAGGTGTACTGCGCCGTGCCGGCCATACGGAGGCTGCCGTAGATCTGGCAAGACTGAGCGGACTGCAACCTGCTGCTGCCCTGATAGAGATTCTCAACGAAGACGGCACAATGGCACGCATGCCTCAATTACAGAAAATTGCTGAGCAGTTCGATATGAAAATAATTACCATACGTGACCTGATTGCTTATCGTGCGAAAGAAGAATCACTGTTGGAAAGAGGTGTAGAGGCTGACTTGCCTACAGAATATGGCCACTTCCACATCATTCCCTTCCGGCAAAAGAGCAACGGGCTGGAACATGTCGTGCTTTATAAAGGGAAATGGGACTACAATGAGCCCATTCTGGTGCGTATGCACTCGAGTTGCATGACTGGTGATATCTTCAGTAGCCGTCGATGCGACTGTGGCGAACAGCTCCATCAAGCCATGCAGATGATAGAGAAGGAAAACAAAGGACTGGTCGTTTACCTGAGTCAAGAAGGTCGAGGCATTGGGCTGATGAACAAGATTGCAGCTTATAAACTGCAGGAGCAGGGAGAGGATACCGTGGATGCAAACATCCATTTGGGATTCCAACCAGACGAGCGCGAATATGGTGTGGGAGCTGAAATCCTGCGTGAGATGGGGGTGAGCAAACTTCGTCTAATCACAAACAACCCTGTGAAACGTGTAGGTTTGGAAAGCTACGGACTGGAGATCGTGGAAAACATCCCTATCGTGATTGAACCCAACGAACACAACAAACGTTACTTAGAAACCAAGAGAACAAGGATGGGACACAAGTTGTAGAAAGAAAAAGGAATTCATATAAAATATCAATCGAGATGAGCAATCAATTATCCGACAGACTTAATCGCCTGTCACCAAGCGCAACGCTGGCCATGAGCCAGAAGAGTAGTGAACTGCAAGCACAAGGCATCGATGTGGTAAACATGAGTGTAGGCGAACCAGACTTCCCTACCCCACAACATATCAAGGCTGCTGCCGTAAAGGCTATCGAAGAGAATTGGACCAAGTATAGTCCAGTACCAGGCTATCCTGATCTGAAGAAAGCGATTTCAAACAAACTGAAAACAGAGAATGGCTTGGACTATGCTCCTAACCAGATTCTTGTGTCGAATGGTGCCAAGCAAAGCGTTTGCAATGCCATCATGGCTATTGTGAATGCTGGTGATGAAGTAATCATTCCTGCTCCTTATTGGGTAAGCTATCCCCAAATGGTACTCCTTGCAGAGGGTACACCCGTCTTCGTGGAAGCCAAAATAGAACAAGACTTCAAGATCACACCTGAACAATTAGAGGCTGCTATCAGTCCCAGGACTCGTGCCCTCATCCTTTGTTCCCCTTGCAACCCTACAGGAAGTGTATACAGCAAGGATGAATTAGAGAAGTTGAAGAATGTTTTGGTGAAACATGAGCGCGTGATTGTGATTGCCGATGAGATTTACGAGCATATCAACTACGTTGGCAAACATGCCAGCATGGGAGAGTTCGAGGATTTGAAAGACCGCGTTGTCATCATTAATGGAGTGAGCAAGGCTTATGCCATGACAGGTTGGCGCATCGGATTCATCGCGGCTCCCGAATGGATAGTGAAAGGATGCAACAAACTGCAAGGTCAATACACCAGCGGTCCCTGTTCCATCTCACAGAAAGCAGCTGTGGCAGCCTACAATAGTGATCAGCAATGCGTGGAAGACATGCGTCAGGCTTTTGAACGCAGAAAAAATCTGATTGTGAAACTGACCAAAGAGGTACCTGGACTTGAAGTGAACAATCCTGAGGGTGCCTTCTACCTGTTCCCCAAGTGTAGTAGTTTCTTCGGCAAAACAGATGGAGAGCGTGTTATCAAGAATAGCACGGACTTCGCGATGTACTTACTCGAAGTAGGTCACGTAGCCACTGTAGGCGGTGATGCCTTTGGCGCTCCTGAGTGTTTCCGCATGAGTTATGCCACCAGCGACGAAAACATCTGTGAGGCTATCAGGAGAATCAAGGAGGCTTTGGCAAGGCTGAAATAAAAGTTTCTACTCCTCCTTGCCAACAGGCATAAATCCCTACAAATCCAAGAATACGTCTTGTCTGTTTAGAGCCGAGCGAAGCTTCTCCAGATTGAGATCAGAAGGAACCGTTTGCTGCAAAACAGCTTGAGCGGCTGCTATGCCAGCACCCTGACCCGTCACGAAACAGGTGCCTATCTCTCGAGCATCCTCAACCAGTCCCTTCTCAAAACCAAAACAACGACCTGCAACGATTAGATTCCTTGTTTTGAGGGATAATAAGGAACGCAAGGGAATTTGCCAGTAGGGACGTTCTTTAGCCTTCACGACACCACCCTTGTATGGCAGATTAGTCCAGCCGCCACTGATACCGACAACATCCTTATATACAGTGTAAGTCATGGATTCCTCGAGAGTCACATTATGCAAACTATCCAGTATGCGTGCCACACGTGTTCCCAAAATCGGTGCAGTATCCAAAAGGAAAATGTCTTCGTAACCAGGTTTCTGGCGAATCTTCTCAGTATTTTCCCAAGCAGACTTGCGCAACTCATACTGAAGACGGGAGAGATTGAACACATCCAACGCATCCTGCTCTGGTTGACCGTAAATGTTCACCCAATTGACGCTTGGAAGAGGTGTTTCACTTCCTATCCATTGTTCTTCAAATCCTGATGCATTTGGATTCACATGATCTACGTTTCCAAGACGGTAATTGAGTCCTATCTGATATCGCATCTCGCTAAAATTCTCACCCGCCCATTCCATCAGATCTCCGTCTCCTGAGGCATCTATAAACATTTTGCCCTGAATGGCTACACGTCCACTCTTTGTCTCCAGAATCAATGCTTCAATACAGTCGCCATTGTGGATCACATTAGCTCCCGAGGAATTGTACAACACATTCACTCCAGCATTGTGGAGCATCTCGGCCAACACATATTTGGCCGTTTCAGGATCAGGCGTAGGTTTTTGTTCAAAGACGAGCATCTTGTGCCGTTTCAGATTATCTAAAATCTCTTTAGTCACCCCATGGATGACTTGCGTCTGTTTCCCTTGCTTGTTTGCGCCGAAAAGACACCAAACAATCAACACAAGACCTCCAGTCCATAATCCTCCCAAAAAGCCAGTACGCTCCACCAGGTAGACACTGCACCCCTCACGGGCTGCAGACAGGGCAGCCGCAACACCAGCAGGGCCACCACCTAATATCACCACGTCGGCTGATGCGATGACCGGAATCTTACGTGCGGGTTCAGTGAACCATGCCTGCGCCTCTAAACGTTGGGTGGAGGGCATCGGCTTCTTCTTTGCTTGAGCAGGCATTTCATTGAGTGCCAACGCACCCAATCCTATCGTTGAGGTTTTGAAAAATCTTCTTCTATCCATGCTGATGTATCATTTTTATGGTTTCTCCTTCATGACATGACAAATGTGATGCTTTCTTTCACAAAATTACGTATTTTGTTTGTGAATATCAAAGAAGATAGTTGCAAAAAACTCAAGGAAAAGAGTTTTCTTTTGAAAGGAAATGAAAAATATAAAAGGAAATGATTATCTTTGTATGACAAAATGGAAAAATTACATTAGCATGAAAAGAATCTTATCCTTGATAGCCCTGATGCTGTCGCTCCTATGTACCCAAGCTGCTACCATTACAATGGCAGATCCAACCATTTTCTATGAGAATGGTTACTATTATCTGACAGGAACGGACAAGGTGAATAGCGGTTTCAGTATGTATCGCTCGACTGACATGGTCCATTGGACATCGGTTGGAAATGCTCAAGGCGGGTTAGCCATGTGGAAAGGGGACACGTTTGGAACAGGTAGTTTCTGGGCTCCCCAAATTTTTAAGTACGAAGGGAAATACTACATTGCATATGCTGCCAATGAGTTGATTGGCATTGCTTCGAGTGACAGTCCCATGGGTCCTTACAAACAGGAAAACATCCATGAGTTGCCTCACTCAACAGGTCAGATTGATCCTTACGTCTTCATTGATGATGATGGGACAAAATACATGTACTACGTTCGCTTCGTGGGTGGAAACACATTATATGTTGCTAAGTTGACTGATGACTTCTCCAGTATCAAAGAGAATACCATAACACGTTGTTTAGGCGCAGACGAAGGTACTTGGGAATGTGCCTGGAACTATGGAACGGGTAAGATCACTGAGGGCCCAACAGTTATCAAGGATGGAGGTTACTATTATCTTCTCTATTCTGCCAATGATTTTCGAGATATTGACTATTCTGTGGGATACGCTTATTCCAAATCACCTACCGGTCCTTGGACCAAAGTTGGACATCCTTTCCTTTCTCGCCATAATACTGGCATCAATGGTTCAGGTCATGGCGATCTTTTCCAAGATTCCGATGGAAACTGGTATTATGTGTTTCACGTGCATGCGAGCAACAATGAGGTGGGCACTCGTCGAACTGCAATTGTTCCTATCACGTTAACTGATGATCCAAAGAACAAGTTCATCCCTGACATCGACCGTATGTATCTCTTGGATAGTTCTGCCTCTGCAAGCGCTTCTTTTCCAAAAGGAGGAAACCGCTTCGAAGTGGATGGCATTCATTACAACATTTTGAACAATACTCAATGCGAAGTTACTTTCGCAGACCCTGTAAACTTCAACGGATATACTGGTCGGATAGAGATTCCTTCTCGAGTGGAGAATGACGGACATAGCTATAGAGTGACAGGAATAGGATACAGCGCCTTCTACAAATGCAACAAGCTGACATGTGTGGACCTTCCTTCTTCAGTGACATCTTTGGGTCAGTCTTCTTTTGAGAATAGCGGTATCCGGGAGATAGAAATAGGTTCCATGCTGGCCACGTTGGGAGAGATGGCTTTCAAAGGATGTGATAAGATTCAGGACGTAATTGTCACCAGGACTGTACCCCGTAGCATCCCTGCGGATATGTTCACCTCAACTGTGTATCGAAGGGCAAAACTGTGGGTCCCGTCTGGACGTGAGGCCGCTTATCAGTCAACGATAGGCTGGAGTTCCTTTACCATTATAAGTGGTAAACCTGGCAAAGAATTGACGTACGACTTCACGCAAGATGGATTCTTTTTTCAGAAGAACAAAAAGATGCCAGATCGCTGTATGATCTCCTATGAATGTGCCGAATATTCAAGTTATCGTGGTCCTGACATTATCGTTCCATCTACGACAGAGTTTGAGGGTGAAACATTCTCTGTAACAGAGATTGGCAGGAATGCTTTCCGAGAAAGCCGTCTTATACGCAACGTGATACTGCCAGAGTCAGTAGATACCATCAGTTACGCTGCTTTCTATGATTGCTATGATTTGGAGAGTATTGATTTACCAAAAGGACTGCTATTCATTGGCAATGATTCTTTTCACAATTGTACTTCAATTAATACAATTATCGTACGCGCTCAGGAACCTCCTCATTTGATTCTGAAATCTGTCATTCCAACTAATGTGTATTCAGATGCCACAGTATATGTTCCCGCAGGGTGCGTTGAAGTTTATAATGCAGCAGCTAATTGGAAGAATTTCAAGAATTTTGCAGAACTCCCTTCCGATGACACCTCCATTCGGGATATCTTGCACCAAATCATCAATCGTGATACACGTATTTTCAGTCTCGATGGGAAGTATGTCGGCACAGATTTTCATCATCTCTCTCATGGGATTTATGTGAGAGACGGCAAAAAGATCCTGAGATAGAAATCTCTATCATCTTCCAGGAATCGTTACTTTAGGCATTTCTTTAAGGTAACCTCCTTCATTGAAATTCTGATTGTCAGGCAAATTGCCAGAACGTCCCACCCCTTTCTTCATCAAATTTCTCAATTCAGGCAAGTAGTACTGATATACTTGGCGTGGTTGCACCTGATGGGTCTTGCAGATAGAGGCAGCCATACCCACAACCTCTCCCATCATCGCAATAGTACGCATCAAACGGGTTGAACCCAACGTGACGTGAGTTACACTAATGCATCGTCCAGCCATGAACAGATTGTTTACATTGCGTGAATAGAGACAACGATAGGGGACAGCATAAGGATAGATGGGATTGCTCTTAGTTTCAGCCTTGAATTCGTTTCCAGGGAAATAACGAGTGTTCTTGGGGTCAGGGAAATGCAGATCGAAATGCCAATTTATGGTAAAGGTCGCATCCTCGTGAAAGACATGTTTGTCCACATCATCTTGCTTCAAGATATAGTCTCCCATCAGACGACGTGATTCGCGTTTTCCTGCCACATAAGCTACCCAACCTAATTCACGGTTCTGATATTTCTCATTGTTAGGAAGATGATTCTTCAGGTAACTCCAGTTGGAGTATATTACCAACATGCCATAATCACGAATTCGCTCGAAATCTGTAATCTGGTTGTAATTCATACCTGTTTCCCAAGTCCATTCTCCCATTGTGACTTTTTGACAAGATTCATCAGTGAACTGCAGGCCATAATCAAAATCAGGGAAATCCGTCTTGTTGTTTGTTTCGACGCTATACCACTGCACGGAGGATCCCATCGTCATCTTATCAGCTTGTTCAGGAGCCAACGATTCTCCAAACTCATTGCGTCCTTCACGTCCCATTCGCCAATCTGCGCCTGCCATGAAGCCCAAATTCCCATCTCCTGTACAATCACAAAAAAGAGGAGCTGAGAGACACAATTCCTCGCCAGTACAAACTTGACGTATGATGATGGAGGCAATGGTGCCATCGGCATTCATTTGCGTTTTTATCGCCCGATAGTTACGCAACATTTTTATATTGGGCTCAGCAGCAATGATGGAATCCTTTTTCCCGTCCTCATAATTTTCTGCAGGTTGAGCATTCCCTATAGTGGAATGTCCAAACTCTCGAAGGAGACGTCCTAAAGCAGGATAAGGTTCCATTTCAATCTTACCACCCAAATGGACACGAACCTCAGAACTGTTGTTCCCTCCAAGAATAGGACGATCATGAACGAGAGCTACCTTCAATCCAAGTCTGGCGGCAGATATGGCGGTGCACATGCCTCCAATTCCACCTCCAACAACCACCAAGTCATAGTGTCCTCCTTCAGAAGGAGATTTCGGAAGAGTTCCTAATGTGCGACGGAAATCATCCAGTTCTTCCAATGAGTTGGGCAATACAGGATTCTGTTGGGTGGTCAAATAGATAGCGTCACATCGGCCATCAAATCCGCTCATGTCTTTCAGCACCAACGCTGTCTCTCCTTTTCCCAAATCTACACTTCCTGCATATTGCCATTCCCAGATGGAACCTTTTGTTCCTAACGTATTTGGAAGTTCTTTCCCGTTGAGTGAAATTTTAAAGGCACCAGGACCTTCTTTTGAAGTCCAATTTGAGGTCCAGTTGAAAGTTCGGGCATATACCTGGTATCTACCTTTTTTCACTATTTTGACTGATGTACAGGCATCTTCTACAGGAACACCCATACCGTGTGCTATCAGATAAGAAGAACCCATGAGATCCATAAACTGCTGGTCAACCTGCCATCCACCCGTTTGTTGAAAGGACTCTGCTTCTACCAAAATGGAAGTAGCCCAAATGGAGTTGAGCACACAAAGAAAGCAAGTCCCAAAGAAGAATCTTTTCATAAATTATCTGTCATGAATGAAACCCTCTTTTTCTGTCAGACACCCGATGACTCTCACCTGAGCGTTAGGATTCTTGATGGTGATGGGATTTGCGGCAGCATAACCTTGCATACGGGCACCTATAATGGTTACCGTAAGGGGACGATCGCCCTGCACGCAGATGTAGTCGTAACACTTCGCTTTGTTGGTCAGCGCTCCATTGTCACCTGAGAAACATTCCACATTGGTCAGAGCAGTATGGCCAATACCTTCTACCAGAATGGGATGAATATCTTCTATTCGCTCGCCAGCATTGGCAATGATACTGCCTTGTGATATTTGCCAGTTGCGGTTTTTCGTATTAGACCCATTTTTGTATATTCCAATGGAAACACAATCCAAATTGAAGTTGGTGAGTTGTCCGTAAGTTTCATCTCCCAAATAGATTCCTCCGAACACCCCAAAGGTGAAAACATCCATCATTTGAGCATTATCAGTATGATCAATCCAATAGGTATAAGTCTTCTGACGTACAACGCTATCTATTACTTCGCGACTGAATGTGCGTCCAAACTCACGCATATTGGCAGGATTCACGTGACAATGCAGAACACGAGGAATGTCATAGCACTTATCAATGGCAATGAACTGACCGCTCAAGGGATATCCATAGCAATGCTCAAAAAGGATCTGTTCGCAAATGTTGTTCTTCCCAGCACGAAAATCCATCGCCATATATTCACCATAAAAAGTCAAGCAGGAAAGCGTTACCCCCTCCACAGTTTGCTGAGCCATCTGGATGGTTGGCTTGTAAGCAATAATCTTGCTGGCATCCGTGTTGGACTGTTCAGGATACCAGAACTGGATCCCACGAATCTGTGTCGCCGATTCCACCGTGATGAAAGCATGTAAAGTGTCTGTGATCAAAAAAAGTGATCCCACAGGATGCTTCCTGTCTGCACTGGCTGTTCCTCGTCCTGTAGGGCCGTGAGCGCCAATTAAAGACACATTCTTCTTCAACACAATGCCTGTAGCAACAGGATAACCCTTTTCGCAGGGAGTAACATAGAGAGTACCCCCAAAGACAGACATCTCATCAATGGCCTTCTGGATGCATTCACGATTCTTCTCAGGTGTGTTTGAAGGCAACACACCATATTTTTGGATAGAAATCATCTCCTGAGCCAGACATAAAACAGAGCAGAGAAAGGAGAAGACAAAAAGGAAATTACGCTTCATGGGTGTCTATTTTTGCAAATTTTCATCAACAAAATTATAACTTTCCTGTTGAGAATCCATGAAATTTTGAAAAAACTATGCTATATCACTTCATTTTCACAAAAAAGATGTATCTTTGCGCCATCTAAGTATGCGCTTGTGGTGGAATTGGTAGACACGCTAGACTTAGGATCTAGTGCCTTCGGGCGTGTAAGTTCGAGTCTTATCAGGCGTACTCAAGGAAAAAGGTAACTGGATGCAACACATTTAGTTACTTTTTTGGAGGGGAGAAAAAAAATAAAAAAATTGGCTGATTGTTGGCTTGCTTTTTCGTACAAGAACATTTGGGGGATCCATCGTAACAAGTACCATTCAGCAACTTTTTTTCTTAAAAAAACTTAACGGAAACTTGGTTTCTCCTTCTCTTTACGTTATAGGAAGTGTATGGAGCCCATCAGATTTGCCTTCGTGACGCAAAGAATGCGTCCCTGTTTGCTACGGCTTGCCGCCAAACTTCTGCCGAAAACGGAAGACGCAGAGGATGCCGTGCAAGAGGCGCTCTTGCATCTGTGGACAATGTGGGCAGAACTTCCCACTGAGGCGGATGCAGAACGAATGGCTTGCAGGCTGACAAAAAACGAATGCATCAATGTGCTGCGCAGTGCCAGGACACGTCGTATGTCTCCACTCTTCGACAAGGAGACGCAGCATACTGCTGAGACACATGCGGATGCCACACTTGAAGAGGACGAAGTCCGAGTGGCGCTGGAACGCGCCATAAGGCAACTTCCTCGAAAGGAAAGACTATTGTGGGAGATGCACACTGAGGCGCAGATGGGGACGGCAGAGATAGCAGCCGCCACTGCCATGAATCAGAAAAGCGTCAGCGCAATGTTGAGCGCAGCACGCCAACGCATAAGAAAGACCCTTAGGAAAGGAGGATTCATCAATGACTGAACATGATTTCATCGAGAAGTACCTGAACGGAGAAATCCCGCTTCATCCTGAAAAAAGGAGAACTCCCTCGGAAACAGAATTGGATGCCGCTGAGAAAGAGTTTGACCAACTGGTCGCAAGCACCCAAACAACACGTCACGCCCCACCCTTTGTGCTGAAGTGGACAGCAGCGGCAGTCATCGTAGTGGCAGTCGCGGCAATAGGCACATGGCGAATGAATTCATCGCATTCCACACCGTCAAACGTCACGCCAAAAGTACAAGCTGAGGCAACGGCAAACACAACGTGTCGAAACAGCAAAGACAACACGTTGAAACAGCAAAGACAACACGTTGTGTCGAATCACACCAAATCGGATACCTTCATCTTCGTAAGGACAAACGAAGAGAAGGGAAAACCTTTCCCAAAAGAGATGCCTGCATGCGGCGAACAAAGAGGCGACATCTGGCGACAAATAGCGATATGCGAAAAAGATTCCGACAAGAAAGGAGAATATGTCTCTCCACAGGATGTGTATATCACATTAGCTAATGAGGGTATGGAATACGGATGGAACCAAATGATTATAAAGGACATACTCGAACGTGACAACACGTTTACCTATAGCTTCTTCTATGGACCTGAGTTGACAGGCTCACACATGGAAGGACGCTGGTTTTCAGATTACGACTTCGTACTGGAGCGCATGGGACACCTGTCGAAAGAATAGAAACAGAACCAAGTAATTCATGAAAAGTTCAATAAAATATGATTTCGACAAAACCCCTGCACAATAGTTCCTCTTTGTTCATGTCAAAAGACTAACAATTGTATTATTTCATGTTAATAAAAGATCTGCTCGAGCTCACTTCCACCACCTGTGAAGGCCGTGGAAGTTTTCTGTTACAAAGAGAGTTGAGAAGGAAAGAATGTTGGATTGTATGCGTGAACCACAAAAATACGGTCTTTTATTCTGACAACATCTGACGGGCGGTGTCAATCAGGGTATCGTGTCCATTCTCCACATCCTTGCAGTCGAGCGAACAGGTCACATCAGGGTCGATGCCAAATTCTATCTGCTGCATGCGGGCATCGTAAGAGGGACAGGCGCTGAAACGGACTGACCAGCCGATGGGAATCTCGCTGGTGAAGGGCATACCTCCACCGCCACCTGTCTTGTCTCCCAAAATGGTGACCAAGGGACACTCCTTCATGTTTCGCACAAATGTATTGGTAGAACTGAAACAGGCACGATTGGTCAGGACGATAACATTCTTCTGCCAACGGACTCCCTCACTGGGTTTCAGATACTCTGGTTCAGGCTTGGAGAAGTCATTATGACCTGGCCCTGTCTTGTGGGAATTGTAACCTACCAGGATCTTCTCGTTGGTGAATCGGCTGGAGAATCGCTCTGCATAGGTGAGGAAGCCTCCGCTGTTGCTTCGCACATCAATGATAAGACCGTTGCAAAGACGCATATAATAAATCACATCGTCGAGATTGCCCTCCCCAAAGCCATTCTGAAAACTCTCATAGAGAATGTAGCCGATGTTGTCATCCAATATCTTGTATTTCAGTCCTGCTGCTATCTTGTAATCAGTTCCTAAATATTCGTCGCGCACTTCTGTATTCAGGTTGTCTGGATAGTCCTCTTTCCAGCTCCAGTTACGCCCTACATCTGCACTCGAATAAAGATTAACGTGACCATCACGCAATTCGCTCAGCATCTGGCAAAGGACTTCGAAAAGTTGGGTGCGCGACATCTGAGGACTCAATTTCCCGAGATACGTTGAGCGGATGGCATTCCAATCAAGACCGATTTCTTCGGCTTTATAGTCCAGGAAACAGTAGTGCTGATCGATGATTTCCCAAAGAGCCTGCAAGTTTACCTCAGGCGAACTGTCAGCCTCGTCCATTCCCTTCTGGCAGGAAGAAAAGGTAAAGCATATCAAAACCGCACAAAAGAGACATATCATTCTTTTCATAGGATAAGTTCCTCCTTTCTTTCCTTATCCTGAATGATAGAGAAATGACGAACGAAACCAATCAGGAAAGAACGGGAGATGTCGTGCATCTTGATCCCGTTGACATGACTCTGGCGAATGTCGCTGAAGTAGCCCGTACGAATGGTGAAACGCCGCACAGGAAAGTCTAAAGTGAAGAGTTGTCGTAGGCTGAGTGCATTGCCAGGACTGGTGAAGCACACATTATGGTCACGATTTCCTTGCGAGATTTCCCAATAGCTTTGTCCATACTGAGGGCTGAACATGCACCCCATGAGAGGCAAATCGGCCTGGTAACGGAGAGCCAGCACCTGGCGCCTCAACCTGAACTTATAGATACCTGCCAAGGAAAGTGCCATATCTGCCTTAAGTCTGGCTTGGGCAGGATTGTTGCCGTTTCGCTCGTTGTAAAGGAAACCTGCGTCTGCTCCCAACAATCCACCTGCCATCAAACGAAGCCTCTCGCGAAGCATCCAATTGTAATGCCAGCCTGCATTGTAGCCAATGTGTCCTCCATATTCATTTGCATTCTGGGCAGGATTCTCCGTCATAGAGAAGGTTCCTTGTGTCAGACTTTGAAAAGATAACCGTTCTTTGGCTCGTTGAGTCATGCGTAACGTCTCACGAAGAAAAGTGAACTGAGATCCCTTATATTCCATCGGAGAAAGATAGGTATCAAACTGATTGCTTCCACCCTGTCCAAACATCAAGGCATGGGCAGCATCACGCTGGGCAGAGAGAAAAAATGGATAAAACAAGCCACATAGGACGTACATCAAAAGGCGGATTCGTCCCATGCGTATGCGCTTCCTTTTTATATCCCAAAGTCTACTCATCGAAAAGATGCATTTGACCTGTCAACTCGTCAGCCACATCCTGTTGACTTTTTCCAGCGTCTGGGTCCAGATTTTCATCGTCATCCATTGAGGGATCCTCCTCACTATACTCTCCCTCATCAACTTTCGCTTCCTCTGGATTTGCAGGTTCCAACTCCTTGACATCAGCCACGTTGAAAGTGGTTATACGTTTACCGCGAGCCTTGAAACTCTTGATGCCAATATATTCATCCGCATCCAGTTCAATGGGCTCTCGGAAACTATCCACACCTCCCATGATGACTCGAATACGAGGATACATGGTATCTGTAAGCAGAATCAACTGATTGTCAGGATTCTCGCCCAAATAGTTTTGATGCCTGATAGTTGCCTCCAAGCGGAATCGCTTCACATAGACGTAACCATTCTGGTCCTGATCATAGAGAACTGCAGTCCAAACTTTATGGGGGTCATACTTCTCAATGCGAAGGATATTATCCTCGTAATGATTGTTGGCATCGAAGTTGCTCAGATAGAAGTCTCCACCTTTCAGGATTACGAGTATCTTATCATCGTTGTAGAACTCTCCCAGATATGTGCCCAATTCATCGTAGTTGATACGCTTCACATCGTGGTCAAACCACACCTTGCGCCCACCCAAAGTGCTGCCTCCATGACTCTTCAAGGTGATGCGACTTACCTCTTGTTTTGTCAATACGTTACCCATGCTTTGGCGACCCTTGATGGCCAACTCGCGGAAATCCTTGTCAAAGAAGATTTTCTTCAATTTGGGATTAGGTTTCAAGGTAACTTTGACAATCTCAGCCTCGCCGTTAGGGTTTGCCGTAAAATAGAGTACACGACTACCCGGCTTGCCTTGCGTCAGGTCGTACTCGCGGTCACGAGTGATGCTGGTCACATTGAATCGCTTGATAAAACAGGTGCCTGCCTTTCCATCACGATAAACGGCATTGTAAATCGTACGGCTGTCCGTTTTTCTAAAGACGGCCACATGAATTATCTCCGCCTTCTTCTTTTCGGCCTTGCTTCGCTCTGTCTCACCTATGAAAAGTTTGTCAGCAATGTGAACCACCTTGTAGGTTCCGTCCCTGTAGAAAATGATTACATCGTCGATGTCAGAACAATTGCAGACGTACTCGTCCTTTTTCAGACTAGTTCCTATGAATCCTTCCTCACGATTGATGTAAAGTTTCTCATTAGCTTCCACAACCTTGACGGCAGAGATGGTGTCGAAATTCTTGATTTCAGTCAGACGGGGATGATCCTTACCATATTTGTCCTTGATGAAACGATACCAGTCGCAAGTTACTTCTACCATATTATTGAGTTCCTTGTCGATATGGGCTATCTCTTCCTTAATACGAGCAATCATCTCATCTGCCTTGTCTTTGTTGAACTTCAGGATTCGTGCCATCTTGATTTCCATCAAACGCAGGATATCGTCTTTGGTTACCTCGCGAATCATCTTTGGATACCAAGGAGTCAACCGCTCATCAACCCATTCACAGGCAGCATCCATCGACTTGGCATTCTCGAATTGCTTATCCTTATATATACGTTCCTCGATGAATATCTTCTCCAATGATGCGAAATGTAGACTCTCCATTAATTCACCCTTACGAATAAGACGCTCCTGACGAAGTAGTGCCAACGTATTGTCCACACTGCGCTTCAGCACTTCACTAACGGTGAGGAAACAGGGTTTCTTTTCATCAATCACACAACAATTCGGCGAGATGCTGACCTCACAATCAGTACAAGCATACAAGGCATCAATGGTCTTGTCCGATGAGGCACCTGGAGTCAGATGAATGAGAATCTCCACACCAGCAGCTGTCAGGTCCTCAACGTTACGAATCTTAATCTTACCCTTCTCGTTAGCTTTCAGAATACTCTCGATGAAAGGACTAGGCTTGCTGGCCGTTCCTGTTGTCTTACCAAAAGGAATCTCTGTAATAGCGAGGGTCTTATGGTCCCGTTTTTCTATTTTGGCTCGGATACGGACTACACCTCCACGTTGACCATCGTTGTAGCGGCTCACATCAATACTGCCTCCTGTGGGGAAATCTGGATAAAGATGAAACTCTTCACCATGCAGATATTGTATGGCAGCATCACAAATCTCGTTTAGGTTGTGAGGAAGTATCTTGCAGGATAAACCTACCGCAATGCCCTCGGCTCCTTGAGTCAAAAGGAGTGGGAATTTTACTGGTAGCGCTATCGGCTCCTTGTTGCGTCCATCATAAGAAAGTTTCCATTCAGTTGTCTTAGGATTGAAAACCACATCCAAAGCAAACTTGCTTAATCGAGCCTCAATGTATCGACCTGCAGCAGCATCGTCACCAGTCAGAATGTTTCCCCAGTTCCCTTGGCAATCAATCAGCAAATCCTTTTGTCCCAACTGCACCAAAGCATCTTTGATACTGGCATCTCCATGAGGATGGAATTGCATGGTATGCCCCACAATGTTGGCTACCTTATTATATCTTCCATCATCCATTCGCTTCATACTATGCAGGATACGTCGCTGCACTGGCTTTAGACCATCTACTATATGAGGGACGGCTCGTTCAAGAATCACATAAGATGCATAATCCAGAAACCAGTTCTGGTACATCTGATTTAAATGATGGGTTATACCCTCTATGTTTGTCATGTTGTTCGTCATGATAAGAAAGGCTTCATGCCCTCTTTTTGTATTATTTATGTGCAAATATAGTAAATTATCCGCAGAAAATATGTACTTTTGCACAGAAATCAACAAAATATAACCAATATGGCACAACAAGAAGACGTTTTCAAGAAGATAGTTTCACATTGCAAGGAGTATGGTTTCGTTTTTCCAAGCAGTGATATTTACGATGGATTAGGCGCTGTTTATGACTATGGTCAGAATGGAGTGGAGTTGAAAAACAACATCAAGAAGTATTGGTGGGAAAGCATGGTTCAGATGCACGAGAACATTGTAGGTCTGGATGCTGCCATCTTCATGCATCCCACTACCTGGAAGGCCAGTGGTCACGTAGATGCATTCAACGATCCTCTCATCGATAATCGTGATAGCAAAAAGCGTTATCGTGCCGATGTGCTGATTGAAGATCAGATTGCTAAATATGATGAAAAGATTGAGAAAGAAGTAGAAAAGGCACGCAAGCGCTTCAAGGAGAACTTCGATGAAGCCCAGTATCGTTCCACAAGTCCTAAAGTTCAAGAGCTGCAGGAAAAGCGAGACGGTCTGCACCATCGTTATCAAGAAGTGATGAATGCTCCTGGTGGCATTGATCTGGAGGGCATGAAACAGATTATCCTCGATGAAGAGATCGTATGTCCTATCAGTGGGACTCGCAACTGGACTGATGTACGCCAATTCAATCTAATGTTCAAGACAGAGATAGGCGCTGCTGCTGAAGGTTCCAGCACCATCTATCTGCGTCCAGAAACTGCTCAGGGAATTTTCGTCAACTATCTGAATGTACAGAAAACTGGTCGTATGAAATTGCCTTTCGGTATTGCTCAGATAGGTAAGGCTTTCCGCAATGAGATTGTTGCTCGTCAGTTTATCTTCCGTATGCGTGAATTTGAGCAAATGGAAATGCAATTCTTCGTTAAGCCTGGCACCGAACTGCAATGGTTTGATTCCTGGAAGCAGACTCGTATGAGATGGCATCAGAATTTAGGCTTTGGTGCTGAGAACTATCGGTTCCACGATCATGACAAGTTAGCTCATTATGCCAATGCTGCTACCGATATTGAGTTCCACATGCCTTTCGGTTTCAAGGAAGTGGAAGGAATCCATTCTCGCACTAACTTTGACCTTTCGCAACATGCCAAGTACAGTGGCAAGAAGATTGAGTACTTTGATCCTGAGACCAACGAAAGCTATACTCCTTATGTTATAGAAACAAGTATTGGTGTAGACCGTATGTTCCTAAGCGTTCTGTGCCATGCTTATGAGGAGCAGCTGCTGCCAGATGGACAGATTCGTACTGTACTGCATTTGCCTGCAGCTTTGGCTCCTGTCAAGTTGGCTATTTTCCCGTTGACCAAGAAGGATGGACTGCCAGAAAAGGCTCAGGAAATCTTCAATGATCTGCGTTTCTATTTTAATTGCAAGTATGAAGAGAAGGATCAGATAGGCAAGCGTTATCGTCGCATGGATGCTATTGGCTGTCCTTACTGCATAACTGTTGACCAGCAAACCCTAGAGGACAATACTGTCACTTTGCGTGATCGTGACACGATGGAACAGACTCGTGTTGCCATCAGCGATCTTCAACATATTGTAGACGAAAAGGTAACCATCACTTCATTGCTGAAAAAATTGGCATAGTATCCATTTCTCATGTCACATTTTTTGAAGGACAAAACCTGTAAGTCAGAATGAGATTTTACAATAAAAAAAGAAACTGGATCTCGTTAGGTCTCATCCTTGGTTTAGGAATGATGTTTCTTGTATCCTGCTCTGAGAATGAAGACGTGTGGAATCCTTATTACAATTGGCGAGCTCGCAACGCAGAATGGTTTCAGGAGATTGCCGATTCAGCCCGCACAGCTATAGCCCAATCTAAGGCTGCCTATGGTGACGATTGGGAATACCATTGCGACTGGCGCATGTACAAGAGCTTACTGCGTAGTGCTGATTATGTGGGTCCTGTCACAGATAGTATATGTGTCCATATTCTGAAACGTGGAACTGGCTCAGTAAGTCCTGCTTACACGGATAGTATCCGCTTGAATTTCCGCGGGTGGACACTTAAGACTGAATACGTGAATGACGAAGGTGGTTTGGATTCCTATCAAGCAGTATTTAGCCAAACATACTATGGAGCCTTTAATCCCATGACTGCTGCTCCTCAAACGATGGCTGTAAATGGAACTGTAGAAGGTTTTGGAACAGCTCTTCAGTATATGGTGAAGGGAGATGATTGGCTTGTATATATTCCTGAAAATCTTGCTTACGGAGAGAAAGACTCTGATGCTATTCCTCCCTACAGCACCCTCGTCTTTCGCCTTAATCTCGTAGGAGTTTTTATTAGCGGATCGAAATCGTCAGATTGGCAGTAAAGACCGTATTGCAAGATAGAATAGAACTTATTCTTTCAGTTCCTTGTTATTTTCTTTCCTTGTACAGGAACCATTACATTTTATTCAGGTTTAGAGCGATTGACCACGAAGTTGCGTATCTGGCATGCCGTCCCGGTCGATTTCTCATTATGGTCTTTCGACATCCTCAATGTCAGTTTGTGGATTCCTGATTTTAGTTCTGTCTCGAACATATATACCCAAGGAATATACAAGCCACCACTCCAATGAATAAAGGTGTCAAGTGTTTTGAATGGCAATCTATCGATGCTGTACTCCAGTATTCCAGCGCACGGACCTGCCACGCAACAAATTCCGATGGCACGTCCCTCGAAATCCAGTGTTAACTTGGCCCCGCTTTGGGTCGTCTCTAACATCGGAACATCAACAAAGCCTTGGCGTGTTGGAACTCCATCCTGTGGATGCCAGGCAGGATTGAGTGACCATCCTTGCCCCAGTTGTGCTTCGCGAATATCGATGAATTCACCGTCAGTATAACTGTAATCGTCAAGTTGTTTTGTCGGTATGTGATGGGGAGAGACGGTATCGCCACCTTTCACTCTACTCCACATCGTTTCCATCAGTCGCACCATTGTGGCTGTATAGTACTGATGTCCCAACGGTGAAGGATGAACGCCGCCGAACTCTGCCCACGTGAGTTGTCCGTCCAGGATGCGCTCACCGATTTCCTGCTCCAGATTGATGCTGGGAATAGCATAGTGATTGGCGACACGTTCATGGTTGAAGATTGCATCGGGCTGCTGTCCCTGTGCGGCACGTTCAGGAGAGAACTCATTGATGAAGTGCATAAGAATAATGTCCGTTTCAGGGTCATTGTTCCATACATGCCGGACAACGCCTTCCACACCTCTGATTTGTTCCAAGGGAGAGAATTCGTTTCCCTCATCGTTTACCGCTGCTTCAAAAAAGAGCAGATCTACTTTGCCTTTTGACAGAACATCTTGAACCAACCGAAAAGCGTGTGGCGTTGAGCCCATGGAGGCTATACCTGCCTCAACAAATCGAAACTTCGTTTTGGGAAAGCGTGTCGTGAAATATTCCATCAAGCTATTGTGCCACCCCCTCATCTCAGTAATGGAGCCACCTAAAAAAGCCACACATGCTTCACCGCCACGCTCAAACTTCAGAAACGAGTTGTTCAAACTGCCCCTAGGATTCAGATGAAAAAACTTCTCAGGATAAGGATGAGGCGTAGGATGTACCTCACTCGACCCACCTTGTGCCCACGTCAAACCGAAACTGAACGCAAATAAAAGAAGTAAAAACAATTTTTTCATACTTCCCCCTGCTTCACCAGATACTCCGCTATCTGGACGGCATTCAGTGCGGCACCTTTCTTTATCTGATCACCCACGAGCCAGAAGGTGAGACCATTCTCACAGGCCAGATCCTTGCGGATGCGTCCCACATAAACATCATCCTTTCCTGCAAGGAACAGCGGCATGGGATAGACCTTGTTCTGAGGGTCGTCCATTAACTGCACACCCTGTCCTTCGCGGATAGCCTGAGCAAAAGTCTCAGGGCTGACGGGTTCCTCTGTCTCAGCCCAGACCGCCTCACTGTGGCTACGCAAACTGGGCACTCGGACACACATGGCCGAACACAAGGCATCGGTGTGCATGATTTTCTTCGTCTCGTTGAACATTTTCATCTCCTCCTTCGTATATCCATTGTCGGTGAAGACATCGATCTGCGGTATCACATTGTAGGCCAGCTGATAGGCGAACTTCTCTACCGTAACAGGGTGGCCATCCACAATTTCACGATACTGCTTCTCCAGTTCGGCCATAGCCTCAGCACCTGCGCCACTGGCAGCCTGATAGGAAGCCACATGGATGCGGCGGATGTGGCTCAGGCGTTCCAGACACTGGAGCACCACCACCATCATGATGGTTGTACAATTGGGATTTGCTATGATATTGCGGGGACGATTCAAAGCATCCTTAGCATTGCACTCAGGAACTACCAAAGGGACATCCTCGTCCATACGGAATGCACTTGAGTTATCAATCATCACAGCACCATACTTGGTGATTGTCTCAGCAAATTCTTTGCTTGTACCTGCGCCAGCACTGGCAAAAACAATATCGATGCCTTTGAAATCATCGTTGTGTTGCAATAGCTTTACTTCATACTTTTTCCCACGAAAAGTGTATTCCCTTCCTGCGCTACGAGTTGAACCAAACAAGACCAAATCATCCAAGGGAAATTCTCTTTCATCCAGAACTTTTAGGAATTCTTGCCCTACCGCACCACTGGCACCTACAATTGCTACTCTCATCTTTTTATTTTTTCCTTGTTTTATTTATTCATCTTGAATTTGACTGCAAAATTAGTCAAATTATTATAAATAAGGTATGTTTAAGAACATGTTTTCAACAAAATACTATATCTTTGCGACAAGGAAACAGTAAAAAGGCCCTTTTATGCATCTTATTGCAGTTCTTTTGACTAGTGGCGCACCTTTAATAACCGACCCCACATGGATATTCTTCGTGGTGTTGTTTATTATCCTGTTTGCACCCCTTCTGTTTCGCAAGTTACATATTCCTCATGTTATCGGCCTCATCATTGCAGGTATCTTGATAGGGCAATATGGTTTCAATCTACTTGAGCGTGATAGTTCGTTCCAACTCTTCGGTCAAGTGGGGATATACTATATTATGTTCCTGGCTGGGTTAGAGCTGGACATGGGTAGCGTGGAGCATTATGGCCGTCGTGGATTTCAGTTTGGTGTCATTACCTTTGTGATTCCATTCATTTTGGGGTTTCTTGCAGGCAAATATATACTTGGCTATGGGGTTCTTACCAGTTTGATGCTGGCTTGTATTTTCAGCTCTCACACTTTGGTTTCCTATCCAATCGTAGGCCGATATGGTATGACGCGACATAGAGTGGTAGTAATCAGCATAGTTGCCACAGCAGTTGCAACCTTTGCCGCATTGCTCTCATTGGCGCTTGTAGTGGGCTCTCTCAAACCTGACAGCACAATATTTACATGGATTCTCTTTAGTATAAAGTGTATCTTATATGGTTCCTTTGTCGTCTTGGCTTATCCACGTTTAGGAAGATGGTTCTTGCGGCGCTATGATGATAATGTGATGCAATACATATTCATCATGGCTTTGGTTTTCCTCAGTGCAGCCTTGGCTGATTTGGTTGGTTTGGAGGGACTTTTAGGAGCCTTCTTGTCAGGATTGATACTTAATCGGCTCATTCCTCGAACCAGTCCCTTAATGAGCAGAGTTGAGTTTGTTGGCAATGCTTTATTCATTCCCTATTTCATGATTGGAGTTGGAATGCTTATCGATGTTCGCATCCTTGTGAGCGATGCCCATACTTTGTGGGTAGTGACAGTAATAGTCATCACAGGTATGTTTACCAAATGGCTTGCCGCTTGGCTTATGAACCGCTTTCATAAATATTCCCATGATGGGATGAATCTGATGTTTGGTCTTACAAGTGCTCATGCGGCAGGTGCCTTGGCTATTGTAATGATTGGCACAGATCCTGATGTGAATCTCATGGATAGTGCCATCCTTAATGGTACTGTTATGCTTATTTTCTTCTCTTGTATCATTAGTTCATTTGCCACCAGTCACGGTGCCCGCAAACTGGCTTTGAGTGACACTTCCTTCGAAGAGAACCGAGGTTCGTATCACGGTAAGTGCTTGGTCACTTATTCTCAGGCCGATACAGTAGGAGTGATGACTCAATTTGCCATTCTCATCCGCAATCCATACATTCCAGATAGTCTAATGGGACTTTCTGTGGCCTACGATGATGTTCGTGGCGAGGGTGACCACCGCCAGGGAAAGGCATTTTTGGAGAAGGCTCAGAACATTGCTGCCTCGGCTGATGTCAACATGACCACCATGAGTAGGGTTAGCACGAACATTGCCAGTGGAATTCTTCATACTATGCGAGAGTGCGATTGTGGTGAAGTCATTGTATGTCTCACAGACCGCGAGACTGGCATGCCCAAGTCCAGCCTTGGAACTGTGATCGACAACGTGATTGCAGGTTCTCACCGAGAGGTAATGGCTTTGAGATGCATCGTTCCTGTTGGCACATTACGACGTGTGATAATTGCAGTACCTCAAAAAGCCGAATACGAGGTGGGATTCTACAAGTGGCTTGAGCACGTCTGTCGTGTGGGTGAGCAATTAGATTGTCATTTGGAGTTTCATGCGCATCCTGATACTCTGCCCTACATCCAAGGTTATATGCGACAGAAACACGCTTTCTTGCGTACAGAATATCATGAGATGTCTCTCTGGACACAATTGACATCCCTTTCCAATCACATGGATAAGGATGATATGATTATTGCTGTTACAGCTCGTTCTGGATTCATCTCATATCAATCCTCTTTCGATTCTTTGCCACTCCAGCTTTATCGCTATTTTAGCCATACCAGCGTGATGATTCTTTATCCCGACCAGTGGGGCGATCCTTTGGAGACAGTTTCTGTCTTCGCTCCCAGTGGTACGGTGGTTACTCGCCAACCGCATACGATAGGCAGCTGGTTCAGAGAATTATTCCTTTCTGACAAAAACAGATAATGATACACTTAAGAAATATAACCAAAAGTTTCGGTTCCTTGCAGGTATTGCGAGGCATCGATTTAGACATTAACCAGGGAGAGGTGGTCAGCATTGTTGGTCCCAGTGGAGCCGGCAAGACAACCTTGCTCCAGATTATGGGAACGTTGGACCAGCCTGATACGGGTCAAATTATCATCGATGGTCAGGACGTGAGGAAATTGAGCAGAAAAAAAATGGCCCAGTTCCGCAATCGGCGCATTGGCTTTGTTTTTCAGTTTCATCAGCTTCTTCCTGAGTTCACGGCTCTGGAGAATATTATGATTCCTGCTTTTATAGGGGGTGTTGGCCGTAAGGAAGCACAACATCGTGCCACAGAATTGCTGGAATTCATGAAACTGACGGATCGCGCTGATCATAAGCCAAACGAACTCTCTGGTGGTGAAAAGCAGCGTGTGGCAGTGGCTCGTGCCCTCATCAATCATCCCGCTGTTGTTTTAGCCGATGAACCTAGCGGAAGTCTGGATTCTCAAAATAAAGACGAACTTCATCGCCTCTTTTTCGATCTTCGAGACCGTCTGAAACAAACCTTCGTTATCGTTACCCACGACGAGTCTCTTGCCTCTATGACTGACCGCACCATCCACATGGTAGATGGCCTTACCTCTTCAGAACCTTTTGACTCTTTTGCCCCAAAGGATAAGACAGCAAAGGAATCATCTATCGTTTCTTCCATTGACATTAATTCTCTACAAGATGAAAAGCAGTGACACATTACGGTTGGGCCGAGTCAATCGCCTGAAGGTCCTGAAACAGGTTGATTTCGGATTCTATCTTGATGGCGGTGAGAAATTTGGCGAGATTCTCCTTCCTAATGGAGAGATACGCAGTGATATTGACGTCTATTTGGATGATGAACTTGACGTCTTCCTTTACTTGGATAACGAGGAACGTTTAGTGGCCACAACGAAACATCCCAAGGCTCAAGTGGGTGACTTTGCCTATTTGGAGGTTGCATGGGTGAACAATTTCGGAGCATTCCTGGACTGGGGACTGATGAAAGACCTCTTCGTACCTTTCCGTGAGCAGAAAATGAAAATGCAGAAAGGGCAAAGCTACATTGTCCACATTCATCTTGACGAGGAGAGTTACCGCATCATGGCCAGTGCCAAAGTAGAAAACTATCTCAGCAAAGAGATGCCTCCCTATTATTCAGGCGATGAAGTGGACATCCTCATTTGGCAGAAGACTGATTTGGGATTTAAGGCCATTGTCGACAACGAGTTCGGAGGCTTGCTCTATGAAGGTCAGGTTTTCCGCGATATCCGAACGGGTGATCGGCTTAAGGCTTATGTACAGCAAGTGCGTCCTGACGGAAAGATTGATCTCATCCTCCAGCAACAAGGTCAGAAGGCGGTATCCGATTTCAGCGAAATACTTTTAGAGCACATTCGTCTCAATGGCGGCAAAACAACTTTAGGGGACAAGAGTCCTGCCGAGGAGATATATACGATCTTCGGAGTCAGCAAAAAAGTCTTCAAGAAAGCTGTGGGCGACCTCTACAAACGTCGATTGATTGATATCCGTCCTGATGGCTTGGTGCTGACTGAATAACCAGAAGCCGGCACTCATCGTTTCAACAGTTAATTCTTTCCTTATTCATCACTAACTAACACCCTCTTCCACATGAAATCATTGCTTTTATTTTGTTTCATCTCATTACTGGCATCCTCGATTGCCGCTCAAAATCACGTGCCCCGCAACGTTTATCGTCTCAAGGAACTTGGATGTGAACTCGTGGACTCTTCCTTAATGCATCAAGTAGCCGAGAAATGCCGGTTCAGCGAGAATCGGGGCAAGACAGTGGCAGTCTTTGGTGGCAGCCTCAGCGTCAACAAGGAAAGCCAGGCAGCGAAACTGATGTGGCGCCAGTACCTTAACATGAACGTTACTGACTACGGACATGGGGGATACGGATTCTCCTCCCTTCAAGGCTCCATCATCGACCAAGTGAATCGTGCCCAGAAACATGATATCTATATCCTGTGGGCCAGCACCAACGACTACACCAACAATCGAGAGCCTGGAACGCCCTTGGATTATACAGAGGCTGACAATTTCGACAAGGAGAAGCTTACAACGCAGTGTGGAGGCCTCAACTACTGTATCCGCAAGTTGCGTGAAATCAATCCTGACGCCACCATCTATATCTTTGGCTCCCTGCCCTTCTGGTGGAACACAGGGGGTTACGACCCCGCCAGCACCGAGATCAATAAATGCGGTCATAATTTCTACTACTACACGCAGTTACAACGTGATGTGGCTGACTTGCAGGGCATAAAGTTCTTCGATCAGTTCAGTCTTCCCATCCTGAATCTTCAGACAAAAGATCTCTTCTATCTCAACGACAACCTTCACATGAATTACAACGGTTATGCCAACGTAGGTGTTTACCAATTGTATTTCCTTGCAACAGAGAAGAGCCTGAAGTAAAATCAACATCTTACGACTTGTGTGAACTGTGACACGAGGAATGGTAGTGGCAACCATGCTTAATGCTATCATCTCTACCACCATCATTTCTGGTGCTTGATGGGATCAACAAAAATATAAGGGCGGAAACTTCTTCCTTTCAAAAGGCTTTCAAAATTCCTGACAATAGGAGACTCTTCAAGAGGTCGTTAGAAATGCGACACGTTGAAAAGGCAAAGACAACGTGTTGAGTTGACGATTTTAACACGTTAACTTTGCCGACTCGACACGTCGAAATCCGAGAGTCAACACGTCGTGTCTTTAAAAAGAATAAATATCCAGTTTAATCTACACTACAACAATCTGATTATCAACAGATTGAGCAGCAACTACCTTTCTGCAAAATATACTGGAAAAGACACTGTCAGGCATCTCTTCTCTCTTGAAAAAGGTTTTATCTGAAATCCTGACAAAAGGAAGCGCTTCAATGTTCGCTTGATAGTCTTCTACTGTAATCTAATTTGCTTGCAGAGGGTGCGGGTCCTAACCTAAATTAAGGATTATTCTTCTTGACGGAAGACGTGCTGAACAGCCTCCAGATAGCCGAAGCCGAAATAGCGGTCGGGCAGCAGATAGCTTCCTTCCACCCATTCGTTCCAGGCGTTTATCATGATGAAGGGAGGCTGCTGAGGATGCTCGTCGACATACTTCTTGGCTACTTCAAGGAAAGATTCGAAGGCACGGGGTGTCTGGTTGAAACGCGTGATGTCATTCTCACCCTTCGCAGGGAAACGAGGCGTGTCGTCCCATCCGATGGATACCGTGGGGAAAACAGGAATGTTAAAAGCCTTTTCCCATTGCTCACGTATCTTGATGGCATTCGCGCCGTAGGTAAGATAGTCTGTCGTGAAACCGCCCATGTTATAGAATGCATGGCTGTTGATGCCAAGTTTGTCGATACGTTCCTGCTGGGCCGTGATGAAGTCTTCAGCCAAGAAACTGCCGCCACCGTTGTTCTGCTGGATGTGGAGCCCCTTGAAACCAGCTTTCTTCACCTCGGCACGGAAGTATTCCATCGCCTTGGCAGCCTCGTCTAATGTACCGAAACTCTGTACGAACTGGTTCATGTCGAAAATTCCAAATACAGGACAGCCGTCTATCTTCACATAGTTCTTTTTCTTGAAATACTGCTTGATGACTCTTGCCACAATCGTCTTGAACTGATCCATGTTCACCTTTGGGTCGAAAAGGAGAGAGGTGTCATCGCCGTGAAGGTGATAGTTCCAGTAGTTCTTCTTGACCTCATGGTTGGCCCACATGATGTAGAAGTTCATCTTTCCGTTATTCTTGGCACCGAGGAAACCATCATCGAGGGCTCCTTCCAGATAAGGATAATCCATGAACCAGTACCAGTCATAAACGAAAGTGTTCACGCCATACTTCAAGGCCGTTTCTATCCACTTCTCCACCACCTTAGGGTCATCGTCGTGCCCGTAACCCCAAAGCGGCTGCTTGGGCTGATAATGACCAGGGAATCGGGGATTGCCCTGCTTGATGACTTCCCATTCCCCGTCGCCTTGCGGCCACAGATATTTGTGTCCGAGTGAGTCGTCGTGACAGGAAGGCCACACGTAGGCACACACATAGTAGTCATCTCCGCTAATGGGCTTGTTGCCATTTCCTCCACAGGAGTAGCAGCACATCAGAATCATTGTCCAAACGGACGAAAGCAAATACTTCTTCATTTTATCTGTCATTTTATTTATTTAGGTTTTTATTTCCGAAGGAATTCAAGGTTGATAAGTTTTTCCAGCAGGTCCTGACGGACGAAGAAATAATGGTTGGATGATTCGAAACCGAAGGTGGGGTCTTCGTCACACAAGGGGATAAACTCCCGAACGTTAAGGATCTCTCTCTCGACAACTTTTCTCATCCCCTCGCTATCTCCCTTATCCCGACAAAGTACATACGTAGCCTGATTCTCGATGGATCTGAAAATACATTTAAAACCTCGTGCCCGCCTCAAGTCTGTTTCCATCGTCTTCCTAATGGCAGGGTCGGTCTCTTGAGCAATGGCCTGCTCAAGGAAGACGGTTCCGCGCTCGAAACCATCAGCCACCTTGTGTATCTGAGAAATGTAGATGTCAGCAAGATAGATGCTCCTCCACGATTTAAGATCATCATAGGGGAATCCTACCATAGTGGCCTTCCACCCTGTAGCCTCTGGATAAAATAGGTTCGAGGGGCCGACATGCTGGGGACCGGTATAGAGCGTGTTGATATTGTAAGGATATTCCTTGAAGCCATCCGAGAATTCCTTCCATGCTTTCCTTACTGCGACTCCTGATTTCTCTCCGTAGCAATCTTTTGCTATCTTGTCAAGACTTGCTGTCGGGTCTGCCAGCATCTTCTGGAAGACAGTATAGTTGATTGAAGGATAACCTCCTAAACTCCAGGTCATCATCACGTCTCTAACTCCTGCCAGACCAAGGTTGCGGGCATGAGAGGCAATAAGGTCCATAGCAGGAATCACCGGAATGGAACTAACCTCCCACGTGGAGTTCACCATCACCTTTGCTGCGGTTTGAAGACCGACAGCTTGGGCAAATCGCCAGTGTTCAAGGGCTCTGGGACCAGGACCAACGGATGAAATGGAGTACTCGCCTACATTGGACGCTACACCACCCCTTTCGATGGGCAATGACCATTCGCTTACGGAAAGGAGGACACATCTCTTATCCAAACGGTTAATGACTCGTTCGGCATACTCATCCCTCCATCCCCAGTCCCATACCAACACTTTCGCTTCAGGGTTACCTTTCAATACGCCTTCAGCAATGGTGTTGTTCACTTCAGCCAACACCTCATCATGAGGTCTCTTCGAACACCTTGGACACTGGTCCTGATGAAAGTGGGAAGTACAACTGGTGAGGTTCTCTGACATAGAGATAATGAATACACCACCAAGTCCAGGAACGGCCTTGAAGACTTTCTCGAAAGAACCTGACAACCACTTCCGAACACGCGGATCAGACGTGCAAAAAGCCTGAAGGTCCCGTTCTGCTATCCCCGAGAAGCTCTGCCTTTCCTCGGTGTCAAACCAACTTTTCGGCAGAGCACGTGGCTCGTTAACATACATCATTACCTTAATGCCGTATTTCGCAGCTCTCCTCACCAACGTGTTCAGATTGTCTAGTCTTTCCTGATAACTATCGTCACCCGGGAAGGGACCTTCCGGAGCGACCAGCATCCTGAGCACCGAATGAACCCAAACAGCATTGACACCCATCGCAGAGAGTCTGGAGAGTAATTCCTCCGAATATGAGGATTGCTCCGCGTCCATAAGCGGATCGCCATAAACAGCATTGTATGAGAATACCATCCGTAAGCCATCTCGTTTACGCTCTTGACTTGTCGGTTGAAAGACAGGCATTGCAGAGAAAAAATCAAATCTCGGAACCAATTTTCCTGGCTTGTTCCTACGCGCCAGTTTGGCAATCTCTCTGGCCCGAACATTCATCTCTTTGGTAGGCTTCCGGTATATTAAACGCTCACATTTGGGTTTCTTATTCCCGAGTTTAGTAAACAGGAAATCATCCTCATAAAGACACCAGACAAGCTGTTCCTGAGTCATATCCAACAACATGAGGATCTGCTCATAAGGGAGGATATGCCAGTTCCGTCGCAGCAGAGTAATGTATCCCTTCGAGGAAGTCCAAATGGAATCCACCTCAGGTCTGGCCTCCAGTCCCATCGAAACAGCTATCTTGCAAACATTCCTTTCCGAAGTTCCGACAACTTCAGCCAAACGAGCAGCTGGGACAAGTCCCCAGTTCCTCCAGATAAAAGCATGCAGCATAGAAGGGAAATGATCCAACTTCACTCCAGCCTGATCCGACTGGCCGGGCAACTTATCAATCGGAGGATAGACGGGCAAAACGTCCGAATACGAAACAGCTGAAAGGATAACAAAAAAAAGAAGACTACATATCTTTTTCATTGCTTCTTGTTATATGTTCGATGAATTAGCACATATCACGTTCTTGTTGACTTACGATTCTTCGCTGCTCCAAGAGCACAAAAGTTCATTTCTTCATGTTCTCCGTGAGCAGAACCATTTCTCCAGGTGCCAGAGTAAGAGTGACTTGACGGCCCTTTACTTTGAAGTCCTTAAACTCCGTGCGGCCTTGTGGTTGGATAACCCAACCCTTGGTGCTGCGCGGTAGCTTTGTACCAGCCGGAAGGATCCAAGTGCGCACGCTGTAACCGTCCTCAGAGAATGCTACAACAGCCTTGTTGCCCAACCAAACAGCAGGAATAAAGATGTCACCGCCTTCGGCCAGCACATTGCCGTCCTGAGCCACATACATCTTGTTGTCCCTTATCATAGTACGCACGCCCTTCTCGAAGACTCCGATGGCATTACCATTCTGATCAGTGATGAGTGACTGACGCTCGAAATTGTTCAGGTATTGCGTGATGAGAGTAGTCTTGCAGAACTCCCTCTTGAAAGCAGGGAAAGCTTCGTCAAGATCAGGAAGAGTGCGGAACAATTGTTCGCCATTTACATTGTTGCCAAAGACGCGCTCTACACCATAGACGTTACCACCACAGGCCTGAGACGCTTTCAGGGAGAGCGTATGCTGGCGGGAATTAAAATGCCAATACATGGGAAAATAGCCATCCGTCACGTTGCCGATGGACATATTCCATACGCCTTCGGTCGTTACGTCAATACCTTTCCCGTCAAGATATTTGATGATATTCTTCTTTGCTTCAATATCCTGTTCAGCCGTATGCCCGTGCCACGGGCTAATGGGCGAATCGAACTGTACTTTCGGCTGGCCGTCCACAAGATACGGTCTGGGAACATTATTATGGAAGGCATCAATATGGATGGTACCAGCCTCCTCAATGGGGAGTAGCCAGCATAAGCTGTCTATCCGTTCCTGTAAGAGACCCTTTTCCCACTCGGCAGCATAACTGACTTTATAGCCCCACTCACTCTTGATCAGTTGCCCATCCTTGTCTTTGGCGAGCACGTCTTCCTTGACATATTTATCAAAAAGGGGACTATCCTGGAATGCATCGAAAAGGTTGATGTGCAGACTTACCGTTGTGTTATAATTCTTGGCTTCCTGCATCAGCCATCGGATACTCTCCAGCGGATCTTCACCCTGACGAGCAATGGCTTTATTGCCTTCGAAGAAAGCGGGATACTTGGAATCGTGTCCGTTGTACTGCCAGCCCACGAGATAGACAATCTTGGGCAGGCCTAAAGTTATAGCATCCATTCCCTTGATGATTTCCAATGCTAGCTCGCAATCCAAATAATTGGTCTGCCGTCCGTTGTCGTGCATTTTGTACTTCCCCATATAGTCTCCGTCGTACTCAGCCTGAGACATGAAAAGCTTGAGCACGTAGGTCTTGGAATAATCATGACGCGGAGTGATGCGCCACTCGAAGGGCGCCTGCTCGTAAAACGCCGTATCGGTGGGACCGTCTAAGGCATAGATATCGGGGTCGGAAACCTCTTGTTTCTCTCTGCAAGAACTCAATAGTGACAGGGCGGTAAGAGCTAGGATAAATCTTTTCATAATTTGAACGTCCTTTTTATTTTCTATATTTAAACACCTTGTCGCCAAAATCCATCATCCAAGTCCAGTCAAAGGCCGAGAGACCATGTTTTTCGCTGCGGCGCACATAGCCTAGCATGGGGCCAATGGCGCTGGTGTCGTAGTCGTCGGGCCATTCCACCTTAGGAAGTCCCGTCTTGCAGAATTTTTCCCAAACGGGACTAGCGGCCTGCACAGCCAGGAATTCGCCTTTCGTGTCAAACCACGGTTGATCGAAGCCCTCCACCAACAGGGCTCGCGGGGCTATGCAGGAGAGTAACAGATGCTGGTCGAAAGGCATCATATCCTCATGCCCGGCATATTTTTTATAGGCTTTGCAGTACCAATGGGTAAATGACCTTGTTTCAGTTGTGATGTTCTCGCCATAGTTTCGTTTAGCCAAAGGCACACCGCCGCCACCCGTCTGATTGGGTACCACTACAGGAAATCGCTCGTCGAAGGCTCCGGCTATCAAGGCAGCCTTTCCCAAACGCGAATACCCTGTCAGGATGACTCTACTGGCATCCAGCAAAGAGTCCTGTTCAATCATGTCCATACCGCGCATCAGTCCCCAGGCCCACGCACAGAGCGAGGTTGTGTTGTCATCACGGTTTGAGTCGCGAGGCGGCCATAGTTCAAAGCAACGCTGGTAGGCATACTTATCCTGCTCCTCGGCGGTGGCTGGGTCAGGGTCGGGAGAAATATCGCAGTAGCAAGTTGTCACTAAGGCATAGCCTCGTGCCAGCATCATGCTGACGGGGAAATAGGTATCTTGGTTGGCATCGGCAAAGGTGCCACGAGGCTTGAGCTCCCGAAACAGATTCTTGGGCATGTCCAAACTCTGCGTCACAAGAATCTGCTCGTCATTCATCACCGTATGGTTGCCACAATAGTTTAGCAGCAAAATAGCGGGCACGGGAGTTTTGACGTGTCGGGGTGTCACAATAAGCCAATCGATGAAAGGTCCCGACTTATCAGCACGGAACCACATTCTCACCTGTCTTCTCAGGGCAAACCCAGCCAGAGTGACGCCTTCCTCCAGTTTTTCCAGTACGACGTCGCTCTTGGGCGGCATCTGGCCGTACATTTCCTTCTGGAAGATGTCCAGAATCTCTTGGCGTCGGAGATCCCAATCCTTCAGGTTCTTCACTTTCTTTCCGTTCACAAAGCGAAGCGGGTCTTCCAGAGTGTAGGGTCTAACTTTGCTTTCGTCGTAGTTTACTTCCTGAGCCAGAAGTGTCATTGTTGCACATGCGGCAAGGGCGGTAATTATGAGTTTACAGTTCATAGTTTAATAGTCTACACCTTTATTGTTTAATAATCTTAATTGTTTTTAGAAATCTGATAGACAACGAAGCGGCATCCCTCGGAACGATTGCGGAAACGGAACGCGTCGAGACGTGTCACGCTACGTCCTGCTGGCACCCTGATATTCCGGAACGTCTTCTTTTCCAGCGTCTTCCCTTTTTCGTTTTGCAGCTCCACCGTAAGCGTTACCACGCAAGCTTCGCCCAGGTTGAAGATGACAGGACGGATGCTGTCGTCTGGTCCATAGACTGTATCGACATCGTCGCTTCCGGCCCAGATACGTTGGAAGATCATCTTGTTGGCATAGAAAGCCAATTTGGGCACGCAGAACGGGTCGACGAGCGGTTTCATGTATGTGAACATATTAGGTCCTGACTCCAACGAGCACCAAGAATAACCACTCACACCAGCCAGCGTCTGCATCTTCATGGACTCCCAAGCAGAGAAGGCCTGATAGGCTTGGCTTGCCCGCCACTCGCCAATCTCTAATTCTTGGCCTATGCTGCCCTTAAAGTAGCCCCACTCGTAAGATTTCACCTCGAACCACGGCTCCTTCCTAGCCAGGCTCCAGTTGGGCTGGGCAACGGATTCTTCGTGTTCAAAGTTGAAATAGCAAAGGTCCTTTGCTTCCAGGCAGGAACGTGCCCAGTCGTTAGGAATATGGCGCAGGCTGCTCCATTTGTTTCCATAGCCCGAGTATGAATCCTGGTTACCACGAGTCATCATCGGGTGCATCACCAAATGAGGCTGTTTCATGGGGTTTCCCTGATAGTCAACCGTTGCATCGTAACTGTTAATATGGGAGTTTTGCCAATGAGATGAAGGCGAGGCCAGACGTGAGCTGTCCGTTTCCAACATAGCGCGGGCCATCTCACCGAAAAAGCGTGTTGACTCGCTGGAGGGATGTTCCTTGTATCGGTTGGGATGGTTGCTGCCCTCCCAAATGGCTATGCTGGGATGGTTGAAGACCTGCCGCATATAAACTGGATAGTTCCTGACATCGATAAGTGAAGTCTCTCCTTCGCGAATCCATCCAGAAGTCTGCCAGATAAGATAAAGGCCCAGTTGGTCAGCATATTCGGCATATCGTGGATCATTGATACCATCTTGTGTGTAACCTTCAGAGTGAACATGGATACGTAGCAGGTTGCCTAACTCTTTTGCCATCATCAGATCTCGCATCATCATCTGATCAGTGCCGCATCTCACTGTCTTCGCCACGGTTTCCAGTGGCAAGCGATATCCGAAATTCTGGGCACCGTTCAGCATCTCGGGCTGGTGGTTGACATAGAGCACGCCTCCGCGCTGTTCGATGAAGCGAACGCCGGTGGTTGTCTGCCAGTCATCGATGGGGTTCCCTTTTTCATCACGCAGGATAAACTCCACTCGATAAAGTCTAGGGGCCTGAGGACTCCACAACAGAGGTTGTTTCAGGTTTAAGTCTAAGTCTATATGGTTCTCTATCTGAGGCAGCAGAACAATGTCCTTTTTCGCTGAAGCGACACATTGCCCATCCTGTGGGAACCAAGGATAATAACGAACTTCGAGTTGTCGTTTCTTCGCATCGTTCGTGAGGTTATCCAGCGTAATACGGTGATGTTGAACAGTCTCGTCGGCAGTGAGATGAAGTGTATGCACCAGTCCCTGGCGTATTGAGCATTTATCCTTACATAGAATCAGACTGGTTCGACCCAAGAACCAGCCAATGTTGTGATCCGAAGGGGTATGAAGCATAGAGTTATGGGCATAGTAAGGCTTTACGCGCACAGCAATGGTATTCTCAGCATTTGGCCGGAGATATTCGGCAACGTCTATCCGATGAGGAATTCGTCCTCTCAAAACAACTGCAGGTTCACCGTTGACCCACACCTCGCCTGCAGGATCCAACGCTTCGATATCCAAAAAAGCAGTCTTGAAACTATCTACTCGAACCGTTGTTCGCAGATAATAGTCCTCCCCTGCTTCGCTAAGTCCTCCATGCGGCGAGGGTAGGATGACATGCTTCCAGGCAGTATCATCGTAGTCATCGCGCTGCCATCCCTCCATCTGAGGCACCTCACAGAAATCCTCGTCGTAGAGCAGTTCCATGCGGTAAGGGGTATGCTTGTTTTCGGGCTGAAGTTCAAAGGCGTATAACGAGAAGCGCTGCAGCGAGGCTCTTCCCTCCTTGGCTCCAATAGAGAAAGTGGTGACGGCATCGCCGAAGTTCTCAGGGATGGGCAGTTCTCGCACCGTTTTGCCTTCGGAGGAGAGAAATACGCACCGATTGGGTAGATCACCGTATATCTCAAAGTCTCGAATGTCTATTGCGATATCCAACGCTACACCATCTTTTCCTTTCAGGACAACGTGTAAGTTGGAAGACAATCCGTCAAGCGTTCCCTTCATGCGGAAACGCCAATTGAGCGGATTAATGAAAGGCGAAGCCTTAGCACCGTCCAAGATAAGCCGCCCGCCCTGAATGCGTGCCCCGCCAGTTGTCCACTGCTGCCAGCGATCGGCCACAGCATTCTCCTTCCCTACTTTATAGCCGTATGCCCGCCACTCCTTCAGGGCGATGGTTTGCCGGATGGTTGTGGACGGTTGCGGCTTGATACGAGAGAGCTGTTCATCCACCTCCTTTTCCGTAAACAACGGAGTGTTCAGGTTCGGATCTCCCCAACGACGCGAGGCATAGTCCGCATAAAAGTTCAACGCCTCCATCCGCTGCTCCAACGACAACCATTCAGTTTCTCCATGGAAGTCAGTCACGCCATTGGCCTTGACATCACGAGTGAAATAGCGCATCTCAAAGCTACTGGATTCCTGAGCCTTCATCATGAAGGGCCAGACAGCAACCAAAATCAGTATAACATTTCTTCTCTTCATTTTAGTTTGCCTCTGAAGAAGATTTCTCATGCATTGATTTCGTTTATTGTCGTTTTCAGCATGATTATGCCGTCTTATACTGCAAAGGTAATGAAGTTTATTGAATATTCATCACTAATACTATCAGGAATTGCAAAAAGACCTAATTTATATTAAATATGAGGGGACAGGTAAAAAGGGAAATTCGGTTATAATGCGTATGTTTGCAGAAAAAAACAAGCAGAGGAGATTGAAAGGAGACCGTCCATTTTCCTAAAATAAAAAATGAATTTATAGAACTCATCTTTTGTATTTCGCATAGTTTGCATTATCTTTGCAGTCATAATTAACAATAAACTGACAAAAGATGAGACTGACTTCACTGACGGCTCTCGGCTTGAGCCTTATCTTGACATCGTGCCAAACACACGAACTGAAGGTGGAACCTTCTGACAGCGACCTACAATTTACGGACCTGGCTACCGTTTGGGACGAAGCTATGCCTTTGGGCAACGCCACGCTGGGCTCCCTTGTTTGGCAACGGGACGGCAGGCTGCGCTTCTCGCTGGATCGCAGCGACCTCTGGGACCTCCGTCCCCTAGACTGTTTCCAAGGTGAGTGTTTCTCCTTCCAATGGATCAGCAGCAAAATAAGGGAAAAGGACTATGGTCCCGTCATTTATGAATTGGAAACTAAGGGACACAACAACCCTGCCCCTTCTAAGATTCCTGGTGCAGGACTGGAGTTCGAATCAGAAGAATGGGGACAGGTGACTGATTCGCGCCTTTTCCTGCACAATGCCCTTTGTCAAGTAAGCTGGGACAGCGGAGTGTGTCTCCAGACATTCATTCAGGCCGATCGTCCCGTGGGATGGTTTGTCTTCGAGAATGTGCCCGATACCTTACAACCTAGGCTTATCCCTCCTCTTTACCGCCCTGACCAGAACACGGCGGGTAATGGTGGGCTTGGCGATTCGTCCCTAGGTCTACTGGGCTACGATCAGGGCGAGGTGAAACAGGAGGGCAATCTGATTACCTACCACCAAGTGGGATGGGACGGGTTCTTCTACGATGTGGCCGTAGCATGGAAACATCAAGGGCATCGGCTTGTGGGCGCATGGAGCATCACTTCGTCACTCGTTGGAGAGAAGGCCGAGGAAGAGGTGAAACAGGCTCTTGGCAACGGGATTCTTTCGGCCTACAAACATCACATGGACTACTGGAATACATATTGGGACAAGGCTGTGGTCAGCGTACCAGACACGATAGTTCAGCATCAGTATGACCGCGAGATGTATAAGTTTGGCTCTGCCAGTCGCAAAGACTCATGGCCCATCTCTCTACAAGCTGTTTGGACTGCCGATGATGGACGCCTGCCCCCATGGAAAGGTGACTTCCACCACGACCTGAATACACAGCTCAGCTACTGGCCCGCATACGTCGGCAACCGCTTGGATGAAGGACTGGCCTACCTCAATACCCTATGGAACCAACGTCCTGTGCACAAGGAGTTCACACGTACCTTATATGGAAAGGATGGATTGAACGCGCCTGGCACTTGCTCGCTGGACGGTCATATCATTCCAGGTTGGACAGCCTACACTATGTCGCAGACTACAAGCGCATGGCTGGGCCAGCACTTCTACCTGCATTGGAAGTACTCGGCCGACAGCAACTTCCTTGCCGAGCGTGGTTATCCCTATATGCGTGACGTGGCTATCTTCCTGGAACAACAAAGTGTAGTAGATGAACAGGGAGTGCGTCGGCTGGAGTTCAGCAGCAGCCCAGAGATTAACAACAATCAGTTGGAGTCTTGGTTTCCTGACTTCACAAACTTCGATCTCGCTCTAATGCACTTTACCTTCCTGGCTGCCAGTGAGATGGCTGACTCACTGAAACTCTCTGATGAGGCAACTCATTGGAAACAGGTGGAGGCTCAGTTGCCTGACTATTCTTTAGATGAAAAAGGGGCACTCTGTTTTGCTCCCAGCCTACCCTACCACCAGTCGCATCGGCACTTCTCTCATGCTATGGCCATCCATCCGCTGGGTTTGATTGACATCAGTCACAGCCAGAAGGAGAAGGAAATTGTCGAAGCCACCCTGGCCGGTCTACATGAATATGGGCCAGACTGGTGGTGTGGTTACTCCTATTCATGGTTAGCCAACATGGAAGCACGAGCTGGACACGGCAACGAGGCCTGCGAGGCCCTGCGCACCTTTGCACAATGCTTTGTCCTGCGAAATTCATTCCACGCAAACGGCGACCAGTCCAAGAGTGGAAAATCACAGTTCCAATACCGCCCCTTCACACTGGAAGGCAACTTCGCCTTCGCTTCTGGTCTGCATGAGATGCTGTTACAAAGTCACACGGGCATTATCAATGTCTTTCCCGCCATTCCTGCCGAGTGGACAGACATCCGCTTCGACCGTCTGAGAGCCAGAGGAGCCTTCCTCGTCTCGTCCGAAATGAAAGACGGAGAGATACAGTCCCTCAGCGTCTATTGCGAGAAGGGAGGCCGGCTGCGCATCCGTCATCCTCAGACAGGAGAAGTCATTGAACGCGAGACAAAAGCAGGAGAGACAGTAATTGTTATTTAAAGGAGATAATCACATCCCCTCTTCAGAAAAGTTTCAAAAATCCTGACAAAACAGGACTCGTCGAGAGACGATT
>JAFZWK010000049.1 GCA_017617335.1 Bacteroidaceae bacterium | reverse complement strand
TGAAAGCCAATGGGCGCAAATTTGCGCTCAACAACTACAAGGACTTGAAAGGCGAGCTTCGACCCTGTGTGCCAGCCCCCGGACAAAGCCTGCAACCCCATCATCACTCCTTTGGGGTTCAATCAGAATGAATGAAAAACCATCGCCCTTTGGGCTCAAAAACCTACGCAGCACCCATGTCTATACATAACACCAAGACAAGGGCACCTTCCCAATTCGGGAGAGTGCCTATGAGGCCAGGGCAGTGGATTGCCGTTTTCAGCTGTTTTATCACTTTTTGTCAAAATCTCTGAATTTTTCTTCGAAACGATTTGGTGGTTTCGAAAAAAAGTTGTAACTTTGTAGGCAGAAATGAGAAACCGAATACTAACTTAAATCAATCTGACATGAAACAGAAAATTCTACTGTTGATGCTGCTTCTCCTCTCTTGCTGGGGAGGGGCGCGAGCCGCTGAGCTGACCGTGTATGACGGGACGACGACGAGCTTGTACGTTCCCCTGAACATCACTGCGAGTAACTATTACCAGAAATGTGAGTTCATCATCGAAGCCAGTAGACTTATTGAAATGAGGGACGGCACTCTCGAGGCGATGACCTTCTATACATTTGCAAAGTCCCCCAGTGCTTGGACGACTACGTTCCAAGTGTTCCTGAAGGAAGTGAACGAGATCACCCTCAGTACATTCTCAGGTACCGACGATGCCACCATCGTCTACGAGGGCACCCTCGACGCTACTACGGGCACAACTTTGTCGATAGATTTCTCTACGCCATACACCTACGGCGGCCGCCACCTGCTCGTGGGCGTGTATGTGACCACAACAAAGGGGAGTTTGTTTGGTGCCCCCTTTTATGGCACTAATATTAGCCGTGATGGGTGTGTTCAAGGGAGTAACATTTCCAGTTTGGCCAATGTGTTCCCCACCCAGCGGAACTTCATCCCCCGGACGACTTTCACGTATGAGAGGGCCGGTGGTTACAAGATGCCTAAAAACATCACGCCGAGCAATTTGACCTACAGCGGGGTTACCTATTCGTGGACGGCTCCCGATGGGGCAACGGGCTATGTTTCCGAGTACAAGAAGACTGGCGAGACGGAATGGACCACAAAAGCTTCCACAACAGAGACTTCCGTCGATCTGAGCGGCCTGACCCCAGAGACAGCTTATCAATTCCGCGTGAAAGCTCTGTACGAAGGAGGCAATAGCGATTGGGTAACGAGGAATTTCACTACCTTGGAGAAATGGAAGCAACCTACCAACCTCCAATATTCGGAGATTACCTACAACAGCGCCAAGCTGAGTTGGACGGAGAACGGTGAAGCCACTTCGTGGGTAGTGGCCTACAAGAAAGCGGACGAGACGAATTTCCAGGAAGTGACTGCTTTAGAGAATCCCTTCACCCTGACAGGTCTGAAAGAGTATACCAAATACACCGTAAAGGTGCGCCCCAACAGCGATGATGGGACTGAAAAGTGGAGCTCACAGAACTCATTCACCACCAAGAGCTTCTGGACAGCACCAACCCTCAACTCTGTTTCTGACGATAACGTTACCTACAACAGCGCTAAGCTGAGTTGGAAGGAGAACGGCGGAGCAACCGAGTGGGTAGTGGCCTACAAGAAGTATGGCGAGACGGATGATTTCCAGTATGAGACAGTTTCTGATAACCCCTTCACCCTGACGGGGCTGGACGCGGATACCCAATACACCGTAAAGGTTCGTCCCAACAGCAATGATGGCCAAGAATTGTGGAGTTCTACCCAGACTTTCAAAACCAAGGAGCAATACCTCAAGCCTTCAGGTATAAGTTTAAGCAACATCGGTACAGAATGGGCCACCATCGGCTGGTGGATGTCGATTAGTAGTGGTAATTCCGGAACACCTACCCCCGACAGCTACGTGCTGAGTTACCGCGTGAAGGTGGGTGAAGGAGAAACTGTGAACGATTGGACGGTCATTACGGGTATCACCGAAAGATCCTACAAACTGGAAGATTTGGTAGGCGGCACACAATATGAGGTATGTGTACAAGCCCAATATGGAGAGAATCTCAGCGGGTACTATCCCAGCACGACTCCCGCAACCTTCACGACCCTGTCGTACTGCACCGTTCCATCGAATCTGTTGGCCACCGATATCATGCGCGACGAGGCCACACTCTCGTGGACGGGATATCAGGACAGCTACAACGTGCAGTGGAGAGAGGTTCCCATCCTGTTCATGGATGGATTCGAGGATGGCTTGGACAACTGGACCTTACGGGATTGCTATCGTGGCACAGGAATCAGCACCAGCTCTTTTTATAATCATACAGGCAAACAAAGCTTCTATTTCCATGGCGATCAAAATCAAGTGATGATGGACCAAAAACTGATTTCTCCTGAACTGAACGACATCCCAGAGGGGGCAAAGCTGAGCTTCTGGTACTGCGGTTCTGGAAAGTTCTACGTGGGCTATAGCACGGCCACCAACTCATCAGAAGATTTCAAATGGGAAAAAGGGCCTTACGAAAACACTGAAATGTCATTTGAAGTGAACTGGGGAAAGTATGAGTTTACTTTGCCCGCAGACGTGAAGTATATCGGTATCTCGTTTCGTTACTATGGTGAATGTTATATTGATGATATTCTCATTACCGGTCCTGAATCAGCATTTGGAGAATGGAAGACGGCAGAGAATCAAGGAAATCCCTGTACCATCACGGGCCTCAAACCTGACACATACTATGAATGGCAGGTAATGGGCAAGAGCGAGCATTGCTCAGGTACCGACTGGAGCGAGAGCCGCTACTTCACCACGCTGAGCGCACAAACTAAGTTCTTCGTGAAGGATGGCGACTGGAACGATGGCGGCAACTGGGATCCCGTGGGCGTACCAGAACCGACAGAAGACGTTTACATCGCTGCGAAAGCCACCATCCCAGTCGGCTATGTGGCAGACGTGCAGGAGCTTACTGTCTTCCCAGGCGGCTCCATCACCCTGAAGGACGGTGGACAGCTGAAAACCATAAGCAGCAATGTGCCCGTTACCTTCGAGAAGGACATCAAGGGCTACGGCACGGGCGACGGCACCAACCATTTCATCGCCACACCTGTCAGCACTCTCCTGAAGGACGTGAAGAATCTCAAGACGGACGACTACGACTTATACCTTTTCTATACTTTCTTTTCAGATTTGGAGTGGATCAACGGGAAGAATCTGGCAGCGTATTACCCACCAGATGTGGATCCTGATGAAAGCTTTAATGTAGTACCTAAAGAGGGCTATTTGTATGCCAGCAAGGAGGATAAGAAGGAGGATAAGACGCTGAAGTTCACGGGCTCCACGGAATATCCATCAAAACTGTATGTCACACAGAGTAGAGTCTATTCCGGCTCAAGTAGTCGCTTTGACGGCTGGTTCCTGGTAGGCAATCCCTACACCTGCGACGCCTACGTGACGCTGCAGGATTGGATGGACGACGTCAATTATGTTCCTTTTGTTTCTCCCATTGTTGACTGCGCTGTCTTCTATAAGCTGAATGCAACGGGCGATGCCCTCAACATGTATTACGATTGCGTGAAGCTGGCTCCTGGTGAGGGTGTTCTCGTCCATGTTGACATCCCAACTTCCAGCGGATCGGGACCCACTCCCAGCTACGGAATCACCTTCTTTACGGAAAATATCTACGGCGACGCTATGTCACCTCTTGCGCAAGAAGGCGACTACGTGATTCCCATCCTGCCTCGCCACGGATTGACTGAGGATCAGGACGCCAACGGTATTGTGCTGATGAACGACGAGGACAACAGCGACATCATTGCGAAGTATGATTACGATAAACTCTGTCAGAACAATGAATTCTTAACGAAAATCAACGTTACCCTGCAGGACCGTACCCTATTCACGGACAGATGGAACACCCTGTGCCTGCCGTTTGAACACACGCTCAATCAGGACTCTCCGCTGGCTGGATTCGAGGTGAGGGGACTGGATACGGAGGCATCTGATAGCTATGACCACATCACAGGCTACGAGGAAAGTAGCAAGACGCTGTGGCTGAACTTCAAAGACCCTGAGGTGATTGAAGCAGGCAAGCCTTGTCTCATAAGGAAAGAAACTGTCTCTGACGGCAGCGGGACAGGCGAAAACATCGTGAACCCGACGTTCGTGGATGTCAAAATAGACAGCAGCGATCCTGTAGGCGTAAAGAGTAAGGACGGTACAACCACCTTCCAGGGAGTCTATGATCCTGTAGTCTTCGCGAAGGGGACTAAAAAGCGTGACGTTCTGTTCCTCCAGAACAATTATCTCTACTATCCAAACGGCGAAGAAGCGACGACGATTGGAGCCTGCCGTGCTTACTTCCCATTGAACGGTATCTATGGAGGCGTTCCTGACCTGTCCATCAAGAGCTTCGTGCTGAACTTCGGTGACGGCGAGACCTCGATTCAAGAAATCGTAAATGGTAAATCGTCAAATGGTAAATCCGATGAGTGGTACTCTATAGACGGACGCAAACTCGAAGGGAAGCCTACTCAGGGCGGCGTTTACATCAGCAATGGACGTAAGGTCCTGCTAAACGGTAAAATGAAATAACTAAAGGAGGACACGACAATGAAAAAGATATATGTAAGCCCCAGGGCGAAGCTGATGAACCTTTCAGTGACCAGGATATTCATGGAGAGCAGTTTTACCCAAACCAACGGTGCAGGCGGTACTCCCCCATACGGAGGAGGCGGCAATGGCACATCCGATGCCCCAGAAATGACTTGGGACGACTGGGAAGAATAAGTGCATCTACCATTTAACCATTTGGTCATTTGGTATTTGAGGATAACGATGACGATAACTGATAGAAAGAGGCTGGCGGTTCTGCTGGCCTCTTTTTGGTTGATATGCGGGGTGCTTTGAAAGAAAACATAATAGACGTTGACGTTAACGATGGCAGGAGAACGTCAATTTACGACAAAGTCGCGCATTTACTGACACTCGGCAAAAAAAAGAAAAAGTTTTCTTTTGTTCTGTTCTCTTTTATTCGTAACTTTGCGGATAGAAACAAAAAAACGCAAAGGAAATAATACTATGAATGAAAAACAATTACCAAGCGTCGAGGAAGTATTCTCCTGGATGCGTAAGCTTTATGATGAGAGCTACTCTGGTCTTACCAAATTAGAGAAAAGCGAACAGCACATGTATGGTACGATGGTAACTACACCCAATGACAAGAAGTTCATCGTGCGCATGCTGGACGAGACCAGTCAGATTCGCGATCGCCAGAAGTTAGCCTTGCGTGTGAAGGAGTTGATTGATCAATACGGAATCCCCAAGTTCCTTGATTGCTTCGACCATGCTCTCTTCTGGATGTACCAGAAGTTTGCCTATCTTCCACTCTTCAATTGGGTAGCCGTTCCCATCATTAAGTGGCGCCTTCGCCGCGATACCAGCCGCGTCATCATCAATGCTGCCCGTCCCAGCCTGACCGAGCACCTTGCCACCCGTTTTAACCAGAACATTGGGCAGAATGTCAATCTGCTGGGTGAGGTGGTTGTAGGCGACGGAGAGGCAGAGAAGCGTTACCAGTCTTATCTTGAGGCCCTGAAGGAGCCTGACATCAATTATATCTCCGTGAAGATTTCTGGTATCTACGCGCAGACGCACGCCTTGAACTATAAGGAGTGCTTCCCAGAGCTTGTCCGCCGCATGTCTGAGCTGTACCAGACGGCTATTGACTATCCATATACCGACATCAATGGGGTGACCAAACCCAAGTTCATCAATCTGGACATGGAGGAGTATAAGGATGCTCACCTGACCATGAAGCTGTTCAAGGAAGTCCTCTCCCTTCCGCAATTCAAGAATTACGAGGCGGGCATCGTCGTACAGGCTTATCTGCCCGATGCCTGGGGATTCCAATCCGAATTACTGGAATTTGCCCGCAAGCGTGTGGAAGAGGGCGGTTCCCCCATCAAGATGCGCATCGTGAAGGGATGCAACCTGGACATGGAGAACATTGTCAGCGACCTGCGCGGATGGCCCAATCCCGTTCGCTCGAACAAGATGGAGGTGGATGCTAACTATCTGCACATCATCGAGCGTGGCTTGAAGCCTAAGAATGCCCGTGTGCTGCATATCGGCATGGCCTCGCACAACCTCTTCACCATCTCATACGCCTATCTCCTTACCGAGATGTATCAGACTCCCAAGGACTGCTTCTGCTTCGAGATGCTTGAAGGTATGGCCAACCACGTGTGGAGGGCTCAGAAGAAACTGGGCAATCATGTCATCCTCTACACACCCGTTGTGAAGAAAGAGCATTTCCTGAATGCCATCTCCTACCTCGTGCGCCGTATGGACGAGAATACTGCGCCTGACAACTTCCTCACTCACAGCTTCTCGCTGAAGCCTGATACGAAGGAATGGAAAGAACTCCAGCAGCAGTTCATCAACGCCTACAACATGAAGGACCACCTCGACCATACTCCCACTCGCACGCAGGACCGCAACCAACCCTATGCAGGACAAGAGCCGAAGGAGGAGATGCAAAATGAGCCAGACACCGATTTCGACCGCTCCTGCAACCAGCAATGGGTGGAAAGTATCTTTGCCAAGTGGAAGTCTGAAGGCAATCCTGTCACTCACCAAGCCGCGTGGGGCGATTGGAAGCCTGGTGACCTGCTTCCTACCCAGATAGGCGACGAACTGGTTTACAACGAAGACCACGTCAGTTACTTCGACCGAAGCCAAGACGGCGATGTGCTTGTCTGCGAGATGTCACGTGCAGGCAAGGAACAGGTGCAGCAGATTCTGGACATTGCGGCTGCCGACCCAGGACGATGGAGCGAGACGACGGTGGAGGAGCGTCATCAAATCATGTACCGCGCCGCCAACATTCTCGGACAAATGCGCGGCGACCTCAACGGATCCATGTGTGCCATTACAGGCAAGACGGTGGAGGAAGCTGACGTGGAAGTTTCCGAGGCAATTGATTACTGCCGTTTTTACACTACCACGATGAAGAAGTTCGAGGCCCTTCCTGACATCGTGATGCGTCCCAAAGGAACCATCCTTGTCCTCTCGCCCTGGAACTTCCCGTGTGCAATCCCCTGTGGAGGGGTCGTAGCCGCCCTAACAGCAGGTAATACCTGTATTCTTAAGCCAGCAACCGTTGCGGCACCTGTTGCTTGGCTTTTCGCACGTGCATTCTGGGAGGCAGGTGTCCCTAAGCAAGCCCTGCAGGTCATTATTGCAGACCGCGAGGCTACGCCTTTGCTCACCTCCTCGCCCGTCGTCAAGCATATCATCCTTACGGGTGGCACAGAAACTGCCCAAGCACTTGCACATGCCAATCCACGCAAACCGCTGTCCGCAGAGACAGGTGGTAAGAACGTGATGATTCTCACTGCCAAGTGCGACCGTGATCATGCCATCATGAACGCTTGCCGCTCAGCTTTTGGTAATGCAGGACAAAAGTGTTCCGCCTGTTCACTTCTCCTCGTCGAGCGTTCCGTCTACAATAGTTCTGAGTTCTTGGAGAAACTCAAAGACTGTGCCTCATCGCTCAAGGTGGGAGGCGTGTGGAATGCTGGCAATATCGTGGGACCCATGATTACCAACCACAACGAGAAGCTCGAACGGGCCTTCCATCTCGAACAAGGTGAGCGGTGGCTCATTGCACCAGAGTTCGTCGACGAGAAGCGTTACATCCTGTGTCCGACTATCAAGTTAGGCGTGAAGCCAGAGTCTTTCACTTTCCGCACAGAACTCTTCGCACCTCTCCTCGCAGTGGCTCCCTATGACACCCTTGAGGAAGCCGTTGACCTTGTCAATGGACTTGACTATGGTCTCACCTCTGGCCTTCAGTCGCTCGACGAGCAAGAACAGCGTTACTGGAAGAATCACGTTGAGGCTGGAAATCTCTACATCAACCGAGGCATCACGGGAGCGATTGTTAACCGTCAACCTTTCGGCGGCATGAAACTCTCTGCCTTTGGTCCTGGCTTAAAAGCAGGAGGACCCAACTACGTGGCTCAGTTCATGACGATAACAGACAAGGAAGGTGCTGAGACAGACTATCGCACTTCTTATGCGGAGTGGTATGAGCGAGAGTTCCGCCACCCGCGTAATATCCAACCAAAGATACGCGGCGAGCAGAATGTCTTCCGTTACCTGCCTCTTGCTGGAGGTATGGCTATGCGACTCTTTGGTGATGAAACCAAGGAACAAGTGGAGATGGTATGTCTTGCAGCAAAGACTGTCGGCACGCCACTTACCGTTTCTGCTGATAACGGCAATCCTCTGCTTGATGTTGTCCGTGCTCTTGGTGGGATGACCATCAACGAGAATCTGGCTGCCTTCTGTGAGCGCATCAAACACTACGAGCGCATCCGCACCATCTCACGCGAAGTGCCAGATGTCGTCTTCCAAGCTGCTGCCAACTACAACAAATACATCGCCCAATCCCTCCCTGTACGTGATGGACGTATCGAATTGGCTCTTTATATCAAAGAGCAATCTATTTCCAACGAGTATCACCGTTACGGTTCGCAGATAGAAGTGCCCGTTGTCGAATGAGTTATTCTCGATAGACGCTTTTCAAGTTCGTAACAATCTGCGAGGACGTTCCAGATACCATCTTCTGAAAGGACACCGCGTTTCAAATCCTTCGGTAGGCGTCCTGCCTCGTCGTCGGCATAGTCCTGACGCCATTCATCGCTGCTATAGTATGCGCTAAGGGCAGCCATCGCTTCCTGTGCCGTTTCGTATTTGTCGAGAGCGTCCGACAACGCTTTTACAGCTTCCATTGCGCAGTCGAGATGCGACTCCATCCGACTGATTCTTTCAATCTGTTCCATAAGACAATCTTGGATACCTGTCCATTACACGGTCGCGAATCAATCCAAGCGGAAAAGCCCTTCGACACAGGATACATGGTGCTCCTTTATCTGAAGCTGATCCATCCAGGTACGTGTCTTGATGGTATTGAGCGTTCCTGTGTTGAAACCCTTCCCCTGATCGTTGTTCCATACCCATAGAGGTGTGGGCCAGAGGCAAGCATGGAATTTGATGGAGCGATAGAAATCCTCGTCGCATCCATTCTGTCCGTGATGTGCCATTTGCAGGTAGTCGCAGTCAAGATCAACTTTGTAGGGCGTGTCGAGAACCTTTTTGCCACACTCCACACCAGCATCACCCAGGAAAACGATGGATTTCCGTTTGTCCCACACACGCATAATCATGGAAGAATTGTTGTAGGGGTTGACTGTGAAATCATTGGCTACACTAAGAATCTTGAGTTGCATCCCGTCGTAATCGTAGATGATGCCAGGTTGCTGGATATCTATTACCCTGGCATCACATTTGCTGAGCCTCTCGTAAAAATCGCGTGTTTTCTCAGCTTCGGTAGATTCCGCGTCAATGACCTTGTCGATGAGTTTGGAATGATAGATGGCCTTAATATGGAGGTCTTGAGTTCCCTGTTTCAGTATTTCCCATAGGGCACCCATGTGGTCATCGTGGGGATGGGAGATGAACCACGCTTCCACCTCGTTGCCCAAAGCTCCGAGAAAGCCACGCATAGTGAATTCCTCTTCAGGAAATCCTCCATCCATCACGACAACCTTCCCTCCACTGGTACGGAAGACATAGCTGTTGCCAATTGTGTTGCGATGTGAGGGAATCTGCCACATGGTAAAACCTGATCCTCGGGGAGTTTTGGCATTGACAGATAAAGGAGTGGAAGCAGCTACAGCGAGGCTACCTGCCGCGAGGGCAGAATTGCGTAAAAAAATTCTTCTGTTCAAACTCATGGCATTTCTCATTTAACAATCTTTACACCCTTGGGAGCCTTTACGGTCGTCTTGACTTCACCATTAGGTAACTTAACATGCTTGATACGGATTACCTCGCCACTGGGAGTGGGATAGGTTCCCTCTACCCATTGCAGTTTACCCAAATGAGGCGTGATGCGAACCTTCTTGCAACCGGGTTCCATTACATCTACACCCAGAATGTGGTGGCTCATCCAAGCCGTCGGTCCGCTGGCCCATCCGTGGCAGAGACTGTGGCGGAAGCCTACGTAACAGTAGCCTCCGAAGTCACCGTGTATGTCATCCTTGCCTTCGGGCACAAACTCGTCGATGCGTCCAGCATTCTTGGTCCATTCGAGGTCGAAGTCCTCCCAGAATGTGGTGGCACCCACGTCAAGCATGCCCCCCCAGTACTTGCTGATGATGTCGAGAGCTTGGTCGTATTGTCCAGCCTTTGCCAATGCCTCCAGCATGTAAAAGCCGTAGAAGGTGGAGAAGCCTTTGGGACCGCCCACCAAGATGTATTTCTCGCAGGCTTCTTTGGCATCCATCAACCCAGCGATGGCCATGAGGGCTGCTGCCTGCTTCAGGTCGTTGGGAGGCAACACTTTCTTCTTCAACCGGTTCTCAATCTCAATGCATTTTTTGGCATGCACCTCGTCGCCCAGCAGCATACAGAGTTTCTCAGCGTCCTGCAGCGCCCAGCAGAGCAAGGCACGATAGCCAGCCTCAACACCTTGTTCGTTCGGACTCGAAGGCCAGTCAAGGAAGCGACTTGCGGCCAAATGCTCACTGCCATCCTCGTCCACCTTCGTGTCGATGAGGTCCACGAGTCCTGTGATGTAGTCACGATGCTTCTCGATGAAAGCTTTGTTGCCGTTCTGCACATACCAGTCGTACTGGATGATGAGATACCACATTGAGTAGGCACTCATGCCGTTGAGCCATTGCGGGAGAGGATACTGCTGTACAGCCAGATCCAGGCTACCATAGAAACTATTGTCGTTGCCGAAGACGGTGCTGATGGTGCTCGTTTCGGGATGCATGTCGCCCAGCCAGATGAGTCGATCGCGCTTGATACCGTCCCAGATGTACTCCTGCATATTCAAATGTACTGTATAGGCCCCTGTGCTCCATATCTGGTTCAGTCGCTCGTCGGAGCAACGGAAAGAACCCAGATAGGGGATGTTGCGATAGCGGAACACAGCGGTGGCCTCCTTCAAGTTCATAGTTGCCTTGCCCAGAAGATCAATGCGCACAAAACGGAAGCCTGAGTTACCCACCTCTATATGCCCGTAACGTGGCACGAGGACAATCATATCGCGAGCCGCATGGTCATTGGTAGCCGAGTATTTCTTGCTCTGCCCATATTGATTACCTTTTTCATTCGCAGGACGGCTACTGACAAGTTCGCTGCACGTCTCGCTGAGCGATTCGCCTAAACGGACTCTTACCGTGAAGTATGCGTCGGAGCCAGAGCCTGCCACCAATTTCAGGGCACCATGCAGTTCACGTCCGAAGTCCAGAATGACGGATGCGGTGTCCTCCTCCGTGCTGTTCATCAGGCAAGTGCTAAAGTTTACTAAATCGGCCTGCTCGGTTGAAGCATCCAGCAGGTTCTCGGTGTGCTGCAAGTTGCCCTTTGTCCACACCACCTTTTTGGGGCTGATGTAGACACGTGTCATGATATCCTTCCGGAAATTAGCGCTGTCTGCCTCCATAACAGGGGGAATGTGTAGTTGAGCAAAGGAATGCATACAAGGAATGATACTGAAAAGGACTGCCATACGCAGGAAAGAGAAATGAGTTCTTCTGGGCATTTTATGTTCGTTTTTTTGTTATGATTTACCAAATTTGTTACAAATGTAAACAAAAATGAGGGAAGAGCAAAATAATGGAAAAACAAAATTTGGTCATTCCCAATATTTGGCCTATTTTTGTAAAAAAATAAATGAAAGGATAAAAGACAGATGGCTCATACCAATTCATTGTCTCAACAAAATGTGCTTCAGCAGACACAAGTGCAGAGCCTTTCTCCCCAACAGGTTTTGACTGCCCGATTGACCGAGCTGTCAGTAGAGGCGCTTCGCCAGCGTGTGGAAAATGAATTTGGAGAATCCCTGGTTGGAAAAGAAGGACACGGGTGATGGGCCTGACGAATACGGAGAGTCCGCTTCTGCCAATGACGAGGAAGGGGGAGAGGTATATGAGGCGCCTCCTTATGAATCCACCGAGGATGACAACGACAGTGTTTATGGCTCCAAGGATGATATTCCTGCTTATCAACTTTATAGTCAAAATGGTGATAATAGGCCTGAAAATATCGAATATGGTGATACCCAGTCTTTTTTGGACAAACTGGAGAGTCAGATTTATGAGTATGATCTGACGCCTGACCAGCAGTTAAAATTAAAGTATCTCATCGGTTCGCTTGGTGACGATGGGCTACTGCACAAGCCTCTCTATCAGATAGCTGACGAATTAGATATCTATCAGGGACTGCAAACAAATGAGGAAGAGATGGAACAATTGATGCATGTTCTATGGCAGTTCGACCCTTTGGGTGTGGGAGGCCGTTCGGTGCAAGAATGCTTGCTCATCCAGATACGTCATGATAAGGATAACCCTCTGCAATCTTTGATGGAACGTGTCATACATGATTACTACGATGACTTCCTGCATAAACGTTGGAATCATATTAAGCAGAGATTGCGTTTGAGTCATATAGAGATGGAAAGCCTTATTGAGAATCTGCTGAAACTGAACCCACGGCCAGGAACTTCGTTAGGCGAAAGCATCAGTCATGGCAGCCGACAGATTACACCCGACTTTATTGCCAAGACGGAACTGGATGGTTCGGTTAGCATGATGCTCAACGAGGATGGAGTGCCCGAACTAAAAATCAGTGAGGATGCAATGGATACCCTGAAGTCTTTGGATGCAAAGGATATGGCAAAATTGAGTCAGGCTGCCCAGGAGAACCTGCGCTTTACCCGTAGTTACGTGGATCGTGGCCAGATGTTCATCAATGCGATGGGACAGCGCAAGCAGAACATGATGAGTACCATGTTGGCTATCATCAAACTGCAGAAAACATATTTTCGAACAGGCGATGAGACAACCCTAAAACCCATGAAGTTGGAGGATGTTTCAGAAATTACGGGGCTAGATATCAGCACCGTGAGCCGTGTATGCAACAGCAAATACGTGCAAACCAGTTATGGCATCGTACGTCTGCGGTGGTTTTTCAGCAAGGCTGCCAGGCAAGGCGAAGAGGAAGTCTCGGTTCGCACGATACAGGCAGCTTTGCAGGAACTTATTGACAATGAAGACAAGAACAATCCATTGAGTGATGATAAATTGACTGGCTTGCTGCGTGAGCAGGGATTTGATATTGCCCGTCGCACCGTTTCTAAGTATCGTGAGCAGATGGGAATTCCAGTAGCCCGCATGAGGAAATAGAAAAAGAGAAGGCAGAAGAAAGAACGAAAAAGATTAAGAGAGAGAAAAAGATGAAAACGGCAATCGTCATAGCACGTATCTTGTCGACCCTTTTCAGGCCTACCTATTATCCCCTGATGAGTTTCGTGATTTTGTTCACGTTAACCTACCTGACTCTGCTTCCTTGGGTCTATAAGTTATGGGTGTTGGGTATGGTTTATCTCTTTACGATAGCATTGCCGTCCATAGGAATCTATTTCTATCGATCGATGAAAGGATGGAGTGTCTTGGAACTCCGCCACCAACACAAACGTATTGTGCCGTATGCAATTAACATTTTGTCCTATTTGTGCTGTCTCTACATGATGAACCGTCTGCATCTTCCATCTTTTATGGGGGGTATCATCGTAGCCTCACTGCTGATTCAGTGTACTTGTACCCTGATTACCATTTATTGGAAAATCAGTTTACATTCGGCAGGTGCAGGTGGTATCATTGGTGCATTGGTAGCCTATTCGGCTATCTTCGGTTTTAATCCTGTCTGGTGGCTCTGTGGTACCATTTTGCTTGCAGGTTTGGTCATGACAAGTCGTATGCTGTTGCGTCAACATACTCTGTGGCAGGTATTGGGTGGAACATTGTTAGGTGTGATTTGTGGATATGTGGGAATCTTTTGGGTGTAAAAAATAATATATGTTGAGAATATGAATAGTATTGTATCAATCATCATGGGCAGCACCAGTGATTTGCCAGTCATGGAGAAGGCTGCCAAGTTTCTCGATGAGATGGAGATTCCGTTCGAGATGAATGCTCTAAGTGCTCACCGCACGCCTGAAGAAGTGGAGGAGTTTGCAAAGGGAGCGGAGGAAAGGGGCATTCGTGTCATCATCGCTGGAGCAGGTATGGCTGCTGCTTTGCCAGGAGTTGTTGCTGCCAGCACAACACTTCCTGTGATAGGAGTTCCCATCAAGGGAATGCTGGATGGACTTGATGCCATGCTCAGCATCATTCAAATGCCTCCAGGAATCCCAGTAGCCACTGTAGGGGTGAACGGCGCTCAGAATGCAGCTATTCTGGCTGCTGAAATGTTGGCTATTTCAAATCCGGCTTTAGCCGAAAAGTTGAAGGCTTACAAAGAAAGTTTGAAGCAAAAGATTGTGAAGGCAAATGCTGAACTGGCTGAAGTGAAATATAAGTTCAAGACAAATTAAAATTCTTTTCCCAATTGAACCAGCAACTTGAAAACATGGCATATAGAAGAAGAAAATCTCATGAGGTAACTATTGGAGGGTTGAAATTAGGAGGAGAGAACCCTATCCGTGTGCAGTCAATGAACAATACCTCAACGATGGATACCGATGCAAGTGTTGCTCAAGCTCTTCGCATTGCAGAGGCGGGTGGGGAATTGGTCAGATTGACTACGCAAGGAATTCGAGAAGCTGAGAATATGCGTCTCATAAGAGAAGGTGTTAGGGCTGCTGGTTGTAACGTTCCTTTGGTGGCTGATGTTCACTTCAATCCCCGCGTGGCAGATGTAGCGGCGCTCAATTGCGAGAAAGTGCGTATCAATCCAGGAAACTATGTTGATGCGGCGCGTCAGTTCAAGCATATAGAATACAGTGACAAGGAATATACTCAAGAGCTCTTGAAAATAGAGACCCGATTAATACCATTTCTCAAAATTTGCAGGGAACATCACACGGCTGTCCGCATAGGTGTGAATCATGGTTCACTTAGCGACCGCATTATGAGTCGTTATGGTGATACTCCCAAAGGTGTTGTGGAAAGTTGCATGGAATTTCTGCGTATATGTATTCGAGAGAACTTCCTTAATGTCGTAGTCAGCGTGAAGGCCAGCAACACCGTTGTGATGGTGCAAAGCATGCGTTTGCTGGTCAAAGAGATGGAGAGAGAAGGAATGGATTTTCCTCTGCATCTGGGTGTGACAGAAGCAGGAGAAGGTGAGGATGGCCGCATCAAGAGTGCAGTAGGGATTGGAGCCTTGTTGACGGAAGGTATTGGCGACACTATTCGCGTGAGTTTATCGGAGTCACCTGAGAAGGAAATTCCTGTGGCCAAACGTTTGGTAGAGTTGATACCTGAGAGCTCAACTCTACGCGAGAAGGCAGAGGCTGGTATCCATGATGATACTATCACACTTGACTTGGAGGCAACCTCCCTGAATGATCTCCAACTGAAGTCTGCGATGGCAGTAGGAGCTCTCCTTATTGACAAAAAAGCCCACAAGTTGGTAATCCACTGCAAGAATTTCGCAGAAGATGTGCTGACAGATTTAGCTGACAGTATCCTGCAGGCTGCTCGAATCAAGTTTATCAAAACGGAATACATCAGTTGCCCTGGTTGCGGACGTACTCTCTATGATCTGGAAGGTACCATTTCCCGCATCAAGGCTGCCACTTCTCATCTGAAGGGCTTGAAGATAGCCATTATGGGATGCATCGTGAATGGACCTGGGGAGATGGCCGATGCTGATTATGGTTATGTGGGTGCTGCTCGTGGAAAGGTGAGTCTATACAAGAACAAGGTCTGCGTAAAAAGGAATATTCCTGAGGAAGAAGCTGTGGCACAGTTGCTGGGTTTCATTGAAGAGGATCAGGCAAGTAAGAAGAATTCATAACAAAAATGCAATAGAAGATGCAACCATTATTGATTTACAACACTCTTTCACGTCAGAAGGAGTTATTCAAACCTCTCCACGAAGGTCGAGTGGGCATGTATGTTTGTGGTCCTACCGTATATGGTGACGCTCACTTGGGACATGCTCGTCCGGCTATCACTTTCGATCTCTTGTTCCGCTATCTACAGCATATCGGCTACAAGGTTCGCTACGTACGTAACATCACCGATGTGGGCCATTTGGAACACGATGCAGACGAGGGCGAGGATAAGATTGCCAAGAAGGCACGTTTGGAACAGTTGGAACCTATGGAAGTGGCCCAGTATTTCACCAATCGTTTTCATGAAGCCATCAGTTCACTCAACTGTCTGCCTCCCAGCATTGAACCTCATGCTACAGGTCATATCATTGAACAGCAACAGCTGGTTCAGCAAATTTTGGATCACGGATATGCTTATGTGTCGAATGGAAGCGTCTACTTCGACGTAGAGAAGTATAATAAGGATTACAAATATGGAGTCCTCTCAGGTCGTGATTTGGAGAACATCAAGGATGCCAGTCGCGAGTTAGCTGGAGTGGGCGAGAAGAAAAATCAGGCCGACTTTGCTCTTTGGAAAGCTGCTCAACCCGAGCATATCATGCGTTGGCCAAGTCCGTGGAGCGATGGCTTCCCTGGTTGGCATTGCGAGTGTACCGCTATGGGTCGTAAATACTTGGGCGAACATTTCGATATCCACGGAGGTGGGATGGATCTGATTTTCCCCCATCACGAGTGTGAGATTGCTCAAGCAGTTGCCTCTCAAGGTACTCAGATGGTTCACTATTGGATGCATAACAATATGATTACTATTGATGGAAAGAAGATGGGAAAGAGCTATAATAACTTCATCACTCTACCCCAATTCTTCGATGGTAGTCATCCTCTGTTGACGCAGGCATACACTCCCATGACCATCCGATTCTTTATCTTACAAGCTCATTACCGCAGTACAGTCGATTTCGGGAATGAGGCCCTACAGGCTGCGGAAAAAGGATTCAATCGCCTGATGGATGGTTACAAGGCTGCCTTGCGATTGCAAGAAGGTCAAAAGGTGAAAGGACAGCCTCAGGTGGAGATGAAGTATGTGGATGAACTTCGTGAGAAACTCTATGATGCCATGAATGATGACTTGAACAGCCCTATTGTCATAAGCAACCTTTTCGATGCGTGCCGTGTGATAAATTCAGTGGTCGACAAAAAGGCCAGCATCACTGCAGAAGTGGCAAAAGCTTTGGCAGAAGTTTTCCATACCTTCGCATTTGATATTCTGGGTCTGGCTCCAGAGACGGGCAACAGCAATAAGGCTCGTGAAGAAGCGTTTGGTCACGTGGTGGATATGATTCTGGAGCAGCGTCAGCAGGCAAAGAATGAAAAGAATTGGGCTTTAAGTGATAAGATCCGCGATGACCTGGCCGCACTCGGGTTCGAAGTGAAGGACACTAAGGACGGTTTCTCTTGGTCGTTGAACAAGTAGATTAATTCTTCACTTCCGAGGATAGACTCTCGACTTGTTCGTAACTTGGCACACAGATGGCACAGATAACACGGAAACAATGAAACGAAGCATCAATCCATCCTCGTTCTGGCAACATTCTTCCTTGCCTCGTGTAGCCGAGGGGTGAGGATGCCCAAGGAGTTGGTCGTGATAGACAGCCTGGTGGATGCCAATCCCGATTCCGCTCTGGTGCTGCTTAGTCAGATGGATGCAGGGAAGGAGAACACTTCCTTCCGCATGTACATGGAGTTGCTGCGCGGCAAGGCGATGAACAAGGCTTTCGTGGACTTCGCTTCCGACAGCACCATGCTGCAGGTGGCCCGATACTTCGACCGCCACGGGGATGCCAACCAGCGGATGCTCGCTCACTACGTGCTGGGCTGCGCCTGGAAAAGCAAAAAAGGCAATTACTTCCAGCCGCTCAGGTCTTGAGGATTTTCGATGATGGAAGGTATTTTCTCGAAGATGGCTTTCCAACGGGCTGCATCGAACTTGGGACGACGGTCGTAGTAGTATACTCCATTCTTCTCTTGTTCTACATCGGTAATTTGCGTGTAGCAGAAACCTACGATGTGTTTGCAGGCCATGATGGCGTCAACCTCCTTCTCAAGGATATCGAAGAACTCGTCTGGAGTCTCAATCTGAGCTCCGTAGCCCCATGAGTTGGCACGCTCTTCCTTGGGAATCCAACCCAAACCACCGAACTCATCCAGGATGTAGGGTTGCCCTTCATACTTGGCTAACCATTTTGTGTTCCTCATGTTGCGATAGGGTTCTTCGCCAGTCTTGAAAGTGTGGTTGCTGACCAGTTTATCGTATTCGCGGGTATAGTCATGAACGGACCAAATATCCGTCTTCACATGACTGTCACCACTTGCATCATTGATGGGACGAGTGGGATCAATAGCCTTCGTGATGTCATAAATGTCCTTCATGAAACGCACGTAAGTGCCAGGCTGAGCACCCCACGTCTCATTGAAGGGAGTCCATGTGACGATACAGGGATGATTGCGGTCGCGAACCAGAATCTCAGCCCACTCGGAAATGAAGTTGCGGGCTGCCAGATTATCGTTGACATCCAGTCCCCAGCTGGCCTCTTCGCCCCAAGTCAGATAACCCAACTTGTCGGCCCAGTAATAGTATCGTTCCTCAAATACCTTTTGGTGTAGACGGGCACCGTTGAAACCGACGGCCTTGCTCATCTCGATATCGTGCTTCAGGGCTTCATCGGTGGGAGCTGTCCATATACCATCGGGATAGAATCCCTGATCCAATACCAAGCGTTGGAAGTAGGGTTGGTTGTTGAGATAGAAATAGCCGTTTGCCAAATGTATCTTGCGCATGCCAGCATAGCTGCTTACTTCATCGATCGTCTTACCCGTCTTATCCTTCACGATGTATTTCACATCGTAGAGATAGGGACTCTCAGGACTCCACAGCTTGGGCTTCTTGATGGGCAGTACCACCAGACTTTGATTGGTAGCCTTTACTGTTTTGGTGGAAACCACCTTCTTGCCATCCAATACCTGCACGGTCAACGTGTTGTCGTTGTTCTCTTGATAGAATTCCGGAGTGATCACCAATTGTTCCTGATCAATGTCTGGCTTGGCAAAGACGCTCTTCAGACCTTCTTCGGCTATAGCCTCCATCCAAACGGTCTGCCAGATACCTGTGGTGCGAGTGTAATTGCAACCTGCCGAATAGTAGCCAACGCTTTGTTTACCGCCAGGTTGCTTGCCTCCACGAATGTTATCGTTGACCACCAGTACCAAGTTGGCTGCCTGTCCTGGAGTCACGTACTTCGAGATATCCACGCTGAAAGAAGAACCGGTACCAAAGTGAGTGGCAACTTCATTACCATCAATGAAGATGGTTGCCTCATAGTCAACAGCACCGAAGTTCAGCATGATTTTCTTACCTTGCCAACCAGCTGGAGGAGTGATGCTGCGCTGATACCAAATGGTGTTGATGAAGTCCACGTATCCCACACCAGAAAGTTTGCTTTCAGGACAGAAGGGAACTGTAATCTTTCCGTCGAATCCTTTCGAGTTCTTGAAATCACGCTGGGAACCGGATCGACCAAAATCAAAGGTGTAGGTCCAGGTACCATTCAGGTTCTGCCAATCGGCACGTTCAAATTGAGGACGTGGGTATTCAGGTCGTGGAATATCGGCCACGGCCGTTTGGATGTTGCTCATCAGAGCCACTAATGCCATCCAAAGCACATTCTTGATTGTAGCTTTCATTTTCTGTATTTTTTAATTGTTGTTATGAATTGTTTTTTCATCCTTTATGATGCGAATCCTCCATGCAAATGAGGTTCTGCGGGTTTAAAGTTACATTATTTATTTTGAAAAAACGAATTTTGCGATTCTTTCGCATCATATTTCGTGGAAAAAGTGTATTTTTGTGCAGTAAAAGGAATCAAAGGATAACCAATAAAAAGAAATATGGGAAAAATCAGAGTCGCTGTAGTTGGATACGGCAACATCGGTCGGTATACCTTGCAAGCTTTGCAAGTAGCACCCGACATGGAGATAGCTGGCGTAGTGCGTCGCAACGGCGCAGAGAACAAACCTGCTGAATTGGCTGACTATGCCGTAGTGAAGGACATCAAGGAGCTGGGCAAGGTTGATGTGGCCATCCTGGCTACTCCTACCCGTAGTGTGGAGAAGTATGCCTTGGAAATGTTGGCTCAGGGTATCAATACGGTGGATAGCTTCGATATTCACACTCAAATCATTGACTTGCGTCGCAGTTTGGATGCAGCAGCCAAGAAGAGTGGTGCCGTCAGCATTATCTCCGCAGGATGGGATCCTGGGTCCGACAGCGTCGTTCGAACCTTGATGGAAAGTTTGGCTCCTCGTGGAATCTCTTACACCAACTTCGGCCCTGGCCGTTCGATGGGGCATAGTGTGGCTGTTCGTGCTATCGCTGGTGTACGCGATGCCCTCAGCGTGACCATTCCTTTGGGCACAGGCATTCATCGTCGTATGGTGTATGTGGAGTTGGAGGATGGAGCAGACTTCAAGACGGTGGAGAGTGCCATCAAGTCTGATCCCTATTTTGTAAACGATGAGACGCATGTCAGCCAGGTTCCTTGTGTGGCAGACATCAATGATGTAGGGCATGGGGTGAACTTGGTTCGCAAGGGAGTGAGTGGTCAGACTCATAACCAGCTCTTTGAGTTCAACATGAAGATCAACAATCCCGCTCTGACAGCACAAGTGTTGGTTAATGTGGCTCGTGCCACCATGAAGCAGCAGCCAGGAGCCTACACGATGATCGAGATTCCTGTCATCGATTATCTTCCTGGTGACCGCGAGGAGATTATCAGGCATTTGGTATAATCCGTTATTGGGGGGTGATAAGGCATTTCTGCCCAACATTCTGTAAATTTGCCTCCGAATTCTATCTTTTCATAAACATACTAACTGAGAAAATGAGTGGCCGCGAGGCTGCTCTTTTTCTTTTATCTGCTCTTTCTTTCTCTTTAATTTGGATGAATATTCCTTTTTTTTGAGATATACATTTACTTTCTTTGTAAGTTTCTGTTATTCAGCATAAAAGATACACTTTGCCAAGTTTTTGACATATACAAATGCAGTAAGGGTGTTGCACTAATCAAAAAAACCATCTACTTTTGTGACCATGAAACGAAACGTATCTCTTTTTCTCGTTGTCCTGATGATTGTTTCATGCGATCATTTCTTTTCGCCCTCGTTTGGAGGAGCCGATTCAACAGCCATTGTGCAGAAAGCATGTAATGACGGACAACGGTTTGTGGGTGAACAGGAAGTTGACAGTGCTGTCGCTGCGTTGCTCGTTGCCGAGGATTACGTGGCAGGATGTCGCGATACCGATGCCCTCTACCACTATTATCAGACGCTTGCACGTGCGTATGAGCAGAAAAACATGTTTGAGCTGCAATCCTCAAATCTGCAAAAGCAATTGACTATTGCTATCGCGCAAGACAATAAGGACAGGATGGCCGACACGTATTTCACGCTGGGAGTTTCCCATTTTGCGATGAAAAAGCATGGAGAAGCCCGCGATTACCTTTGTCAAGCCATCGATCTGGCAAATCCAGACTCTGCCCACTTCCTGTCACGATGTCACCTCATGCGCTGCCAGATATTTCTTCAAATGGAGATGACGGATTCTGTAGCAGCTGCCTTGGATCAGGCCAGAGAGGCATATCCTGCCATCATCGACGAGGAGTTGTATATTCTTTCAGAAGTCTATATGGCTTACAACATGGGCGATGAGAAGGATGCTGAAGAAATGATTCTCAAGAACAAGGATCGAGGAGGACTCTACACCCATATCGAACTCCTCAGACTCCTGCAGGATATTCATGAGGAGCAGGGGAAAACGGCTCAGGCACTGGCTGATGCCAAGCAACTGGCTGTCCTCAATGACTCAGCGGCACAATTGGAGGCCTCGGAATCGTTGACAAGGATACACAGCCTGAAACACGAGGAGCAGATGCTGGTGGCAAAAGCCGAGCGTCAGGCACTCCAGTCACAGGCACACGTGCGGATGCTCATCTTCCTCCTGATACTCGCCCTTGTGTTGTTGGTATGTGCTTTGGTGATGGGCATACTCAGAAAGAAAGCCATCACAGCCCGTCAAGGAGAGTTGGAGGCGCTGCAACTGGCAGAGGACGCGCAGAGCAGCGAGGCGGAGATAAGGGCGCTGAACGAGGACCTGCAACGTAAATATTACGAACACCTGTATGCTATCCTGCTGCCCATTCTCAATGCTGAGCGAACCCAGACAGGCCACATTGACCTCAACGAGAAGTCATGGAAACTGATAGAGGAAAATACGGATATGGTGCTGCCTCATTTCACCCGCACGCTGCGAATGAATCATGACACGATCAACGACGAGGATGTCAGGTTCTGTTGCCTGGTGGCAATGAAAGTGCCCAATCCTGTCATCGCGAACATCTACGGCATCTCCCCTTCTTCTGTTGCTGTCAGAAAGCAAAGAATGAAGAAGAAACTCGATGAATGCGTCTCAAAAGAAACGTTGGAAAATTACTTGTCAAGATATTGTTTATGAGGAAACTATTAACCTTATTGAGTCTGCTAACTCTCACCCTTCAGTTTCGCGCCCAGGAAGTCTGGTGCGAGGGTACATCGTGGGAAACTCATTATGATAACGGTACGGTTGAGACCTTCACGCTCAGCGGTACCATAGTGATTAACAACGTCACCTACATGAACCTGGTGAGCAATGTAAGTGGGCTGGTTGGCTATATCCGAACTGAGCAGGATGACAAACTGATCTATGCCCGAGGCATCGTGGGAGAAAAGATTCTGGATGAATGCCTGCTCTACGACTTCAGCAAAAGTTTCGAGTATGGCGACGTGCTCCGCTATGGTGTCCTGCAGGACGGCATTCCCATAGTCATCGAGGTTCCGATGGATCGCGAGACGGCCAAGATGGTCTGGTACGAGGATGTGCTCAGCGAGGGCACTTCCCTGCCGGCCTGGGATAACATCCTCTATAAGGTGGGATGGTTGGGCAATCCGATGGAGCTGTTCTACCATGCTGGGGAGAAGAAGTCTGCTCTCAAGGCCCCCAGCCGTCCGAAGCCCAATACCACGAATGTCAGTCATATCGTCTTCCGTCCTGGTGGTGGAAAGGGCAAGATGCTGCGCACGGTGAGATATGAAGTCAAAGGCCCCAGCGAGGAGATGAAGGATTTCGCCTTCCGTCTCTACGATGCGATGCTCAAGCGGAGCGAAGAACCTAACCTGGTGATGTCGCCCCTCAGCGCCCAGATAGCCCTCTCCATGCTGATGAATGGCGCAAATGGCGAGACCCTGCAACAGATACGCTCGGCTTTGGGGGTTGCTGACTATACAGACGATGAGGTGAACAGCTACAACATGCAGCTGGTCGAGTCTATGCTTGCCCTGCAGGAAGAAAAGGATGTGCGGCTGGAGACAATAAACGGCCTGTGGACACAGATGGGTTGTCCTTTCGAGCAGACCTTTTTCCAGGACATAAAGAACTACTACGATGCAGAGCCTGAGAATGTGAACTTTGCCTCTCAGGAGTCTGTGGATCATATCAATGCATGGGCTAAGGAGAAATCCCATGGGCTGATAGAGAAGATACTCGAGCAACCAAATGAATATATCCTCTTCATGCTGGCTAACTCCCTCTATTTCAAGGGCAGGTGGCCTCAGTACTTTGAACCAGATTACACTTACAAGATAGATTTCCATAATTCAGACGGAAGCACCACACAGGTGGATATGATGTATGCCAGTGAAATATATGCACGTGCAATGGTGACGGAAAACTATTCGGCAGTGGAACTGGCGTATGGGGATGTAAAGAATTATGGGAGGAATACCAATTTTGGCATGCTCATCTTCCTGCCAAACAATTCTGGTGATGAGTTGAAGATGACCAAGGAACTGTTTGACCAGACAATAGCTAATTTGGAAGAGCAGAAAGTTCGTTTGTATATGCCGCGATTCAAGGTTGACCTGAAAAGTGATTTGGATTCTGTCTTTGTGGATATGGGAATGAAGGATATGTACGATGCAAAGGCTGATCTCTCAAAGATGACTCCTGTCAAGCCTTGTTTTGTAAAGTCTTCCAAGCAATACCTTTCCTTTAGTGTAGATGAGAACGGCACGGAGGCCGCAGGGATAACAGCCATACTGGGTGGTGGTTTTGGTGGAGGTCCACGTTCTTTTTATATTGACCGTCCTTTCCAGTTCGTGTTGTACGATAAAGTCCACAACGTTCCTTTGTTTATCGGACAAGTGAATAACATGGAGAAGGCAAAGAACGAGAAACCCCTGGATGATGGTTCAACGGAAGGCTTCTATTGTGAATTCGACAAGGAGACTAAGGAAGCTAAAGTCATCTCGGCAGGTTATGGAATACTCTATAAAGGAAACTTGGTTATTCCTGACACCATCCATTCTATGGGTGAAGCATATGCCGTGACAAAGATTGGGAAAGAAGCCTTTACTGGTTGTAAAATCACCTCTGTAACCTTCCCCAAGACCTTGCGGGAGATAGAGGGTAATGCGTTCACGTGGTCATCTATTAAATCATTTTCCATTCCTGAGGGAGTGACAATTCTGGGAGATGTAAGTTTTAATGGATGTGAGAGTCTCGAGGAAGTCGAGTTGCCCGATAATTTGACACGTATTCAGGACTATGCTTTCACTTATTGTGGGAAACTGAAGAAAATCACCCTCCCTTCTACTGTTCAGGAGATAGGAAAGGCAGCCTTTGAATTTTGTTGGAGTCTGGAATCCATCGTCTTACCGAAGTCATTGGAAAAAATGGGTGAAATGGCTTTTGGGAGCTGCGGAAAGCTGCCCTCCATCTATATTTTAGGCGAGAGAATGCCTGAAGTGAAGTATAATTCTTTCGATTACGCGTACAACAGGTATAGGATTACACTCTATGTCCCTGAGAAGATGATACCAGAGTACAAAGCCTCTGAGTTATGGGGCGGCTTTAGAGCCATCCTACCTCTGCCAGATGAATATAATGGAATAAAGACCCCCTCCGACTCTCCCTTGGGAGAAAGATCGGGAGTCGTTTACGACCTCTTAGGCCGCAGACTGGAGCAGAAACCCCAGAAGAGAATCTATATTAATAATGGAAAGAAAGTGATAATTCAACGATGACGTTGAACCCCTTGAATCCCTTGAACTCTTGAACCCTCGACCTTTGACTGCGAAGAACGGTTTTTCGCGAAAGCGAGGTTTTTTCTCTTGAAAGTCTGGATTGTCCGTCAGGATAGATTATGGTATCGGCAGGAAGATGGTGGAAGCTCGCTTCCAACCAGATTCTGGGCGATGGCAGAACAGGGCACTCAAGTGCCAGGACTTTCACGAGGTGGTTTTGCTGGTTTTCTTTCTAAAATCTGCCTCTGGTCAACGTCATCGTCAACGTCGGCAGGCAGCAGGGTCGAAGCTCGCCTTTCCAGTCTTGTAGTGCTGAGCGCAAATTTGCGCCCAGTGACTTTCACCCATGCCGGCCCCATGTGTCTTTTCCTGAAAATCGTGACATCGTGACAGTGACATCGTGACATTAAGGACCTTCCCACTTCACGCCCACGTCCACCTGCTTACAAACCGTAAGAATAAGTAGTAGAAATATGTACTAAATATAAGTATATAAATTT
>JAFZWK010000048.1 GCA_017617335.1 Bacteroidaceae bacterium | reverse complement strand
TTCTTTACTGATTCGTTGCTTACCAATACATAGCTGTCGGAGAGAACTACTGTCATTGGGTTTAATTCCATCGTTTTCATAATCGTATCTTTTAAATGTTATTACTTTTGTTTTCTGATGCAAAGGTAAGGCGGTTATTACGGGACACAATGGATTTTTCTGCTTTTCTTTCCAAGTGTATGCGACTGGCTGACGCATTTGCGACAAAACCCCAGAACAGGGCAAGAATCTGTCGCAAGAGGGGTAAAAACAGGTAATTTAGCCACCCATTCAGGCAACGGATTCCCTCTTTCTTTTCTCTCAGATTTTTCCAAGAACTTTGAACTTTCAGGTTTCAACGTGTTGACTTCGAGGTTTCAACGTAATGACTTCGAGGTTTCAACGTGTTGTCTTTGGGGTTTCAACGTGATGACTTTGGGGTTTCAACGTGTTGCGTCTGGGATTTCAACGTGTTGTCTTCCTCTTTCTGACACGTTGCAAAGGTACGAAGAAAAAAGTGTCTTAACTGTGGCTCCAGCAGATGCTCAAGCGGCAAATCAAAATTTTCTTCGCCTGATAAAAAAAGAGAAGGGAGATCCGCTGTTAACGGTCTCGCTTCTCATCTTTTAAATGCAAGAAAGGTTAGTCCTTTTTAGAGAATAGGGAACACGTTGTGTTTGTAAAGTTCACGAGTGGAAGTTCTGATTAGTCCAGATGGAGTTCTTTGATCAGATTCTTCGCACCGCCCCATTTGTCGATAAGGTAGAGGACGAAACGGATATCCACGCCGATGCATCGCTGAAGGCTGCTGTCGAAGCTGATATCACCACTCATGGCTTCCCAGTTACCATCGAAGGCTAAGCCGATGAGTCGGCCCTTTCCGTCGAACATTGGGCTGCCTGAATTGCCTCCTGTGATGTCGTTGTTGCTGATGAAACAGAGATGCATGTCGCCCGTGTTCTTGTCGGCATACTTGCCAAAGTCGCCTTTCTGCATAAGGGACACGATGTCACCTTCCAGCTTGTAGTCTTCTATCTCCTGTTGCTTGGCTGCCTTTTCGAGCAAACTTTGCGAATTGGTGTAATAGTCGTAATGGGTGCCCTGAGAGGTATAGTCCTGGATGAAACCATAACTCAATCTCATGCTGAAATTGGCATCGCTGTAGTGAGGCTCCTCCTGATCCATCTCCAGGAGAGCCTGAGTCAGCATGTGTTCGTTGTAGTTGATGATGCTGGAGTTATTGCTCTGACCGCCTGTGATTTCCATAAACTTGTCAGGAATGCCCTGAGCATAGACGAGAGCCATGTCCTTCTCGCGCAGGGTGCTGTCTGCCAACACCTTGTCCACGCAGGATACATCCGTACAAACTGTCTTGCTGAACAAATCCTTGACATACGCCTCGCAGTTACCAGCATACAGGCTGTCTATCAATTGATAGCATTCAGGCCAGTACTTTTTGTCCTTTACCTGCTCACGATAGTTCTGCAGCAGGGCTGCCATCGTAGCTTCATCCAGTTTGGCGTCATAGTCCTTGAAGAAGTTGGCAAGGCGCTCCTTGGTGGCCTTTATCTGCTCTTCCTTTATATCCTGAGGCATACGATTGATTTCTGATGCCACGCGAAAAATCTCTATGCCGCGCATAAAGGTTTCGCTATAAAAGCCTTGGGCATAGATGGCATCGTAACGTTCGCCATAGGCTTTCTCCAACTCGCCAAACATTTCACCAAAGCGATTCTCCAAATCCTGACGACCCTTGTACCAGTCGGCTATCTGCTTCTCGAGTTTCTGCTTCTCACCAATGACATTTAGGTCAGCGATGGCCTTGTTCATTCCAATGGAGTTTTTCCAATAATTGCTGCTACTTGCCCACTTACTGGCATACTTTATTCCAACAGCACGGTCAGCATCCATGAACTTCTTCCAAACGTCTTGCTTCTTGCCACGCACCTGAATGGTGGAGACATTGCGGGCATCCACACGTTCCTTGATACCCCATGAACTGAGGTATCGACTGGTGCTTCCTGGATAGCCAATAGTCATGCAGAAATCACCTGGCTTGTAACCATCGACGCTTACCTTGGCATAACGCTTAGGGTGGAGGGGTACATTGTCTTGACTGTACTCGGCAGGCTCTCCATTCTTGTCGGCATAGATGCGGAACACGCTGAAGTCACAGGTCTGACGAGGCCACATCCAATTGTCTGTATCACCGCCAAACTTACCCATCGTCTCTGTTGCCGTGAAGACCAAACGGATATCGCGGTACACCTTATATATACTTACGAAATAAGCATTCCCACCATAGTAGCTCTTCACCTGGCAGTTCAATTTGGGATTGGCACGAGTGTACTCCTTCTCCACAGCACGGCATATACTGTCGGCATAGTGGCGATTCAGTTCACGCGCCTCCTGATCAGGATGAGCACGATACACGCTGTCGAGAGCCATCATCACACGACTGGTGCAATCCTCTGTCCGCTGAAGAAAACGAACGAAAAGACCCTCGGCTGGACGTTCCTCACTATATTTGTGGGCTACAAAACCATTGGTCAGGATATCATCTTCAGGAGTCGAGAGTTTTTGAATGGCGCCATATCCGCAATGATGATTCGTAAAGACCAAACCATTAGGACTAACCACCACACCTGAGCAGAAATCACCAAAATCCACTACAGCATCCTTGAGGCTCACACCATCTGGATTGTAGAGTTCGCTTGGCGTCAATTCCAGTCCCAGACTCTGCATGGCATCTGCTGTCTGCTGGTCAATCCTGTTCAACATCCACATTCCTTCGTCAGACCATGTGCTGACAGAAGTCAGAACCATCAAAGTCCATAAAAGTGTCTTCTTCATATCTGTCTATTGTAATTTATTTCTTCTTGGGGAAACGTCTTGCCCATCCTTCTTCGCTGAAATCAGGCTCATCGCCTATCAAGCCTTTCTTTGAAGGTTTCTCTTTGTAATCAGGGTTCAGGAACTTCATCCAATCGTCCTTTGTGTACTTCTTGCCTCGCGGAGCCGTATAGCCACGTTCCTCGCGTGAAGGCTTGCTTTTCTTCTTTGTATCCTTAGTCTCTTTGGGCTCTCTGACTTCCTTAGCCTTTCTGGAAGAGCGTGCTTCTTTTGCTGACCAAGGTTGCCTAGCATCCCTGCTTCCTCTGCGTCGTTCTCTTCTGGATGTCTCGCCACCTTGAGAAGTCGAGGAACTCTTGGGGGCGCTGTCGCTAACCTCTATTACCACACTTCTGCCCTTGACGCTCACACCATGTTTCATGGCCTTCACCACGCGGTCAGCATCCACTTCTGCCACTTCCACGAATGAAAAGTTCTTCATCAAGTCTATGCGGCCTATCTCGACCTTATTGCCTTTTACGTTGTTGTTAATCAAGCCGATGATCTCACGAGCATACATACCATCCATCTTCCCAACGTTGATGAATAGGCGAACATAACCCTCTTCTGCTTGACGGTCACCCTTCTTACGGTGACTATCCCTCTTGCCACCTTCCGAGCCAGCAGAAACAACACCTATCTCAGGTGCGCTGGCATAATAGCGTAGGAATCTTCCGAACTCGCGGCTCAGGACACGCTTGATAAGGTCTTCTTTGTCCAACCATTCCCAACGCTTACGTACCTCATCCATGAAGGGAGCTATTTCGCTCTCGTCCACCTCGACGCGCTCGATGTCATCTATCACATGATACAACTGCTTGGCACAGATTTCCTTAGGCTCTGGCAAAGTACCCTTCTCGAATTGCTTCTGAATGGTCTTCTCCACTTGACGAATCTTGCCTTTCTCGCGAGTGTGGATAATACAGAGACTCGTGCCTTTTTTCCCAGCACGACCTGTACGGCCACTACGGTGAGTATAGTTCTCCACATCGTCAGGCATACCATAATTGATAACATGGGTCAAGTCATCCACGTCCAACCCGCGGGCTGCCACATCGGTAGCTACCAGCAATTGGGTTCTGTGCTGACGGAATTTCTGCATCGTCAGGTCACGTTGCTGCTGGCTCAGGTCACCATGCAAGGAATCAGCGTTATATCCGTCGCGAATCAGATTGTCAGCTACCTCCTGTGTCTCGACTTTCGTGCGGCAGAAGATGATGGCATAGATGCGGGGATAATAATCCACCAGACGCTTCAGCGCCAGATACTTATCCTTGGCATGAACCAAATAATAGATATGGTTGACATTCTCAGCACCCTCGTTGCGGCTTCCCACTTGTATCTGCTGGGCTTCGTGAAGGTAATTCTGAGCGATACGCTCTATCTCCTTACTCATTGTGGCACTGAAAAGCAATGTGTTATGCTCCTGAGGCACACCTTCCAAGATGGCGTCAATGTCTTCCTGGAATCCCATAGAGAGCATTTCGTCAGCCTCATCCAAGACAATCAGTTTTGCACAGGACAAGTTTGCCACACCACGATTCATCAGATCGATGAGACGGCCAGGAGTAGCCACAATCACGTCTATACCAGCCTTTAGGGCGCGTATCTGAGGCTCTATGTTCGCACCTCCATACACAGCCAGGATGCGAATCTGTGGCATGTATTTTGCAAAACCTTTCAGATCATCTGTTATCTGAAGACACAATTCACGCGTTGGACTCAGCACAACAGCTCTTGGTGACTGTATCTTCACGTCGGATTCCTCCTGTACATGCTGATACAACCTTTGCAACAAAGGCAAACCATAAGCAGCTGTCTTGCCTGTACCTGTCTGTGCCAAGGCAACCAAATCTCCTACTGGTTCTCCATTTTCTTTCAGTTTCTTACCCAGCAAACTGGGTATAACCTCTTCCTGAACGGGCATAGGATTCTCATACCCTTGCTCCTCGATGGCTTGCAGCAACTCTTGGCACAAGCCCAATTCTTCAAATTTCTTCATAATCGGGCGCAAAGTTACTTCTTTTTATTTGAATAACAATGTAAAAAGATGATTCTTAAGTCTTTTTGTGTCAAAATTTTGCTCATATTCCCCTTTCTTTTTTCAACTACTGATAAAAATTTATACTTTTGTTGTAACTTTTTAAGAAATGCATTTGTGTTCATGAAAACAGGATTGGTGCTGGAAGGCGGAGGTATGAGAGGACTTTTCTCTGCTGGAGTGATGGATATCATGATGGAGCAAGGTATCCGATTCGATGGCATGATAGGCGTGTCAGCAGGTGCCGCATTCGGTTGCAACTACAAGTCACACCAGCTTGGACGTGCCCTTCGCTACAATATCCGCTTCTCAAATGATCCGAAATACATGGGATTGCGCACTTTATGGCATACGGGCGAGTTGGTGAATGGGGAGTATGCCTACCACACCATTCCCACTCAATTGGACATCTTCGACACGGAAGCGTTTGCTGCCAATCCGATGGAATTCCAGTTGGTTTGCACGGATGCCAATACAGGTAAACCCGTCTACAAACGGCTTGATACTGTTGATTACGAAGCACTCGAGTGGGTTCGTGCCTCAGCCTCAATGCCCCTTGTCAGCCACCCTGTTAAACTGGAAGGGCGTGAACTGCTGGATGGAGGAATCGCTGATTCCATTCCCCTCCGCCATTTCCAGGAGGAAGGCTACACGCGCAACATTGTGGTTCTGACCCAACCCAAAGGATTCACCAAAAAACGAACCAAACTAATGCCTCTTTTTCACCTGTTCATGCGTAAATATCCTAAGATCATCGAGGCCATGTCGCAACGTCACCTAATGTATAACGACCAACTTGCCTACCTTCGCCAACAGGAACTTCTGGGCAACACCATCGTTATTTATCCTCAGGATACTCTTCCCATCGGACGTACTGAACAGACACCAAGCAAACTGAGACATGTCTACGAGTTGGGACGTCAAATAGCCCTGCAACACCTCCAGCAGATAACCCAATTTATCAATCAAGATTCTTCCCAGGTCACTGTATAAGAGAAGAGGGAATACGTTTTACTTGTTGCCCCACTTCTTGTTCGGCTCAGGTCCCATGAAAAGCTCCAGGGTGGAAGCAGAAGCGATTTGGGAGAAATCGATGTAACAATGATTGTAGGGTTTCCCATTAAGCTTGGCGTTCTGGATATAGACGTTTTCAGGACTGTTGTTATGAGCAATGATGACGAATTTACCATCCTGGGCATACTGAGAATCCAACTGGAATTCTACCCTGTCGAAAATGGGAGAAGTAATTTCCATGCGGGTCTCGCCTGGACAATAGGGATGAATTCCTGAGGCAGAGAGGACATACCAAGCCGACATCTGACCTACGTCCTCATTGCCTTTCAAACCAGCTACAGCATTGTCGTATGCATGTTGACAGATAAAACGACTCCAATACTGCGTTTTCCAGGGACACCCCAAACGATTGTAGAGATAGGGAACATTGTGTACTGGCTCGTTGGCATGATTGTAATATTGATTCCAAAACATGTGACTGGGTGTGTTCTGGAACATCGTATCCAGCATGGCTATCGCCTTCTGTTTTCCGCCCAAAAGCTGAAGGAAACCAGGAACATCATGGGGAACAAACCAACCTTGCTGAAGAGGATTACATTCCATGCAACCCAACCATTCTTTGTGAAGTCCGTCTTCAGGCCACTCTGCCCACGTCCCATCTTCATTGCGAGGACAAAACCATCCTGTCTGATGATTGAAGATGTTGCGGTAGTTCTGCCCTTTCTGTTGATAATGCTTGGCTATTTTCTTCTCACCCAGCATGGAGGCAAAGCGAGACAAACACCAATCGAAATAGGCATACTCGAGAGTGTTCGAGATGCTTGTCCCGCCTGGCGTGTACCCCTTCTCTCCATTACTGAACTTATTCGAGCTGTTCACGGCATAACGAAGAGCTTTCTCCGTATCGAACGTACGGATTCCTTTTGCGTATGCATCCGCAATGACTGACAAGGCAGGGTTTCCTAACATGCAACCGGAGTAAGAATTGAGGAACTCCCAGCGTTCGTAGTATTCCTTACCACTCTGCTCTGCCATGCTGGTCAAAGAGTTGATCATGTCGCTGACAAGACGAGGATTGATGAGGGTCTGTAAGGGGAACTGGCTGCGGAACACATCCCAACCTGAGAAGATGGTGCGCTTGGAGAATCCCTCATCTGCTTGATGAATCTCGTAATCACCTCCCACATAGCGTCCATCCACGTCTTGATAAATGCGAGGATCTATCATGGTATGATAAAGAGCCGTATAGAAAACGGTTCGCTCATCGTCTGTCCCGCCTTCGACAGAAACCTTACCCAATGCCTTGTTCCATTGCTCAAATGCTTGGGACTTCACCTGATCAAATCCAAGCCCTGCAATCTCAGCCTTATAATTCTTGCGGGCGCCCTCGATGTCTACAAAGGAAATACCCACCTTCATCTCCACCTGATCGCCGCGATGCGTAGGAAACTCCGTAAAGAAACCAATATGGTCACCTTCTATATGCTTCTTCCCACGAATGATCTTAGATTGAGCCACACGTTGGAGATATTCGTCGGAAGTCACCACTTCACGATGACGATTGGTTCCCTTCGGAATATCTGCGCTCCAAAAACCGTATTCCTTCATCGGTTGACTGAGTGTTGCATGGAAAAAGACCGTATAACGAGCCTTACCGTCTCCATTGCCCCATCCGCCACCATCAGGTGTGCACTCCATCCAACCTTCGATGGTACAATCATCAACCACCGTGATGGACTGACGTGTAGAGGTTCCTCCCACACGACGCGCCAAATCCACTTGTATGCGGGATAAAGGATTGTCAGGAAACGTGAAGCGCAGGATACCGCAATGCGCAGTAGCCGAACAATCCACATCAATACCATAATCTGAGAGGCGCACGTAATAACTGCCTGCATGAGCCGTTTCCGTCGCCTTCTCGTATCGGGAGCGCCAACCTTTCAGGGAACCATTCTCGCGACCACTAATCGTCCTTAGTGGACCCGTAGTAGGCATCACCATGAAGTTTCCCAGATCCCCATACCAGCCTACACCACTCATCTGCGTCATGGAAAAACCTTCGATAGTCTGGTGCTCGTCGCTATAACCAGAACCATTATCGCCACCCGTGATGGTTTGAGGACTCACTTGAACCATACCATAAGGCGTAGCGGCACCTGGAAAGGTCTTACCCAAACCATGATAAGCACTCGCCTTGCCTACATCTGTACTGGCACCTATAAAGGGATTCACATATTCGGCTTGAGACCAACTCTGAAGAGCCGCTGAAAGAAAAACAGAGAAAAAGAGTTTGCGGAAAGATGTCATGTTATTCGTAAGTTTTCGAGACAAAGATACAACTTTTTTCAACGATAACGATGACGATGACGCAAACTTTTTATCTCAACGGTGACGATAACGTTGACGATGACAATAAGGGAATAAAAAGGAACTCCGCCCAAGTTGCCCTGAGCGGAGTCCCTTCCTAATTTTATATAATTATAGCTGTGAGTCTATCAACTATCAATCACCATTCCTCCTCCATATCGTCGAACTGTTCTTTGTGGCGGCGGCTGAAGACATCCTTGGTGGAATCTCTTAATATTACTGCTTCGCTACTGAGGCGGATTTCCTTCATCCTGGGGGCTTGATATATCTTTTTCATAATCGTATCTTATTTATGTTTATCAATCAGTTAACACCAACGTTATCGTTATCGTTGAATCAATACTTTCTTCCCATTATTGATATAGAGCCCCTTCTGAGTCGGCTTCCCTTCGAGCTTGCGTCCGTCTATCGAGTACCAGCTCCCCTCGCCTTGAGGAGAGGGGTTGGGGGTGAGGCTTATGCCTGTCTCCTCGTCGAATACGAGGGTGATGCCCTTCACGCCTGCTTCCAGAGCCTCGCCAGGAATGTAGGCGCGATTGGCTGGGATGGTCGTGCCCGTGTACCACCAGAAGCCGAGAGTCTCATTCTTCTTGCCGTATCCCAATGTGAGGACGGAGTGGGAATCTACGGTCTTCTCCTTGCTGGTGCCTTCCAGGATGTTGTCCTCGATGGTTGCTAAGCTGTATGAACCGCTCTGAGGATCCTCGAACTTATACTTGCCTTTGCTGGCCTTCACGAATACGCCCGTTTTGGCTGGAATCAACTGGGTCGAAGAGATCTGTACGGCATGTGTCTTGTCAGTCGTGGGGACAGCCTCGTCATCATCCAATCCTTTGCAGTAGTACACCGCCTCTACGCCAGAAGGAATCTGGGCATCGAAGTCGAGGAAGAGGGTTGCCATCCCTGCATCGGTCACTTCGAGCGTATAGCCTATGTATCCCTTGTAGGTGAAATAGCCGTTCTGATTATTCGTGCAGACCTTGGCGTAGGTGCCATCCGTAGAGTTTGGGTTGAACCCGAATTCCCAGCTTCCGCATTTCCCTGACAGCTCGGTACAGTATTCGAACATGTTTGTTTTGCTCGCACTATTCCTGCTCCAATCTGTACCTTTGGGGCAGTAGATGGTCTCAAGGGCTCTGCAGTATTCGAACATGCTGTTCATGCTGGTCACCTTGGCTGTATTGAAGTTGCTCAGGTCGAGCGAGGTGAGGGCTTCGCAGCCAACGAACATGTAGCTCATGCTGGTCACGCTGGAGGTGTTGAAGTTGCTCAGGTCGAGCGAGGTGAGGGCATAGCAGTTACTGAACATGGCGCTCATGCTGTACACCTGGGAGGTATTGAAGTTGCTCAGGTCGAGCGAGGTGAGGGCTTCGCAGTGAGCGAACATATGATACATGGTGGTCACCTTGGAGGTGTTCAGGTTCTCGAGGTGGTTGATGGTCTTGAGATTTTTGCAGCCACGAAACATGTTTTGGGTGCTCGTCAACCCGTCGTAGCCCTCAAACGACTTGTCGAAGGTAACGGCGGTGATGTCTTTGTTGCCGCTACCGTTGTTCGTCCAGTCAGGAAACGCGCTCCACGACATGGAATATGCGCCCTCCGGCTTGCTCGCGTTGTAATAGAAGGTGAGGGTCTTGCCGCCGTCCGTTCCGTTGTCCGTCAGCACGGCGTATGCCTCTTTGTCTTGCGCTCCCACAGAGGAGAAGCCGATGATGGCCAGCAGGGTGACCAGGAGAAGTCTGATATGTTTCATTTCGGTACAGGTTTTAGTGCATGTAATTTCCATTCATCTTTCTGCCTACAAAGTTACGAAAAATTTTCGAAACCTCCAAATTTTTTCAAAGAAAAATAACGATGACAATGACGATAACTTTAATGGTTCTCAATGTCAACTGGAAATTCAGTCCATATGTTTTCACCCATGCCGGCTTCGTGTGTCTTTTCCTGAAAATCGTGACATCGTGACAGTGACATCGTGACATTAAGGACCTTCCCACTTCACGCCCACGACCAGCTGCTTACAAACCGTAAGAATAAGTAGAGAAATATGTACTAATTATAAGTATATAAATTTTATTATAATATATATATATTATAATAACCCATTGGTATGCACCACTTCCCGCACATCGCAAACCACCTTAATGTCACGATGTCACTGTCACACTGTCACGATTTGCTTCTATTTGACGACAAGAAAAGATGGTACTGAAAAATCTTTACATGCGTAATTGACTCATAAAGAGGTGGTTAAGACAGTTTACTGGTACCCAGTAACTATCTGACAATCTTTCTGCCGTTTTGGATATAGATGCCACGACGTGGAGACTGAACCTGGCGCCCTTGAAGGTCATAGAGAGGAGAATCGTCTGTCGGAGCAGAATCAACGGTGATGCTGCGGATTGCTGTTGGACGAGCGGTCAGGAGGAACTGGAGGTCACTCAGATGGAACTGATTAGAGCCTGCCGTCTCAGTAATAGTGAGACGATACTGCGAGAAGGATTCTGTCTCTGTGTTGCAATCATAGAACTGGGTGGCATAGCGATGGCTGAATGCCTGATCTGAACGCTGGTCGATAATTGTCCAGGAAGAACCATCAGAAGACCCTTCGAGAGTCCATGCCTGAGGATCTCGTGTAGGCTCATCCTTGGCGGAAGTGAGGGTATATGCCTTGATGAGTTGAGGCTCATCAAAAACGACCGTGATGGCTACGGGCTCTGTGAAACTGGTACGGTAACGAGACATGCGGTTCTGATCTATCAGTTTCTCTACACTCTCAGTAGCAGCAACAGCCTCAGAAGAAGTCTGAATGGTAACAGGAAGAGGAGCAATGGTCTCATCCTTAACAAGTGTGGTGGTATATATCTCCATCTCTGCCAAACGTGCCTTGGTGCCTGCATTGGCAACAGCTCCCGCATCGAGGCGGAGATGATTGAACTGACGGCTGGAAGAAACCGTGTTGGTAACCCGCTGACCACGAAGAGTCAAACTGACATTGCGCGTGCTGAGTGTAGTGACTTCACCCGTCTCATCATCGATGCCATATAAGGCTATGGATTGGGGAGCGAGGTCAGCATCATCGGCTGAAAGCAGGCTGTACCCTATGATGCGCGTGGTGAATGGAAGACGGATATCCCAAGAAGGAAGCACATCTATGGCACCCTCGCTGGTGCTGTAGGTATAACCATCCTTATCGAAAAGCATAGATGCATCACCACCAAGCGCATCTGTAATGCTGCTGAACCGAGTGATATCAGCGTGGAAACGCCCAAAATCGAGCGAGCCAAAGAGTTGGAACTGGAAATCCTCGGAAGGCTCAGAAACATCTGCAGCAGAGGAAATCTCTAATTTATAAAAGGTATAACCCGTGGTGGAGTGAACTTGGTATGCGCAGGTAGGATAATCACTTAGCCGATTGTCTTGTGAATCAAGCTCCACCCACTTGCTTCCATTGGTGGAACCATATAATTTCCATGCAGTTGCATTGCCTCCGGTAATCGAATAAGCACTAAGCAAATAGTTACCCATACCGCGATATACGAAGGTGGAACCCTCAGAAGTCATCTGTCCTCCATCATGGGTGATGTCATTCTGAGAGACGCTGCGCCCCATCAGTTGCCATTCTGACAGAGAAATCGAAGTGCCTGGCTCGACACTGGGGAAAAGAAGGCGGAAAAAGGAATGACTCTCACTGGAAGAAACGACAAAGGAACGCTGTTCGCCACGAGTTGAAAAGGTCTGCTCCTGCTGTGAATCAAGCGTCTTCCACGTGTAACCATCATCAGAATACTGAAGCAGCCAGGAAGTGGGATCTTGCCCCTCGGAAAGACCTGCAAAAAGGCTATATCCACGAAGAGCAATGGGGGCAGAACTTTGATACTGAATCCATGCTTCTTCCTCAGAAACAACACCAGAAATGTCTGTCGTGGCTCGATCATCACCCAGAGCATCAAGGTTACCAGAGGTCTGGAGAGAAGTGGTGAACCGTCCGCCATTGTTTGTCAGATCAGGATAGATGCTGTAGGTGGAAGAAAAGGAAAAATGGTCAATACTGAGTAGAGGAATGCGCGCTGATCCCACAGCACAGAAGTAGATGTCATGAGTCCCATCGAGAGGAGCATTGAGAGGCACAGTTACATCAATCCATTGACCTGTCTCCTCGGGCTCAACGGTGCAGAGGAGTGTTCCTCTATTGGGCGCATCAGCATAAACATTGAGACGAGCCGATGCACGCATACGATTCATACGCAGATTCAGATGAGTGGCAGCACGATTACCAAACTCCACATTGCGGTAACCAATATTGGTGGCATTACTGAAAGGACCTGCAACAACCATGTCATCCTCAGCGGTAATCTGGGCTCCACAAAGGAAATTGAAGTTCTCAGACTCGATGGAACTGAATGCATCGTGATGATTCTGAACACCCAGATGTGCATTATAAGCAGCGGAAAGAGCGGTGAAAGCCCCCACTCCATCGTTCCTGAAATCACCTCCATCAGAGTAATTGAAATTTTCAGGTGTCTTATGGAGCCAACCACTCATGGAGATACCTTTTGAGTTGCGATTGTTCCATGCATGGAAAGCGTTCTTAGCCAACCAATCATAGTTTTCAGGATGATCCAAATCAGCCGCATAACGACGGATATAGCGCATCAGGATACCCTTGAAACCCGTAAGGTCACCTGTGGCTGTCTGGCACACCTTGATAATCCCGTTGCTGTTGGCCAGATTGCTCTTCGTCCAAGAGACAATGGCATCAGCATCCTGACGAAACATCTCATCGCCAAAGTGATCGTAGAGCATCACGGCTGCACCAAGACAAGTACCTTGATTGTATGTGCTAGACCACGTGTTGCCAACCTTCTTGTTTGTTGTATCGTAAGAATCATATACTTGACCAGTAAAAGCTCCATTGGAAAAAGCATAAAGGATAGCACGCTCACCCATATAGGTATTGCGTGCCTTGGTATAGTAACTCTCGAGGCCTGTAGCGATAGCCAGATAGCATGCTGCCACGCATGCAGGACCATTAATGCAACTATTGGTTCCAGACTTTCCCTGACACCAAATGAGTGTATTGTCTCCATATGCATTTGCACGCTTATACATGGCATCGAAGTTGGTCTTAGCCTTGGTGCGATAATCGGTATTACCCGTAAGAAGATAAGCACGCACACAAGCAATACACATCCAGGCAATATCATCGTTGTAGCTGTTACCTGTCCAATCAGTGCCATTGCGTTGACAGAAATTCTTGTATAGCTCATCAAACATGGTGGCATACTCCTGAAGTCCCGTAGTCTCATAGGCATCCAAAACAACCTCAAACATTTCAGCATCGCCCCACCAGCCTCCTTTACCAATAACGTGACCTGTGGAAGCCTTGTGGTAATACTGATCCATCCATCGATCCATCATCTCTTCGCGAATTTCAGCTGTAAGTTGATTGGGTGCAGCTGTTGCTTCTTCAATACGAAACTGCACACGTGAAGCATCGGCAGAGGCAGCGGTAACGAGAGTGAGATCACTACCTTCTGAGACATTGGTAGCTGCAGAGAGACAAACGCGACGATTGGTATTGATGAAAATCTGATAAGTGTCCTCCATGCCTTCTACAGGAACAAGCTCCCATGAACCACGGTTAACGGCATTGCTGCGGCTGATCTGACCTACTTTAGAACCATTAGAAGTAGAGGAAATTCCACCCAGATAGAATCCACTATATACGTTGGTGATATAGTAACCACCCTTGTCGTTCTGCTCAAGATACCAACGCTGTGAATTTGTGTTAGTTTCCGTCCACATTACGACAGACTTACCAACATCAAGGCTGGAATCCTCAGTGGTGAGAACCCTGCCACCGATGGAAAGACGAACGACCTGACCCGACTGTAACTCCGCATTAATGGGTATAGAGAAAAGAGTGAGGAGAAAGAAGACAAAAAAACTCTTCTTCTCTTCCATGCAGGAGAGAGAACAATACTGATTAGATAAAGAGAACATTTTTTTCATTTTTATATTTTTCAACGATTATTCATTCATCGCCCCACAACGAGGACATCGACCCAAAGCGTGAAGTTTGGAGCCACATTTGCCACAAATGTAGCGAGGACGGAAGTAACGGAAATAACGCCACAGTGCCCATGCGACATAGAGAAAGAAAAGCAGATAACCTACCCAATACAATGTGAGGATGGAGAATATCATATAGCAGAGTACACAAACTCCAAAGAGTGAAAGCAGATACATGATGGCTTCCGAGAAACGAAGTTGACGAGAGACTTCCTCAAGCGTGGCAACAAAGAGGATAATAATCAGCCAGATGGAAGAAAGAAAGAGGGCAAGTATAAAAGGTAGTTCAAAGGGATTAAGAGTAGGATGATAATAAAAGTGAACCCAAGTCTCTGGAACAAACTTCTGGATGCTGGCATAAAGTACTGCGCTGGAACTCAGCATGAGTGTGAGAAGTGTAGGATAACATGTTGCGATATCGTGGAAGTGTACGATATGGTAATGTTTACGACGCACTCGCTGAATAACCATGAAGAAAAGCAAACAGATAAGGAATGTCAGGAAATACCAGAAATGACGCTGGCTAAAGAGATAAATGAACTGACTAATGGGGTCGGCAGGAACGGAATTAGCAATCAGATCACTCTCGTGAGTCCATCCCATAGTAAGCTGATCGCGAGCAACCTTGACCCATACACTATCCAACGAATCTTCAGGGATTACCAAAATCTGAGCAACCACAAGAGGATCTCCATGATAGATGACATTGTTGCTATCCAATACCGCACTTATAGGCTGATTATGGGTGGGTTGATCAGATTGCAGAATCAAACTGTCGCCCCAAAACTCGAAGTTATAATTGACACCATAAGGACGACCATCTCCTTGCTGAGGATAGCAGCAAGCACCGAGAAGCAATGCGAACAAGAAAAAGATAACTATATTACGCATGGTGGACAATCATCTGACAGTTTTTACAATCAAACTCAAGAGGAAAACGCCGTCCATCCTGAGATACAAGATAGAAGGGTTCAACGAAAGGACTGTGCTTTCCTCCATTGCGCACACAAAAGCCCAAGGAATAACGCAGACAATGACGGCAAAACATCAAAGCGGTACTGCTTTGGGGCGATGAATCTGGAGTAATCTCCATAGCCGGCTCGATAGAAGTAATACCCCGCTTCTGATAGAATTGACGAGAAAGTTTATTGGATACATTGAGAAGGAAAGAAGCATTTGCCACCACAGGCTTGAGCTCTGACAAACAAGGGGTAGATAAAGAATCTGATTCTGAAGATGAAGATGAAAGTGAAAGGAGCATCCGTCTCTTCCATTCTGCTAAGATGCTGTGAGGAATGAACCAAAGTTGAGTGAAATAGATATCGATATGACGGGTTTCGTAGATGGTATCACCTAAGCGGGAAAGCTGTTCTTGAATACCGTGTTTCTGGTCAGTTCGTGCCAACTGATGTTCAAAAGGAAAAGACTCTGTGGCTTGAACACCATCTTCACGGATAATAGTTAAAGAAAAACCTGATTCAATCTCTGATAACTTCCAATCAACATATACCTTACGCATTGAAGACTGGCGTGAAAGTAATCGTTCCCATTGCTGATCAAAATTGCGAAAGAGAGGGGTGCGAGGTCGAATCTGAGGCATCTGGGCAGGATAGAGATGGTTGTTTTCCACTCTATTCACACGGAAACCTTGAAGTCGACCTTCAGAATCTATAAAGCATAGCCCATCTCCGTTGGAGAAGGAAGCTGTGCCAGAAACTACGATACAATCACGACGAACCTCCTTGACCTCTCCAACTGGCTGACCTACACTCTTGGGACTCTGAGGAGACGTGATATCTGGCGTTCGTCCATGAAGGAAATACTCAGTAAAGCCGCGATTGAAACTACGTTGAGGATCAGGCTTGAACGTATATGTCTCATGTCCCAGGGAAGAACGAACATACTCAGGACGTCGTTGCAGGATGTCATCAATCCTTTGTCGATAGTAGGCTGTAACATTCTTGACGTATGAGATATCCTTGAGACGTCCCTCAATCTTAAACGAACGGACACCCGCATCCATCATCTGCTCTAGGGAAGAACTACGATTCATGTCACGCAAAGAGAGAAGATAGCGGTCGTGAGATATCTCTTCCCCCCGAGCATTCTTAAGTGAGAAACGTAGACGACAGAACTGAGCACACTCCCCCCGATTGGCACTGCGCCCAAAGCAATACTGGGAAGCATAGCATTGACCACTGAAAGAGACACATAGAGCACCGTGAACAAAAGCTTCAAGCTTCACGTTGGAAACAGCCTGATGAATCTGGCGAATCTGATCGATGGAGAGTTCACGAGCCAATACTATCTGTTCGAATCCCAACGATTGAAGCCATCGGGCTTTTTCTGGAGTACGATTATCCATCTGAGTACTTGCATGTAAAGCGATGGGCGGAAGATCCATCTCTAAGAAAGCCATGTCCTGCACGATGAGAGCATCTACTCCAGCCCGATATAGTTCCCATGTCATCTGATGCATATCAACGAGTTCAGAATCGAAAAGTATCGTGTTAACAGTCACATCAATACGGGCTCCATATTGATGGGCATAATCGCATAATCGGGCAATGTCATCAATACTGTTTCCTGCAGCTGAACGTGCGCCATAACGTGGTGCACCAATATACACGGCATCAGCACCATGATCAATTGCTGCAATGCCACATTCCAAATTTCTGGCAGGAGAAAGTAATTCTATTCGGTTCAATGAATATCGTCAATATTGTAAGGTGTCTCCTGATAAACGTAATAGTCAAGCCAATTGGAGAACAGAAGATTTCCATGAGCTCGCCAGGATACAAGAGGCCCCTGCTCTGGGTCATCATTCTTGTAGTAATTGTAGGGTTTCTGGATAGGAAGCCCTTTTGCCAGATCACGCTTATACTCAGTGTCAAGCGTGTTGGGAGCATATTCAGCATGCCCTGTAACATAGATCTCACGTCCCCCACGTGCCATCACCATAGAAACTCCACAAAAAGAACTCTCAGCAATAAGACTCAGTTCAGGTACTTTAAGGATATCCTCACGTCGAATCTCTGTATGTCGACTATGTGGCATATAGAAGACATCGTCAAATCCTCGGAAGATGGGCAACTTGGGATCTAAGGGAGTTTGAGGAAAGATACCAAACATCTTCTGGGATAAAGGATACTTTGGTATTCCATAATAGGAATAGAGTGCCGCCTGAGCAGCCCAGCATATATACAAGGTACTGGTAACATGCGTACGAGCCCAAGAGAAGATACTACTAATCTCGTCCCAATATGTTACATCCTGAAAATCAAGATGTTCAACAGGAGCACCCGTAATAATCATACCATCGAACTTCTCATTAATCATCAACTCGAAATCACGATAGAAAGCACGCATGTGCTCAACGGGTGTATTCTTGCTGGTATGTGCCTTCACTTTCATCAGATGAATCTCCATCTGAAGCGGAGTGTTGGACAAGATACGCAACAAATCAGTCTCAGTAGTAATCTTAAGAGGCATCAAGTTGAGGATGACAATACGTAAGGGACGTATATCCTGCTTGTGAGCACGTTCATCACCAAGCACAAAGATATTCTCATCCTTGAGAAACTCAATGGCAGGCAGCCTGTCTGGTAGAATTAATGGCATAACGGAAAGATCATCTTTAGCCGTCCCTTAAGGAGGCAGTCCATTTGAAATAAAATAGGAATTTATGTATCTTTTAAAACGTTATTCCGTCCCCTGCCATCCCTCCTTTGACAAGAAAGATGGCAGGGAACAGTTCAATGAGAATCACCAGATGGTGACGCGTTTCTCCTTGGGAACAAACATAGGATCGCTCTCAGTGATACCATACGTTTCATACCAAGCATCGATGTGAGGCAATTGACCATTCACACGCCATTCACCCAATTGATGGGGATCAGTCTTGACACGACGCTGGATCTCTTCCTCACGAATATTCTGCCCCCACACATTAGCATAAGCCAAGAAGAAACGCTGATCTGCTGTGAAACCGTCAATCTCAGGTAAAGGATGATTTTTAGTGGCATTCTTGAAAGCCTGGAAAGCAACCATCAGACCACCATGATCTGCCATATTCTCGCCAAGCGTTAGGCTACCATTAGCATGCAGACCTGGCAAAACCTCGATGCTATCGTGGAACTCACGCATCACCTGGTTACGCTCATTGAAACGTTTGGTATCCTCTTCTGTCCACCATTGAGAGAGATTTCCATTCTTGTCATACTTGGCACCCTGATCATCAAATCCATGTGTCATCTCATGACCAATCACAACACCAATAGCACCATAATTGAAAGCATCATCGGCACTCATGTCGAAGAAAGGAGGCTGCAGGATGCCAGCAGGGAAACATATTTCATTGGTAGTGGGATTATAATAGGCATTGACGGTCTGAGGAGTCATATACCACTCATCATGATCAACAGGTTTATTGAGATGCCGCTCTATCATATCTTTGATTCCCCATTCTGTGCAAGCCAACATGTTGTTGAGATAACCTTTTCCAATCTCTAATGTACTATAGTCACGCCATTTGTCTGGGTATCCCACTTTAACATAGAAAGCATCCAACTTCTCGTGAGCCACCTTTTTTGTCTCATCGCTCATCCATTCCTGAACATCGATACGCTCACCCAAGGCAATCTGAAGATTGGCAATCAACTTCTCCATACGCTCTTTGGCTGCTGGAGGGAAATATTTAGCCACATAAAGCTGACCAAGAGCCTCACCAAGACTGCCTTCCACACTGCTGACAGCACGTTTCCATCGAGGACGATCCTCCTGACGACCACTCATAGCAGTACCCCAGAAAGCAAAATTAAGGGCACGGCTCTCATCATCAATAAACGAACTGGCCATATCAATGGCATGCCAAAGATATACGTTCTGGAGAGCATTCTGTCCCTCTTCTGCCAATATCTTCTCTACCTCATGTATAGCTTCAGGTTGACCAACAACAACATCCTTCAAACCAGAAATGCCAAAATTGGAAAAAAATTCATCCCATTTGATACCAGAAAAGTCCTTCTTCAGATCTTCGTATGACATTTTATTATAGTTGGCCTCAGGGTCACGCAATTCTGTCATGCTACGACTAGCCTTAGCAAGGCGAGTTTCCACACGCATCACATCCTCAGCAATACGATTGGCATCCTTTTCAGAGAAACCTACGTGCTGAGTGAGTGATTTGATATAATTAACAAAAGCATTGCGGATTGCCTTAGTACTTTCATCGTCATCCAAATAGTAATCCTTCTGCCGCAGGGTCAAACCTCCTTGGAAGATGGAAAGTATGTTATTCTTGGAGTCTTTCTCATCAGCACCAATATAGAAACTGAAAAGACCATCCACACCCTGACGCTGCATACGCGGCCAAACATCCAGGAACCACTTCTCTGTGACATCGCTGCTAGTCTGATATCCATCACAAGCCAAGAAAGCATCCAGATCAAGATGTGACGATTCATTGAGGGTTACACTATCCATCGCACTGTTGTAAAGGTCTGCTATCTTCTGTTCGATGCTGCCTGGGGCATTATCCAGACTTGCCACGCTATCAATGAGTTCACGTAACTGCTTGTTGTTGTTCTCCTGCAACACATCAAAACTGCCATAACGGCTGTATTCTGCAGTCAAAGGGTTAGCCTTCTGCCAACCACCTGTAGCATACTGATAAAAGTCAGTTCCTGGCAAAGCTGTGGTATCCAAGTTTGCCAAATCAATTCCAGACTTGAGGTTCTGGGGGTTCTGAGTACAGGCTGATGCCAATACGGCGGCTGTAATCATTGTCATAAAATGTTTGATTTTCATTTTTTAATTGTTTTTGTTTATTTGTTTATTCAATTCTCCAATTCCATCATTGCACTCTCCCATTCTGACTCTGCTTCTTCAAGCTGCTTCTTCAGATTAGCATGCTTTTCATAAAGCGACATATCAGTACTGCCTGTGGGAGTAGCCATTCTATTCTCCAATATCTTAAGAGCAGCATCCAACTGAGAAACACGTTCCTCAGCATCTTGAACTGCCTTCTCCAATTTCTTCTGTTTACGTGAGAGTGCTTTCTGCTCCTCATACGACAAAGCTGAAGCTGACTTTGTATCTGACTTGATTTGAGCAGTAGCCAGAGAAGCAGAGGGCGAACCAGTGCTCCCTAACTGATTAAGGTTCTCTATCTGTCTGCTTCGGAGGAAATCATAGATGCCACCTAAATGTTCACGGACACGACCACCTCCAAACTCATATACCTTTGTGACGAGCCCATCAAGGAAATCACGATCATGACTCACCACAATGACCGTACCATCGAAATCACGAATGGCCTCCTTTAGGATATCCTTGCTGCGCATATCAAGGTGATTGGTTGGCTCATCAAGTATCAGGCAATTTACAGGCTCCAGCAAGAGCTTTATCATCGCCAAACGAGTACGTTCTCCTCCTGAAAGGAATTTCACTTTCTTCTCAGAAGCCTCTCCTCCAAACATGAAAGCACCCAAGATGTCACGAATCTTAAGACGGATATCTCCCTTTGCAACGTAATCAACGGTATCGAACACTGTGAGTTCTCCATTGAGGAGTTGAGCCTGATTCTGGGCAAAATAACCTATCTGGACATTGTGCCCCACTTTTAAGTTTCCTGAATAAAAGCCACTTCCTTTCCCATCTGGAGTAGGATTGTTATAGGAATCCTCTATGCACTTCACGAGAGTAGTCTTTCCTTCACCATTCTTACCCACGAAAGCAACCTTTTCTCCACGTTTGATGGTAAGATTCACGTTGTGAAACACATTGTGGGAACCATAATCCTTGCTCACCTCATCACAAATAACAGGATAGTCACCACTGCGCTGGCTGCAGGTGAACTTGAGATGAAGGGCACTGTTGTCAACCTCATCCACTTCGATGGGTACAATCTTCTCAAGCTGCTTGATGCGACTCTGCACCTGTATAGCCTTTGTTGCCTGATAGCGGAAACGGTCAATGAAAGCCTGAATGTCAGCAATCTCCTTCTGCTGGTTCTCATAGGCACGAAGCTGCTGCTCTCGTCTCTCTACTCTCAGATTGACATATTCATCGTATTTTACCTTATAATCATAGATGCGCCCACATGAAATCTCCACCGTGCGATTGGTTACATTGTTGATGAAGGCGCGATCATGACTCACCAGTACCACAGCATTGGCACTTGTGTTAAGAAATTGCTCTAACCATTGGATGCTTTCTATGTCAAGGTGGTTAGTGGGCTCATCAAGTAAGAGGACATCAGGATGCTGCAAGAGAAGTTTTGCCAGTTCAATACGCATGCGCCAACCTCCACTGAACTCACTGGTAGGTCGATCAAAGTCCTCACGCAGGAATCCCAATCCTTGCAAGGTGCGTTCCAATTCACCCTGATAATTGAGTCCTCCCATCATCTGGAAACGTTCATTATAATGAGTGAATCTTTCCACCAGTTGCATGTATTCCTCACTCTCATAATCAGTACGTTCAGCTAACTGTTGATTCATCTGCTTCAGTCTGAGATCCATTTCGTGGATATGCTGGAAAGCAAGCTCTGTCTCTTGACGAACAGTTCTTCCATCGCTAAGTTCCATTACCTGAGGAAGATATGCAATTGTAGTGTCACGAGGGACAGCTACAACTCCAGAGGTAGGTTGCTGTAACCCAGCAATGATCTTGAGCATAGTACTTTTGCCAGCACCATTCTTGCCAACCAAAGCAATGCGGTCACGATCATTTATCACGTAACTCACATCCCTGAAAAGAGGTCGAGTGCTGAACTCAACTGACAAGTTGTCTATACTGATCACTTACTGCTCAATCTGTTAAAAAAATGGTTACACCTCGTGCTGCCTGAGCACCATATACCAGCGATTGCTCGATATCTGCTGTCTTTGACGGGCCACTGATGAAAGTTCCAAACCCATAGTCGTTGAACTGTATCCTTTCGTAAGCCTCATGCATATTGCTGACAATGTTCTTGCGGGAAACAAGGATAACCAGACATTCAGAGATAAAGCATATTGCCTTCTCTTTCATGGTCTGAGGTATCCACACACAACCATTCTCGGCACATGCCACCTCACCCTTTATGACACCTACATCTGTCTTCTCCAACTCCTGAGCCTCAGCTAGCGTATCAGGGTTCAGATTAGCTTCCACACCTGGAATGTTGGAGGCAATAATCCTGGCATCAGGGTATACCTCACGAATTTTCTGATTGATATCATCGTCAGGCTTAATCTCCATCAACTTGGCACCAGCCGTGGTGATTGTGGTCTCGATGAAAGCCTTGACTGGGTCCTCGAAAGTCCTCTTCTTAAAGCTCAGTTCGGGCATATCATAGGTCTCACGCACATTCTTGCGGAGGCTGTTCAATATATGTTCTTTTGTATCCATGAAGTTCATCAGCATTTGCAGGTTAGACACTCTCTGATCTCAGTTGCTTCTTCCATATTTCGTGGAATGACTTTTTGGCAAAGACAGGCATCTCGTGACCATAGGTCCATCCGTTCAACTTGATACCCGTCAAGCATTTTGGCATTGCGTTCACAAGGGGAGCAAACTTCAGCGAACTGGTATAAAGGTTGGGATGCTCGAAGATGACTTTCATACCCTTAGACATTGCTTTTTTCATAGCATCTGCATGATGCATGCCATCCAGATTCTGACGCCATCTGTAAATCTGAGTGCTGAGATCAACCTTCACTGGACACACATTATCGCAGGAGCAACAGAGCGAGCAGGCAGAGAGATTGTGGTAGTTCTCATCGGCATTCTTCAACATGCCCAGATTGATTCCGATAGGTCCAGGGATGAAATAGGTGTAACTGTAGCCACCAGTACGACGATAGACTGGACAGGTATTCATGCAGGCACCACAGCGCATACATTTCAAAGTCTGCCAATGTTCTTCGTTACCCAAGATGCTGCTGCGTCCGTTATCAACCAGAATGATATGCATCTCACCTCCAGGACGAGGACCACGGAAATGTGAAGTGTAAACAGTAGTTGCCTGACCTGTTCCATGACGAGCCAGCAAACGTTGGAATACACCCATTGCCTCATAGTTGGGAATCAGTTTCTCGATACCCATTGAGACAATATGCAGTTTGGGCACAGAGGTGCTCATGTCAGCATTCCCCTCATTGGTGCATACCACAATGTCTCCCGTCTCAGCAATACCGAAGTTAGCGCCTGTCATGCCACACTCTGCAGTCATGAAGTTGTCACGCAGATGATAACGGGCAGCACGGGTCAGGAAGGTTGGGTCACTGCTTTGGTTGGGGTCTTCCCCTGTTGGCAGGATTCCCTCTGCAGCATGTGTCCCATGCTCAGCAATGATTCCTTTCTGACGGAAACACTCAGCTACCTGCTCACGAGTGATATGGATGGCAGGCATCACGATGTGACTGGGAGCCAGTTCCATCAACTGAAGGATTCGCTCACCCAAGTCGGTCTCTACCACATCAATGCCCTGCTTGAAGAGATGGTCGTTGAGGTGACATTCCTCGGTGAGCATGGACTTGCTCTTCACCACCTTTTTCACTTCATGCTGACGAAGAATCTTCAACACGATCTGATTGTATTCCTCGGCATCCTTGGCCCAATGAACAATACCACCATTGCGGGTTGCATTCTGTTCAAACTGCTCCAGATAATCAGCCAGATGGGTGACAGTATGCTTTTTTATCTTGTCAGCAGCTTCACGTAAGTTTTCCCATTCATCCAACTCGTAGGCCAGAGTATCACGTTTGGTGCGCACACTCCAGAAGGTCTGGTCATGACGGGTTACTCTTTCACCGTTCTGGAGGAACTTCTCAGCTGCAATAGAATGTTTCGTACTCATAGTCCTGCTGATAGAATTTCTGCTACGTGAATGAATTTAATGGGGAGATTCTGCTTCTTGGCAATGCCCTGCATGTGCATCAGACAGGAGGAATCAGGCCCCGTGATATACTCTGCCCCTGTAGCCATATGACGTTTCAATTTCTCTGTTCCCATACGGGTAGAGACAGCTGGTTCCTCAACGCTGAACATGCCACCAAAGCCACAGCATTCATCCACACGCTCAGGTTCCAGGATAGTGATTCCCTCCACCAGATTAAGCAGGTCACGAATCTTGTTGAAACGAGGCACATTCCGCTCACTGGGAGAGGAAAGACCCAATTCACGCACACCATGACAACTGTTGTGAAGGCTCACCTTATGGGGAAACTTGCTGGGCAGATGATCCACTTTCAGGACATCATGGAGGAACTCCACCAAGTCCAACGTCTTCTTGGCAGCTGCGCATTCGTGGTTCAGAATATGGGGATGGAAGAACCTGACGTATGCTGCACAACTGGCCGAGGGAGCTACCACATACTCGTAGGTAGAGAATAGCTCATCGTACTTCTGAGCCAGATTGTCAGCCATATTCTGGAATCCTGCATTGCCCATCGGTTGTCCGCAACAAGTCTGACTCTCGGGATATTCCACCCCTACACCCAAACTGCGCAGCAACTTGTAAGTGGCTACTCCAACCTCTGGATATAGGGCATCCACGTAACAAGGAACAAATAATCCTATCTTCATCTTTCTATCATATTGCAAGAAAGTTTCGCAGATGATGGCACGATCTTGTTGCGATACATGGTCACCTGCGAAACTCTTATTCGCAATAATACCTTATTCTTTTAATAACTCTTCTATTTTTTTATCTTGCCTGGAAATAGGTAACATGAGTGGAGAGATACTCCTCGACACCATGCTTGCCATCAGCACCACCGATACCACTCTTCTTCACACCAGCATGGAAGCCTTGTATAGCTTCGAAGTGGAAGCGGTTTACATAGGTCTCACCAAACTCTAACTCACCACAGCAGCGGGCTGCAATGTTCAGGTTATTGGTGAAGACACTGGAAGCCAGACCATACTCGCAATCATTGGCCCAACCCAATACCTGATCGATGTTGTCAAACTCAATGATAGGCAGAACCGGACCAAAAGTCTCCTCGTGTATGATATCCATATCCTGAGTACAGTTGTCGAGCAAGGTTGCAGCATAGAAGTAACCCTTCTCACCTACACGATGACCGCCACACAGCACCTTGGCACCCTGCTTGATGGCATTGGCAACCTTAGCCTCTACGCTCTCCAGAGCACGCTGTTCTACCAAGGGACCCATATCTACATCACCGCTGAATGGATCGCCTACCTTCACTGCCTCGAACTTCTTCAGCAATAGATCTGTCAGTTGCTTCTTCACGTCCTTGTGGATATAGAGACGCTCTGCATTGTTGCAAATCTGGCCATTGTTACCAATACGGCTGTCGAGGATAGCCTGAGCAGCAAGTTCCAGGTCTGCATCTGGGAACACGATGACAGGAGCCTTGCCACCCAACTCCAGAGAAACCTTTGTGATATTGTTGGCAGCAGCCTTCATGATGCTCTCTCCAGCACCAACGGAACCAGTCACGCTCACGCAGTCAATCTTGGGACTTCTGGCCATAGCATCACCTACCACGCTACCCTTACCAGTTACCACGTTGAACAGACCTGCTGGCAAACCAACCTCATCCACCACCTTGGCGAACTCAGTACAGTTCTCAGGAGTCAGCTGACTGGGCTTCAGGACGATGGAGCAACCAGCTATCAGGGCAGCACCAGCCTTGCGGGCAATCAGGAAGAAGGGGAAGTTCCAGGGCAGGATACCAGCTACCACACCGATAGGTTTCTTGCTCAGGTAGATGGTCTCACCACGGTTGTCACTTTGGATGATTTCACCCTCAATGTGACGAGCAAAGGTAGCCATATAGTCAAAGTAAGCAATGGTGGCACCCACCTCAATGGAAGCCCAGTTGCGGGTCTTTCCCTGCTCACGCATGATAATCTCCACAAAATCATTCTCACGGGCACGAATGCCATTAGCCATCTTCTTCAGATACTCAGCACGCTCACAGGCTGGAGTCTTGGCCCATTCCTTCTGAGCTGCCTTGGCTGCATCCAATGCCTCATTCACATCTTCCACAGTACCATCGGGCTGACGGCTGATAACTTCCTCAGTAGAGGGATTCAACACATTGATCCATTTGCCGGAACTACTCTCAACGAACTTGCCGTTGATGTACATTTTCAAGTCTTTCATGATTTACTTCTGCTTGTTAAACATTAATAATAAACACATATTTGCCGTAAATTTACCGCTTTTTTTTCAGCCCAACAAAAAACAACCATAGTTTTTTGCATTTTTTTAGAATCCGCAGGGAGTGCCTAAGCACATTCCGTCAGTTATTCCATGCACTTTTTCTCTGGCGTTCTGCTCTTAAAAGCTATAAATTTCTGCAGGAGGAGTTCCACTATTGTGGCCCTCACTACACGTTCGTCGAAGCCCTGCCGTTGCCCTCTCGCAAGCGCAGTCCCCGCGTCTTCGAGGGCCGCTACATCACGGTGACGCACAGGAGCGACGGAACGTTCCATCCCAACTTCCGTCCCATGAAGGTGGATGAGGGGTTCAGCGTCGACGGCTATGCCCTCGGAGTGTGCAACGAGCTTCGCCAGGCTCTTAAAGGCCTTGTAGAGGAAAAGTTTGTTATCAACGGCTAGTCTATTCCAGTTATTCCAATTCCAATTAGAAAAACAAGTACCCTAACCCCTTTCTATATACTTTATAAGTAATTAATATATAATTAGTTATATAATATATTAAAGAGAAAGGGGT
>JAFZWK010000047.1 GCA_017617335.1 Bacteroidaceae bacterium | reverse complement strand
TGGAGCATTGATGCTGTTGGTCATCGCCCTCGTTCTGCTGGTTACTTTCCTCGTATGCCGTCTCGCCATCAAGCGTGCTGCCAAGCCTTTGAAACTCTTGGCGGCAACGGCTGATGAGGTGGCTGGAGGACAGTTTGGTGCGAAGCTGCCAACCATCAAGAGTAATGACGAGATCTGCATGCTGCGCGACTCTTTCGAGAACATGCAGCACTCGTTGGCTACCTACATCGATGAGCTGAGGAGTACGACTGCTGCCAAAGCCTCGATGGAGAGTGAGCTGAAGATTGCCCACGACATTCAGATGTCGATGCTGCCCAAGACTTATCCTGCCTTCCCTGATCGGCATGATATAGACATCTTCGGACAGGTGACGCCAGCCAAGGCTGTAGGTGGCGACCTCTACGACTTCCTCATTCGCGACGAGAAGCTTTTCTTCTGTATTGGTGACGTTTCTGGTAAGGGAGTGCCTGCCTCGCTGGTTATGGCGGTCACACGTTCGCTTTTCCGCAACATCGCAGCCTATACCGCTGAGCCTGACCATATCGTAGTAGCCCTCAACGATGCTTTGAGCAACAACAACGACGCAGGTATGTTCGTCACTCTCTTCATTGGCGTGCTCGACTTGGGAACAGGTCATCTGAGTTACTCAAATGCTGGCCATAATGCGCCTTTGCTGGTGAGCAATGGGGAAGTAAGCGTTCTTCCGTGCGACCCTAACATTCCTGTTGGTGTGATGAATGATTGGAAATATACTGTCCAGCACATACAACTCACGACAGGAGCCTCTATCTTCCTTTATACGGATGGGCTCAACGAAGCAGAAGACGTCTATCACCGTCAGTTTGGAATGGAACGAGTGAAGCAGGTGGCCAAGGTCTCCCTCAATCAGCCTCAGAGTCTCATTGACGCCATGAAGACATCGGTGCAGCTTTTCGTTGGCAATGCAGAGCAGAGCGACGACATGACGATGCTCACCGTCCAGTATACAAAGTAAGAAGATCATTCATAACAATCAGAAAAAGAATCACAAGATGATAGAACAAGACTTTGGCTTGTACGTTGCAATAACCCTAATCGTGGTTGTCCTCTTGATAATCTCCAACGCCATTCCTTTTTATGGATTCATGCACAAGCGCTGGAAGGGCTGCATGTATGGCTGTTTGGTGCAACCTGTCTTTATCGTCGTCATTCTCTTGCTGGCATACGGCATCATAGATTTTCGGCAGAAGTCCAGTGTCAGGAAACTGCGGAAGGCAGCGATGGTGACTCTCAGGAAGACAGAGAAGAAGGGCAAGACTGAGAACACTCACACGTGGTATCTGAAACCTGACGAAGAGTGCTTCTACGAGTACAAAATAACTCCCAACCCAAGACCTTCTGATGTTGAGGGGAACGAGGACACGAAGCTCTTCGATATTGTACCACTCGACTCCTTCAGCGTTTGCGTGGACGACAGGATTATCGTCAAGTTCGACTTAGAGAGCCGAAGGGTCACAGCCTCTGAGGATGACGAGTCGATCGAGGTCGTTCGTGTCGACTGGGACAAAGTGAATTCCTATTTCAGCAGGTCTCCCCATTGATCAGAACACATCCATCAATTCCTCTTTCTCCAGGACGGCTCTTTTCATCCGTTTCACCCCTACACGTCGAAACCTAAAAGACAACACGTTGAAATCGCAAACTCAACGTGTTGAAACCGCCAACTCAACACGTTGTCTTTTTTAACCCCTCGAGAGGGGGTGTTGGAAGTGCAGTAAATCTGCTGAAGTCTCAAAGCAATCTTTCCAGAAACTTGCGAGGATGGGAGATTTAGTGTATCTTTGCAGTTAAAAATGAGCAAGGGGTTCACAAGAGCCCAGCAGAGTGTACTCGGAAAAGGAACAAAAGGCGGCAGAAGACGGCGATGGCAGTAACCTGCGAGAGACTGAAGGGTGCGTATAGCGAAGGAGAAGCTTTGGCTATATACAGCGAAGTGAAGGAGAATGATGATTTCCTTGGCTTTGCCCAGCGATTCATGCATCACGAGGACTATCAGGTAGCCAGGAATGCACTCTGGGGACTCACGAAGGCAAGCAATAAGGAGCTGTCACAGCTGCAGGGAATACTGCATGAGTTGATAGACCTGTCCATGCAAACAGATAATTCCTCCGTGAGGCGCCTGTCGCTGAATATCGTGGAGCGTCTGGAGATGAAAGAGGAAGATTTGCGGACCGACTTTCTCGACTTCTGCCTGGATCACATGACGAATATCGAGGAATATCCTGGCATTCAGTCACTTTGCATGAAGTTGGCCTTTCGGATGTGCAAGTTCTATCCTGAGTTGATGGATGAATTTATCCGCACGCTGGAGGCGATGGAGATAGGTTATTATAAACCAGCCGTCAAAAGTGTTCGTTCGAGAATACTGAGTGGGAAATTGAAGTAATGACAACAAATAAATAAGGAATCAATGAAAAAGAGATTTTATCGGAGTAGCGAAGTGTCGCTCCTCAACAAGGGACTTGTCACCAAGCTGATGATCGTAACCTTGGCGCTTGCTTCCGTACAGTTGACAGCGCAGGATTTGACGCATTACAAGCGGGTTGTGAAGGAATTGAGCTCTGCCAAGTATCAAGGTCGCGGCTATGCGAAGAATGGTGCCAACAAGGCTGGGAAGTTCTTGCAGAAGGAGTATGAAAGGGCAGGCGTGGATGAAGTGACCCTGCAGCCTTTCAAACTGGACATCAACACGTTCTGCGGAAAAATGGAGTTGTGGGCCGATGGAAAGAAACTGCAGGCAGGAGAGGATTTCTCCATGAGGGAATACTCACCAGACATTCATGGCGAATTTCCTGTATATCATGTGGATACGTTGAATTACGATGCTGACCGCATGTTTGCCGACTTGGCAAAGCCTGAGTATGCCAACTGCTTGGTGGCCTGTGAGTTCTGGTTCACTTACCGTCATCGCGACGATTTCTCACGTCTTCAGAAGGCTGGCGAATGCACTAATGCCGGACTTATCTACACGTGGCCAGCTCCCATCAAATACTTCAAGGCATACGGCAGCAGGGTAGTGGATAAGCCCATCCTCTGGGTAACACCTGAGGCAATTGAGGGTGTGAAGCGCGTGAAAGCGAATGTGGATAACAAGTTCCTGAAGGACTACGAATGCTTTAACGTAATTGCTAAGGTGGAGGGGCAGCGACACGACAGTTGCTACGTCTTTACGGCTCATTACGACCATCTGGGCAACTTGGGCAAGAAGATATATTATGCTGGTGCCAACGATAATGCTTCAGGCACCGCCATGATCGTTACCTTGGCTGCTTACTACGCAAAGAATCGTCCTGAGTATGATATGTATTTTCTTTCCTTCTCTGGAGAGGATGCCTACCTGAGAGGGTCGCTCTGGTACGTCGATCATCCCATCGTGCCCCTTGAGCGGATTAAATACCTATTTAATATAGACATGATTGGCGACAATAATCCAGAAGCGTATTGCGAAGTGAGCGATGAAGGAATGCGTGGTTTCGCTTTGTTTGAGCAAATCAATAAGGAGAAACGTCATTTCAAAGCGCTGAATCGTGACGAGCTGGCTGGTAACAGCGATCATTATCCCTTTGCTCAACGCCATGTTCCCTGCATTTTCCTCGAGAACAAGGAAGGTGATGCCTTTCCCTATTATCACACGATTCATGACACTTGGAAGAATGCCCTTTTTGACAGTTACGAGCCACTCTTCCGTTTGGTTAAGGATTTTGTGGAGCAATATCGTTGATGCCTTGTGCCCATTTTGCCGTGTTTCTTTCAGGAATAACCTGAAGCGCTGAAGACATCAATTAGAGTACGACTAAGGAAGAACTGCATAAGATTATCAAAAAAAACGAATACTGATGTCACCTTTTGCCTTTCTGGCTTGTTATATAAGTGAACTGGTTGAAGAAGACAAAAAGTTTAACAATTAACAATAAATAAAGAAAATGGAAGATTTAGTTGCAATCTTAGTACCTATCGCATGTGGATGCGTTCTCCCAATCTTCGGAATATGGTGGGGTGTTCGTCAGAAAATGAACGAGACCAACAAACGGACAGAAATTGTATTGGCAGCCCTTGAGAAGAATCCTGATATGGATATCGAGGAGTTGCTCAGGAAAATTTCTCCAAAGCAGAAACTGCTGAAAGAAAAATTGCTTAAGAAACTGCTGTGGGCCTGTCTGACTGCTATGGTTGGCCTCGGCATGACAGGCTTTGGCATCTATCTTGAATGTAACAAAATAGGGGGCACTGATGATCCGGCTGGCTTCATCATAGCCGGATTGAGCCTGCTGGGTGTAGGCATCGCCTTCTTCATTAACTATCGTGTCGGCAAGAAGATGCTGGCCAAAGAGATGGAAGTTGAGGAGAAAGCGCTAATTGCAGAAGCAGACAGGAAGTGACACGCGAAGAATTTATTACCCATGTTGAGCGCGAGCAGGAGGCACTTCGAGGCTTTTTGCTCGCCCTCTATTGTGGTAATAAGGATGATGCTGATGATCTTGCCCAGGATGCTTTGGTGAAGGCTTATCTCTCTTCAGCTGGATATCAGGACAAAGGGAAGTTCCGTTCGTGGCTTTTCAAGATTGCCTACAACACGTTCCTCAACCATAAGGCAAGCCAGCGGACGATGGAAAACATCGATGATGTAAGGACGCTCGTCAGCAACTCTTCAGCCGATTCTGCCTTCCAGCATCAAGACCTATATCTTGCCCTTCGCACCCTTCCGCCCAAGGAACGATCCTCCATCACGCTCTTCTATCTCAACGGATACAATATCAAGGAGATAGCTGCGATAACAGAAACCTCGGAAGATGCTGTCAAGAAACAACTCTCACGAGGACGTGACAAACTAAAAGAGAAACTAAAGCTATGACGAAAGATAAAGCCCTTGAGGAACTGTTCCAAACTCAAAAACCTCACTTTGATGACAAGGCAGCCTTTATGGCCAAACTTAACCAACGGTTGGATGCAGTAGAGTATATCAAGCAGTATCAGGATGCAACAATACGCCGCTACAAGATGGCTATGATCGTGGCATTCGTTGTGGGAATCATCAGCGGTGGAGTCGCCACGATATTTCTTCTTTCCATGCCTACCGATGCACCTCTTTTCTCATTCCATGCTCAAACAGGTTTTTTTCTTTGGATCAGCGAGAATTCTCGACTTATTGCTGCCACGTTCCTTTCCTTATTGATGAGTTTTGGCATCATCAGCATCATCAGTAACGTACACGATATCGTCAACATGCATACTCACATGATGGAAAACGAGTATGCCAGATGATTAAGAAGGAGGAGTTCGAGCCTTTTATTCTTTCGGCAAATCAGTATTGATGAAATGCGGTAAGGATTCATTGCCATACCGATCAAGTGTCGTGACTGCAAGATGGAGGTTCCACAACGTGGCAGTCAAGAGATTGTAGGTGTATTCAGGTTCATTCACGATGGTAATCAGGTTGGCAGGATTGCTGATATCGACAGGGACCTCACGGCTGGCGTAAATTATATAGCGGCAGGAAGAACCTCCTGAGCGAACAGGTTGCCACGTGAGGCGAACTGTGGTAGGACCTGTTCGTTTCACTTGAACATCAGGTGCTTCAGGGATAATGTTGTTTTGCCACGTCATAGCTGGCATGATGGCTTGGTAAGGATAAAATATCGACTTGAGATAGTCGAAAATCCCCTTTTCGTTCTCAGTAAGGAACTTACTGCGGAAATAAGCTTCCCCTCCAACATTGATCATGCGTAGATAAGCCAGTTCTCTCTTGATGACTCCCAAATCCCAATTCTGTTCTTTGGGACTCAGGAAATAAATGCCAAGCCCAGGAACAACGGAACGCCCATAGGATTGCTCCTGCCAATCGGCAGCGAAGGGATAGAAGTGATCACCTTGGAAATACATCATGGGGAACAGCATATCCATGATACCCAGTTTGAGCCACCCTTGAGCATCTTGGTAGACGGTAGAGTAGGCCGACCATCCGCGAGCAGAGTAGCGTGTCACATTATCGTATTTACCTACGGGTGAACAGCTGACGCGCACCCAAGGTTTGAGTTCCTTGACGGCTCGATACATCTGTTGGACAATAGCGGTTATGTTGTCGCGTCTCCAGTCAGCCTTGTTGAGTCCATCTCCATACATCTTGTAGGTGTAGCTGTCAGGAAACGAGCTTGAGTTCTCAGGGTAACGGATATAATCGAAATGGATGCCGTCCACATCGTAGTTTCCAACGATTTCTTGGCATAGACGTGTCAGATAGTCTCCTGTATCAGGAAGTCCTGGATCCAGATAATAGGTGTCACCATGCTTCTTAAGTAAACGTGGATGGGTATAGACAAGACTCTTTCTGCCCATTTTTCGAGCATTCTCAATCTTGACGCCAGGGATGGTGACCATCCAAGCGTGCAGCTCCATTCCGCGCTTGTGGGTTTCTTCGATAGCGAAAGCTAAGGGGTCATAACCAGGATCTTTATCATACTTGCCTGTCAACACGATGTCCCAAGGCTCTATATTGCTGGGATAGATGACACTTCCTCGCGTGCGTACCTGCAGGAGAACCGTATTGATGCCGCATTCCTTCAGTCTATCCAGGATGTTGCACAATTCTTCTTGCTGAGCCTCGCACTTCCACTCGTTGGTAGCTTTTGTTTTGGGCCAGTCCAATCCTCCTAAAGTTGTCAGCCAAACAGCACGGACTTCCCTTTTAGGGAAGATTTCAGGATTGGTGAAAAGAGCCTGTGCATGTACCAGAATGCACAAAAAGAGCGCATATATTGTATAAAGAATCCGTTTCACGGCACAAAGATAGCAAATTTAAGTGTAAGTTTTCATCTTTAGTTCATAATAATTTATTATCTTTGCGTCGTAAAAAGACAACAAACATAATTATTATAATGATCACGTTTTGTATAGCCTTAGCTTGTTTGGTGCTGGGTTATTTCTTGTATGGAACATTTGTAGAGAAGGTTTTTGGGGTAGATCCAAGTCGTAAGACACCATGTTTCACTAAGACGGACGGTGTAGATTATATTCCTATGCCTACGTGGAAGGTGTATACGGTTCAGTTTCTCAACATCGCTGGTACAGGTCCTATCTTTGGAGCTTTAATGGGTATCCTTTATGGGCCTGCCGCTTATCTCTGGATCGTGTTTGGTTGTATCCTGGGGGGAGCGATGCATGATTATATGTCAGGTATGATCAGTATCCGTCGTGATGGTGCTTCGTTGCCTGAGATTATAGGTGATGAATTGGGGGGTACTTGTCGTCTTATCATGCGTATCATCACTTTGGTACTGATGATTTGCGTGGGAGCTTCCTTCGTGATGATTCCTGCAGGTTTGATGGATCAGCTTACCGCTCAGTTGGTGGGTATCGAGGGAACCAATCTCTTGTGGACTATCGTCATCTTCGCCTTTTATTTGGCTGTAACGGTTTTCTCTATAGACAAGATTGTAGGCAACGTGTATCCTATATTTGGAGTTGCTCTTTTGCTGATGGCTGTATTGGTGGGTTTCGGCATGTTTACCCATTCAGGTGAGATCCCTTCCATCGCAGAAGCTTTTTCTGATCATTATCCTATGGAAGGTGCCACACCTTTATTCCCTGCTCTCTTCATCACGATTGCTTGTGGAGCAGTGAGTGGTTTCCATGCTACGCAGAGTCCTATGATGGCTCGTTGCATCAAGAACGAGAAATACGGCCTGCGTTGCTTTTATGGAGCCATGGTGACAGAAGGGGCTGTGGCCCTTATCTGGGCAGCTGCTGCCATCAAGTTTGTGGATGCTTTGGATGTGAATTCCTTTTATGGTGTTTCTGATGTGTTCAACAACGTTTACGAGAAACTCTATTACACGATGACGCATGCCGTCAGGGAAGGTCAGGTGGTGGAGGTGAAGATGAATCCCGCCTTGCTGGTCAATATGCTCTGCAACGACTGGCTGGGTAAGCTGGGTCTGGTTCTGGCGGTGCTGGGTATCGTGGCAGCTCCCATGAGTACAGGAGGTTCTGCCTTCCGTGCGGCTCGTCTTATTTGTGCAGATTTCAGCGGATATGGTCAATCTACCGTTTGGCGTCGTATCTTGTTGGCAATTCCTTTGTTCCTGATTGCCATCCTGATGTTGCAGATTTCCAGTTTCAAGGTGTTGTGGCTTTACGTGTCGTGGTTCAACCAAGTGCTTGCCACCTTCACGTTCTTCACCATTGCTCACTGGTTGTACCATCGTAAGGAGCATTTGGGCATCTTCCCCAAATGGAGTTGGATGATTTCCTTCTTGCCTGCTGTCTTCATGTGCAGTGTGAGCAGTTGTTTCATCCTTATTGATGCCGACAATGGTTTCGGCCTTTCTCCCCAACTAGGTTACTGGATAGGTTTAAGCTTCACGGCTGTTGTTACTCTGATGTTTTTGGTTTACAACAGCAGGACTACGAAAAAGTAATGTTTGGTTTTGTAAAAAACAAAGAGTAAAAAATAATGATAACATTTAGTGCTGCTCTTATCTGTCTCTTGCTTGGCTACCTTCTTTATGGTGCTATCGTGGAGAAGGTCTTTGCCCCTCAGGTGGATGCCAAGATGCCTTGTGAAGTGAAACGTGACAATGTGGACTATCTGCCTATACCTGCATGGCGGGTTTACCTTATTCAATTCCTGAATATTGCTGGCACAGGTCCCATCTTTGGTGCCATCATGGGTATCCTCTTTGGGCCTGCCGCTTATCTGTGGATCGTGTTGGGCTGTATCTTTGCAGGTTCCGTGCATGATTACATGTGTGGCATGATTTGTGTACGCAAGGGTGGAGCCTCGTTGCCTGAGATTATTGGTGATGAACTGGGCACTTTCATGCGCCACGTGATGCGTCTTTGCTCGTTGATCCTGCTGGTTTTGGTAGGAGCCGTTTTCGTAACGACACCAGCCTCGCTTCTTGACAACATGATAGCCGATTCAGGTTGGATCTGGAGCAACAGTTTCTGGATTGTCGTCATTCTGGTTTATTATCTCTTTGCCACCTTTTTGCCCATCGATAAACTCATTGGCAAGGTGTATCCTCTTTTTGGAATTGCTTTGCTTGTGATGGCGCTTGGTATCGGCTGGAACATCTATACCCAGAATGGCTGGTTACCAGAACTGACGGACAGTCCCTTCTGTACGCACCATCCTCAGCAGTTGCCTATATTCCCCATGCTTTGCATTACTATCGCCTGTGGAGCCATAAGTGGCTTTCATGGGACGCAGAGCCCTCTGATGGCCCGTTGTATGACCAATGAGCGATATGGTCGTCCCATTTTTTATGGAGCTATGATTACAGAAGGAGTTGTGGCTTTGATCTGGGCGGCGGCTGCCATCAAGTTTGCCAGTTCTTTGCCTGGCGAGGAAGGGGCCACAGCTTACCAGAAATTGGCTGCAATGGGGAATCCTGCCATTGTTGTGAAGGAGGTCAGTACGTCCTGGATGGGAAGCATTGGCGCTATTCTGGCAATTTTGGGTGTTGTGGCAGCTCCTATCACAAGTGGTGATACAGCCTTCCGTAGCGCTCGCCTGATTGCTGCAGACTTCCTTCATGTCAATCAGCAGAAAGCTATCAAGCGACTGGTGATTTGCTTGCCTTTGTTCGCTATAGCATCTGCTTTGATGTTTATCGATTTCAATGTCCTCTGGCGCTATTTCGCTTGGACGAACCAAACCCTCGCCTGCATCATGCTTTGGGCGGCAACTGTTTGGCTTGCCCGTAAAGACAAGTTCTTCTGGATAACGCTGCTTCCTGCCATGTTCATGACCATAGTGACCACCAGCTATATCCTCGTTGCTCCTGAAGGCTTCCGACTTCCTCTCCAACTGGGTCTCATCTCAGGAGTGGTTCTCATGCTGGTTTTTGCCGGAATGTTCATTTATTGGGAGCGGCATCGTGTGAATAAGGAAAAGTAAAGTATAAAATTACATAAAATTCACCTAGAAATCTTTCCACTTTGGATTATTATCCGTATTTTTGAAACGGAATAATGTTAAGAGAAAAAAATATTTGAAAGTAAACATAAAAAGATTGATTATGAAAAAGTATCTTTTAATGGCGCTCTTTGCCGTAGTGTCTTTGGGTGCAAATGCTCAGTTCGAGGCTGGAACAGGTTATGCCAGTGCTTCTCTGACAGGTCTGAATTTCAGTTACAACAGTAAGGAGAAGGTTTCTCTTGGACTCGATGCCACATTGGGCTATTTCTTTGAGGAAGCCTGGATGGCATTTGGTCAGTTTGGGTATGATCACAAGAAGAACGACGACCGTTTAAGTGCAGGTGTGGGCGTTCGCTATTATATCCTACAGAATGGTCTGTATCTCAACTTGGGTGTGAAGTATGAATATGCCAATGTTAAGGCTATCAAATACATGCATCAGGTGCATAATCTGTACGCTACCCCAGAGATTGGTTATTGCTTCTTTCTCAACAATCACGTGAGCATCGAACCAGCCGTTTATTACGACTTGAGTGTCAACCACTTCTCGGACTTCAGCACGGTAGGTCTGCGTATCGGTTTCGGCTATTATTTCTAAAGGAAAAAGAAGTTTCTCTTAGGAGGAAAAGGTATGACGTATAGGCCCTGCTTCAGCAAACTGAGGTGGGGCATTTCAGTTTCTCTCTCAGGAAACGTCCTGTATAGCTCTCTTCGCATTTCGCAACCTCCTCAGGGGTACCACATGCAACGAGCTGACCGCCTTCTTGACCACCTTCCGGACCCAGGTCGATGATGTAGTCAGCACACTTGATGACGTCTAGATTGTGCTCGATGATGACGAGTGTGTGGCCGCGTTGGATGAGGGCATCAAAGGCTCCCAGCAGTTTCTTGATATCGTGAAAATGAAGTCCCGTGGTGGGCTCATCAAAAATGAACATCGTGGGCTCGTGCTTCTCCATTCCTAAATAATAAGCCAGTTTCACGCGCTGGTTCTCACCACCAGAGAGGGTGGAGGAGGACTGACCCAGTTTGATGTATCCCAGCCCCACGTCTTGCAAGGGTCGAAGCAGGTTGATGATGCGTTTCTGCTTGTGTTCCTCGAAGAACTCAATGGCTTGGTTGATGGTCATGCCGAGGAGGTCATTCACGTTCTGCCCCTCGTATCGAACCTCCAGGATGTCTTGCTTGAAACGTTGACCGTGACAGCTCTCGCACTCCAGCACCAGATCGGCCATGAACTGCATCTCGATGGTGACGGTTCCCTCACCTTTGCATTCTTCGCATCGGCCTCCTTCTGTATTGAAACTGAAGTGTCCTGCCGTGTAACCCATCTGCTTGGCGAGAGGAAGTGAGGCATAGAGCTTGCGAATCTCATCCCACGCTTTCACGTATGTGACGAGATTGGAGCGTGTACTCTTTCCGATAGGGTTCTGGTCAACGAATTCGATGGAACGTATCTGCGACGTGTCGCCCTCTAAAGAGATGAATTCGCCTGGCCGATCAGCTACCTCGTCGAGATGACGCTTCATGGCGTTATAGAGGATGTCCCTCACCAAGCTGCTCTTCCCGCTTCCGCTCACTCCAGTCACGGTGGTCATCACATTGAGGGGGAAGCGTACGTTGATTCCTTTCAAGTTGTTGGCGCGAGCTCCTTTTACCTCGATGTAGTTGTTCCAGGGTCGATGGGAAGTAGGTAGTGGAATTGTATCTTGGCCGAGCAAGAAGTTCAGTGTGTGGGAGACGAATCCATTCTTGGGCATTTCTATCTTGCTGGGGATGATCTGTCTTTTTTCGTCAGAGATGGTAGCGATGTCGCCCGCCCAAACGAGTTGCCCGCCCAAACGGCCTGCTTCAGGACCAATGTCGATGATGTGATCGGCGCTGCGGATGATTTCTTCATCGTGCTCAACGACAACGACGGTGTTTCCCAAGTCGCGCAACTGCTTCAGCACTTTGATGAGGCGATGCGTGTCACGGCTATGGAGGCCTATGCTGGGTTCATCGAGGATGTAAAGTGATCCTACCAGACTGCTGCCTAGACTCGTCGCCAGGTTGATGCGCTGGCTTTCGCCGCCTGACAAGCTGTTGCTTTGACGGTTTAGGGTGAGGTAGGGGAGACCCACGTCCATAAGGAACTGCAATCGACTGTTGATCTCGATTAGAATGCGTTTTGCCACTTGTTGCTCGTGCTCGTTGAGTTTCAGCTCATGGAACCATTGAGCCAGATCCTTGATCGGCATATCTACCAGTTCCGTAATGCTTCGTCCGCCCACCTTCACATAGTTCGCTTCAGGTCGCAAACGGGTTCCGTGACATTTGGGACAGATCGTCTTGCCGCGATAACGGGCCAGCATAACGCGGTTCTGGATTTTGTATTGACTTTGTCGCAGGAACTCGAAGAAAGCATCGATGGTGACAAGTCCCCACTCCTTCTCTTCTGGAGCAAGACTTCTCTTCTCTTCAGACAGCGAATCAGGGAACGTGCCGTGCCAAAGCCAGTCCTTTTCCTCCTGGGAGAGCTGGAAGTAAGGTTTGAAGATGGGGAATCCGCGTTCCGAGTTGAAACGGATGAACCAGTTCTTCCACTCCGACATCTTGTCTCCTCGCCAGCACACAACGGCTCCGTCGTAGATGCTCAGGGCGCTGTTGGGGATGACGAGCTGTTCATCGATGCCTATGATGCGGCCAAAGCCTTGACATTCAGGGCAGGCTCCCACAGGGGAGTTGAACGAGAAGAGATTATCGCTGAGATCATCAAAGACCATTCCGTCGGCCTCGAATCGGGTACTGAAGCTAAAGGTCTCACCAGTAGGAACGAACCTCAGGACACACTCACCGTTTCCCTCGTAGAAAGCTGTCTCAGCCGAATCCACCAGACGTGCGATGACATCCTTGCTCTGCGAGACGGTCAGACGATCGATTGCCAGGCTCTCGCCCGATGTCTTCATCTGCTTGGGGGATACGCTTGGCAGGTATTCCTCGATGCGCATTACCTCGCCTTCAGGAGTGAGCAGGCGGGCAAATCCACTCTGGATGTACATCTCTAACTGCTGGCGGAGCGAGCGTCCTTCAGGCAAACGGATGGGGCAAAGGACCATGAAACGGGTTCCCTCAGGGTGACTCAGCATACACTTCACCACGTCCTCCGTCGTGTGTCGCTTCACTTCCTGTCCGCTGATGGGACTGAACGTGTGACCCACGCGTGAGAAAAGCAGGCGCATGTACTCGTAGATTTCAGTACTGGTGCCTACGGTAGAGCGGGGATTGCGGCTGTTCACCTTCTGCTCGATAGCGATGGCAGGAGGGATGCCTTTGATGTAGTCGCAGTCTGGTTTACTCATTCGTCCCATGAACTGGCGTGCATACGAACTGAGGCTCTCCACGTACCGGCGCTGACCTTCCGCATAAAGAGTATCGAAAGCCAGGCTGCTCTTGCCGCTTCCACTGAGTCCCGTGACGACGATGAGTTTGTTTCTGGGGATCTCCAGGTCGATATTCTTCAGGTTATTAACCCTTACTCCCTTTAGCTGGATGTTTTCGCTCATTTTTCGCAGTTTCCTTCTCTTTCTCTTTTTTCACTTCTTTCTTCTTGCAGGGTTGCGCCTGCAGCTTCCCTTCCTTCTTCCTCTTATGTTCTCTCAACTCATACACGACAGAGATGAAAGCAATCACCACACTGACCAATCCCAGAAGCAAGCTGATGAGGTCCAAGTTTTCTTTCACAAAGGAGGAGAATGTGTCCATCGATTATATCATTTTCATTGTTCGTTCCAGCAAAACATTTTGCAAAGTTACGAATAAGCGAGAAGAAAACCAGAATTGATTAACAATTTTTATTTTGTTAGTCGATTTTTCCGTTTTGTTGGTAACAATATGCAAAATATTCATATATTTGCGTCATCACACATTTAAAAATCTCATAAAAAAGATAAGAGGAAACCAGCGATTTCGATATAATTAATACAAATCCTAACATAATTATCTCATGAAGAAAAAAAGTCTTTTATTGATGCCGCTACTGATGGCAGCAATCGTGTGGACAGGATGCAGTAGCTCAGACGAGCCTGAAATCCCTACACAAGTGGAGAATCCTACGAAGGTGGTGCAATACGAACAGTCGACTCTATTCCAGAGCGACCTCGATGCCTTTGTTACGTATGCATTCACGTTGAAGGCATTACGCCAGACATACTGGAACTTACTGTCCAACAATTTTGAAGATCCTGAAAAGGCTTTCACCGTTCTCCCTGATGAGATGGAGAAGAATTCTGAGCAGATGCAGAAATTCTACGAAATTGTGGAACACGTGGCAGCTCATGCCGATGAGTACCAGGAGGCCATCGAGCATCTGGACGAGATTGGCATATTGGAAAAAGTGACAGAAACGCGTGGATGGATTGCCGACGGACTGGCCTTCATCTTCGGTTGCAAGCAAACAGAAGTGATGGGAAGAGCCTCTGTGATGGCAATCATTCGCGAGTCTGGATGGGCAACCGATACCCAGAAACTCAGCGACCTTTTCTATAAGATTCCTGAAGGTAACCGTCGTGGCTACAGCGACCCGCTGGTCTTCTGGAACCACTTCAGCAAGGGAAAGCTTGATTCTCGGGCAAATGTGATATTCGATGCACTCTATCACGGTGACCCTCTTGACTTTGGAACAAATGCCAGGGATTTAGGTCTCACCCCAGGCAAGAATGTCACTAAGGCAGGTGCCATGCTCATCGAGAAGGGAATGAACCTGGTGATCGATGCCAGTCCCATCAGCACGCAGATAGGCTATGGCAAGGATCTCTTCAGCGCAGTGGAGGCGGATCTTCAGCTGAAAACTAATCTGGTGAAATGGAACGAAGAGAAGGGTGGCTACGAATTCAACGGCGAGGTGCTGAAGAACTACCTCCAGACTTCTGCCAACAACTTCCTGAACTATGGAGTACAAATCAAAAGCATGGTAGATGGAGGAGAGTTCGAGGGCTGGGATCTGTTCTCCTCTGATGAGATGGAGAGGTTGGGAGCTTTAGGCTTGGAATTTGCAAGTTTCTCAGTCAACGAGCAGCTTTTCAGCGACAATCTTGAGACTGCACTCGACCGTGGAGATGGTCAGTTGTTGATCCCCAATGCTGTAACCATCACGGCAGCAGATGGAACAAAGATTCCTCTGGTCATCATGACCGACCAAAAGACAGGAGAGGTGCGTGTGGGGTTGACCTATGACAAGGATGGCAACGTTGTTATCAATCCAGGGAAGGAAGGTGAGAAGTTTATCACAGCACTCCAGAAGGGGGGTAAACATGTGACAAAACCCGTCAAGGTAGATGAGAAACCAGCGAAGGTAGAAGTGGAATTCCAGGAGGAAGAGGAAACCGAGGAAATCCCAAAGAATCCAGAACTCGTAGTGAAACCCGCCTCGTTCTATATCCAAGACGGAAACACCTATAATGGCCAGGTATTTGTGATAACCAACTACTTGTATTACTCAGTCAGGACCGACTGCGATTGGCTGTCAGCCAAGATGCGCAGCGAATGCAATTGGTTGAACTTCCTGGCAGCTCAGAACACCACTGGCAAGGAACGCGTAGGACATATCACCGTGATGGCAACCGCCAAAGATGGCAAAGTGCTGGCTACAACTACCTGTACCGTCACGCAGGCCCCCTATGTTCCAGAGAAAGCCTACATCAACGCCTTCCCAGCCATGATAAACATGGGGCCAGACGGAGGCAAGCAGTTCGTCTCGTTTGACTACACCTCCACCTATCCCTATATAGGCGCTGTGCCTGGCGATGACTTGATAGGATGGGGTACTGTCACTCCTTACGAGGATGGATACATGGTTCAGGTCAAGGAGAACAGCAAGGAAGAGGAGCGCTCTGGGACCGTCACCTTCTATGCCGCCGTGAGTAGCGAGGCTCTCGACAAAGCCTTCTACGGCGATGGCAAGCTTGATCCGGCAGAGGTTGTGTCCACCACCGTCGTGGTGAAACAGGGAGCCGGTGAAGACAAACCGAGAGTTAGAGAAGCGTATTTCTATGCGCATGCTTTAGCGAAAGAACGAGACAAGGGAAGTATGTCTGGTTTAGGCGATGTTTGCTATTTCGATCCATTAAATGGTGTCCCATGCGAGTTTAATACTACCGTGAACGGCAACGATCTCCATGTGGAATGCTCCAAAGAATGGTCATCAGACGGGAAGAGAGGAACTGCAACACTATCTCTCGATATTCAGAATTTCAGGGATATGTCGAGCAGTGACTACAAAATCATGAACCTTAAGTTCAACCACATTTCAGTAGTAAACTACGGAGATGGTGATGATGAAACCATTAATGACGTCAGTGTAACCAACATTCCTATTGTCACAGCAGATAAATATGAGCTCAAAGCGAAGGGCACGGTCCAGGATGGTGTGATTTTCAATAGCTGGACTTCTTCACGTTATACTCCCAATGCAGACAATAATTATGTATATGTGGAAAGATCTGACAACACTGTCGAAGTAAGGCTTTATTTCCGTTAAAAGCTGTGCTGATTAAGTAAGCAGAAAAGAACTTTCACATAAGCACACAAATGTGATAGGCGGGCAATAATGCTCGCCTATCGTGTTTTCATTATCACCTAATCTCAATCCAAACTCCTTCCCCTCTGTCCTTTGCCTCCACAATCTCCGGCTTCAGACGTTTCAGCCAGAGGTTCGAGTTGAGGAGTTGCCCCACTTGCTTGTTCTCGCCCACCAGGATACAGCCCGCCGTGTCTCTGGGCGTATTGCCAGCATGGATGCGGATGCCGCTGAACTGGGGAACATTGAGCAGCAGAGGGAGCCACTTCTTGAACTTTGGTGAGTAGGTAATCACTACTGGATAACGCCCTTCAGGGATGGCGAAGGGTTTCTGTGTTATCCCACCTCTGCTTTTCGTCTTCACCTCCCGTACTGGAGGTTCCAGCGTATCGCAGAAATAAGTAACACTTTTGCTATCGTCACCATCGGCAGCTGGGAGAATCCCCAGCTTGCCAATCGTGTACCCTTTCTTCTTTGCTATTCGTTTTAGGATAAGTTCCATAGTATTGGGATATAAAAATCGATTTGACACTTTGACACTTTGACACTATCAAAGCATTATAGCGTCCGTCTTGCGATAGATTGTCTTACAAACATTATTTTCTTTAATCTTGTAAGCCTTTTCTGCCAGATGGTCATCCATCAGTCGCTTTATCCTGCAACGAGCACTTGCGTCACTATTCATTTGGAAGCATCGCATGACATCCTCCATCGTAAATTCCTCAGGCAAGCGTTTGAAAGAATCGATGGTCTTCTGGTGGCGATACACATTGACACTTGCTTCCTTCGTCTTGTTGTCGAAGTAGTTCTCAGCCATTGCGCCAAAGTAGTAGCGCTGGCAGGCGAACTGGATATTGGCAAGGAGTTCTGCCAGACGCCAGTCCGTCTCGTCCGTTGCGAACTTGCCACACCAGTATTCGCCATCCTTCTGCATCCTG
>JAFZWK010000046.1 GCA_017617335.1 Bacteroidaceae bacterium | reverse complement strand
CATCTGTAAAATACAGAAGCTCCAATGCTTGTCACACCGTTGCCGATAATCACTGAGGTTAGGCATTCGCAATTGCGGAAAGCTGCACGTCCTATGGTTGTCACGCTGTTGGGAATCACCACGGAATCCAGATTGCTGCACTCGCGAAAGGCATAACCTTTTATGGTTGTCACGCTGCCAGGAATCTCTACAGATCTCAGACTGGTGCACCCCCAGAACATACTTGATTCGATAATCGTCACCTTGTTTGAAATGGTAACGGAAGAAAGGCTGGTGCAGTTTCTGAGCAGACTTTCACCAAGAGTTGTCACACTGTTGGGAATGTCCAAAGACACCAGACTTTTGCAGTCAAAAAAAGCGCCATGCCCAATGCTTGTCACACTGGTAGGGATAGAAATAGATTCCAAACTAATGCAGTCCGAGAATGCATAGGTTCCGATGCTTGTCACGCTGTTGGGAATATCTACATGGACCAGGCTCTTGCAATTCTGGAACGTGCCATCTTCAATGCTTGTCACTCCGTAAGGGATGTCGAACGTAATTATCTTGTCGCAATGATTGAAAGCATTGCCTTCAATGCTGGTCACACTCTTTGGGATAGCCAACGAGGTCATCTTGTTGCAATTGTTGAATGCATGATCTCCGATACTTGTTACACCGTTAGAGATAGTTACGGAGACCAGATTAGTGCATTGATCGAATGCCCCAACCCCAATCCTTGTCACTTTTAGTGTTTCGTCTCCATAAGTCACTTCCTCTGGTATGACAACGGATCCGGAATACTTCAAAAGATAAGTTGGATATCTTGCCACCTCCAACTCCGTTGCATTGTTGATGTAGTTGTAATAAATGGTCACTCCGTCTGCGTTTTTGCCTTCGATGTCATAGGCACGAGTTGTGGTGCTCATTAATAGTGCTGTCATCAGAAGCACAGCCTTTTTCGTCAACAACGTTGCTGTTCTGCGTAATGTCTTTCTCATTGTTCTTTTCATTAAATATAAAAACCGTTTTCCCAATGTGAAGCGAGAAATTCTCTGTTGCGTTTCCTTGTTGATGTTATGGCTTCCAACATAGGAACCAAATATATTCTATCACTGTTTAGTCGTATGCTTTGGCTAAAGCTTCTGGTTTGTTTGAATAGAGGATTCTTTCTTTGTGTACAATCACGTTCTTGCTGATTTTTGTCTTGTCGTTCAGAATGACAACTCGCATTTGAGGGCATTTATAGAACAAGTCTGCAAAGTATACATCCTTATGGGTACAGGCCGTGTATTGGTATCCTGTTCCGTTCCATTCTATCTTGTGCCCCTTAAATTTGCGCATCTCGTATTTGCGCATCATCTGACGGTCCACCCAATTAAACTGTACGGTAAAGTCAAAGGACACAATGTTGGGAAAAGTGATTCCCACGGCTACATTCTCCCCATTGGAAGGGCAGCCCAACTCATAGGTGGGCCAATGACGGGACCCCCCGCTGTTAAATCTGGAGCCCCCATGTACCAGTTCGTAGGAACCGATGGAACTGTTATTCATGGTTGAATTGTTGGCATATCCCATCATGTGCTCCTGTGCTGTATCCAGCACCAGATAAGGTTTCTTGTCACTCACGAAGGTTACCCTACTCAGATCAACTCCACGCAGACAACCAGTTTGGCATCCTTCCTCTTGATACCCGGCCATGTGGCGTAGCACCTTGATGTCAGACGAATTCAGTTTGCCCTCTAAGATCAAAGTGGTGCAGGTGTCCTGCTGCTCCTGGGTGAGCAGCGAGCCCAACGTGCCAGGCTTCTTCACTTCCACCACATTCTGTGCCAGGCATGCTAAACATCCCATCAGGATGCTGCAAATCAATGTAATTCTACGTCTATTCATAATTTTACATTTGGTTTTTCCCCTAAAGACGAGAAAACCTCAAAATTGTAACATCAAAAGTGAACTTTTTTTTCAGAAAAAATCATTTTTTTGTTATCAGTTCTACAAAAAGGGAAATCCATCGCTCGTCAAATGAGAGTGACGGATTCTCCCAAATTATTATTCCAAGGCATGCTTCAGCGGGTCTTGTCCAGCTGTCCAGAAGGTCTGTACGATGCGCATTGGTTTTTGCTTATTCCGCTCACTTAACCAGCACCTTGACTGTCGTCGAGCTGCTTCACGTTTGGTAAAACACATAAGCAAGCTCTGTGTTCTCCGCTCACTTACTCAGCACCTTTTTCTGACCCTTGATATAGATTCCCTTCGTGGGTTTTTGCTGGAGTTTACGGCCTGAGAGGTCGTAGAGGGCAGAGGAAGAGGGCTGGCCTTCAACGGAATGGATGCCATTGGTATCGTAAACATGCTTGTAGGCCCAGCTTGATTTGATCTTTTTCATCTGGGTGTTGTTCTCCACATCCAATGTCCCGTTGATGTAGGCATTGTAGAGTTGGTTGTAGAGTGAGATAAAGTAATCCAACTGCTCGAAATACTCTTCGTCAGAGAGCACTTTCTGTATTTCTCCCAGATATCTTTCCGCTTCCTTGTAAAGCGTTCTGTAGGCAAGCTGGTTCTCCATAACCTTGTGAAGCATGGCGCTCAGGGTGCGGACAGCTTCCAGCTTCTCCGTGTTTGTCTCAGCCTTCTCCATCTCGGGAATCAGGTTCTTCAGCTCGTTGCGCACCTTGTTGCTGAAGGATGTGTATGCATTCTCCCCTGGCTGTGTCTTGCTGCGATAGGCGAGGTCCTTCCCTTTCAGGAGCAGCTCACCCAGGACGCCATCAAGCTCCTTGCCGATTTCCTCCACGTCTCCCAAGCGGTAAAGGCGTACCTTGCCGAATGCCGTCCAGTCGAAATAGTCGGTACACTGGGGATTCCGTATCTCAACGTGCATGGTCCCGTCTGTCACTTCGGCAATGATGCTGTTGGTGTATCTGTCACCATTGAAGGCGTATGCGGCACCCAGGTCACTGCTTGGCACATAGTAACTGAAGTTGAAGAAATAGTCGGTATTCTTTTGAGAGGGAGTGATGTAGCAGTTCTTCTTGTCCACCGCATCCTCGCAAGGGAGCTGGTCTTCGAGGCAGTGCATCAGAGGCACGGATATGGCGTTGGCAGTAACCTCAGGGCAGAAGAGGTAAGGCCAAAGGCCAAAGCTCAGGGAGAAATACCCGTTTACCTGCAACAAATACAGGCCGTTCTCCAGTCCTGCCACATCCTGGCTCAGGGTGAATGCGCCTTTGCTCGAGACTGCGACTGTCCCGTTTTCATCTGTGGTGAATTCCAACTGGGGCTCAGCCTTTTCCAGAACCCATCCTTCCAATTCCTGCGTGAAATCTGCATTCTTTATCAGACTGGTCACGTCCTTTGTCTCTGCACCTGCGCTCATTGCTGCAACGAGGGCAAGCATTGCGATAATGTTCTTTTTCATGATTGATTTTTTTTATTTGTTAATAAACTTCTTGACTTTCGTCGAGCTGCTTTTCGTTCGATAAAACACATAAGCAAGCTCTGTGTTCTCCTCTCACTTAATCAGCACCTTTTTTCCATTATTAATATAAATGCCCCTTTGTGGAGCACGCTCTAACTTGCGGCCTGAGAGGTCGTAAATAGAAACAGATTTTGGGGTATCTGTGGCAGGCAGTTGAATACTATCAGGATCTCTGCGATAGATGCATTGGTCGCCCACGTAGCAGCTGGCTATGGAAATGTCTTCGCCACCTGTCATCCCATAATAGAAAGGGGTAGTTGGCCCCGCCAGTGCTCCGATACCCTCTATCCAGTAGCTTACATCTCGTGAATCATTCACGTTGACCAGTTTTATCCGGCGAAGTTTTTTATTATCGAATTCAACATAATCCTCAGATGTGAAGACGTATTCTTGACCACCATAGCTGGTGATACGCTCGCCTTCCTTAAGACCGAAGTCATAGAGCAAAACCTCCTGATTGCTAAATTTGTACTGTACATATACTTTCTGGTTCTCCTCGCGCATTGCCATTCGGTACACTCCTTCCTCATAGTATTTCTTATAGGTGACACCGCCAATGACGGTATCCCCTTTCAGTTCGCATTTCTCCGTGCGGACGACGCCATAGTCCGGCCAGCCCACCCAAGTAGAAACCTTCTCTATATTCCAAACTTTGCCTTCCTCTACGAAAGGACGGTAGGCATAGTTTTCAGGCAGTTCGCTCATGCCACCCTTGTTGTAGCTCAGTACGCCGTCAATCTGATGAATGACACCAGGATGATAACTAAAGACACGCGCTGAGGTGCTGCTGATGGGACCGGTAGGATAGCTCCTTACCTTATCTACCGTGAAGATGTTCTTGTTCGTCAGGACTGTGCGGACGTGCTCGCCATCGCTTACCGTCATCTGTTCGTTCCCTTCACTGCTCACTTCCAATTGGGCTGCCTCGCCTGTGCTGTTCACCAAGGCCGATGCGTGAGTCCTGGTGAAGGGCAGCTGGTCAGCTATCTCCACGCCCTTCATGACATGTGCCTTGATGAAATTGATTAGGGTCAGGCATTCCTTGGCTACGCTCAGGCGGCTCTCTTCGCTGTCCCAAACGACGTTCCCATTGGCATCGGATGTGGTGTGGCCGTCTATATGAGTGCGAATGCTTTCCCAGGTGGGAAGCCCCTTAGCTATCTCCTGCTCAATGGCCCCGTTGGTGGGTACAAAGAGGGTGAAGGGAGCATCGCTCGTATAGTTCAACCTGTCCTCTAATGATGAGATGTAGGGAAGCAGTTCCTCCACATTGGTGAATCCGCAGGCGGTGAGACTCTCCTTGTCAGCACAGGTCAGGTTGTAGAAGGCTGAGAAGGGACACTCTGTCTCGTCGCCCTTCAGTACCCATTGTACGCTGTGTGGCGAATGGATGACAGGCTGCGCTATCTCATACAGGTCGAAGTTCCCTTTGTGCCAGGTTTCTTCTACGGCGCATTGGCTGAATGTCTCCAATCCGGCCTCCTCGTTCTGCATCTGGAAGGCTCCCTGGACTCCTGTAAGGTCACCATTCCCGTCCTTCTGAACCTTGATGACACTGCCGTCCATAGCTTGGAAATAGCAGTTGCCACTGTTCAGTCCTTTCTCTGCATCTTCAGGACGTGTAAAGGCGATGGTGTGCGACTTCTGCATCATGGTCAGATAGTCCACCGTAGCGCTCTGGTTCAGCGAGGCAAGGGCCCCTGTCAGCCTTCTTCCCACGGTACCCGTAGCGGCATCGTACCTGTAGTTCTCCGTTCGTATGTGGAAGTCGCCATCCTTCCATAAAATGCTGATCATTCTAGGATTGGAATAGCCATCCAGCGAGGCTGCATCCACATAACTCATCAACGCCTCGTCGGTAGGCATCAGCAGGGCATACCGTCCTCCCACGTTGGTGTTCAGCAGCTCACAGAACCGCTGGGGCATGTAGCTGGTCTTCGTCTCGTCAGTTCCATCCAGCAGAGCCCACCGATAAATGGATATGTCTGATGCTGACTCAGGGAGAAGATTCTCTAAAGTCTGGTCAGACTCTTCATCTGGAGCTTCTGCCTTAACGACAGCAAACCATTGTGCACAGAATAATGCAAATAATAATATCTTTTTCATCTTTGCTTTTTACTTTCATTGTAATAAAACCTTTTTTTGTTTCTCTGCCCCTAAAGACGAAACAAGCTCCAAAAATGTAACATCAAAGGAGATTTTTTTCATTTCAACCGTCAACGTCATCGTTATCGTCATCGTTGAATCATCACCCTACCTCCTTGAATGTAGATTCCCTTCTCGGGCTTCTGCTCCAACCTGCGGCCTGAGAGGTCGTAGAGGGCGGAGGGAGAGGTTTCTCGCATGGAGGTAGACAGGATACCTTCGGGCAAGCCCTCTACTATGTGATCAAAATCCATCCAGCCATCCGTCGCCTTGTACTTTTCTGATGTCCCAGCAGGAACATATAATGTGGCATCCATGAAAACATACTCGCTGAATGTTGCAGAAAGCGATGATTTACCTTGAATCCCAAAGGGTTCTTCTATCAGCGATATGATTGTCATGAGATTCTCACAATCTCCAAATGCATAATTTCCAATGCTTGTCACGCCGCTTCCGATAGTTACAGAGGTCAAACTATTGCATCCTCCGAAAGCAGCTCCTCCAATGCTTGTCACGCTGTTGGGAACAATCACTGAGGTTAGGCATTCGCAATTCCCGAACGTAGCTTTTTCGATGCTGGTCACGCCATTGGGAATCACCACGGAATCCAGATTACTGCAATCACGAAAAGCATAGCTCCCAATGGCTGTCACGCTGCTGGGAATCTCTACAGAAGTAAGACTATAGCAGCCATCGAATGCACAGCTTCCGATACTTGTCACACTGTTTGGGATGGAAATGGAAGTAAGGCTGGAGCATTTATGGAACACATATTCATCGATGATTGCCACACCGTTAGAGATTGTCACCGAGGTTAGATTACTACAGTAATTGAACGCGCTTCGCCCAATGCTCGTCACGCTGTCGGGGATAATCAAAGAGACCATACTACTACAGCAAAAAAATGCAAAATCACCAATGCTCGTTACGCTGTTGGGAATCGTGAGGGAAGCCAGATTCTTGCAGTCCTGAAATGCATAATCTCCGATCTTTATTATACAGTTGGGAATCGTGAGGGAAGCCAGATTTTCGCAGCTCTGAAATGCATAATTTCCAATGCTTGTCACTTTTAGTACCTCATCTCCATAAGTAACTTCCTCTGGTATGACAACGGAACCTGAGTATCTCAGATTATACTTTGAACTGGTTGTCACCTCCAACTCCGTTCCGTTGTTGATGTAGTTGTAATAGATGGTCACGCCGTCTGCGTTCTTTACAGCAATGTCATAGGCGTGAACTGTGATGCTCATGAAGATGGTTGCCACCAGGAGCATAAACTTTTTTGTCAGCGATGTTGCCGCCCTACATAATGTCTTTCTCATTGTTCTTTTGCTTTAATTGTAATAAAACCATTTTTTGTTTCTCTGCCCTAAAGACGCAAAAACAGCAAAAATGTAACATCAAAAGAGTTTTTTTTTCATTTCGACCGTCTGCATGATCGTTTTTTATCGCCTTTGCTACGTGTTTGGGGCTTTTTTTCGCGAAAAGAGAGAAGGAACAAGTCCCACTCTCTTCTCGCTTTTATCATCGTCGGTTCTTCTCTTGACTCCAGCCCCTTGTCAGTCAACGTCATCGTTATCGTCAGCGTTGAATCAGCACCCGACCGTCCTGAATATAGATTCCCTTCTGGGGTTTCTGCTCCAGTCTGCGGCCTGAGAGGTCATAGAGGGCAGAGGAAGAGGGCTTGGAGATTGGAGCGGATTGGATTCCATTGGCATCTTCCATCCCTATGGGCAGCTTGCGCACATAGGCCACACTCTCCGTCTGCAACTCCTTCACGAGCTCAATGCCTATCTCGTACTTCACGGCCTTGCCGTTTTCTGGATTAGCCAGGTAGAGATTCAGCTTGTACTTGTTGCCT
>JAFZWK010000045.1 GCA_017617335.1 Bacteroidaceae bacterium | reverse complement strand
TGTGGAGAACACGCTGCATCATGTCTTTATAATAATCCGTGCCGACTTCCTTGTTCTGGGCAATCAGGGGAGAGGAAATGATCTTCAATGGGACAAGCGCTGGCAGATACACATCCCCATCCACGTGCAGGAAGGGCTTGGTCTGGAGTGAATAGGTCTTGATCTTGGCCAAGGCCCAGTGCTGGGGGAGGCAGGGAAAGTCATCGAAGACGACATTCACTTCGGTATACGGGAGATGCAGCTCGTCGATGAGGATGCGCTTCCCCTCGGAGTCGGTGTAAAGCGCAACCTCATCGTAGTGCTCGCGCAGGCTGAGGCAACTCAGTGCCCAGGACATCAGGTTGTACTCGGGATGAAGCCACCCGAACCCATCCTGCAACAGGGACTTGCCCCCACTCCAAAAGGTCTGCACGATACGCATTTATGAGTTTCTTCCTTTTCGTTTCTTGTTGCAAATTCTATAAATTGGGTATGGGCAAGTTACTTTCAACTTACTTCACCAAGATCGTCTTCCCGCCTTGGATATAGATTCCCTTCGCCGGTTTCTGCTCCAGCCTGCGGCCTGAGAGGTCGAAGAGGATGGGAGTATCGTTCTCGGGCTTTGGAGTCAGTACATACTTCACCTCGTTAGTCATGCCTTCGGGTGAGGGCCAGACATCATACAGGATTTCTCCGTTTCGCTCGAAGTGAACAAGCATGGAGCGGTGATGGCTATCTGGGTTGACTTTATGCCCCAAACCTGGCTTATATAAATAAGTAGATACATCTATGGGACCCAATATGCATTGCGGTCCATCCCATGTGGTCACGCCTATGCCTTGTATCATTCTGACAGGATACTCCCGGTTTAGTTCTTTTATTTTCTTATACCAAATTTGGGCAGTCAGATCCACATAATTCAAGGGCTGGACACCACCAAAGTCCCCTTCCTCTATCTTTTCTATAGTGCCATATAATATTCTTGCTACAGGCCCGCCCCAAAATATATGGTTAACCATAGGCTGACCATACAAGGATTTTCCTTCAATCCAGTCAAAATCATATAATTCTGACGAAGTACAATAATTGTCATCATTTTTAATGCCGGCCCAAATCAACTTGAAGGCCATATCTTGTGTACCTGGGTCTTCGATATAAAATGCCAAAGAATCTGGTTCCCCTGCAATTTGGGTATAAACACAATTAAGCTTACTTCCATGAAAATCCCATTGTCCTTTCACATAATAGGTGACAGTCTCATAGTTTGCAACCCAGTTGTCGCCTTCCTTTGAGAACCAGCTGTCATGGGCCAATGTATCAAGGACGAGCTCTGTCCATGTGGTTCCCTCTGGATAAAAACGGGAGTATATTTCATCCTCTGCGACGATGATGCTGGGGATAAATACAAGGAATAATAATAACTTTTTCATGATTCAGGAATTTAAAAGTTTATATTTGATGGTTTTATACATAGTCTGGCGCCATGTTCGATAACCACTCTTTTCGTCATCTTAAAGGTTCCTTTGGTCTCGAAGGTATAGTCGGAACCATTGGTGAAGGTCACACATGCCGTCCCCTGCTCACCTCCACAAGTAACATCCTTTGTAAAAAAGTAATGTTTCCCTGTAAGTTCTCCGTCTGTAAGGTAGAGATCTAAAATCTTTGGAATATGATTCCTTCCGTAGACAGTATACAGATGCCCATTCTCGATGCTACGGTATGTCCCAACCGAAGAAACATTTTCTGTGGATAAAATGATACTGTCATTTTCAATCAGATCCCTTCTTCCGAAGGATATCTCAGAAGGGGTGTTGCCTGGTGTGATATGCCATTCATTGTTGTCATGTGTTACAGAAAACAGTGAAGGCTGTGCCGTCCACATATAGAATTCTGGACAACCGATAAGGTTTGACGAAAGAGCGGTATAATGTCTGTAATTTGCATTATTATAGTCTCTTATAGCATAAGCGTGAGCTTTTCCTATGGGGTATGTGCCTAAATCTCCATTTATATATCCATTTAGAATGGTTTGATAAGGTATTGATGCATCAATCATACCATTCCGAGTATTTCCTATCCATGCAGGTCCTCCGTAACCATTCCCTGTAGTAAAGGACTTCCCGAAGCATGGATAACTGTTAAAGGTACAGGTTGGACCAAAATCATTAAGGCTGATAACATCAAACGGAGTACTATAGCATGACATGGAGTTGCCAATCATTGGATGTACTGCATTTGTCAACCTGTCTATGCTGTTTGCCGATTCTATGTTGGAGATTGTTCTTGCTCCTTGAGCGGATGTGACTGCATAATAATAGATGCTGTCTGGAGGTGATTGCCAGCTGTTATCTTTTGTGGTTCGTACAAATATCTCATACGGATTTCCGTGTGCATAGAAGTTAGCATAGGCAACGGGGCGATTCATCACGGAGACAATAGAATCCCCTGTCGGAGCTGTGGGAGATGAATGATTATAAGAGGGATTTTCTTGGATTACTGTTGAATTCGGAAAAGTATTGATCATTTGGGCTGCAATAGTATTTCCCATGGAAAAAAATTGTCCTTCGTCTGCCTGCACATACAAGGCTTTCTGCAAATAAGAGAAATCCCCGTTCCCTGGATTCATCTCATACCATAGCAACTTATCGGTGTAATTCTTCACGTCTTCGGATGTAGAGCACAAAAGACGTCCGACAATCACGTCTGAAGAATACTCCACCTCACCAGGCTCTCCCAAATATTGGTCATTATCATCGTTCCAGTCTGCAGAGAATTCGCTGAAATACAGGTCTGAGGGGATTTTATTTTCTATATCCTCGTCTGTTCCCGAATTTGTTTCCCCACTCCCGTAGCGTATGGGGACAACGGATCTGTCGCCGCCCATCAGCACGTATTGTGTAATCCCTGCTTCTTTTGCCAGCCTTAGATACTGTCTGATTTGAGCCGCGCTGTCAGTAAGCAGGACGGAAGGATTACCAGTAGTAATGCAGTCTGCGGTAATATACGGATTATCGATAATGTCCTCTACACATACCACACCGGCTTTCAACCCTTTCTGCCTTTTCCATGCCACTAAACGCTCAAAGGATTGTTTCAGGGCACGGTTTGTGATGACACAGTATTCATAAGCAGGCAATCCCGTAGTCTGAAGTGTAATACCCGAGCTTTTGGGCACAAACTCTTTTGCTGTTGGAATGGAATAGGACAATGAGAGGGCAATCTCTTGGCTGAAATCAATTTTGTCCTCCATGGGAAGATAGGTAGCAGGATAAACGACCAGCACAACATATTTACATTTCATGTGGGACTTTGTCACTTCCGTGATTCTTGCCTGTTCCGATGGATATGGCTTTGGACTGTTGTATATTTCAGTATTGCATGGGACAAAAGGGTTGGTTTTGGAAGAAAAAGCCAGAGGATGTTGTGTGGGGTAAAGCTTTTCCTCTACTATGGTACCTGTAGTGTTCTTCGTCTTTAATTCATAAGAGATGTTTTCGGCATCCGTCGGTACAACAAATCTGACAAATTTTCTTGGTAACGAGGGAGCACCCAACAACTCCTCTGTCCAGCACCCTGGATAGGTCAGTTTCGTATAGGTGTTCCCATCTGGGGCAGTCAAAGTATCAACCTTCAAATCAGCATAGCTGAAGTGAAGGAGTGTGTCTATTCGCTCGGCTCGCATCTGCTGGTGGGTAAGCAGAAGGAGGCATGCTATCAAAAGGTATGAATTCTTCATGATACGCTCATTTTAAAATTCATGTGGCAAAAATAATGAATATATTCCAGAAAGAGAAGGAAATTGACTGTTTTCTTTGGTCAGACCTCGGAAACCATCATCCTTCGTGACACTTTCACCTGTCCGTCCACTACCAGACTGTAGATGTACATGCCTGCGGTAAGGTCACTGGCATAGACAGTAATGTCTGTTTTTCCGCGCTCTGTGACTGGAATGCTTTTCACTTGCTTGCCGCTGAGGTCATAGATAAGAATGGTGGCTGTCTTTGTGTCCTTTGGGATATTGAGCTTTATCACCGTGCTCTCGCTGAAGGGATTGGGCTTGTTCTGGTCCATGCGCACCTGATCAATATCCTCCACTGTATCCTCAATGGTAGTGGTCTGAGACTTGGCTTTCTTTGCGGAAGTACCCTTTATCTCTGCTAGTTCCTTAGATAGCTCGTTGATGCTCTGCACCAGCAGGGGAACCATCTCCACGTAGTTGATGCTCTTCGTGCCGTCTTCATTCTCATAGACCAGATCGGGATAGACCTCGCTCAGCTGTTCTGCATCGAGACCGTAGTGCTGTTTCGTGAGGACCTGATTGCCCATGATATCCTCACTCTCTTCTGCTTCCATCAGATTTTTCTTGATGGCCTCAATCTGCTGGAGATCCATTCCTGCAAAGTCCTCACCTGTGAAGTCCTCGTCTGTGAGTTTTCTGCTTTCTGTCTTTTCAGGGACAGGATGATGATAGGTCAGTAGTTTCAGTCCTGACAGGTTGCTCGCTGTAGACAGGGCATCGGATGAAGTGTCAGAGCGCTGTCCAAAATTGGCATCTCCCGATGGGGGAGCAGAAGAGAGCAACACGCCACCCGTGATGGTGCCTGAGCATGTGAGATTGCCCTGAACATGCACGTCACCATCGAAGTAGCCTGCATAACCCTTCGAGAAAGTATTTATTGTCAGGTCATGCCATCCTTTTGTGCCAAAAATTCCCGCTCCCTTGACACCTGAAGAATAGAGTCCGCCAATGACACCAAAGTTCTTATAAACCCCACCCTCTGTCGCGAGGCCATAGACTCCGCAATCGTAAGCACCTTCATGGGCAAAACTGACACCCCTGATTCCCGTTGCCCAGCCAGAACCGTTTGAATTGTTCTGACCTTCCAAGACGGGTCCAAGACTGGATGGAGATAATACGGTACTGTTGCGTGTTCCCTTGAGGTTCATGTAGATACCTTCGATATTGACTATTGCGGGAGTCGTGGAGGGGTCGTTGATGTTTACTGTTCCGTTTGCCAGGACCTCCACTTGGGCACAAGCCGCACCTGCGGACATCAGCATGATGACCGTTGCTAAATATTTTTTCATCGTATTCATTTTTTTTAGTTACTATTGTAATCACAACTCTATCTCATACAATTATACGACTAATCATCCTCCTTGGTGAAATAGCCAATATAGTAAACATTGTTTAACTCGATGATTACAGAATAGCAGCCGGGGGATAGAGAAGAAAGGGAAACATTGGTGCTGTCGTTCTCATACAATGACAGCTGACCAGACATGAGGGTGTTGTCGTCCTCATCCATAATATAATAGGAGAAGGACACCTCGTCTATCGTCTCAAACGAAAGCTCGTCATTACCTGAGTTGTAATAAACGGTTGGGACTACTGCACCAGCAATGGGTCCGCGATGTCCCCCTAGTCCATCACCATCACCGTCATGGCCAAGACTGTCTACTACTTCATCCAACTCAATCATGATGATATCCGGTTCAGCTTTGACAGAAGAACCAACACATAGGTAAGCAACAAACATTGCAAATGTAAAAAACTTTGTTTTCATAGTGTTAATGAATTTGGTTGATAATACGATTTGATTTTAACTTCGACACAAAATTACAATGTCTTCGTTGAGGTACGAAATAAATTGCATCCAACCTTGTCCCATTTTTTATGTTAAATAAATTATGAGACGCGAATTAATAGTTGAAAGCCGTTGATATTCATTCGCTTGTGAAAGTTGATTGGACGAGCCGAAACAGGCGCGGATAAATTCGGCACAATGCCCTGATTCCGCAAATTGGGACGAAGTTGGACGGAAAAAAACACAAAGTTCTTCGTGTTATTCCAAGAAAACAAGGTAAATTTGCAGCAACGGAAAGATAAAACATCTGTTGTCCATGAGAAAATATACCTCATTCCTCGTCTGCGGCATCGCCAGTTTTCTGATTGGCTCCTGCCGGAACGTGCCGAAGGAGAGCAGGCTGACCGAGCGGATAGAATACCTGTGGGCGCTGAGTGATTCCAATCTAAAGGCGGCGACGGAAGGGAGCCGTCGGCTCAAGGATTCCATTGCGGAGGCACCTGAATATGCCCGAAAGAAGTTCGACCTGCTCACCATCCGACTGAGGCACAAGAATTATCAAGACCCAACCTGCGATGACTCCATCAAAGGGCTGGTTGCCTATTTCGATTGTCACGGCACGGAGACAGACCGGATGAGGGCCTACTACTACCTGGCTGCCACGTATGATGGCCTGCATGACAGCCCCAGAGCCGTAGAGAATGCGCTGAAGGCAACTTCTATGGCAGAGAACGGGAACGATAAGGACACTGCCATGTGGCTGAAATGCTATTCCATGCTCTCTGACCTCTATCGTCAGCAAAAGAACTATCAGGAAGCCATAGAGATGGCGCTGAAAGGATTGGGGATTGCACAAGAAAGCAACAAGGTGGACAGTTGGTACATTATGGATGTTGCCTCGTCATATTTCTTGGCAAGGGATACCCTCAATGGTATAAAATATGCTGACCAAGCCTATCAAGTATTTGAGAAAGAGTCCGATAACAAAAATCTCATAGCAACAGATTTGCTTAGATTGTATAGTATAATTGGGAGCAGCAAGGCAGACACACTTTATCAAACACTAAGAGATGCACCCAAGAACTTTCTTTCCGAATCTGCTTTCGGACAGTATTTCAAGTGCAAGAATGAAACGGATTCTGCCATTCTGCATTTTGAGAAGCACCTACAAATCTCTACCGATGCCAAGAGAAAACTTTCGGCCTCGTCAGAACTCGTGGCTCTATACTACAGGAAAGGGGACAGGGAGAATGCCCTGCGATATGCGCTGGAATACAGAGAGGCCAACCACAAGCTACAGGAGGAGCAGCAGACGGAATGGACGAAGAACGCCAGAGGGATCTTCCACTACATGCGGGACAAAGAGGCTGAGGCGCGGATAACAGAACGGGCAGACAGGATGCGGATGGCGCTGGTCATTGCCATCGGGGCACTGGTGATCCTCTCGCTGGCTGCCACAACCATCTACAACCGCGAGAAGAAAAAGGCATTGGAAACGATTGTGGGCAAGGACCTGAAACTGAAGGAGGCCAGAGAGAGGATACGGCAGAAGAACCGCGAGCTACAGGAAAAGACTGCAGACCTGGAGGAGGCGGAGAGTCAGTACAGGGAAATACAGCAGGCCCTGGACCGTAAAACGAGGCAGAACCGCGAACTGATGAGGCAGGCGTTGCTGGACCACATGGAAAACAATGCGGAAGAAATCATCGCAAGTTTCAAAAAGGCATCCCAAGGACACAAGAAACTGACCGCCAACGACTGGAAAGAACTGATGTCTGCCATAGAAACCCTCTATCCAGGTTTCAACGAGGAGATGGCAAGCAAATTGTCCAATCCGAAGTCTTTCCTGCTAAGGACATGCTACCTGATGAAGGCGGGATTGAGCAATTCCGAGATAGAGCATATCATGAACGTGCCGCATCAGACGGTGTGGTATAGGGTGAAAAAGATAAAAGCTGCTATGGGGGACAGTATCAGTCCAGAGGGTAGTTAGCCAAATTTCAACCAAAACAAAAGGAAAACCTCTGTCAAACATATCAGGAAAAAATTTTTTGCGTGACAATTGGACAAATGACACCCCATTTTTTTGCACACTTCACTCCCATACCTGAACAGCAATACTGTCTGACAAACCGCACGAACGAACAAATAAACAGTTTCGTTTGTGCGTTCAAAACACCTTTATTATTATAATAACCTACGTTTCTGTTTTCTCATGCAAACTGTTCAACTGTTCGTTCGTTCGCTGTTCGCAAAACCCCTCCGCCGCGAACAGCCTTCTGACAACACGTTGAGATTGGGAAGTCAACGTGTTGAGTTTGGGAAGACGACACGTTGAAAAACGAGTTTCAACACGTTGTGTCTTTCGAAGGAACAATTAAACTATAGCGGCACTGGCTTTTCGAATGAGCCTATTCGTACAGTTTACAGATTTGAATATCCTGATAGTACTGATGCAGAATCTCCTCGTAGGAGTATCCCTGTTGTCCCATCACAGCAGCACCTATCTGGCACATACCCACTCCATGCCCCCAACCTGCACCATGCAAACGGAACGTGGCTGGCACTCCATCCTTTACATGCAGGAGCTCCACCTCGAAGGCACTACTCTTAAGATGTGTCTTGCTCAGCGCCTTGCGGATTTCCAATTCCTTGCCGATTATGAAAGTTCGCTGGGTTCCCAGAATCTTCAGTTTGCTGATGTGTCCTCCTGGACCTTTCTCCAAAAGCACCAAGTCCTGAATATCGCCAAACTCCATCTTCAAGTGATCTGCCAGCAACTGCTTCACCTCCTCCTGAGTCAAGTCCACCGTCCAACGATAGAAGTCACACGTCTCCAAGTCATAGTCGTTCAGCACTTGACGGAGCACCTGTTCGTCGTCTGTATTGCAATAGGGGTCACGCACGCTTCTCAGATAAGGAAATTGCTTATTCTCCCAGCAATATTGGTATTCATTGGTCTGACCTCCGCAGCACTTGCTGAAGCGTGCATCGCAGATTTCACCTTCGCTGGTGAGTACCAGACCACGTGTGGACCGTATGGCTTCAGCCACTCGAGGATTCGTGGCTCGTGTGATGCCTTGATAGCGCTGGCAATGATCATCTGCACAAACATCAAAGATAGTGTGGTCCTCGCGATCCTGCCATCGAATCAGCTCGGAATTGGTGCGTGTGAAGGAGGAAAAGTCCTGATTGCTTTCACTCCTTTGCCTACGTCTCTCCATTTGAGCCAGAAGCCAACTGCGACTAATCACCGCAGAAGCCTTGAGAAACTCAAGGCTGCAGGTCTCCTTCATCTCACTGCTGATCACGCTGGTCAGATAGTCATCTATTGGCAACAGATTGATAGCCACAATCTTATCCTCGTCTACCACAAAGCGTAATGTGCCCGTGAAAGTCTCTGATTCCTGACGTTCCCAATGGAATTTCACTCCGATGGTCACTTCGTGTAAAGTAAAGACAGAATCCTTGCTCTTTGGATGAAAGGTCAACTCACGATAGATGCTGTCGTTCCACTTGATGCCTCCATCCTGAATCTCCACCAGTTGCTCGCCGCTGACAGACTCCCCCTCGGCAGCATATTCACCCTGGATATCGAACCTGACTTTCTGAGCCGACATGATGCCTACGCTGACCTGAGGCTCTGCCTCCATAATCTTCAAGGATTCCTTCTCATCAGATTCCTTGTCGTTCCTGCAGACAGGAGTCTCAGTAAGCTGAGCTATCACAGGTTCCAACTGAGTATAAGACAGAGTGACTTCCTGCAGGATATCGGAAGCCCATTGAGCCGTAATACGCTGAAAATCCTCTTCGCGGGGAGTGATCAACAGACCTCCCATATCCAGGGCACCTGGGCTAATCATCAGTTGCCCGTCTCCCTCTGCATAATAGCACTCAGGGCGATGCTTCGAACGAGGAAAGAGCAAAGTGACAATCTCGTCAGGCTCCCCCTCTCCATTCTTCTGACGCCAGCAAATGAGATTCATGCGAGGCTCTGTCTCACCCTCTATCACAGGCAAAGCCTTATAGACACGCTGGCAGAGGATACTCTCTGAATCGGCAGATAAGCTCCGTATCACAAAGACAGGACACACAAAACTCTTCAGAAGATAAAGTCCACAATGGTCTTCAACATTGCCTGACCCTTCCATACGGATAGTTTCAACATCCGTTAAGGGATATAGCTTCTCCAAGTCCTTCACGTAAACATTCCAGTCACGTTCCAAAGGAATCAACCCTCTGCTACCAGCCTGCAGATGCATGTGATCGGGACACGAGGCACCACATTGCGGCCCATTATAGAAAACAATATGATTGGGCATGTTCCAAGCCAACTTTTGCATGGTGGCAAAATGGCTGTAAACATTTTGAGGACAATGCCTACGGGCAGAAATAGTGAAATGCTCAGGCAGGATGGGGAATGGATTCACCAAGATTTGATAATGTCCCTCCGTCGTCAACGCCCCCTGCTGTGGAGGACGGTTGTGGTTGCAAAGGAAACAAGGACGCTCACGAATGGATTTGGCATCCGTCTTGGCACCTGTGCTGACCATACGGGCAGGATTCCATTGAGCCATCAACATATTCTTATCTAAGGACAACTCGCGTGTCTGTACCTTTTCCTTCAAAGCTTGGTAGCGCTCGGCAGCTTCAGGCCATTGCGCCATTTCTTGCCGAAAAAAAACCTCAATCTCCTCTTCGCTTACAACGCGTTGCCATTGTTTGTTCAGGTTCTGTCGAGCCAGAATCTCCAATGTGCGCAAATGATCCTTGTAGGTATTGTTCTTGTTAATCTTATCCTGCGACAGAGCCGCATCACTATTGCCTTCCCATCTGCGGCACAGATATACCTCGTCAAAAATGCGTCCAATGCGATAGCGGCGACTGATCATCAAGCCAAGTGCATAGTCTTCCCCGTAACTGGTATTGGGGATCTGATGTTTCAACAAAACGGGAGTAAAGAAGGCGCGAGGAGCCCCCAAACCATTGATGCGAAGAGCATTGTTGCGACCATTCATCAAAGTCCACTCCTTATGATCAATCAGCCCTGGAGGCAAGGTTTCTAACTGGAAATTACACATCCTGTAAGAACCTATCACCATAGCGGCTCCCTGTTCGTAGAAGGCATCTACCATGCGTTGCAGCGTCTGAGGACTGCTATAGAGGTCATCGCTGTCCAGCTGCACCACAAAACGTCCCACCTGAGGATGATGCACGGCCAGATTCCAGCATCCTCCTATACCCAAATCATCACGATCTGGAATAATGTGGATTACTCTGGCATCGCTGCTGAACTTATCAATGGCCTCAGTGGTTCCATCGGTACTACCATTGTCCACTACTATCAAGTTGAAAGGGAAGGTGGTTTCCTGTTCCAGCACACTTCGAATGGCATCCTCAATGGTGCGCACACGGTTTCTGACAGGAATCACCACAGTAGCCTCCACAGCGAACTGCCCCTCCTGCAATTTCACCTCATCATATTCATCGCCATGCAGATAGGCATTCAGGGCCTGCAGATGATAAGTGCAGGCATGTTCCATCTCAAGTTGACGGGAACGGTTGCGCGGATCAACGTAGTCAAACTGTTTCTGACCACTCAATCGGGTATCCTGTTCCACCTCAGTATACAGGTATTCGTCCACATGCAGAGGAAGACAGCGTCGACTGATAAAAAGGCGAAGGTCATAAAGAGCTGCATAATGGTAAGGATGCAGATTTCCCTGAGCCATGTATTCCTTGAGGATACTGGTTTGCAGAAGCAATACGGAACCCATTTGGAAATCGTCGCGTACGGAACCAAGCTGATAGTCGATAAGGGGCATGGGGCTACGTGTTCCATCGGGCGTCACAACGTGATGATCTGCATAAATCATCAGGACGCGACTATCCTCAGCAACCGTCAGCAGACGCGACAGGGCATGATAGCCCAGCTGTAGGGTATCGTATTTCGTATAGAGCAGAACATAGTCGGCCTTAGCACGCTGAGCAATCCATTTTAGAGTCTCCGTGTTGCCAGGTCCGTCTTCTTTGAGGAGATGGATCTCGCCCACGTTGGCATCCTGACGCAACTGCTGCAAAGTCTGGGCAACCTGCGCGTCACTTTGCCACGGAATAAAGCAATCTATTTGTCTCATTTTATCGGTTTTGTTTTCTTTTGACAAATTTACAGCTTTTTTGCTTAACCACAAAATAAAATACGTACCTTTGCAGCATGAAAGCCTATATTTTCAATCCTGAGAATGATATGGCCTTAGCTGACGGCCAACCTGGGTACACTCCCCCAGCCATCATACGGCAGATGAGGGACGAATTGTACTGGTTGCCACAATGGTGGGCCAATGAGGAGGATATCGTATGGGATGGCAAACATTCTCTTGAGTTACATTCGGGCGACGAGATTCTGCCTTGGGGATGGAGCCCAGCTCTCATCCATCAATTGCGCCAAGCTGGCGTGACAGACGAGTTTCTTCCTACGGAGGAACAGATGAAACAGATACGCCAACTCTCGAACCGTCAGACAGCTGTGGAAGCCTTGACTCAAATGAGAACTGACGGAGTGGCTGGCGACCATCTGTGCGGACATTCACAGGTCTGCTCAAGTCTGGATGAGATACACCAAGCCATCAGTCAATACCCCAAAGCCTTGCTGAAGTCTCCCTGGAGCAGCAGCGGACGTGGATTGATGGCAAGCGATGCACCCAATCTGGATGGCTGGTGTCAGAATATCCTGCGACAGCAAGGCAGCGTCATCGTAGAAGAGTTCCTGCAGCGTCTGTGTGACTTCGCGCTGGAGTTCTGGCTTGATGGGCAAGGCGGCGTGGAATATCGAGGACTCTCGCTTTTCTATACCAACGAGGCAGGAGCTTATCTGGGCAACTGGGTAGCTCCAGAGGGACAGAAACTTCAATGGCTCATGCAGTACGTTCCTCCTCAGATCCTGATGGAGGTACGACAATGGTGGACGCAGTATCTCACCTGTTTCGACTATCGTGGTCCTGTAGGTATCGACATGATGCTATGCCAGCAAGGTGTTTGTCCCTGCATCGAGATTAACTGGCGAATGACAATGGGTATGGTGGCTCAACTATTGACGCAACAAGGCAAATACGGACGTTTAGTGGTGGAATACATCTATGGCCATTATTCTGTCGAAGTGGAGGCTTTCTCTTGAATCTAAAATAATCTGAGGAAATACACATGAACATAAAGGCAATCTTCTTTGATATCGATGGTACGCTGGTCTCCATACAGGAGCATGGTATCCCAAAATCCACCCTCGAGGCTGTGCATGAAGTGCGTCAACGAGGCATACAGGTCTTCATTGCAACAGGTCGTCCCCTACCCTTCATCGACAATCTTGGTGAGTTGGAATACGATGGAATCATCTCTTTCACAGGAGCACATTGCATGCTGAGCAGTGGCGAGACTATCTATAAGAAATCCATTGATCAGGATGATCTGCAACGAATGGTGAAATTCTGCCAGAAACACGACATGCCTGTTGCCTTCACCTCTCCTGACCGCGCTTTCCTGACTTGCCACAACGAGGAATCGCGTAAGATTTACAACGCATTGAAAGTGCCTCTTTTCGAGATGGCTCCTGCTGAAGAGGCCTTGCAAATGGATGTGTTGGAGATTATTGCCTTCTTCTCTGAACAAGAGGAACCTCAGCTGATGCACGACATTCTCCCCCATTGTGTCGCCCATCGCTGGCACCCTTCTTTCGCTGATGTGATTGCCCAGGGGAACAATAAAGCTACAGGCATCGATGCCATAATTCATCATCTGGGAATTGACTTGAAAGAAACCATGGCTTTCGGAGACGGAGGAAATGACGTAGAAATGCTACAACACGTCGCGTTGGGAGTAGCGATGGGAAACGCCAACGAATACGTGAAATCGCAAGCAGACTATGTCACAGATTCCATCGATCAGGATGGAGTGGCAAAAGCTATCAGGAAATTCATCTGCTGAGGAGAAGATGCAGAGGCGTCACCCCTTCTTATTTCTTCTGTTTGTCTACCAGCACTTTCATCCAGTATCCACCAATCACGCTGCGAGCCTTGAAGCGGACACGGCTACCAGTCTTCGTATCGTGCCAATCACTGATAGGCACACGGCTTTCGCTCTCGTTGACGTAATCGTAGAGAGGGATGAGGAAGCGACGGAAAGTTTCCGTGTCAGGAGACATGGCGGCAGTCCACATCACCCAATCGCTCTTGGTAAAGTCAGCACGGCAGTCGAGCGGCAATCCATACTTGTTCTGCTTTGTCAGATAATAGTCCAGTTCAGTCTTTACAACCTCATCAGAGAAAAGATGAGTGCCCCACAGCTTATCCCATACCATGTTGTATTTCTGGCTCCACGTGTCAGGACGGTCAAAAGCCAAGCGATAATGGTCACCATCGCGAGCCTTCTCTTCCCACTCCTTCGCCATCTGTCGAGCCAAAGCCTCATATTCAGCAACTCCTTCCTTGTCTCCACGCAAAGCCAACAGTTTACTGTAGCCCATGATGCCAAGGGTAGACTTCACTGAAAGGTTGCAATTGTGAGCCAATCGACCTGTGAAATCGTCCGTACAAAGCTGATCCTCAGGATCTACTCCGCAGTTCTGAAGGTATTCCACCCACGTGGTGAGCAGCTCCCAATAAGGTTCCACATACTTTGTGTTTCCATCCATCTCGCACAGTACTGCACTCAATATCAACATATTGCCAGCCTCCTCGACAGGCATGCCCTGATCTCCGTTGAAACGTCCATTGGCCAAAGGATAGGTACCCAAGTCATGTGAGGGATAAGGACGAGTCCAACACCCAGTGAGGCTATACTCGAAGATACTGGTGAGCATGCCCTTCACAAATTCAGGATTATAGAGAAGGAACAGAGGAACGGAAGGATAAGTGACATCAACGGTGTTTACGCATCCATTGGAATCATTCTCCTTCGAGAACCAAAGCAGGTGACCCTCATCATCCTGAAACAGCTTGTGGGCAGCGATGACATGACGATAAGAGCCACTCAGGAGTTCAGCATACTCTTTTCCACCTGCAGCCATACCATCATCATAAATCCGAGCGTCCAGTTGGCGACACCGTTTCATGATGTCCAGATACCTTTCGCCCATACGACGGAATGCCTCGAAGATGGAGATTTGACCATTGTGGGCCCAATATGCCTTGTAGTGCTTGTACATATACTCGATGTCCCACACCTCATCATAAGCTACTATAACATAACTGCTTGCGGTCTTCACTTTACCCAGGTCATTGGAGAAAGCCAGTGTGGGCATCTCTCCTGGCGAACGTGCCACGATGGTGGTATCTGTCATAGGCAGAGTTCCCGTCTCGGCAAAGACGGTCTCAGCCTCACCACCTCGTGTCAGTGTCACCTCGCCATTGATGGCAGGCAGATAGAAATAACCCCAATCGATGCAGATGTCATCGTCGCTTTTGGCAAGGATGGGTTGTTCGATGGTACCTGTACGCACATACCTCACATCCTCTTCTTCTCCAATACTGCTGACTGTGGGCTGGAACTCATGGTTCACGCTTTGCAATGGAGTGGCACCCAGATAGAACTGCACGTCGTGCTTCTTTCCATCAGTGGAACGCACCTGATAAGAGATGTAGTTGATGGGAGTGGAGAGCAGCTCGTAATCGTTAATCAGCATGGGAGCGGTGAAAACCACATCGAGTTCCACAGGGCCACAAGCAAAGGTGTAGTAGGTATTGGTAGCCAACACGTCAACGCTCTTTTGGACTGCAGGCTCAGCAATCACGCCCTCAGGCCGCACGTTCTTATACAACCCAAAGTCGGCATACTGGCTTCCGATTGTATTATGACAATGAGCAGCGATGATGTTGCGACCTTCGTGGAAAAGGCTTTTCAGAGAATCGTTGAGATGCAGAACCACGTTGTCAACCCACGTGAAACCAGTATTCACCACCTCTGTGCCGTTGATGTAGAGTTCGAACACATCATCGTGAGAATATTTCAGATAAAGGTCTTCCTGCAGTTGGTCGGCAGTAAGCTTTATTTCGCGACGGATATAAACGTCTCCTGGTTCGCAGGACCATCGAGTACTGACGTATCGATGATCGGTTGAGCCCCATGCAGCCTTCTGTCTGACCCATCCTGTGGCATCGTATTCTTCTTCCTGCCATCCGTTGCTCTTCACCTCGTATGCAGCCATTCCTTCCCATTGTTCCTCGTCAGCCATTGGGGCTATCGAACTCAGGATGAATTCTTGCTGAGCGCCCAGGAAACGGTAAACGGTGCCGTCTACGCGCAGAAGACCCAACAGAGGTTTCTCGTGTTCTGTCCAGTGGCAAGTAGGACCATCTGTCAACTGGTCGTAAGGTGACCATATTGAGAAATAGGGATCGTTCACAACAAGGGGCACGGCAGGCAAACGCAGGTCTGTGCTGGCATACGGACGGAACAGGGCTTTCTTGTCATCCTGACATCCTGTCATCATTATGACAGCCACACAAAGAACCAGAATCGAAGAAGAAAAGTATCTCATAACCTTATTGAATATTCTCAGTTTTGAATCATTCTATCATTTATCGAGTTTGTCAGCCAAGACTCTCATCCAGTAACCTCCAATTACGCTGCGAGCCTTGAATCCTACCATGTTGGCAGTCTTGGTGTCGCTCCAGTCGCTGATGGGAACGCGTGACTTGGTCTCATTGATGTACTTCCACAATGGAGATACGAACTTCTGGAAAGTCTCTTGGTCAGGTGACATGGCTGCAGTCCACATGATCCAGTCTGACTTGGTGTAGTCCTTGCGGCAATCCAAGGGGAGACCATACTTGTTCTGAACCTTCAGGTAGTACTTGATCTCACGCTCATAAACCTTGTCTGAGAAGAGACCCAGCTTCCACAACTTATCCCATACCATGTTGTACTTCTGGCTCCAGGTGTTCTTGCGGTCGAATGCCAAACGGTAGTGATCTCCTTCCAGCGCCATCTCTTCCCACTTCTTTGCCATCTCCTTCGCCTTTGCCAGGTATCTGTCAGCCACCTCAGCGTCGCCACGAAGACGAGCCATCTCGCTGTAGCCAGCCACTCCACATATAGCCTTCAGGGAAAGGTTGCAGTTGTGGGCCCAGTGGCCTGCAAAGTCATCAGTACAGAGCTGGTTCTCAGGATCTTGACCATTCTCTACCAGATAATCGGCCCACGTGGTGATGATGTCCCAATAAGGTTCCACGTAAGAAGCGTTGCCATCGAGCTTGCAAAGCATGGCAGCCAAAGTAATCATGTTGCCAGCTTCCTCGAGAGGCATATCGCCGCCATAGACCTGACCATTCGCAATGGGATAGGTTCCCAAGTCATGTGCAGCGAAAGGCTTGGTCCATCGACCGCTCTTGCTGTAATCGAAGATACTGGTCATCATGGCCTTCTGGAGTTCAGGATTATAGACAAGAACCAGAGGAGCCTCTGGATAGGTCAGGTCAACCGTATTGACACAACCGTTTGAATTGTTCTCCTTCGAGAACCACAAAAGGTTGCCATCCTTGTCCTCAAAGAGTTTGTGGGCAGCCATCACGTGACGATACGAGGCACTCAGGATCTCAGCATATTCCTTGCCGCCTGATGCAGCGCCATCTTCGTAGATTTGCTTGTCGAAGGCACGGCAGCGAGACATGATGCTGCTGTAGCGGCTCTGCAGGTTCTTGAAGGCATTGAAGATGCTTACCTGACCATTGTGAGCCCAATAGCCCTTGTAGCGATTGTACATATACTCGATGTCCTGTATCTCGTCATAGCCAAGCATGGTGAAGCTGCTGGCAGTCTCCACGTTGCCAAAGTCGTGCATGTAAGCCAAGGCTGGCCATTCCGAGGCACGGCGGGCAATAATCTCGCGATTGAAGCCGAAGCCACGCTGTCCTGCAGGGCGCTGCTGGGCGTTTCCGTTGCGCTGGCCCTGCACCCTGATGCGACCTTCACGTATGAAAGCCGACTCGATTTCTGTCTGAGGCCCCATGCCTATCTGTCCATTGATGGCAGGCATGTAGAAATAACCCCAGTCGATGCGGATACCGTCACCCTTCCTTGCCAGGATGGGCTGCTCCACAGAACCTGTACGCACATAGCGCACACCTTCCTCCATTCCCATGCTGGTCACGGTAGCCTGGGAGACACGGTCGATGCCCTGCATGGGAGTTGCCTCGAGATACAGCTGCACGTCATGTTTCTGACCATCGGTGGAACGCACTTGATAAGAGATGTAGTTGATGGGGGTGGAGATCAGGTCATAGTCGTCAATCAGCATGGGAGCCGTGAATACCAGATCCAGTTCCACTGGACCGCATACCATTGTATAATAGGTATTGGTTGCCAAGACGTCCACACTCTTCTGGACTGCCACCTTCAGCTCGTCCATCTTGGGGCGCACGTTCTTGTAGAGTCCGTAATCCGTGTAGGCTCCGCCTGTGGTGTTGTGGCAATGGGCAGCAATCACGTTCTTGCCTGCATGGAAGAGTTTCTTGATATTCGCATCCACGTGCAGCACAACGCCATTCACCCACGTCTCGCCTGTTTCTGCCACGCGCGTGCCATTGACGAAAAGCTCAAACACGTCGTCATGGGAATATTTCAGATAAAGGTCCTCATTGAGTTGGTCTGCTGTCAGCTCGATGGTACGGCGCACGTAGATGTCGCTGTTCTGGTCATCCCAAACGGTGTTGACATTTTCCAGGTCGCGTGAGCCGAAAGCGGCACGTTTCTTCTGCCACTTGCTGGCATCAAAGTCCTCTTTCGCCCAGTCATTGGCAGGCTTCTCTCTTGTAAACTCGCCTTCCCAGATCTCTTCGTCTGTCATGGGGGCGATGGCGCTCAGGGTGTACTCTTGAGGGGAGCCCAGGAAACGGTAGGTGGTACCGTCCACGCGAAGCAGACCCAGAAGAGGTTTCTCGTCGTCTGTCCAGTGGCGGGTGGTGCCGTCTGTCAGTTTGTCAAAGGGTGACCAGATACTGAAGTAAGGGTCATTCACGATCAGGGGGACAGAGGGCAGACGCAGGTCAGTGCTTGCGTAGGGTTTGAAGAACTCTGACGTTTGGGCACTTGCCATGATTGTCAAGGCGAACAGTGCGGCGGATAATAGCTTTCTCATCTTGCTTTTTCTAATTTTGCTTCGTTTTTTAGGTATATATTTCTCTCGTATGTTTTTTTTTGACATTATTGGAATCCTTGAACGGGGGGAAATGCTGTGATCCTCAGACGGGCGGCACCCATGGGAACCAGCGTGATGTCCTCTACCTTGCCGCGTGGAGCCTTCGCGTCAGGCAATACCTGGCACAGGCCTGTAGCGTCCTGACCCCAGCTTGGAACGCGGGCACCCTTTGCCTTCACACGCAGAGGAACGGACTCCAGATTGAAGGGATAGTTGTCATCAGGCCATTCCAGCTTCTCGACTTTCATGTTCCTCAGATTGGCAACAAGGGCATAGTTCCAGGGACTGTCGGCATAGATCTCGAAGGTAGGCCACAGGCTGGCATCGGCATCCTTCTGCCAATGGGAATCGCCAATGGCTGTAGCCTTGCTGTCCTTCTTCTCGTAGCGCTCATTGATCTTCAGGCTCAGAGTCAGAGGACCGTAATCCACCGTGACGCTGTTCTTGTTCAGCGCCCACACGCGCTTGCTCAGCCGCATGGGGAAAAAGAGCTTCACCTGATCGCCATTCTTCCACTCGTTCTTCAAGCGAAGCAGACCTTTCTTTACCTGGCAGCCGACCGTCTTGCCGTTGACCTCCACGTGGGCGCCAGTCGTCCAGGTGGGAATACGAAGGTATAGAGGGAAGCTCACGCTCGTGTTCTTCTTCAGCCCACGGATGGTGATCTCGATGTCCTCGCTGAAAGGATAATGGGTCGATTCGTCAAGGATAACCTCCTGGCCATCTGCCACCTTCACGCGAGCCTCGCAATCCGAATAGGTCAGCACGGCAGCACCACCGTCGGCACTGGCCAGCACCAGATTCTCGGCATAGTAGGGCCAACCCATCGAGTGATTGTGCTGACAGCATCTGCTGCTGAAAGGATTCATGCAGAAGAAGGGACCGCCATTGTCTACGCCAGGAGCATGGTTGTTGCTGTCGGACTGCACCATGTTGGGGCAAGTCAGGTAGCGCAGCGCACGCAGGTCCTCTGTCATCGAGGCAGGATAGCTGTTGAAGGCCACATCCTCGAGGTTCTCTATCCACTTCAGGTCGCCCGTCATCGCCATCAGTATCTCATCGGAAAGCATCTGCTCCACGAAGCCGCAGGTCTCTGTGCCCTGACGCGGGTCGATGTACCCGTGGCGGGCATTCTCGTCGGCTCCAAACATGCCGCCAGGCACCTGCCCATAGATGCGGCGAATCAGGTCGTAGTCGTTGTAGGTTGCCCTCAGCGCCTTCTCATCGCCTGAGACAACCCAGTACTCGGCAGGCTCGCGGAAACACTCTGCCACGTTCACGTTGTGCCAGTTGGGCAGTCCGCTCTCCAGCATCCAGTTGGCAGTACAGCGATGCACCTTCTTCATCAAGTCCAGAAGGAAGCTGTCACCCGTACGATTGTAGAGCCAGATCACGCTCAGCAGGTTGTCACCTCCACGGCTGTTCTCCCAGTAGTCACGCAGGAACTTCTCTTCTGGATAGTTCAGCTGCCACTGGAAATAGCCCTTCATCACGCTGAGCACACGTTCATCCCCGCTGTACTCGTAGTAGTCCTGCAGGATTTGCAGAGCCAGCATGTTTGCCCACAGCTCACGGCGCCCGTCCTTCTTCTCGTTCACAGGACCAAAGTATCCGTCAGGCTGAGCACTCTTGATGATAGCCTCAATCCAGAACTTCGCCTCATCCAGCAAAGCCTTGTCGCCCAGTATGTACGCCATGTTGCTGTAGCCGCGCAGCCAGTAGGGAACCTCCTCCCATCCGTGCGAGCCACCACTCTCGAGCCAGGCATTGCCCTGCTTGTCGAGCCAGTCACTGATCTCACCCAAGCGACCAGCCAAACCATCCTTCTGGCGCTGAAGCATCTCGCCCACCCATCCGCGGGGAGTCACAGCCCCAGCAGGCAGTTTCAGGAAAACATTAGGACGCAGCGGAGCGCGGTTATTCACGTAGTTCTTGCCTGTAGCGGCAATGTCGGAAGGCTTCACCATCTCTGCCGTCTGGCCAGCAACCAGCATGGGCATCAGCATGAGAATTGCCAAGAAAAATCCCTTCATTTTGCTCATTTCTTCTTAATACCTTATTCAATTAGTTTCTTGGTACAAAGATACACATTTTTTTTGACTTCTCCAAATTTCCCACGCATTTGTTTGTCCGTCAGGACAGATTTTTTGCAATACATAGCACAAAGAGGTTAGAGGATGCCAGGCAGTTCATGAAAGGAAGAAAGAGAAAAAATCTGTACGTTTAAGAACAAATCCCCTCCCTTATACAACAGAACGATGTTACATGTTACATGTTTCATTTCGATTTTTGATTTTGCGTTTCAAGGAGAATGGGGTTAATTTTTATATTATTATT